>NZ_JBITET010000001.1:0-881378 GCF_044455385.1 Micromonospora sp. NPDC051227
TGGGCTGGGCCACCCCCGGTGAGAAGATGACCCAGCTCCTCAGTGTTGCAACCACCGGTTGAGCCCGCCCACAGGACGGAAACTGTCCAAGATCTCGTGGGTTGTGGCCGAAGCGCGCGGCAGGATGGTGGGTGTTGTGGCCGTTTGGCGACCGGCGGTGCAGCGATGGAGTCCGGTGGCGGGACGACTCGGCGGGGCGCGGGAACAACGCAGGGTGCGGGTTGGTTGTGGAGGGTGTCGGTGTGACTCAGTGTCCCCGGGCCTCACCTAATATCGCCCTCGCGGAATACCGTTCGGCTGGAGCCGCGTCGTGCCACTCGCCGAGAGGCGACCTGCACACCGACACCAGCGCCGCCCCCGGCTCACCAACCGGGGGCGGCGCTGTCTTGCTTCCTCGCCGCGAGGACCGCCACACCGGTGGCCGGGGTCAGTCCCTCGGTTCGCGAACCTGTCTCAGTTGCCCTATCTTCAGAGGGTCGCTCGCGTGGGAGGGGGTGTCGGGGTTGGGTTTACGAACCTTTATCGAGGGTTGGCCGGTCTACCGTCAGCTCACCGGCACCGACCCGCTGGGCCGGGGTGCCGCGGCGAAGTCCGACGGGTCCCGCGCGCTCACCGCCCGCACCGATACCGCCGATTCGATGGCCCGGTCCGTCTGCCCGTACTGCGCCGTCGGTTGCGGCCAGCGGGTGTTCGTGAAGGACGGGCAGGTCACTCAGATCGAGGGCGATCCGGACAGCCCGATCTCGCGGGGTCGGCTCTGCCCGAAGGGCGCGGCCAGCAAGAGCCTGGTCACCAGTCCGTTGCGGCAGACCACGGTCCGCTATCGCCGGCCGTACTCGACGCAGTGGGAGGATCTGGAGCTCGATACCGCGCTCGACATGATCGCCGACCGGATGCTCGCGGCTCGTGAGCAGACCTGGGAGGACGTCGACACGCAGGGCCGGCCGCTCAACCGGACGCTGGGTTTCTCCAGTCTGGGTGGGGCGACGCTGGACAACGAGGAGAACTACCTCATCAAGAAGTTGTTCACCGCGATGGGGGCCCTTCAGATCGAGAACCAGGCCCGTATTTGACACTCCGCCACCGTCCCCGGTCTGGGGGCCAGCTTCGGTCGTGGCGGTGCGACGGATTTCCAGCAGGACATCGCCAACGCTGACGTGATCGTCATCCAGGGTTCGAACATGGCCGAGGCACACCCGGTGGGTTTCCAGTGGGTGATGGAGGCCAAGCGCAAGGGTGCGAAGGTCTTCCACGTCGATCCACGGTTCACCCGTACCAGCGCGCTGGCTGACTCGTACCTGCCGATCCGGGCGGGCACCGACATCGCGCTGCTCGGCGGGGTGGTGCGCTACATCCTCGACAACGAGCTGGACTTCCGGGAGTACGTGCTGTCGTACACCAACGCGGCGACGATCGTGAGCGAGGAGTTCAGCGACACCGAGGACGGCGATGGGTTCTTCTCCGGGTTCGATCCGGAGACCAACACCTACGTGCAGGACAGCTGGCAGTACGAGGGCAACGAGGGCTCCTCCGGCAGTGGGCACACGGCCAAGGAGCGCGACAGCGCGTCCGGGATGGAGCACGAGTCGCACGGCGCGCAGGTCGACGGGGACACCCCGCGGGACGAGACGTTGCAGCACCCGCGCTGCGTCTACCAGATCCTCAAGCGACACTTCGCCCGCTACACCCCGGAGATGGTCGAGCGGGTCTGTGGCATTCCACAGGACAAGTTCCTCGAACTGGCTGAGGCGTGGACGCGAAACTCCGGCCGGGAACGCACGGGGATGCTGATCTACTCGGTGGGCTGGACGCAGCACAGCGTCGGCGTGCAGTACATCCGCACCGGCGCGATCATCCAGCTGCTGCTCGGCAACATGGGTCGTCCGGGTGGTGGGGTCATGGCGCTGCGCGGTCATGCCAGCATCCAGGGCTCCACGGACATCCCGACGCTGTTCAACCTGCTGCCGGGTTACCTGCCGATGCCGCACCACGCCGACCACCCGACCTTCGACGAGTGGGTGGACAGCATCCGCCACCCCGGCCAGAAGGGTTTCTGGGGTAACGCCGGATCGTTCGCCGCCAGCCTGCTGAAGGCTTACTGGGGTGACGCGGCGACACCGGAGAACGACTACTGCTACGGCTATCTGCCCCGCCTGACCGGTGACCACGGCACCTATCAGCAGGTGCTGAACATGATCGACGGCAAGATCAAGGGCTACTTCCTGCTCGGGCAGAACCCGGCGGTCGGGTCGGCGCACGGCCGGGCGCAGCGTCTGGGCATGGCCAACCTCGACTGGTTGGTGGTCCGGGACCTGTTCATGATCGAGAGCGCGACGTTCTGGCAGAACGGCCCCGAGGTCGCCACCGGGGAGATCGTGCCGGAGGAGTGCCGCACCGAGGTGTTCTTCCTGCCCGCCGCGTCGCACGTGGAGAAGGAGGGCACGTTCACCCAGACGCAGCGGTTGTTGCAGTGGCGGGAGAAGGCCGTCGAGCCGCCAGGTGACGCCCGCTCCGAGCTGTGGTTCTTCTATCACCTGGGCCGCAAATTGCGGGAGAAGCTGGCCGACTCGCAGCTGCCGCGCGACCGGGCGCTGCTCGACCTCACCTGGGACTACCCCACGCACGGTCCGCACGCGGAGCCGAGCGCCGAAGCGGTGCTTCGCGAGATCAACGGGTACGACGTGGCGACCGGCCGTCCGCTGTCCAGCTTCGCGGAGGCCCGCGCGGACGGCTCCACCGCCATCGGCTGCTGGATCTACACCGGGGTGTACGCCGACGGCGTGAACCAGGCGGCCCGGCGCAAGTCCCGCCACGAGCAGGACTGGGTGGCCGCCGAGTGGGGTTGGGCGTGGCCGGCGAACCGGCGCATCCTCTACAACCGTGCGTCGGCCGACCCGGACGGCAACCCGTGGAGTGAGCGCAAACGCTACGTCTGGTGGGACGCCGAGAAGGGCGAGTGGACCGGCTACGACGTGCCGGACTTCGAGAAGACCAAGCCGCCGTCGTACCGGCCGCCACCCGGCGCGTCCGGGACGGAGGGCATCGCCGGCGACGACCCGTTCATCATGCAGGGCGACGGGAAGGGCTGGCTGTACGCGCCCAGCGGTGTCTTGGACGGACCGATGCCCACGCACTACGAGCCGGTGGAGTCGCCGGTGCGTAACCCGCTCTACGGGCAGCAGGCCAACCCGACCCGCAAGATGTACGCGCACCCGGTGAACTCGGTGAACCCGAGCCCGCCGGAGCAACACAGCCAGGTGTTCCCGTACGTGTTCACTGTCAGCCGGCTCACCGAGCACCACACCGCTGGTGCGATGAGCCGGACGGTGTCGCCGCTGGCCGAGTTGCAACCCGAGATGTTCGTGGAGGTGTCCCCGGAGTTGGCCGTCGAACGCGGCCTCGCCCACCTGGGCTGGGCGCACCTGATCAGCGGCCGTGCGGTGATCGAGGCGAAGGTGTTGGTGACCGACCGGCTCACCCCGTTGCGCGTCGAGGATCGGTTGATCCACCAGGTCTGGTTGCCGTACCACTTCGGTTTCGAGGGTCTGGTGACCGGCGACTCGGCCAACGACCTGTTCGGTATCAGCCTGGACCCGAACGTGCTCATCCAGGAGAGCAAGGTCGGCACCTGCGACGTGCGGCCCGGCCGCCGACCGTCCGGGCCGGCGCTGCTGGACCTGGTGGCCGACTACCAGCGGCGTGCCGGGATCAACCCGGGCCACAACGCCCCGGCGGTCACCGCCGACAGTGAGGGAGAGGAGCACGGTGCTTCCTGACCCGAACAGCCTGTACGGCCCGCTGGACCCGGCACCTGACGCGGGCTACGAGAACGCGCCGCCGCGGATGGGGTTCTTCACCGACACCAGCGTCTGCATCGGGTGCAAGGCGTGCGAGGTGGCCTGCAAGGAGTGGAACGGCGTCCCGGAGAGCGGGCTCGACCTGCTGGGTATGTCCTACGACAACACTGGCGCGTTGACCGCGAACTCCTGGCGGCACGTCGCGTTCATCGAGCAACCCCGGCCGGCCGGTCACCGCACGCCACCGTTCGCGGGAACGCCGACCGACGGTTCGGTCAGCGCCGCGGCTGCGGCTGCGGCGGCTGGCACCAGCGAGCGCACCGGCACGGACCCGGGTGTGCCGACCGGCACGCCGTCCGCCGCCGCCCGGATGGCCGGGGGCGGGCCGGCGGACGTGCTCGGCGCGATCGCGGCCGATCCGACCGCCGCGGGCCGGGGTGGCGCGGTGCCGCAGTTCCTGGGGATGCCGGGAGCCCAGCCGCCGGGGCGTGGGTCCGGGCCGGAGGGGCGTACGGATTTCCGGTGGCTGATGATGTCGGACGTCTGCAAGCACTGCACGCATGCGGCGTGTCTGGACGTCTGTCCGACGGGTTCGCTGTTCCGGACCGAGTTCGGCACGGTGGTGGTGCAGGAGGACATCTGCAACGGCTGCGGTTACTGCATCTCCGCCTGCCCGTACGGCGTCATTGACCAGCGCAAGGACGACGGTCGGGCGTGGAAGTGCACGCTGTGCTACGACCGGTTGGGCGCGGGCATGACACCGGCGTGCGCGCAGGCGTGCCCGACCGAGTCGATCCAGTACGGGCCCCTGGACGATCTGCGTGAACGCGCCGCCGCCCGGGTGGCGACGCTGCACGACCGGGGGGTCCCCGAGGCCCGCCTGTACGGCAATGACCCGAACGACGGCGTGGGCGGGGACGGGGCGTTCTTCCTGCTCCTGGACGAACCCGAGGTGTACGGGCTGCCGCCCGACCCGGTCGTGACCACCCGTGATCTGCCGAAGATGTGGAAGCGCGCCGGCCTCGCGGCCCTCGCCATGGCGGCGGCGACCGTCGCCGCGTTCGTCGGAGGTTCCTCATGACCCCACCGGGCCCCGTGGGCGACCGGTTTCGTCGCTTCCGGGAGCGGCTCGCCGCCGAGGGCGGCGACCGACCACAGGTGAGCGACGACCGCCCCAGCGCCGCGAGCGGTGCAGCGGCCACGAGCGGTGGCGACCATCCGAACGACGGGGGCACCGCCGCCAGCAGCCGCCGGGGCGACCTGACGGCGCGGCGGAGCACCGAAGGGGGCCGGCGGGGCAGGCGGCGCGGCGGCGGCGAGGAACTGCGGGTGCCGGAGGCGGAGTTCACGTCGTACTACGGTCGGCCCATCCTGAAGGCACCGGTCTGGAAGTGGGACATCGCCGCGTACCTGTTCACCGGAGGGCTGGCCGCCGGCTCGTCGCTGCTGGCCGCGGGCGGGCAGCTCACCGGGCGGCCCGCGTTGCGGCGCGCCGGTCGGATCACCGCGTTGGCCGCCGTCAGCGCCAGCGCCGTCTTCCTGGTGAAGGACCTGGGCCGGCCGGCTCGGTTCCACCACATGCTGCGGGTGGCCAAGCCGACCTCGCCGATGTCGATGGGCACCTGGATCCTCACCGCGTACGGGCCGGCGGCGGGCGTCGCCGCGATCGCCGAGGCGGCCGGTGTGCTGCCCCGGCACGGTCTGCTCGGGCTGGCCGGCCGGGCGTTGCCGTCGATCGGGCACGCCGCTGGGCTGCTCGCCGCCGGCACCGCGCCGGCGCTGGCCACGTACACCGGGGTGCTGCTGGCCGACACGGCGGTGCCGTCCTGGCATGAGGCGTACCCCGAGCTGCCGGTGATCTTCGCGGGCAGCGCGCTGGCCAGCGGCGCTGGCGTGGGTCTGCTCGCCGCGCCGCCGGCCCAGGCCGGGCCGGCCCGCCGGATGGCGGTGGCCGGCGCGGCCCTGGAGCTGTACGGCGCGCATCGGGTGGAGACCCGCCTCGGCCTGCTCAGTGAGCCCTACCGGTTGGGTCGGCCGGGTCGATTGCTGCGCGCCGGGCGGTTGCTGACCGCCGGCGGGGTGGCGGGTGCTCTGCTGGGCCGGCACAGCCGGGTGGTCGGGGCGCTCTCGGGGACCGCGCTGCTGGCCGCGTCGGTGCTGACCCGGTTCGGCATCTTCTACGGCGGCGTCGCCTCGGCCCGCGACCCCCGCTACACGGTGGTGCCGCAGCGCGAACGGGTCGAGGCGCGGCGAACCGGCATGGATCTTCCATCTGATCGGGCGGTGCCGCCCGCGGTGTGATCGAATGTCCGGTGGAGGCGTTCAGGCGGCTGGTGCCCCTCCCGGTCTTCAAAACCGGAGTGGTCCGGGACCCGGGCCAGGCGGGTTCGATTCCCGTCCGTCTCCGCCACACCGCTCGCAGGAGATGACGTGATGGGCGACGGCCCGGTGGACCCGCGACGTCGGGTGCCCCGTACGGACAGGCTGCTCGCCGACCCGGTGCTGGCCGCCGCCGCCGTGACCCTCGGCCGGGAGCAGGTCAAGGCGATCGTCTCCCACGCGCAGGGCCGCGCCCGTCGGGGCGAGCTCAACCCCGACGAGGTACGCGACGCGGCGGTCGCCGCGTTGCCCACGCCCGGCCCCCGGGTGGTGCTCAACGCCACCGGTGTCGTGCTGCACACCAACCTGGGTCGGGCCCCGTTGTCGTCCGCCGCGGTCGCCGCGGTGGTGGCCGCCGCCGGGCACACCGACGTCGAGTTGGACCTGGTTACCGGCCGGCGGGCCCGTCGCGGCCGGGGTGCGCTCGACGCGCTGGCCGCCGCGGTGCCCGACGCGGGCGCGGTGCATGTGGTCAACAACGGCGCCGCCGCGCTGGTGCTGGCCGCCACCGCGTTGGCCGCCGGCCGGGAAATCGTGGTCAGCCGGGGCGAGCTGGTCGAGATCGGCGACGGTTTCCGCCTGCCCGACCTGCTGGAGAGCACCGGCGCGCGGCTGCGCGAGGTGGGCACCACCAACCGCACCACAGTCGCGGACTACGCCGCCGCGCTCGGTCCGCAGACCGGCTTCGTGCTCAAGGTGCACCCGTCGAACTTCCTGGTCACCGGATTCACCTCCGCCGTCGGGGTACGGCAACTGGCAACGCTCGGGGTGCCGGTGGTCGCGGACATCGGCTCCGGGCTGCTCGGCGCGGACCCGCTGCTGCCCGACGAACCGGACGCGGCCAGCACCCTGCGCGCGGGCGCAGCGCTGGTCACCGCCAGCGGCGACAAGCTGCTCGGTGGGCCGCAGGCGGGGCTGCTGCTGGGTGACGTCGAGGTGATCGAGCGGTTGCGTCGCCACCCACTCGCCCGGGCGCTTCGGGTGGACAAGCTCACCCTGGCCGCGCTGGCCGCCACAGTGCACCAACCGGACACCCCCACCCGGGCGGCGCTGCACGCCGACCCGGGTGCCCTGCGTGAACGGGTGGAGCGGCTGCGGGACCGGCTCGGCGCGGACGGCCGCAAGGCGGAGGTGGTGCCGGCCGTCGCGGTGGTCGGCGGGGGCGGCGCTCCCGGGGTGGAGTTGGACTCGTGGGCGTTGAGCCTGCCCGAGCGGTACGCGGTGCCGCTGCGCACCGGAGACCCGCCGGTCCTGGGCCGGGTGGTGCGCGGTCGGCTCCTGCTCGACCTGCGCTGTGTGCCCGCCGACGCGGACGAGGCCGTCCGCGAGGCCGTGCTGCGCGTACCCGGGGAGGACTGAGCGTGTTCGTCGTCGCGACCGCCGGGCACGTCGACCACGGCAAGTCGACACTGGTCCGGGCGTTGACCGGGATGGAACCCGACCGGTGGGCCGAGGAACGCCGCCGGGGAATGACCATCGACCTGGGTTTCGCCTGGACGACGCTGCCGTCCGGCGGCACCGTCGCCTTCGTCGACGTACCAGGGCACGAGCGGTTCGTGCCGAACATGCTCGCCGGGGTCGGCCCGGTCCCGGCGGCGCTGATCGTGGTGGCCGCCGACGAGGGCTGGATGCCGCAGTCCGCCGAGCACCTGGCCGCGCTCGACGCGCTCGGCGTCGCGTACGGCCTGCTGGCGGTGACCCGCGCGGACCTTGCCGATCCGGGGCCGGCGACGGCCCGCGCCCGCGCCGAGATCGCCGAGACCAGCCTCGGCGCGGTGCCGGCGGTGGCGGTCAGTGGCCTGACCGGCGCCGGCCTGCCGCAGCTGCGGGCGGCCCTGGACCGGCTCGCCGCCCAACTGCCCGCGCCGGTGGTGGACGAACCGGTCCGGCTGTGGGTGGACCGCAGCTTCACCGTGCGGGGCAGCGGCACCGTCGTCACCGGCACCCTCGGCGCCGGGCGGCTGCGGGTGGGCGACGAACTGGAGCTGGCCGGCGCCGACGAGCCGGTCCGGGTCCGTGGCCTGCACTCTCTGGGCGAGGCCCGAGTGGAGGCGGCGGCGGTCGCCCGGGTGGCGGTCAACCTGCGCGCTACGCCCCGCGACCGGCTCGGCCGGGGCGACGCGTTGCTCACCCCGGGTCGGTTTCACCACACCGACCTGGTCGACGTCCGGCTCGCCGGCGACCCGGCCGCCGACCTGCCGGCCACCCTCACCCTGCACGTCGGGTCGGCGGCGGTGCCGGTACGGGTGCGCCCGCTCGGCCCGGACACCGTCCGGCTGCGGCTGGCCCGCCCGCTGCCGTTGCTGGTGGGTGACCGGGCGCTGCTGCGGGACCCGGGCCGCCACCACGTCAGCGGCGGGGTGCGGGTGCTGGACGTGGCACCCCCACCGCTTGGCCGACGGGGTGCGGCCGCCGCCCGCGCCCAGGTCCTCGCCGAGTTGGACGGTCGACCCGACCTGGCGGGGGAGCTGCGCCGTCGCCGGCTGATCCGGGCCGGCGCGTTGCTCCGGATGGGCGTACCGGTGTACGCCGAGCCGGTGGCCGGTGACTGGCTGGCCGACCCGGCGTACTGGCGGGGGCTCGGCGAGCGGCTGACCGAAGAGGTCGCCCGGCACGCGCGGGAACACCCGTTGGAGCCCGGGATGCCGGTGGACGCGCTGCGTCAGCGCCTCGCCCTGCCCGACCGGGTGCTGGTCGAGGCGCTGGTTCGGCCGCCGCTGCGGATCCATGCCGGTCGGGTCGGGGCGGCGAGCGCCAACGCGCTGCCCGAACCGGTGGCCCTGGCCGTGCAACGGGTCCGCGCCGAGTACGGCGACCGGCCGTTCCGCGCCCCCGAAGCGGACCGCCTCGTCGACCTCGGCCTGGGCCCCCGGGAGATCGGCGCCGCGGTGCGGGCCGGCGCCCTGCTGCGGCTGGCCGACAACGTGGTGCTGCTGCCCGACGCGCTCGACGACGCGGTCCGGGTGTTGGCCGGTCTGCCGCAGCCGTTCACCCTGTCGGCGGCCCGGCAGGCGTTGGACACCACCCGCCGGGTGGCGGTGCCACTGCTGGAGTTGCTGGACCGGCGGGGCGCCACCCGCCGGTTGCCCGACGACGCCCGGATCGTCGTCACCTGAGCGCCGCGCCGCGACCTGGCCAACCACCTTCAATCCAGGTCGGACATGTCCAGCACGAAGCGGTAGCGGACGTCGTTGCGCCGGAGGCGGTCGAATGCCGCGCCCACCTGCGCCGACGTGAGTACCTCGATGTCGGCGGTGACGCCGTTGTCGGCGCAGAACTGGAGCATCTCAGCTGTCGAGCGGCGGCCTCCGCTCCCGGCGGAGCTGAGCTTCTTGCGGCCGACAAGCAGGTCGGTGGTCTCGACGGTCACCGGACCCAGGTATCCGAGCAGGCTGAGGGTGCCGTCCATCGTCACCAGCTTCAGGTACGGGGCCAGGTCGTGCGGTGCGGAGATGGTGTCGATGACGAGGTCGAAGGTGTCGCGGGCCGCAGCCATCTGCTGGGGATCGGTGGAGTCGACGAGGTCGTGTGCGCCGAGCCGGCGGGCGTCGTCCCGCTTGTCCTGGCTGCGGCTGATCACGGTCGTGGTAGCGCCGAGTGCCACGGCCATCTTGACCGCGAGGTGGCCCAGGCCGCCGAGCCCAGCCACGGCGAGGCGACTGCCTGGGCCGACGTGATGAGAGCGCAGGGGCTCCCAGACGGTGATGCCGGCGCACAGCAGCGGGGCGGCTGCGGCCGGGTCGAGGCCGGCGGGGAGCGGGTAGGCGAAGGTGTTCCGCACGACGTATTCGCGGGAAAAACCACCCAGGGTCGTCGACCCGTCCAGCCGGTCTGTGCCGCCGTAGGTCAGAGTCGGGAAGGAGTGGCAGAAGTTCTCCTGTCCGGCTGCGCACATGGCGCAGGCGCCGCAGGAGTCGACGATGTTGCCCACCGCGACGCTTTCGCCGATCGAGAAGCCGGTCACCTCGGGGCCCATGCCGGTCACCACGCCGGTGAATTCGTGACCCGGCACCAGGGGTGCCTCGGTGTGCTGGTCGTAGTCGTGCAGGGCGTGCAGGTCGCTGTGGCAGACCCCGCAGTAGTCGACCCGCACCGCGATGTCGTCTGGGCGTAGGTCACGGCGCTCGATCGGGGTACGCCGCAGCGTCGTCGGGCCGGTCGCTCGCCATCCGGTGGTCCTTCGCATGATCGACTCCTCTAAACAGACTGTTCGGTCTGTGCAGCCTAGGTCGGACGGCGAGCCGAAGCAAACCAACCGTTCTGTTTTGCTAGGGTGGGAGCATGCCGGAGCAGCCCCTGACCTCGCGAGGCGCCGCGACCTACCAGCGCATCCTGGACGCCGCCACCGAGGAGTTCGCCCAACACGGCATCGCCGGGGCACGCGTCGAACGCATCGTGACGGCGGCCCGCACCAACAAGGCGCAGCTCTACGCCTACTTCGGGGACAAGGAACGACTCTTCGACGCGATCTTCCTCAGCTCGCTGGAGCGCATCACCAACGTCGTGCCCATCGACGCCGACGATCTCGCGGACTGGGCCGTTCGCCTCTACGACGAATACCTGCGCCGCCCCGACCTCATCCGGCTCGCGACCTGGACGCGGCTGGAACGCCGGCCCGCCGGCCACCTCGTCGAGACCCACCAGCACCACGACGACCGCAAGCTCACGGCCATCGCCGAGGCCCAGGCCGCCGGGCGGGTCCGCCGCGGTGACCCGTTCGACATCATGGCCCTGGTTATCGCGATGTCCATGGCCTGGTCGCCGGTGAGCAACGTCTATGCGGCCAGCAGCAAGGAACCCGACGACGTGCATTTCCGACGTCGTGCTCTGCTTCGCGAGTGCGTCCGACGAGCCACCGTGCCGACGGACCAGGATCAACCTGACCGCTGACCGCCGCGCCGATCCGGTGCTGACACGTTCGTGCAGGGATGCGACGGTTGGCTGATGATCGAGGTGTCCCCGTCCCGGTCGCGGCCGTTCGGTGGTCGGTGGCGGGGCGTCGTCTCGGTGGCGCTGCGTTGGGGGCTGCCGGTGCTGTGGGTGTTGTGGGCGTCTCTGGCGTGGTGGGTGGAGCCCCGCGGCCCGCACAGGCGGGTTGGATGATCGCGTGGACGCTGCCCAGCGGTCGGACCCGGTACGCATCCGTACAACCGCCCAACCCGCAGTCGTACCCCGCTGGGCCGGACCGGTCGGCGCAGACCGGGCCGGATGCGCGGCTCGCCGCCGTCGCCGACCCGTGGTACGCCGGCGGCGACACGGCGCACTTGCTCGGCGGTGTGTTGACTCTGCTCTGGCTGGGCCGGTTGATCGGCGGAGCGCCACCGCTGGCCGGTACCCGATGGTTCTGGTTCTGGATCGGGCTGCTGGTGTCAGTTGCGCGAATCATGTTCGGAACGACTGTGGTGCCGGGCTGAGCCGGCGGTGCCGGGCCAACCGGCCCCGAGGCCGGCGACGGTCACCTACGGTGACGCCATGGACCCTTCGGCGGTCTGGCGGGACCGGCAGCACCGGTGGCGGATCGAGGCGTACCGGGCACCGGACCTGCGCTTCGCCATCTACGCCACCAACGGCCCCACCGAGTCGGTGCCGCTGTGGCTGTTCGGGATGTCGGCGCTGGCCCGGTGGCTGATGACCCACGCCATCTCGCTGGACGACCTGGAGGTCGACTGAGCGGGGGCGCGGTCGCAAACCGGGCCCGCGCCGCGCTTCGCTGCGGTTGAGTGACCTCAGGCGGCGGACGGGGGTACGCGATGGGCGGTCAGCTCGGGCAGTTGGCGTTGGTGGCCGTGCTGGTGCTGGTCAACGCCGCGCTCTCCGGCAGTGAGATGGCGCTGGTGACCCTGCGGGAGGGGCAGTTGCGGCGGCTGGGCCGGCGCAGCCGCGCCGGCGACCGGTTGGTGCAGCTGTCCCGCGACCCGAATCGCTACCTGGCCACGATCCAGCTCGGCATCACCCTGGCGGGGTTCCTCGCCTCGGCGGCGGCCGCGGTGTCGTTGGCCTCGCCGCTGGTCGGGCCGTTGGGTTTCCTCGGCGGGGCGGCGCGTCCCGCCGCGGTGGTGCTGGTGACCGTGCTGCTGACCTTCGTCACGCTGGTGCTCGGGGAGTTGGCCCCGAAGCGGCTGGCCATGCAGCGCGCCGAGCGTTGGGCGCTGCTGAGCGCCGGCCCGCTGGATCTGCTGGCCCGGGTGTCCCGGCCGGCGGTGTGGCTGCTCAGCCGGGCCACCGACGCGGTCGTGCGGCTCGCCGGCGGTGACCCGCGGGCCAACCGGGAGGAGATGACCGAGGAGGAGTTGCGGGAGGTGCTGGCCAGCCAGCGCGGCCTGTCGGCCCAGCAACGGGAGATCCTGACCGGCGCGTTCGACATCGCCGGCCGGACGCTGCGGGAGATCCTGGTGGCCCGGCGGGAGGTGACGACGCTGCCCGCCGGTCTGGCCGCCAACGAGGGGGTCCGGCGGCTCGCCGCCGCCGGGCGGTCCCGCGCTCCCGTCACCGGCCCCGGCGGCCTGGACGAGGTGCTCGGGGTGGTGCACATCCGCGACCTGGTGCGGGCCGGCACCGCCCCGGTGGGTGAGCGGGTCCGGGCGCCGCTGCTGCTGCCGGTGACCCTGCCGGTCGCCGACGCGATGCGTCAGCTGCGGCAGGAACATCAGCAACTGGCCCTGGTGGTCGACGAGCACGGGGGCATCGACGGCATGATCACCATGGAGGACCTGCTGGCCGAGGTGGTCGGCGAGTTGTACGACGAGACCGACCGGGACGTGCGCGGGGTCGTCCGGGAACCGGACGGGTCGCTGCTGGTGCCCGGCGACTTCCCACTGCACGACCTGCCCGACCTGGGGGTGCGGCTGACCTTCCCGTTGTCCCGGGACTACACGACGGTGGCTGGTCTGGTGCTGGCCCGACTGCGGCACCTGCCGGACTCCCCGGGTGAGACGGTGCGGCTGCCCGGGCTGACCCTGCAGGTGGTGGAGGTCGCCGACCGGGCGGTGCGCCGGGTGCGGCTCTGCGGGTTCGTCACCGAGCGCTGAGGGTTCACCCGGAAGGCTGACAGAAGGTCCAAATTGACAAAGCGGGGAACGCGGTCCGCCTACCGTGCCAGACGTGAAGGACCGAGGGTTGCGTACGTTCGTCACGGTGCTGGCCGGCCTCGCGGTGATCTACTTCGGCAGCGCCGGCCGCAGCCCCGAGGAGGGCCGTGGCATCTCCGGCGGGGTGGTGGTCCTGGCGTTGCTCGCCGCGCTGCTGGTGTGGCACCTGACCCGCCCGGGGGACAAGACGGTCAAGTGAGCGCCTCAGCGGGCGGCGACGCGGGTGACCTCACCGGCGGACTCCTCACCCAGCGCCACCCGTACCAGGGCTGACGCGAGCCGGCCGAAGTCCGGTTCGTCGACGAGACCGGCGAGCCGGTCCGGGGATCCCGGCAGGCCCAGCCGCTTCGCCCCGGCCAGGGCCCGACGGTCGGCGTACGGGCGCACGTCCGACCAGACCGTCTGCGCCTCGCGCAGGTAGATGTCCGCGCCGGTGGGGCCGATGCCGGGGAACTCGGTGAGCCGCCGCCGCAGCCCGGCCGGGTCGCCCTGGGCCTCCCGGTGCAGGCGTCGCAGGTCACCGTGCCAGCGGTCCAGACACAGCCGGGCGCCGGTCCCGAGCATGGTGGCGGTCCGCTCGTCGTAGCGGCGGTAGTGGCCCCGGCCCAGCGCGTCGACGCGCTGCTGCCAACTGGCCGCCTCCATGGCCTGTGGGGTGCGGTAGCCGGCGGCGAACAGCTCCCGCGCGGCGTCCACCGCCACGCACGCGCGGATCCGGGTGCTCAGCAGCGTGGTCAGCACCAGCAGCTGATACAGCGGCCCGGGCCGGTCGGAGAGCCGGATACCGGCCTCCTCGGCGTACGTGCGGCCACGCCGGTCGAGCAGCACCCGCACCACACTTCGATCATTGCCCACCCCGTCGGGTTACCCATTTGAGGACCCGCTAGCCGTCGCACCGCTGACCACGGCCGGAATGCCACCGGGGCGGGCGGGTATGCCGACGGTGGAGGCGGTCGATGCCGCCCCCGTACCCGGAAGGGAGACACCCGTGGTCAACCCGCAGCAGGAAGAGCTCCGGCGCAACGCCAAGGGAGCCACCAGCCAGGACAGCAAGGGGCCCAAGCCGACCGGGCACCCGCTCAACCGTGGTTCGTCGCGCGGGGACGCCGGTCGACCGGTGCCCAAGGGGCAGGTGTCGCCGTACGGCCCGGCCGGTGAGCCGGTGGCCGAGGACGACAGCGACACCCGCTGACTAACGAGCGCGACCTGACGGCCGCCGCAACCTGTTCCAGGTGGCGGCGGCCGCCAGTCCGTACGCGAGGTGCGGGATGATGTCGGAGATCCAGTCGGAGCGCCGCCAGGTACGCGGGTCGCTGATCCCGAGCACGGTGATCGACCCGTCGGTCATGGTCATGACGCCCGCGCCGAGCAGACCCGTGGCCATCGGCAACGGCTGACGTCGACCACCGGCGTAGAGCGCGAACCCGATGCCCGCGGCGACGCCCAGCCCGTAACCGATCAGCGGCCCGAGGCCCGAGCGGCGGTTGGCCGCCCGGGCCCCGTTCCCCAGGTTCACATGCGCTATCCCGGCCAGCCGGTCGACGGTCTCCTGGGGGACGTCGCTCTCCGGTCGTCCCCGTAGCGCCATGTCGAGGTAGCTGACCACGTTCAGCGCAGTGCTGCCGACGGCGCCCGCGATCACGCCGTCGGCCACGTCGACAGTCCTCACTTCGGATCGCCCGGTTCGCGCTCGCTCTTCGGGCCGTACGTCCGCTCACCGCGCACCACGCCCCGTTGACCGCGATCCTCCTGGAGGATCCGGTTCGCGACCTGGTTGGCCTTGCCGTCGGGTACCCGACGCCCGGAGTCGTCGATCGCGTTGCGCAACCGCGCGCGCTGCTTGTCGTAGGCGTTACTGCCCGGCCGTGGTCCTGGCATCTGTGCCTCCTTCGTCGGTCTGGGCACCTGGTGCTGCCCACCGTCCGCTGGGCGTACCGCGGCCGTCTACCCGTCTGGTGGCGGACGAACCCCGGCGCGCTACCGGGGCGCGCGGACCACGACCACGGGGCACTGCGCGTGGTGCAGCATCGACTGGCTCACCGACCCCAGCAGCAACCCGGTCACCTCGCCGCGCCCACGCCCACCGACGACCGCCAGCTGCGCGGAGCGGGACGCCTCGGCGAGCACACTGCCGGCTCGGCCATGCACCACCTGGCAGGTCAACCGCAGACCCCGATGGTCCTCGGTGAGCCCGGTCAGCCACCCGGCGAGCATCCGCTCCTGCTCGCCGTGCAGCTTCGCCTCGTCGTACACCAGGGGTTGCATGTCGCCCGGACCGCTGCTGCCAGGATGTCGGTAGGCGTGCACCGCCACCAGCGGCACGCCGAGCGACACGGCGGTCTCGGCGGCGAAGTCCGCCGCCCGCCGGGAGGCCTCCGAGCCGTCCACCGCGACCAGGACCGGCTCGTCGGGTCGTTGCGTGCCGCGCGCGACCAGCACCGGGCAGTCGGCGTACGCGGCGACCTGCACCGCGACCGAGCCGACCAGCAGGGCGGAGAACCCACCCAGCCCGCGGTCGCCGAGCACGATGAGCGCGGCCGTGGGGGACTCGCCCACCAGCACCGCGGCGGCCTCACCGTCGATGATCTCGCCGGAGATCGACAACCCGGGCACTGTCGCCTCGGCCTCGCGCACCGCGGCCTCGACCAGCTCCTCGGCGCGGTGGCGCAGCCCACTGCCGGGCGGCGCGTCCGGGGCGGGGGAGACCGGTACGTGCAGCAGCGGCCAGATGAAGCCGTGCACGACCCGCAGCGGTCGGTGCCGGCGCGCCGCCTCGGTCGCGGCAAGGCGCACGGCGCGCAGCGCCGACTCCGAGCCGTCGACGCCGACCACCACCGCCGCGTTGTTCGCCGAGTTCACCGCCCACCTCCGCTCGCGGCCAGTATCGCGGGCCCGGACGCCCTCGCGCCGCGATACCGCTGAGCGCGTCCCGGTCGGTACGCTGGCGACGACCGGGGAGGGAGCGCCGCCGATGGGTGAACCAGACCAGCCGAGCACCGCTCGCATGATCGACTTTTGGCTCGGCGGGCAGCATCACTTCCCCGTGGACGTGGCCGCCGCGAACGCGTTCGAGCAGGCGTACGGGCCGTGCGCGCCGGTGTTCCGCGAGCTGCGGGCGTTCCTGGGCCGGGCGGTGCGGGAGATGGCCGCCCACGGCGTGGACGGGTTCCTGGTGTTCGGCGCCGGGGTGCCGACGATGGGCAACGTGCACGAGGTCGCCACCGACGCGACAGTGCTCTACACCGACGTCGACCCGGTCACCATCCGACTGGGACGGAGCATCCTCGCCGGCAGCGACCGGGCCGGCTACGGCTTCGGCGACGCGACCGACATCGGGACTGTCGACCCGGCGCAGCTGCACCGTTTCGTGCCGGGCTGGGGTCGACGGCCGGTCGGGGTGGTCTTCCTCGGCCTGGCCGCGTTCCTCGACGACGCCACGCTGACCCGCACCCTCGACGAGCTGTACGCTGCCGCGGCGCCGGGCAGCCTGCTCGCGGTGGATTTCGACACCGAGGAGCTGGCCGGCCACCCGCAGGCGCTGGCCATGATGGGACCGCAGTTCCGGATGCGTGCACCGGCGGCGTTCGCGCCCCTGCTGGGTCGGTGGGCGCCGACGGCGGACGGGATCGTCCCGGTCGCCGAGTGGCGGCCGGACGGCCCGCCGGCGCGGGTGCCCGACGCGTTCCACGGTGTGCTCGCGACCCGCGCGGGTGACTGACCGCGCCGATCATCCGTCCGGTGGCGTCCGTATGATGCTTGCCCTATAGCAAGCTTCGGGGGAGGACGACGATGGTAGACGCGCCGGACGTGGTGTCGCGCGCGTTGCGCGAGGCTCCGCCCGACCAGTTGGCGGAGGCGGCGGACCGGGCGATCCGGTCCGCGATGGGCGCGCGGCGCACCGACGTCTTCGTCGCCGACTACCGGATCAGCGGCCTCTGGCCGGTGCTGGACCCGGACCTCCCGGCGGGCGGCTTCCTGGCCTGCCACACCGTGGCGCAGCGCTGCTTCAGCAGCCAGCAGCCGGTACGCGACGGTGAAGGCCCCTGCCGGCTCTACCTGCCCTTGACAGTGTGGGGGGAGCGGCTTGGCGTGCTGCTGATCGAGCTTCCGACCGTACCGAACGCGACGGTCACCGGTCGGGCGACGGACATCGCCGGCGCCCTGGCCGTGGCGATGCGCGCCGCGGACCGGGAGACCGACCGTTACCGGCGCGCCCGCCGTCGGGAGCGACTGACGATGGCCGCCGAGATGCAGTGGGACCTGCTGCCCGGTCGTGGTGTGTCCCACCACGCGTTCGAGCTGGCCGGCCAGCTCGAACCGGCTTACACGGTCGGCGGCGACCACTTTGACTGGTCGTTGGACGGCGACCGTCTCACCGTGACGGTCCTCAACGGCGAGGGCAGTGGGCTGGCGGCGTCCCTGTTGACCGCCGTCACTGTCAACGCGATGCGCAACGCGCGGCGCTCCGGCGGCGGCCTGGTGGAACAGGCCGAGCTGGCCTCGGACACGGTCTTCTACCAACACCGTGGCGCTCGGCACGTGGCCACCCTGCTGCTCGAGGTGGACACTCGCCTCGGCCGGGTGCGGGCGGTCGACGCGGGCTCCCCCCACCTGTTGCGGATGCGGGGGTCCACGGTCGAGCCTCTGAAGCTGGATCAGCAGCTGCCGCTGGGCATGTTCGCCGAGACCCGCTACGAGCTCCAGGAGGTGCAACTCGCCCCGGGTGACCGGCTCTTCGTGGTCAGTGACGGGGTGTGGGCTGCCGAGCCGCCGGGTCAGGAGCCGTACGGGCAGCGGGTGATGGCTCGTTCCCTGCGCGCCACGCGGCTGCAGCCGCCGGCCGAGGCGGTTGGTACGGTGATGCGCGAACTGCACGCCTATCACGCGGATTCCGATCTGCGCGACGACGCCGTCGTGGTCTGTCTGGACTGGCACGGTCCGCGCGAACGGGGCACGGGGTGAGATTCGCCGCCGCGTTGCCGGGCGGGCACCAGCGCGACGACGGCAGGGGACATCAGGTGGAGCGACCTGCAGATCTCGCCGCGGCGATCGACGCGGCCGCCGGGACGCTGATCGCCGTGCTGGAGTCGGCCGCGTCGCGGCATCAGGTGCCGCCCACCCAGTTGAGAGTGCTCACGCTGATCAGCGGTCGTCCGGAGACCAACGTCAACGGGCTGGCGGAGTTGCTGGACGTGGTGCCCTCGTCGGCGAGCCGCCTGTGCGACCGGTTGGAGGCGACCGGGCTGTTGCGTCGGGTGGCCGATCCGCGTGACCGGCGTGAGGTGCGGTTGGTGCCGACCGCTGCGGCGCTGACCCTGTTGGGGGAGTTGGCTGAGCGACGGCAGCGCGCGGTGCAGGCGGTGTTGGACCGGATGCCGGTGCGGATGCAGCACGAGCTGTTGCTGGCGCTGGTCGGGTTCGCTCAGGCGGCGACGTCGGTGCCCGAGCAGCAGACCGACCCCGCCGTCCAGACGGCCTGAGTGTCGTTTTCCTCTTCCAGTAGTATCCTAGGACGCCTTAGGCGCGGTGATCCACGCCACAGTGCAGCACAGCCGCACCGACAGCCCGCGGCGGCGCCAGGCCGGCGAGAGGAAGCCCGATATAGTGGCAGCGCACCTACCCGGCCCGCGATCTTCGAGATCGCGGGCCGCATCAGGGGAAGGGGCCCCGCCCGGGGCCGCAGGGGAGAGCCGGCGCTGGTCGGCCCGACAGCGCGTACGACCCTCAGCCGCGCCCGGCGCCGGCCGGGGGCCCGCGTGCCGTGGAGGAGGATCGGTGTCGCGTCGGCCGGCTCGGGCAGAGCAACCGCGGGACACCGGTGACGAGACTCCCGGCAACCAGGTGCTCACCCTGCCCAACCTGATCAGCTTCGGACGGCTGCTGGGCGTGCCGCTGTTCCTCTACCTGTTCCTGGTGGAGCGGGCCGACGTGGCGGCGGTCATCGTGCTGGCCATCGGCGGCACCACCGACTGGGTCGACGGTTGGCTCGCCCGCCGCCTGCACCAGGTGAGCCGCCTGGGCGAGCTGCTCGACCCGCTAGCCGACCGGCTCTACATCCTCGCCACCCTGGTCGCCTTCACCGCGCGGGAGGTGGTGCCGTGGCAGTTCACCGCGGCGCTGCTGGCCCGTGAGGTGCTCCTGCTGGCATCGCTGGCGGTGCTGCGTCGCTACGGGTACGGGCCGCCGCCGGTGCACTACGTGGGCAAGACCGCCACGTTCCTGCTGCTCGCGGCGTTCCCGGTGCTGTTGCTGGCCAGTGCGACGACCGACGTGGCGACGGCGGCGAGCGCCATCGGTTGGGCGTTGGCCTGGTGGGGGCTGGTGCTGTACTGGGTGGCCGGCGGGATGTACGTCGTGCAGGCGGCCCGGCTGGTGCGCGCGGCGCGCGGTCCGGGAGCGGCGGCGTGAGCGCGCCGCGGCTGGGAAAACCCGGCCAGGACCGGGTGTACGCGCCGGACTTCCTCACCGAACTGTTCCGCAACCCGCTGGATCCGGGGTACGCGGACGCGGCTGCCGCGCGTCGACGCTCGGCGGAGTCGGCTCCGGCGAGCGGGTGGCGGGCCTTGCCGGCGCGGTCGGTGAGCCTGGTCGTGGTGGTGATGCTCGGTTTCCTGTTCGCTGTCGCGTACCGGCAGACGATGGCGGACGAGCCGGGGCGGAGCCAGGCCCGTTCGGGTCTGGTGACGCAGATCAAGGAACGGGAGAGCCAGACCGACCGGTTGTCCACGCGGGCGGATCAGCTGCGCGAGGAGGTCAGTCGGCAGCGGGACGCGGCGTTGAGCGGGTCGGCCGCCGCCCGGCTGCGCAACCTGGAGGCGAGCACCGGGCTGGGTCGGGTGCGCGGTGATGGTGTGGTGGTGCGGTTGGCGGACGCGCCGGACAAGGCGGACGCGGTCACCGGTGCCGGCGCTGGGCCGCCGCGGGTGCTCTACAGCGACCTGCAGGGTGTGGCGAACGCGTTGTGGAGTGCTGGCGCGGAGGCGATAGCCATCAACGGGCAGCGGTTGACGTCGACGTCGACGATCCGGTCGGCGGGTGAGGCGATGCTCGTGGATTTCCGGCCGGTGACCGGGCCGTACGAGGTGTCGGCGATCGGGCCGGGTTCGATGCGGCGCAAGTTCGAGGACAGCCGCAACGCGGCGCTGATGCGGAAGGTCGCGCAGGGGACGGGGTTGTCGTTCGGTGTGCGGGAGGCGGATGACCTCACCCTGCCGGCGGCGCCGGAGCCGCAGCTACGCTACGCCAAGCCGTCGGTCAGTCCGAGCCCTTCCGCGTCGGGTGTCCGTTCCGGCAGTCCCGGGTCGTCCGGTCCGGCGACGACTGTTAGCCCCTCCGGAGGTGGCCGATGATCGCGGTGTTGGCGTTGCTCGCCGGTGTGGTGCTGGGCGTGTGGCTTGATCCCACGGTGCCGGCGGCGTTGCAGCCGTACCTGCCGATCGCGGTGGTGGCCGCGTTGGACGCGGTGTTCGGTGGGGTGCGGGCCCGGTTGGACCGCATCTTCGACGACAAGCAGTTCGTGGTGTCGTTCATTTCGAACGTGCTGGTGGCTGGTCTGATCGTGTATCTGGGTGACCAGTTGGGTGTGGGTGGGCAGTTGTCCACCGGTGTGGTCGTGGTGTTGGGTGTGCGTATCTTCGGCAACGTGGCGGCGATCCGTCGGCACCTGTTCCGGGCGTAGGTTGGGTTGCGATGAGTGACGAGCAGACCGACACGGGGACCGGGTGGCCGCAGCCGGCGGGTCCGGTGCGGCCGGGTTGGCCGGCGGGTGAGCCGGATCCGCGGCCGGATGCGCCGGATCCGGATGAGTTGAGCCCGTTGGCGCCGCAGGGGCCGACGCAGCCGTCGGATGACGAGCCTGCGGCGGAGCCGGGTGTGGGGCCGGTCGACGATGGCGCGACGGTCGACCTGAACGCGATGTCGCGGTCGGGGGAGCCGCCGGTCGCGGCTTCCGACGGGTCGGCGGAGCCGCCGGTCGCGGCTTCCGACGGGTCGAGGGAGTCGGCGGCGCCGGTGGCGGCTGGTCGGTCCCGGTGGAGTACGGCCGGGGTGATGATCGCCGCGTTGTTGGCGTTGCTGGGGTTCACGTTGGTCGTGCAGTTGAAGACGACGTCGACGGACCCGACGCTGGGGGCCACCCGGCAGGAGGACCTGGTCCGGATCTTGTCGGATCTGGATGCGCGGGAGAACCGGCTGCAGCAGGACATCCGGGCCCTGGAGGACAGTCAGCGGCAGTTGCGCTCGGGTGAGCAGGGTCGTCAGGCGGCGTTGGATGAGGCGACGCGGCGGGCGGACGAGTTGGGCATCCTGGCGGGGACGTTGCCGGCGGTGGGTCCGGGGTTGACGGTGCAGTTCGACGCCGGGGTGAAGCCGATCTCGGCGAACCGGGTGTTGGACGCGGTGCAGGAGCTGCGTGGTGCGGGCGCCGAGGCGATGCAGATTTCCGGTGGGGATCGGGCGACGGTGCGGATCATCGCCTCGACGTACTTCCTCGATGGGGACAACGGGTCGTTGATGGTGGAGGGGCGTCGGTTGACGGGGCCGTACACGATCACGGTGATCGGTGATCCGGCGACGATGCGTACGGCGTTGAACATTCCTGGTGGGGTGGTGGCGTCGGTCCGGGGTGACGGCGGTAACGTGACGTTTGGGGAGCGTGAGGTTGCCGAGGTTTCGGCGCTGCACGTGCCGATCAAGTTGGAACACGCCCGTCCGGTCTCCTGACCGGCGCGGCCGCGCCGGACCCGGGTGGTCCGGGGCACCGATGGATGAAGGACGCGTCTGGTGATTCCCGAGGATCTGCGATACACCGCCGAGCATGAGTGGGTGGCGGGTGACGGCACGGCTTCGGTCCGGGTCGGCATCACCCACTTCGCGCAGGACGCGCTCGGTGACATCGTGTACGTGCAGTTGCCCGAGGCGGGTGCGGTGGTCGCGGCCGGTGACTCGTTGGGTGAGATCGAGTCGACCAAGAGTGTGTCGGAGATCTACGCGCCGTTGGCCGGTACGGTGGCGGCGCGCAACGACGCGTTGGCTGACACGCCTGAGCTGATCAACACTGATCCGTACGGTGAGGGTTGGTTGGTGGAGATCACGCCGAACGATCCGACTGCGACGGATGGGTTGCTGACGGCGGCCGCGTATCAGAAGATCACCGAAGGCTGAGTGTGCTTGATCCGGTGCGTGGGATGTCTGCGCGCGTCCGGTTGCCCTGCATTTCGGCGCTGGCTAGGCTCGCCCAGTCGACCGAGAACCCAATAGTTGAGCGTTGCGGAATTGCCTTCCCTGGCACGGGGAGCCAGCCGCCGGGTGTTCAAGTGCCCGGCGGCCAGACCCGCCATTACCCGACGCCGACCGAACAGATCCGTGAGGTGGTCCCATGACGCGGCCAGACGACGAGTTCCCCCCACTCGACGTCACTTCGACGCTCAATCTCGGTTCGCTCGACGAAGTGCTGGAGGGGCCGGATACCGATGTGGTGCCGAGCCGGATGTCCGGTTCGTTGCCGCCGGGTATGGCGCTGCTGGTGGTTCGTCGAGGCCCGAATGCGGGTGCCCGGTTCCTGTTGGACCACGATGTGACGACCAGTGGCCGGCACCCGGACAGTGACATCTTCCTGGACGACGTGACGGTGTCGCGTCGGCACGCGGAGTTCCACCGCGATGGTGGGACGTTCACGGTGCGGGACGTGGGCAGCCTGAATGGCACGTACGTCAATCGTGAGCGGGTTGAGGCGGCCACGTTGAGCAATGGTGACGAGGTCCAGATCGGTAAGTTCCGGGTGGTGTTCATCGCCGGTCCGCGCCCGGAGGAGGAGGCCGGCCGGGGGTGAACGAGCCTGCGGCCTCCATGTCACCCGGGGCGGCTCGGTCTGAGCCGCTGATGAGCATCGGTGAGGTGCTTGGGCAGTTGCGGGTGGATTTTCCGGATACCACGATTTCGAAGCTGCGGTTTCTTGAGGCTGAGGGTTTGGTCGAGCCGCAGCGGACGGCGGCGGGTTACCGGAAGTACAGCTGGGACGATGTGGCGCGGTTGCGGTTCGTGTTGACCGCGCAGCGGGACAAGTACCTGCCGTTGCGGGTGATCCGGGAGCAGTTGGCCCAGTGGGATTCGTCCGGTGAGCAGCCGGGGCGGTCGCGGCCGGCGTTGGTGGCGGTTGGTCCCGATGGTGCGGTGCCGGGTCGTGAGTTGGCGGAGCCGGCCGAGTCGTCGCAGGTGCGGCTCGGCCGGGCGGATCTGGTGGCGCGCAGTGGGGTCGACGAGTCGACGTTGGTGGAGTTGGAGCGGCTCGGTGTGCTGGTGTCGGATCCGCCGGGGTGGTATGACGCGGATGCTCTGATCATCGCGTCGGCGGTGGCGGGGTTGGCGGCGTACGGGTTGGAGCCGCGGCACCTGCGGGGTTATCGGACGGCGGCGGACCGGGAGGTCGGTTTGTTCGCGCAGTTGGTGGCCCCGTTGGCGCGGCAGAGTGATCCGGCGGCGCGGGCGCGGGCGGCGGAGACGGCGCGGGAGTTGGTGGCGTTGTCGGAGCAGTTGCACGCGGCGTTGGTGCGGGTGGGGCTGCGGTCGACGTTGGGTCGGTGAGGGTGCCGGTGGGTGGCGGTCGAGCGGAAAGATCTCTTCCGGGAAGCGTGCCGTAGGCTTGCCGGGGTAACCCCTTTTCGGCGCGGGCGTGGTGCTGTAGCGCATGGGACGGCCGTGTTGCGGTCCGTGTACCGTGCAGAGAAGGGCGCGGTGCGGCGTAGGTGACAACGACACGGAGGCGGCGGTGCGCGAGCTGAGCGTGGTCGGAGTTCGGGTGGAGCTGCCCAGCAACCAGCCGATCGTCCTGCTCAGGGAGGTCGAGGGGGACCGCTATCTGCCGATCTGGATCGGCGCGGTCGAGGCCACGGCTATCGCTTATGAGCAGCAGGGGGTCAAGCCGGCCCGGCCGTTGACGCATGATCTTCTGCGGGATGTGTTGGCGGCGTTGAAGGCGCCCTTGCAGGCGGTGGAGATCACCGAGCTGAAGGAGAACGTCTTCTACGCGGATCTGTTGATCGGCGATGGGGTGCGGGTGTCGGCGCGGCCGAGCGATTCGATCGCGTTGGCGTTGCGGGTTGGTGCGCCGATTCGTTGTGCGGAGCAGGTCCTCAGCGAGGCGGGGATCGTTATCCCTGATGAGCAGGAGGACGAGGTGGAGAAGTTCCGCGAGTTCCTGGATCAGGTGCGTCCGGAGGATTTCGCGGGCTGAGGTGTGCCCGTGTTTGGTTGGTGATCTTTCTCGGTGGCTGCGCGGCGTGTCGCGTCGGTTCCTCCGTGGTAACCCCTGACGGTGGCGATAGGGTTTCCATGTCGAGGGGTGCGCGTCGGAGGAAACGATGCGTCGCCACACTGACGGGGAGGTTGTCCGGATGCACGAGCCGCGGGATTCCGATCCGGGTGCAGAGTTCGACGAGTCGGGTGCCTCGTCGCCAGGTGTGGCGGCTGAGGGTGACGGTTCGGTTGGCTACCGGGGTGTGACGGCCTGCCACGCGGTGGGCATCAGTTACCGGCAGTTGGATTACTGGGCGCGGACGACGCTGGTGGTTCCGAGCGTTCGTGACGCCTCGGGTTCGGGGACGCAGCGGTTGTATTCGTTCCGGGACCTGGTGGTGTTGAAGGTCGTGAAGCGGTTGTTGGATGCGGGGGTGTCCCTGCAGAACATCCGTAAGGCGATCGAGGCGTTGCGGTCGCGTGGTGTGGAGGATCTGGCGGGGATCACGCTGATCTCTGATGGGACGACGGTGTACGAGTGCCGGTCTCCGGAGGAGGTGGTCGACCTGTTGCAGGGTGGCCAGGGGGTCTTCGGCATCGCGATCGGTGGGGCTTTCAAGGAGATCCAGGGGTCGTTGTCGCATCTGCCGGCGGAGCCGGCGACGAGTGGCCCGGTGGAGCCGGCGGTGGCGTCGGGCCCGGATCCGGTGGGTGACGAGTTGGCGGCGCGGCGGGCGCGCCGGCGCGCCGGCTGACCGTACGATCTTTCGGTTTTTTTCCGTTGTTTTCTCGCGACCGTCGGTGACGGTAGCGGGGATTCGTCGGCCCTCATGGTCCACTGTGGATACGGTGGGTGTCGTCCCGGTGGCCGATTGTGGAAGTACCCATCGGTAGTGGTGACGCAGCGTCGTGGCCTGTTGTCGGGAATCCGATAAGGGGGCGATGACCGGAAGCGGTTGACACGCTATGGTGCCTGACGGTTCTGGACCCTTCATCCCCGGAAGGAACGACCGTGACGGTTACGGAAGAGACTGCTCCCGCCTCGCACTACGACCGCATTGGCGGTGCCAGTTCGGTCAAGGCGGCGGTCGAGCTGTTCTACGACAAGGTGCTCGCGGACCCGGAGCTGGCGGGTTACTTCGCTGACGTGGACATGGCGGGTCAGCGGCGGCATTTGGCGTTGATGTTGACTGTGGTGCTGGGTGGCCCGAACGAGTACACGGGTCGCGGGTTGGCCGAGGCGCACCAGCCGTTGAACATCACGGTGGAGCACTACGCGAAGGTGGGCGAGCACCTGACGGTGACGCTGACCGAGTTGGGGGTGCCGGCGGACATTCTCGCTGACGTGCAGACAGTGCTGGGGCAGGTGCAGGGCCAGGTGGTGGCTGCCGGGAACAGGTCGGGCGCCTGAGCGTGGACGCGGCTCGCCTCAAGCAGAGCTGGTCGGTGGTCGCCGGTCACGGTGACCAGGTGCCGCTCTACTTCTACTCGACGTTGTTCCTTGCTCATCCTGAGACGCGGCAGATGTTCCCCACGAACATGGCTGGTCAGCGGGACCGCCTCGTGACCGCGTTGGGTCACATCGTGTCCAATGTGGACCAGGTGGATCGGCTGGTGGGTTTCCTGCAGGATCTCGGCGCGGATCACCGCAAGTTCGCGGTCCGCGCGGAGCACTATCCGGCGGTTGGTGAGGCGCTGGTGGCGACGTTGCAGCATTTCCTCGCCGAGCAGTGGACCGACGAGTTGGCTGCGGACTGGACGGCCGCGTACGGGTTGGTCGCCCAGGTGATGATGGAGGCCGCGCAGGCCGCTGAGGCGGTCAATCCGCCGTGGTGGGTGGCGGAGATCGTGGCGCATGAGCGGCGGGCGTTCGACGTGGCCGTGTTGACGGTGCGTCCGCAGTATCTGTTGCCGTTCACGCCGGGTCAGTCGATCGGGGTGTCGCACCCGTCGGTGCGGTCGTGGCGGTACTACTCGCCGGCGAACGCGCCGCGGGCGGACGGCACGTTGGAGTTGCATGTGCGGGCCGCGCCGGGTGGCGCGGTGTCGTCGCGGCTGGTGTACGGGTCGGCGGTGGGGGATCGGATCCACCTGGCGGCGCCGGTGGGGGACCGGCTGGGGTTGCGGTCGGCGGGCTCCAGCGACCTGTTGCTGTTGGTTTCGGGTACCGGCTGGGCGCCGGTGAAGGCATTGGTGGAGCAGGTGGCCGCGGAGGGTTCCCGTCGGCGGGTGGACCTGTACGTGGGGGCCCGGTCCCGTAGCGAGTTCTACGACAGCGACGCGATCGACAAGTTGGCGTCGTCGTATCCGTGGTTGACGGTGACGTACGTGGTCGGTGCCGACGTGCACCGGCCGGGGGAGTTCGTGCAGGCGGTGGACCGGGCGTTGGCCGACGGTGACTGGCGGTCCCGGCACGTGTTCGTGTGTGGGTCGGACGAGATGGTGTCGCACGCGGTGCGGACGTTGGTTCAGGCGGGTTACCACGCGGGTCAGGTGCACCACGAGGGCCTGGGCGCGCAGTGGTACGGCCCGGCGTGGCGGACGGCGGTGCAGCAACCGGCTGCGGGTGACACTTCGGGAGGTGGGCACAGGTGAGCGCGAGCAGTGAGCTTGCGGGCCCGGCGGTCGCGAACGGAGGTCTGCACAGGTGAGCGCGACGCCGATCAGTCGGTATGACGGGGTGCAGGTTTCCGGCGGTGTGCAGGTGCGGATGACCGCCGACCGGGTTCGGCGGTGGGAGTTCGGTGCCGCGTCGTTCGCCCGGCGTGGTTACGACAACGCTGACGTGGACCGGTTCCGGGTGCAGGTCGCTGATGAGTTGGACCTGTTGGCGACGCAGATCGCGACGTTGCGGGCGGAGAACGAGCGGCTGAACGACCGGGTGGAGTTGCACCGGCACGGGGTGATTCCCAGTACCGGGGCGGCGGCGAAGGTCCCGGCGGCGCGGGAGGTGAATCTGCTGTCGGCGGCGCAGCGCGAGGCGGAGCAGATCATCGCGCAGGCGCATGACTACGCGCGTCGGGTCGCGGAGTACGCCCGGATGCAGTACGAGAGCTACCTGCAGGCGGCGGAGGCCGAGGCGAAGCAGGAGGCCGAGCGGGCGGTGGCGGAGTACCGCAGCTCGGCGGGGTCGAGCTTTGACGACACGGTGGCGACCCGGGAGGCGTTGCGGATCTTCGGCGAGATGATGGTGTCGCACATGCAGGCGGCGGCACGGCATCTCGATGACGGTAGTGAGCAGTTGGCGCGCACGATGGATCGGATCGCGGCGGAGACGCCGGGGGCGCCGTTCGTGGGTGGTGTGGTGGGGCAGTCGGCGTTGCCTAGGCACCACCAGCGTTGAGTTGTCGTGGGTGGGGTTCGCTGAGGTGGACCCCACTCGGCGCGCTGGCGGCGGTGGCATAGTCGGAGGGGTCAGGCGGCGCTGACCGGCGGCCCGCCCCGGGGAGAGGCGTCTTCGTGTCCGTATCACCGTTTCCGCCCGGCGGGTCACCGGATCCGCTGGCCGCGTTGGAGGCTTCGGCGTGGGCTCTGGCGGCTGCGGTCGGCACCATGAGTGATGCCCTGTCGGCCCCGCTCGCCGAGGTCCTCGCGGCGGCGCCGCACCGCAGCGCGGTGCTGGAGGCCGCTGGTCTGTTGTCCTGGGATGGTGGGGTGCCGGTCGCGCACCCGTCGCTGGTGGCTGCCGATGGGCCGACCGGGCGCAGCGCGGTGCAGGCGCGGTTGAGTTCGCTGCGGCAGGCGGTCGCCGCGGCGGCGCAGGAGCCTTCCGGGTCGGGTGGGACCGGCTGGGCGGAGTTGGGCGACGAGGTGTTGTTGCATCAGGGCCGGGCGTCGGCGGCGACCGGCCGGGCGTTGGCGACCCGGGTGGTGCCCGAGTTGCCCGGGTTGGCGGAGCGCTTGGACTCGGCTAACGCCCGGGTGTTGGACGTGGGCACCGGTGTGGCGGCGTTGGCTGTCGCCCTGGCGCGCGCGTTGCCGCGGGTGTCGGTGGTGGGTATCGACGTGCTGCAACGGGCGTTGGACCTGGCCCGCGGGGAGTTGGCCGAGGCGCCCGATGTGGCGGATCGGATCAGTCTGCGCCGTCAGGACGTCGCGGAGGTCGCCGAGCCGGGCGGGTACGACCTGGTGTGGCTGCCGGCGCCGTTCCTGCCCCAGCAGACGTTGACGATGGCGCTGCCCCGGCTGGTGCGGGCGCTGCGACCCGGCGGTTGGCTGGTGGCGGGCACCAACCCGCCGGCCGGGGAGCCGTTGCGCGCGGCCGTCGACCGGTGGAACGCGGTCCGCAACGGCGGCAACGCCTTCGACGCGGACCGGATGGCGGAGGTGCTGGCGGGGGCGGGGCTGGTTGATGTCCGCCGTTTCCCGACCGTCCCCGGCGGGCCGGTGCTGGTCGCCGCGCACCGCCCGGGCGGTTGAGGACGACCGTCGGTGCGACGGGCCGGTCAGCTGGCGGCGGCGCGGATGGCCTCGGCGATCGGGGTGGGTCCGTCGACGAGTTCCAGGGTCGCGCCGGTGGTGCGCGGTTCGTCGAGCAGGGCGGCGAGGACGTGGGCGACGTCGGTGCGGCTGATCGCGCCACGGCCGGCGTGTGGGGCGAGGGTGACCCGCCCGGTGGGTGGGTCGTCGGTGAGCCGGCCGGGTCGCAGCACCGTCCAGGCCAGGTCGCGGCCGCGCAGGTCGTCCTCGGCGGCGCGTTTGGCGCGCAGGTACGCCGCCCACACGTCGTCGGTGCCGGGGGCGGGTGGTGTGTCCACGCCCATGGAGGAGACGAGCAGGTAGCGGTGGACGCCGGCGCGGGTGGCGGCGTCGGCGAGCAGCACGGCGGCGGCCCGGTCGACGGTGTCCTTGCGGGCGGCGCCGCTGCCGGGGCCGGCGCCCGCGGCGAAGACCACCGCGTCGGCGCCGTCGAGGTGCTCGGCCAACTGTTCGAGCGGGGTGTGTTCCAGGTCGCAGACGACGGGGGTGGTGCCGGCGGCGCGCAGCGTCGCGGTCTGCTCGGGGTTGCGAATGAGGCCGACGGCGGTGTCGCCGCGTCCGACGAGGTGGCGTTGCAACAGTAGGGCGATCTTGCCGTGGCCTCCGGCGATGACGACGCGCATGCGTCCAACCTACCGGCGCCGCGGGGTGCAGGCGGTGTCACCGGCTTGACCTTGACCTTCGGGCAACCCTGAGCCTGGTGGGTGCCGGTCGCCGTGACCGGCGCGAGGAGGATCTCGACGTGGGGCTGATGACCATCGGGGCGTTCGCCCGGGCGGCGAGGCTGACACCGAAGGCGTTGCGCCTGTACGACCAGGTTGGGCTGCTGGTACCGGCCGCTGTTGATCCGGAGTCCGGTTACCGGCTCTACGACCCGGCTCAGCTGCCGGTGGCTCGGCTGGTCGCCCAGTTGCGTCGGCTCGGTATGCCGCTGGCGACGATCCGGGTCGTGTGCGGCTTGGAGCCCGCGGCGGCGGCTGAGGCGGTCACCGCGTACTGGCGGCAGGTCAGCGCCGACACCGAGGCCCGTGCCCGGCTCGCCAATCTCCTCGTGGACCACCTGTCTGAAGGGGGCACCGCCATGTCCGACCCGAATCCCACAGTTGCCGTCCGCTGCGCCGCCGGTTGTGACACCGGGCTGGTGCGCGACAGCAACGAGGACACCGCGTACGCCGGCGAGCGGTTGCTCGCCGTGGCCGACGGTATGCGGGGGCCCGGCGGTGCGGCCGCCAGCGCCGCCGCCGTCGACGCCCTGAAGCCGTTGGCGTTCACCGACGTGCCGGCCGCCGACCTGCTGACGATGCTGGCGGGCGCGGTGAGCGACGCCGATCGCGCCGTGCACGGGTTGGCCACCGACACCGACCAGCCGGTCACCACGCTGACCGCGCTGCTGTTCAGCGGTTCCCAGCTGGCGCTGGTGCACGTCGGTGACACCCGGGCCTACCTGCTGCGCGGCGGTGAGCTGTCGCCGCTCACGCAGGATCACACCTGGGTGCAGTCCCAGGTTGATCAGGGCCGGCTCGACCGGGACCAGGCCGCGACGCATCCGCAGCGCGCGGTGCTGGTGCGCGCCCTCGGTGGCGGTCGGCAGGTCGAGGCGGATCTGGCGTTGCGTACCGCGTTGCCGGGTGACCGGTACCTGTTGTGCTCCGACGGGCTGTCCGCGGTCGTCGACCGGGCCGACCTGCGGTCGGCGTTGGCCGCGGCCGCGGATCCCGAGGACACGGTGCGGGAGCTGATCGGTCTGGCCTTGGCCGAGGGGGCGCCGGACAACGTCGCGTGCGTCGTCGCCGACGTCGTCGCGGCATAGCCGCCGTCATCGGCGCCCCGCGCCGGGTGGGGTCGCCCACCCGGCTCGGGGCTCGGCGTTGGTGAACCGGTTGAGGCAGCATGGAGAGGTGATGGAGAGCTTCGACGCGTTGACCTCGCTGGTGGCCGGTGGTGGGGTGGTGGTGCTCAGCGGCGCCGGCCTGTCCACCGAGTCGGGAATTCCGGACTACCGGGGGCCCAGCGGGGTGGCGCGGCGGCACACGCCGATGACCTTCCAGGCGTTCACCCGCGATCCCCTGGCCCGGCGGCGTTACTGGGCGCGCAGCCACCTGGGCTGGCGGTTGATCGCGGGCGCGGCGCCCAACGCCGGGCACCGGGCGGTGGCCGGGCTGCAACACGCCGGGCTGGTCGACACGGTGATCACCCAGAACGTCGACGGTCTGCACGGTGCGGCCGGCAGCCCGTCGGTGATCGAGCTGCACGGCCGCCTCGACGAGGTGACCTGCCTGGACTGCGGCAACCTGACCTCCCGGGAGGAGCTTCACCGGCGGCTGCGCGAGGCCAACCCGGAGTTCGTGGCCCGCGTCGCCGCGGTCAACCCGGACGGTGATGTTGATCTCCCCGATGAGCAGGTGGCGGCGTTTCGGCCGGTGGACTGCGGGATCTGCGGCACCGGGATGCTGAAACCGGACGTGGTGTTCTTCGGTGAGACGGTGCCGGCGCAGCGGGTGGCGCGGTGTTTCGCGGCCGTGGAGCAGGCCCGCTCGTTGCTGGTGCTCGGGTCGTCGTTGACGGTGATGTCGGGGCGCCGGTTCGTGATTCGGGCCGCGAAACGGGGCATCCCGGTAGCGATCGTCAACCAGGGGCCGACCCGGGGTGACGGCCACGCCACAGTGTGCGTCGACGCGCCGCTGGGCGCGGTGCTGCCGGAGTTGGCCGCGCGGGTCGGCGCCGGGGCACCGCTGGGGGTGTGACGGGCCGCCCCCGGGCGGGGGCCCGGCCCGGGGGTAGGACATCCGCCGGAAACACCAACGCTGGTAGCGTTGACCACGCCGGTAACACCCACGTGGGAGAGACCGCCCGACAGCACGCAGGGCGGCGCCGAAGGGGCAAATCCTCCCCGGAACCTCTCAGGCAAAAGGACCTCGTGGGCAGGCACTGTGGAGTGCCCCTGTGGGTGCGACAGAGGGGGAGGCCGACACGTCGACCTCGCCCCGGGAGTGCCCCTATGACCGTAGAGCAGTTCGCCACCCGTCACATCGGTCCCGGCCTCGACGATGAGCGTCGGATGCTGGAGGTCGTCGGGCACGACTCGATCGACGAGCTGATGGACGCCGCGATCCCCGAGGTGATCCGCTGGCACGGCACCCTCGACCTGCCCGACCCGGCCACCGAGGCCGAGACGATCGCCGAGCTGCGGGCCCTCGCGGCGCGTAACACCGTCGCCGTCTCCATGATCGGGTTGGGGTACCACGGCACGCACACCCCGGCGGTGATCCGCCGCAACGTGCTGGAGGACCCGGCCTGGTACACGGCGTACACGCCGTACCAGCCGGAGATCAGCCAGGGCCGGCTGGAGGCGCTGCTGAACTTCCAGACCATGGTCACCGACCTGACCGGCTTGGCCACCGCGAACGCCTCCATGCTCGACGAGGGCACCGCGGCGGCAGAGGCGATGACCCTGGCGCGGCGGGCCTCCAAGAGCAAGAGCGGTGTGTACGTCGTCGACGCCGACGCGTTGCCGCAGACCATCGCGGTGATCACCAGCCGGGCCGAGCCGCTCGGCATCGACGTGCGGGTCCTCGACGTCGAGCGTGACGAGTTGCCGGCGGAGTTCTTCGGCCTGCACCTGCAGTACCCGGGGGCGTCCGGGGCGGTGCGCGACCACGCGGCGCTCGTGGAGGCGGCGCACGCCGTCGGCGCTCTGGTGACCGTGGCGGCGGACCTGCTGGCGTTGACGCTGCTGCGCGCACCGGGGGAGATCGGCGCGGACATCGCCGCCGGCACCACCCAGCGTTTCGGCGTACCGATGGGCTTCGGTGGGCCGCACGCCGGTTACCTGGCGGTGCGCTCGGGCCTGGAGCGGATGCTGCCCGGGCGCCTGGTCGGGGTGTCACGCGACGCCGACGGCAACCCGGCCTACCGGTTGGCGTTGCAGACCCGTGAGCAGCACATCCGGCGGGAGAAGGCGACCAGCAACATCTGCACCGCGCAGGTGCTGCTCGCGGTGATGGCCGGCATGTACGCCGTCTACCACGGCCCGGACGGGCTGCGCGACATCGCGACGCGTACCCATCGGATGGCGGCGCGGCTCGCGGCCGGGTTGCGCGCCGGCGGGGTGGACGTCGCGGACGTCGCGTTCTTCGACACCGTCACCGCGACCGTGCCCGGGCGGGCCGCCGAGGTGGTGGCCGCCGCCGCCGACCGTGGTGTGAACCTGCGGCTGGTCGACGCCGACCGGGTGGGGGTGTCCTGCGACGAGACCACTACCGACGCGCACCTGGCGCAGGTGTGGGCGGCGTTCGGGGTGCCCGCGTTCGACGGGGCGGTGGACGCGGCCCTGCCGGTCGACCTGACGCGCGGCAGCGACTTCCTCACCCACCCGGTGTTCCGCAGCCACCACTCGGAGACGGCGATGCTGCGCTACCTGCGGCGGCTGTCGGACTTCGACTACGCCCTGGACCGGGGCATGATCCCGCTCGGGTCGTGCACGATGAAGCTGAACGCGACCACCGAGATGGAGCCGGTCAGCTGGGCGGAGTTCGCGAACATCCACCCGTTCGCACCGGACGCGCAGACCGTCGGGTACCGGCAGATGATCGGTCAGCTGGAGTCGTGGCTGGCCGAGGTGACCGGCTACGACGCGGTGAGCGTGCAGCCCAACGCCGGTTCGCAGGGCGAGCTGGCCGGGTTGCTGGCGATCCGCTCGTACCACGCGTCGCGGGGTGAGACGCACCGCGACGTGTGCCTGATCCCGTCGTCGGCGCACGGCACGAACGCGGCGTCGGCGGTGATGGCCGGCATGCGGGTCGTGGTGGTGGGCTGCGACGACGACGGCAACGTCGACCTCGTCGACCTGGACGCGAAGATCGACAAGCACCGCGACGCGCTCGCCGCGATCATGGTGACGTACCCGTCCACGCACGGCGTGTACGAGACGGGCATCGCGTCGCTGTGCGCGAAGGTCCACGACGCCGGCGGGCAGGTGTACGTCGACGGGGCGAACCTCAACGCCCTGGTCGGGTTCGCCAAGCCCGGCAAGTTCGGCGCGGACGTGTCGCACCTGAACCTGCACAAGACGTTCTGCATCCCGCACGGCGGCGGTGGCCCCGGGGTGGGCCCGGTGGCGGTCCGCGCGCACCTGGCGCCGTTCCTGCCCGGTGACCCGCTGGGCGCGCACGTGGACGCCACGCCGGCGATCTCGGCGGCCAAGTACGGGTCGGCGGGGATCCTGCCGATCCCGTGGGCGTACCTGCGGATGATGGGCGCCGAAGGGCTGACCCGGGCCACCGGTGTGGCGGTCCTCGCGGCGAACTACGTGGCGGCGCGACTGCGGGGGCACTTCCCGGTGCTGTACGCCGGCAACAAGGGCCTGGTGGCCCACGAGTGCATCCTCGACCTGCGGCCGTTGACGAAGGCGACCGGGGTGAGCGTCGACGACGTGGCGAAGCGGCTGATCGACTACGGCTTCCACGCGCCCACGATGTCGTTCCCGGTGGCGGGGACGCTGATGGTGGAGCCGACCGAGAGCGAGGACCTGGCCGAGCTGGACCGGTTCTGCGACGCGATGATCGCGATCCGCGCGGAGATCGAGCAGGTGGGTTCCGGGGCGTGGCCGGCGGGGGACAACCCCCTGGCGAACGCGCCGCACACCGCGGCGATGGTCAGCGGTGACGAGTGGTCGCACGCGTACCCGCGGTCGGTGGGCGCGTACCCGGCCGGGGTGGACCGGGCCGGGAAGTACTGGCCGCCGGTGCGGCGCATCGACGGCGCGTACGGCGACCGGAACCTGGTCTGCTCGTGCCCGTCGCCGGAGGCGTTCGAGGACTGACGGCGGCGCAGCCGGGGCGGGCGGTACGGCCTGCCCCGGCAGCCGCTGCGACCTGGGCGGGGACGTCCCTTTACCGGGGGACTAGCCTGGGTCGACGGCGGCTAAACGGTGACGCTGAGTGGTCGGTCAGGCCACGAGGGCGTGGCGGGCGGGGCCGCGGTGCGGTGCGATGCTGCTGCCGTCGGGAAGTAGCTCGCCGGTGTCCTCGAAGACGATGACACCGTTGCAGAGCAGGCTCCAGCCCTGCTCACGGAAGCAGGCGAGGACCCGCGCGGCTTCCCGGTCGGTGGCTTCAGCGGAGGGGCAGGTCGGTTGGTGCTGGCACATCGGGTTCTCCGGACTGTGGGGGCACTGTGTCATGGTTCACATGACCAGTGACGCACAGTACCAAGCGAAAGTGTCCAGCATCGAGCAGGTGCCCGCCTGGCGCACGGGAAATCCACTGAACGGATGAGGAAGGTTGGACCGTACGGCGTGGAAACGCTCCCACAGGTGTGTGCCGCGGACAGCGGCCCGGCTGGCTTAGCCGCGGACAGCGGCCCGGCTGCAATGGCCGCGGACAGCGCCCCGGCGGCGTCGGCCGCCCACCGCGGCGCTGCTGCGTCGATCGATGTACCCGCCGCGCCGGCCGCGTGCCGGGGTGCGCTGACCGAACGCGCCCGCCTGCACTGGTCTCGCGGCGACGGCGGCGACCCCGCGGCCCTCGCCGAGGAGTTCCTCGCCGCGCACGGCCTACCCCTGCACGACCTGACCCGACCCGCCACCGGCCAGCACGGCACCGGGGTCTGCGGCGCGGCGCTGTACCTGTCCGCCGCCGCCGGGGCGCTGCTGGCCGGCGCACCCACCGGGGCGCCCGAACCCGCGCCGGCCCTGCCCGACCTCGCCGTCGTCGTCTACCAGCACGGCTCCACCCGGGTCACCCGGCCCGGCGCAGAGCCGCCGTGGTGGCTCGGCGAGTGGGTCGAGAGCTGGACCCCCGGCCAGCACGCCGCCGCCGTCGACGCGGTCCGGGCCGCCATCGGCCGCGGCGACGTCTACCAGAGCAACCTCGTCGGCCACGCCGCCGCCCCCTACACCGGCGACCCGCTGCCGGCCCTGAGCCGCCTCGGCGCGCTCCCCGGCGCCCGCTACGGCGGCCTCCTCACCGGCGACGGCTGGGCCATCGGCTGCGCCTCCCCGGAAACCCTCGTCGAGGTCACCGACGGGCAGGTGATCACCCGCCCGATCAAGGGCACCCGTCCGGCCACCGCCACCGGCCGCGCCGAACTGCTCGCCAGCGCGAAGGAACGCGCCGAACACATCATGATCGTCGACCTGGAACGCAACGACCTCGCCCGCATCGCCCGCACCGGCACCGTCACCGTCGACGAGCTGTTCGCCGTGCGCCGCTGGTGCGACCTGTGGCAGGCCGAGTCGACAGTCCGCGCCGCCGCCGCCGACGGCCTCGGCCTCGCCAACCTGCTGCGCGCCACCTGCCCCGGCGGCTCGGTCACCGGCGCCCCGAAACTCGCCGCCCTGACCCAGATCAGCGCCCTCGAACCGGTCGGGCGGGGCGCCAGCATGGGCGCGCTGGGCTGGGTCGCCGCGGGCCGCGTCGACCTGGGCCTGACCATCCGCACCGCCGCCGCCGACGGCCAGCGGCTGCACACCTGGGCCGGCGGCGGCATCACCTGGGACAGCGACGCACGCGCCGAGGTCGCCGAGGCCGCCGCGAAGACCACCCCGATCCGCGCCACCCTGGCCGGGCGCTGACCGCCGCACCGCACGGCGATACGCTGAACCCCATGACCATGCGGCCCATCCGGATCATCGGTGACCCTGTCCTGCGCACCGGATGCGAACCGGTCACCACCTTCGACGCCGAGCTGCGGGCCCTCGTCACCGACCTGATGGACACCCTGCTCGGCGCCCCCGGCCGCGCCGGCGTCGCCGCACCGCAGATCGGCGTCAGCGCCCAGGTGTTCGTCTACGACGCCGACGGGCACCGCGGCCACCTCATCAACCCCACCCTGGAGCTGTCCGACGAGCTCCAGGACGACGAGGAGGGCTGCCTGTCCATCCCCGGGCTGTACTTCCCGACAGTGCGGGCCCTGCACGCCACCGCCCACGGCGTCGACCAGCACGGCGAGCCGCTGACCATCGCCGGCAGCGGGTTCCTGGCCCGCGCCCTGCAACACGAGACCGACCACCTGGGCGGGAAGCTCTACGTCGACACCCTGCGCGGCGACACCCGCCGCCGCGCCCTGCGCGAGATCCGCGCCGGGCGCTTCGACTCACCCAGCCGCCGCGGCTAGCTCACCCACTGGTCGTGGCCCAGCTTCGCGACCAACGCCGCCACCACCACCAGCAACACCACCCGCACGAACCCGGAGCCGCGGCGCAACGCCATCCGAGCCCCCAGCACCGCGCCGGCGATGTTGCACACCGCCATGCCCGCGCCCAGCAGCCACCACACGTGCCCGGTCACCCCGAACACCACCAGCGCGCCCAGGTTCGTCCCCGCGTTGACGACCTTCGCCATCGCCGAGCCGTGCACGAAGTCCGCGCCCACCAGGGCGGTGAACGCCAACACCAGAAACGTGCCGGTGCCCGGGCCGATCAACCCGTCGTACAGGGCGATTCCCACCCCGGCCACCGCGATCACCACCGCCACCCGCACCGGAGTGCGCTTCGCCGGCACCGCCACCACCCCCATCCGGGGACGCAGCAGCACGAACACCGCCACCGACAGCAGCACCACCAGCACGACCGGCCGGTACGCCGACGCCGGCACCGCCCCGGCCAGCGCCGCGCCGACGCCCGCGCTGAGCACCGCGAACCCGGCCGCCGGGCCCGCCACCCGCCAGTCGACCTTCGTCCTGCGGGCGTACGTCGCCGCCGCCGTGGCCGTACCGAAGATCGCGGCCAACTTGTTCGTGCCCAACGCGGTGGCCACCGGCAACCCCGGGGCGGCCACCAACAACGCCGGCAGCAGCAACAACCCACCACCACCGACCACGGCATCGACCCACCCGGCCAACGCGGCGGCGGCCAGCAGGGTACTCAGCGTCACGGCGTCCACGGGCGGCAATTCTCCCCAACCGACGCGCCTCACCGGCCCTCGAGTGGCCAGCCTCACCCGGTCACCGACCCCGCGTACGCCGCAACCACACCCCCAACGCGCCGACCGCCACGAATACCAGCACCGAACACAGCAAGACCTTCACCACCCGGCAACCATGCCACGGGCACGTAAGGTGCAGGAGTGCGCCTGGCCACCTTCAACCTGCTGCACGGACGGTCCCTCACCGACGGGCTCGTCGACTCCGACCGACTCACCGCCGCCATCGGCGCCCTCGACGCCGACGTGCTCGCCCTGCAGGAGGTCGACCGCGACCAACGCCGCAGCGGCAACCTCGACCTCACCGCCATCGCCGCCCGCGCCCTCGGCGCACCCCACCACCGCTTCGCCGCCGCTGTCGTCGGCACCCCCGGCGAACAGTTCCGCCCGCTGCGCCACGACGACGACGGCCACGGCGAACCCTGCTACGGCATCGGGCTGATCAGCCGATACCCCGTCCGCAGCTGGCAGGTCACCCGACTCAAGCCGGCGCCGGTGCGCTCACCGGTCTACGTGCCCGGCCCCCGCGGCGGCCTCATCCTGCTGCACGACGAACCCCGCGTGGTCCTCGCCGCCGTCCTGGACACCCCGCACGGCCCCCTCACCGTCGCCGCGACCCACCTGTCCTTCGTGCCCGGCTGGAACGCCCGCCAACTACGTCAGACCGTCCGCGCCCTGCGCGCGCTGCCGGGGCCCCGCGTCCTGCTCGGCGACCTCAACCTGCCCGCCGGGGCGGCCCGGCTCATCTCCGGCTGGCGCCCCCTGGGCCGACGCCCCACCTACCCGTCCGGGCAACCCCGCGTCCAACTCGACCACATCCTCGCCGACCGGCACGCCCTCGACCAGCTCCCACCCGTACGTGCGGTCACCGCGCCGGCGTCCACCATCTCCGACCACCGCCCCCTGCTGGTCGATCTCGACTGAGCGTCATCGCCCAACCGGCCGCATCGCGGCTCACGAATGTCTAGGGTGGGCTCACCGACACCGCCGTCGTTGCGTCATCGCCGCCCCCGACAGTCACGGAGCTGACCATGAGCGACACGCCGGACACGATCGTCCTCATCCACGGGTTCTGGGTGACCCCCCGCAGCTGGGAACACTGGGTCACCCACTACCAGGACAAGGGCTTTCGGGTGCTCACTCCCACGTACCCCGGGCTGGAAGGCGAGGTCGAGGCGATCAACGCCGACCCCAGCCCGCTGGAGACGCTGACCGCGCCACAGATCATCGCGCACCTGTCCGCGGTGGTCGACGCGCTTCCCACGCCACCCATCCTCATGGGCCACTCCGCCGGCGGGGCGTTCACCCAGGTGCTGCTCGACCGCGGCTACGGCGCCAGCGCCGTCGCCCTCAACTCGGCACCCACCGAAGGCGTCACGGTGACCCCCTTCTCGCAGCTGCGCTCCACCTTCCCGGTGCTGCGCAACCCCGCCAACCGGCACCGCGCCGTCGGATTCACCTTCGAGCAGTGGAACTACGCGTTCACCAACACCTTCGACGAGCAGACCGCCCGCGCCCTGTACGAGCGCTACGCCATCCCCGCCGCCGGCGGCATCCTCTGGGACAGCGTCCTGGCCAACCTGCTGCCCGGCCCCCAGGACATCGCCGTCAACTACCACAACGACCAGCGCGCGCCGCTGCTGTTCATCTCCGGCTCGGAAGACCACATCATGCCGCCCAGCGTGCAACGCGCCAACGCCGCGCACTACAAGGGCGACACCATCACCGAGGTCGAGCTCTTCGAGGGGTACGCGCACCTGCTGCCCGCCCAGCAGGGCTGGCAGCGCATCGCCGACGTCGCCCTCGACTGGGCCCTGCGCCACGCCCGCTGACCGCGCCGACCGTTCGGCCTGACGCCGCATCCGGCTTCCTGCGAACCGGGGCATCCCCGTGCCCCGGACACCGCGCCTTCCTGAAAACCGAGTCGATCAAGGGTCGGCAGGGGAGCGGACCGCCAAGTCGCAAGATTCGCTCAAGATCATTGCATCGACGGACTTCGACGATCATGCTGGTCGACACGTGCCACGATCAACCCGTCGGAGGCCACATGAGACGCCAGCGACCCACCCTCATCGCCGTGTCCACCCTCATCGCCGTCACCCTCACCACCGCACCCATCCCCGCCAGCGCCCAACGCGCCGCACCACCCGACCAGGTCACCGCCCTCACCGCCCACCAGGCCGACGGATACACCACCCTCGCCTGGCAACCCGTCGACGGCGCCACCGACTACCAGATCGAACGCACCCCCGTCGACGCCGACAACACCCCCACCGGCGCACCCACCATCGTCGGCATCTGGCGGCCCAACCGCCAGATCAACCAACAGGCACCCACCTTCGCCGACGCCGGCTACAACCCCGGCGACACCTTCCAATGGCGCGTACGCGCCCGCACCGGCACCACCGAACAGCCCTACTCCGACCCGGTCACCGCCACCACCACCGCACCCTGGGGCAACCCCACGACCCCCGGCGAGCAACTGCGCACCGGCTGGGAGACCACCCACGCCGCGCAGTACACCAGCGACACCGACGAGTACGCCTACACCGCCGCCATCGACGCCCTCAGCGACCGCGTACGCGTCGTCGAACTCGGCCGCACCGTGCAGAACCGACCCATCAACATGATGGTCATCGGCCACCCCACCCCAGCGGCCACCCCGGAAGCCGTCGCCGCCACCGCACCCGTGGCCATCAACTGCAACGTGCACGGCAACGAACCCGGCGACCGCGAAGCCTGCCTCATCATGGCCCGCCAACTCGCCTTCAGCACCGACCCCCGCATCACCGACCTGCTCAGCCACACCACCGTCCTGATCGTCCCCACCATCAACGGAGACGGCCGCGCCAACAACACCCGCGGCAACTCCACCGGCCAGGACCTCAACCGCGACTACTCCCTGATCCGCCAACCCGAGACCACCGCGTACATCAAAATGGTCCGCGACTACCGACCCGTCGCCGGCTACGACGGCCACGAGTTCGGCAACTCCCGCGCCGGCGACCTGCCGATGCTGCCCCCACGGCACCAGAACGTCGCCCAACCCATCTTCGACCAGTCCCAGGACATGATCGAAGGCCACATGTACGCCAAGGGCGCCGAAGCCGGCTGGTGGGCCTGCCCCTACGGCTGCGAAGGCGGCGGCAACGTCGGCCTCAGCGAGGAAACCATCCTGCGCAACACCCTCGGGCTCAAGAACGTCACCAACTCCCTGCTGGAACTGCGCAGCTCCGGCGGCCAGACCCGCCCCGACGAGGGCAACACCACCAACAACCGACGCCGCAAGACCTACTCCGCCCTGTGGACGTTCCACCAGTTCCTCGACTACCACCGCGCAGACCGCGCCGACATCCTGAAGGCCCGCAGCGAAGCCATCGAATCCCAAGCCGCCAACACCGGCCGGCTGGTCTTCCGCGGCTCCCGCCCCATCCCCGCCCACCCGGCACCGCACCCCGGCGACAGCCCACCACCACTCGACGCGCCCCCCGCCGACCTGATCCTCGACAGCCCGCCCTGCGCCTACAAACTCACCGACGCGCAGTACAACGGCGCCCGCACCGACGGCCCCGGGGGAGTCGGCACCACCGTCGCCCAGCGCATCGCCGCCCACGGCTGGAAGGTCATCACGATCGGCGACGACCACTACGTCCCCCTCAACCAACCCGAACGCGGCCTCATCCCCCTTCTCCTCGACGGCAAGGGCGTGGAGAAGCTGACCGACGGCGAACGCGTCTATCCCAGCCTCACCGGCCGCCGCAACGGACCCCTGGCCGTCACCGGCTTCACCTGCGCCGACGACGCCACCATCAACGGCCCGGTCACCGTCCGGGCCGGCGCGGCACTCGTCACGACAGCAACGACCATCAGTGGCCCACTCACCGCCACCGGCGCAACCGGCATCCTCCTCGCCGACAGCACCATCAACGGCCCGGTCCGCATCGCCACCACCGACACGATCTCCATCATCGACGCCACCATCGCCGGCCCCGTCGACCTGTCCGGCAACACCACCGGCACCGACGCACCAGTGCTGGCCGGCACCACCATCCGCGGCCCACTCAACTGCACCGCCAACAACCCCACCCCGCACAACCTCGGCATCGCCAACACCGTCCACGGCCCCCGCACCACCCAGTGCGCGGCACTGTGACCGACACCTAGCGACCCATCACGCCGGCGGCGCGGGCCCGACACCCGCGCCGCCGGCACCTCACCACCCACCCCCGCACCCGTGGAGGCCGCCGTGTCGCACCCCACCACCCGACCGCGACACCCTCGACGATTCCGCGGACCGCACGGCGCTCGGCGCGTCCGACCGACGCTCGGCCTGCTCCTGCCGACCCTGCTCCTGGCCGCCTGCACCGGCAGCCCCGCGGCTCCCCGCACGGACGCCGCGCCCGCGAGCACCGCACCCCAGCCCACCGGGCCACTCTGCGCCGCCCTGCCCACCGGCACCGACCCCGGCAACCCGAGCTTCCTCGCCGGTCAACCCGTCGACCAGGCGCTGCGCTGGATCCCCACCCTCACCACATTCGAAGCGGCAGTACGCACCAGCGGCGTCCTCACCGACCTGCCCGCCGGCGACGGCGTCACCGTCCTGGCGCCCTCCGACGACGCCTTCGCCGCCACGTTCTCCGAGGACAACTGGGACGACCTCATGACCCACCACACCGACCAGCTCCGCACCCTGCTGAAAGCCCACCTCATCACCGGAGCCCACCCGATCGCCGACCTCACCACCGCCGGCACCGCCACCACCCTCGACGGCGTCACCGTCACCGTCGCCCGCACCGGGCCCACCGCCCGCCTCGGCGACCGCGCCGACACGGTCTGCGCCGACTACCAGGCCACCAACGCCCGCATCCACATCATCGACGCCGTCCTCGGCCCACTGCCCGTCACCGCCGACGGCACCGGCCACCGCGCACACTGACCACCCTCACCCGGGCGGCACCAGACCCGCCAGCGCGCGGTTGGTCCGGTTGGCGCGGACCGCGTCGCGCTGCTGCCCGGCCGTCACCTCGATGTACGTCTGCGACGACGCCAACGACGCGTGCCCCAACAACCGCATGATCTCCGCCGCGCTCGCACCGTCCTCCGCCAACCGGGTCGCGAAGGTGTGCCGCAGCGCGTGCAGCCGCGCACCACGCGGCACCCGGTCACCGATGCCGGCCCGCCGGTAACACGACTCGACGAGATACTGCAGGCCACCACGGCGCAACGGCTCACCACGCCGATCCACCAGAAACGGCGAGTCGGGGCGTACCGACCGCGAACCGAAGCGCCGCACCCGACTGTCCAGGTAGTCCCGCAGCACCCGGTCCAGATCCGCCTCGATCGGCACCACCCGAGGCCGCCCACCCTTGCCCGCCACCTCGACCCGCCGCTCACCGGGCCGACCGCCGAGCGAGTCGACGCGCAACGCCAGCAGCTCCGACAGGCGCAGCCCGGCGCAGAGCGCCACCGCCAAGACCGCCACGTCGCGCTCCGGCCACGGGTCGCGTTGCCGACCATCGTCCCGCGCGGCGGACGCGAGCAGCACCTCGGGGGTGTCCGCGCCGCGCAGCGGCTTCGGCTGAGGGAGTAGCGCCCGAGGCCGTCCGACCGCCGGCATCGGGTTGCCCGCCACGAACCCGTCAGCCACCAGGAACGTGAAGAAGTTGTTCCAGGTGGACCAGGCCCGATGCACCGACGCGGGCGCCCGGGGGGCGGCGAACCGCGCGAAGGCCGCGCGCATCACCCGGGGGGAGAGGTCGGTGATCGACAGCGCGTCCAGGGGTAGGGGAGGGGTGGCATCTTCCGCCACCAGGGAGGCCACCGTGCGCAGATCCCTGCGGTACGCGGCCAGGGTGTGCGGGGAGGGCTTACGGGTAGCGCGCGCGGTCAGGAACTCCTCGATCAGCACCGCGAGCGATTCGTCCTGTTTGTCATGCATAAGGGATATTATGCATGATTTTCACGTGTCCGGGAAGTGGATGGACGAGGGGGAGAGAGGCCTCATCCCGGACCGCCGCGAGCACGGCTGGAGTCGGTGGCGAAGCACGTATCGTGCGCGGCATGACGTCGCTCGCCGCCATCTGTCCCACCTGTGGTCGACGCGGCACGCCCGTCGTGTACCGGGACCCCGACGGTCCGACAGATCTGGTCTGCTCCGAGGGGCACCAGTGGCGGGCCGCTGGCCGAGCCGGGTGGGCTCCACACGCGTCGCCTACCGCCGTCGGTCTCGACACGCAAGACGCAACGACCCGGACGGAGCCCATGGACGTCAGCAAGGACGGGCGGACCTGGCGGATCGGCACGGCCGGCGACGTCGCCTGGCTCGCCGGGCGCACCACGCAGGGTCTGTCGGTCACCACGGCGATCCCGCCGGTGTTCGAGGCGTACGGCACCTTCCACCCGCCCGCCGGGGTCGGTTTCGACGCCCACGAACGCGCCGTGATCGACGAACTGGTGGCGTGCACGCCGGATCAGCCCTGGTGGCTGGGCTTCCTCGACACCGGCGCCCACGACGTCGTCTTCCCGCACGCCCCGAGGGTGTCCCTCTACGGGGACTGGTCCTACGTGTTGGTCGAGGCCGGGCCGGAGCAGGCTCTCACCTGGCGCGTCGGTCACATGCGCGGCGGCGACGGGGCGCTGCCCGACCTGTTCTTTCCGGCGGATCGCGCCTGGCTCGTCTCCGCCCTGTGGGACGACACCTGGACCGACATCGGCGCCAGCGGTGCGGTGCTCGCGGCCCTGCGACGCAACCCGCTGGTCAACGCGCGTCTCGTCGGGCCGGACGAGGACGCGTGTCCGCCGGGCCTGACGCGCGACTGAGCCCCGTCGGGATGAACGACGAGGGGACCCCCAGAACGCGCTACTTTACATAATGTGCATTATCGAATCGCCGTAAGAACGGCTGGACAGTGGACAGCCATGAATCTCTGCACGACGTAGCTTCATCAGTGGTCGCTGTCTCGGACCCTGGAGCCGGCGTTCCGTGAGCTGTTGGCACGCGCACCAGTCAGACCTCACAGCAGACCAGGAGGAGACGCGGCGTGGGGATGGTCGAGACGGCGTTGCTGCGCCTGGCCAGCTCGGTGGTGACACCGGCGGTGAAACGATGGCTGGGACGCCGCCGGGAACAACGGGAACGTGAGACGCCGCTCATCAAGCTGATCGGCTCTGGGATCACCGATGACCTCGGCCTGCGCCGGGCGGGCCGGCGGTTGGACGACATCGCCGACACCGTCTACGAACGCCTGCAGCCGCTGGTGCGCCGCCGGGAGCCGGCGCTGCCCGACAACGAGATCGCCGCCGCTCTGAACGCGGTGGCCGACACGCTGCGCGACGCGGACCTGTCCGACGCCGCAGTGTTCGCCGACGATGTCGACCCCGCGTTGATGGCCACCCGGCTGCGCCGGCAACTGCCCGACGTTCCCGCGCGGGCGGGCCTGAGCGAGGCGGCAGCTCACCTGTACGGCAGGGTCCTCGACGAGTGCTGCACCTGCCTGACCCAGTTGGTCGTGCAACTCCCCCCGTTCCAGGGCCGCGCCACTGCGCAGACCCTGGAACGGCTGTCCGCGGTGGCCGACAGCCTGACGCAGGTCCTGGCCCGGCTACCGGTGACCAGCCTGGACGCCCCTGCCGGAACCAGTCATGACGCCCAGTTCCGGACCCGGTACCTGTCCCATCTGCTCACCGTGCTGGATCATCTGGAACTGTTCGGCGTCGACGTGCACCGCTACCGGTTGCGTACCCCGCTGAGCATCGCGTACATCAGCCTGGCTGTCACCGGCGGCACCACCCGTAGCCTGCGCCGCGGTGGGTTCCGCTGGGATCCCGGCCTGCTGCGCTCCGACCGGGGTGGTGACAGCGCCTCGGTGCGGGCCGAGCAGGCCCTTGGCGATGCGGCGCGGGTCTTGCTCCGTGGTGACGCCGGCTCCGGCAAGACCACTCTGATGCAGTGGATCGCGGTCACCGCGGCCCGGCACGGGTTCACCGGAGAACTCGCCAGCTGGAATGGGCGTACCCCGTTCCTGATCCGGCTGCGTGACCACGTCGCCCAGCCGATGCCTCCCCCGCAACGGTTCCTCGACCTGATCGCCGCCACGATCGCCGGGCTGATGCCCCCCGGCTGGGTGCACCGCCAACTCGGCACCGGGGCGATCCTGTTGGTCGACGGCGTCGACGAGGTGCCCGAAGGCCAACGGCGGACGGTCCGCGACTGGCTGCACGGCCTCCTGTCCGCCTATCCCGACCTGCGGGTCGTGGTTACCTCCAGGCCGGCTGCGGCGTCCGCCCGCTGGCTGGACACCGAAGGTTTCACCTCGGTGTTTCTGGAGCGGATGGGACCGGCCGACGTCAAGGCGCTGATCCGGCACTGGCACGAAGCCGTTCGCCGCGCCGCCGACCTGCCGTGCGAACCCCATCTGTTGCCCGGCTACGAACAACGGCTGCTCGCCCAACTCGACGGCAGCGCCCACCTGCAGAATCTCGCAGGCAGCCCGCTGCTCTGCGCGATGCTGTGCGCGCTGAACCTGGACCGGGACAGCAACCTGCCCCGCAACCGGATGGACATCTACCAGGCCGCCATCGACATGCTGCTGCACCGCCGCGACTCTCAACGCGGCGTCCCCACCGCGCTACCGGAACTGACCAGCCGCGACCAGGCGCAGCTATTGCAGGAGGTTGCCTGGTGGATGACCCAGAACAGCCGCACCGAACTCACCCGCGCCGAAGCGACACAGCGCTTCGGCCATCGGCTGGCCGGGATCCGGCACATCAGCGCCCCCGTCGCCGCCGTGCTCGAGCACATGATCCAACGCAGCGGGGTCCTGCGTGAGCCGGTGCCCGACCGCATCGACTTCGTCCACCGCACCTTTCAGGAGTACCTGGCTGCCCGTGAAGCCGCCGACCAAGGACACACCGGTGCCCTACTCGAACACGCCCATCTCGACACCTGGCGCGAAACCATCATCCTGGCCGCCGGCCACGCCAACGCACCTGTCCGCATGCAACTCCTCACCGGCCTGCTCACGCTCGCCGGCGAGCGACCGAAGCAGGCCCGAAGGTTGCGGCTGCTCGCCGCGGCATGCCTGGAAACCGCGCCCGCGGTCGAGCCGGAGATCCTTACCCAGATCCGCTCACACCTGCGCGAGCTGCTACCCCGGTCCGTAGCCGAAGCCCGGTCCCTGGCGGCTGTCGGAGAACCACTGCTCGCCGAACTGCCCGCCGATCTCAGCACGTTGACTGAGGCCCAAGCCGCGGCCACGGTCAGGGCCGTGGCTCTGGTCAACGGGCCCAACGCGCTTACCACCCTCGCCCGCTACGGCACCGACCCCCGATCTCGCGTCCAGCAACAGCTCATCACGGCGTGGGAGTACTTCGACCCCAGCGACTATGCCGACCAGGTCCTCGCTGACGCACCTCTCGACGCCGGCAAGGCGACGATCCGCAGTGCAGCCCTGCTCCCCGCGCTGCCCCGGCTGCGCCACCTTGCCAGAACGGTCATTCGCAGCGACCAGAAGTTTGACCTTGCCCAGCTGTCGGACGTGCCGCATCTGGCCGAAGTTCACCTAACCGCAAACGGGATCGACGGCGACCTTGAGCATCTGGCCAAGAATCTCGACCTGAGCATTGTTTGGCTGGACGCCGATCAGCAACGGTTGAATCTCTCATCGCTGCAAAGGCTGCCCAGACTTACCGAACTGGCCTTGTGGGGCCTTGCACCCGACCAAGACCTCACCGCCCTCACCCATATGACGCAGTTGGAATGGCTCGCCTTGGGCGGAGTGGAGGTCAGCGGAAGTCTTCTCGCTGAGCTCACCGCGCTGAAATACCTGAACTTCATTCCAGCCCCGCTGTGGGATCCGGCGATGCTCGATCCTCTGCGAAACCTGACGCAGCTGTCGCTCTATGCCGGCGAGGAGCCTGCCGGTGGGATCCATGAGCTGGCGGTCAAGCTCGGTCAACTGAACAAAGTCACGTACCTGTCGTTAGGCGGCTGCACCTGGCTGACTGACCTGGCCGCGCTGGCCTCGATCGACACTCTGACCGAGTTGGTGATTGAAGGGACACCCGTCACCGACCTGAGTCCCTTGGCCGGGCTATCCCAGCTTGGCTGGCTGGGCATCGGCGACGGCGAACACTTGTTCGATCTCACTCCGCTCGCCGGACTGGCAGAGCTCAAGCATCTCTGGATCTGGAATTCGGCGCCGGGACTCGACCTGACTCCGCTGCAGGGAAAACGCATGACCGTGCACCTCGCGCGAAGCGTCAAGCTCGCCGATACCTCACGCCCGGATCGGGTACGCGTCAGACGCTACTGATCACGTGGTCACGGGTGTGTGATTCGAGGTCCAGCGAACCTCGTGACCTCGTTGGCGGGGTCTGCTCCCCCGGTGACGCATCTCAGCCGCGCGTACGGCGCAGCCAGTCCTGGGTGAGTGATCGCAGCAGGGTGGGTTGTTCGTACGGCAGGTAGTGCCCGGCCGCGTCGATCACGGTGTAGGTGCCGCGCGGATAGTGGCGCATGGCGCGGAACTGGTCGGCGTACCCGACGATCCGGTCCTGTCGGCCGGTGATCACGCTGACCGGGCCGTCGAAGACGACCTCGGCGTTCTCGTCGGGTAGCGCGTAGTCGGGGCCGCTCTGCAACTCCTGTTGGAAGGTCGGGTCGCCGGGGCCGCCGGAGTTCAGTGCCGCGAGCGCCGTCGCGACGACGGTTGGGGTGCGGTGGCCCAGGGCGGCGTCGAGGTGTGCGTGCAGGGCGGCGGGAGCGGCGTCGAGCCAGCCGGTGGGCGCTTCGAGCGGTGGTTCGTCGGGCAGGTCCCGGCTGTCGCGGGTGATGGTGACACCGGGACAGACGAGGAGCAGGCCGGCGACGAGGTCGGGTCGTTGGCGTGCGATGCCGGCGGCCAGGTACGCGCCGTAGGAGCCGCCTGCGAGTAGGACTGGCGCGTCGATGTGGTGGTCGAGCCAGGCGCAGACGGTGTCCAGCACCGACTGGGAGGTGGGTGGGCAGTTCGCGGGGGTGTCTCCGTGGCCGGGCAGGTCCAGGTAGATCTCCCGTAGGCCAGCGCCCGCGAGGGCGGGGCTGAAGGCGGCGGCCGTGGCGGTGCGGCTCATGCTGAACATGGGTAGGCACACCACCGCTGGTCCGGTTTCTGGTGAATGGTCGTACGCCAGGTTCATCTGGGAAGTCCTCGCTGGAGGTGGTGGCGATGGTGGTGCGCTCCAACCTCTCACGCCGGCGAGGTTGAGCAGGGACAAGTCCCCGTGCGGCGGGGAAGGCGATGTGCGACATCGACGCGGGGTGTCTAGTGGTGCGCTCTGGTCGCCGCGCGTTCACCGCGAACGGCGGGGCCGCACATCACCACGGGGGAACACCTTGACGAGTAAGCCTGTCCGTATTGTGGTTGGCCTGGTCGCGACCGTCGGCCTCGTTGTGGGCTGCCAGCCTGCCGAGAAGGAGAGCGCGGGGACCGCCGCGCCGACGGTGACCGCGGCACCCAGCCCGACCGTCGACGTGGCGGCGAACAGCAAGCAGGTCTGCGACGCCAGTCTCGATTTTGTCAAGAAGCACTACGTCGCGATGGCCGACGATGCGATCGCCGCCATCGACAAGCCGGTCAGCGCCAAGGAGGCGGGCGCGAAGGTGCGTGGCCGCTACACCGCGCTGTTGCAGGACCTGCGGACGGCGGCGCCGACCGCTGCCGATCCGCAGGTGCGCACCGCGTTGGAGACCTTGGCGGTAGGGGTGGAGAAGCACTTGGCCGGTCCGAAGGCCACCGAGGTTGAGGCGCCGGATCTCGACCCGCCGCTGAAGGTGTTGGACACCGCCTGCGGTCGTTGACGGTCGTGGGCACCGGCCGGGTCGGCCGGTGCCCACGAACGGCGTGCGCCGGGGGTACGGGTCAGATCCAGGGCACCTGCGGGGACGGGTAGAAGTCGACCTGTTGCAGTCGCCAGCGGGGTGCCTGCTCCCCCAGCCGGGTCCGGAACGATTCCCAGTCGTGGCTGGCGGTGGTGGACCAGCCGAGTTCGGCGATCGCGGGTAGGCGGGGGAAGGCCATGTGTTCGATGTCGTCCAGGGTGCGCAGCGTCTCGGACCACAGTGGGGCCTCGACTCCGAGGATGGCGTTCTCGCCGACGCCGGTGACCCGGGTGGCGGGGTCCCAGCCGTAGGCGTCGGACACCTCGATCAGGCCGGCCCAGCGCAGGCCGAGGCGGGTGTTGGCGTCGTACTTCATGTCCAGGTAGGCCTTGTTCGCCGGCGACATGATGATCTTGCTGCCGCGGGCGGCGGCCGCGGCGAGGCTGGCGTTGGTGGTGCCGGTGCCCCAGAACTGGGCGACGACGTCGGTGGACGGGTCGGCCTGGGTGATCTCGTTCCATCCGGAGGCGCGCTTGCCGTACTTCGCAACCAGGGGTAGGACCCGGTTCATGAAGGTGCGGTAGTCCTCGTCGGTGGTGGCGTGGGCTTCGTCGCCGCCGATGTGCAGGAATGGTCCGGGTGTGATGGCGGCGAGTTCGCGGATGACGTCCTCGACGAAGCGGTAGGTGAGTTCGTCGTTGATGCAGAGGGAGCTGTAGCCGACCGCGATGTCGGTGCGCGGGGGCGGGGCGACGCCGTCGCAGTTGAGTTCGGGGTACGTCGACTGGGCGGCGTTGGTGTGCCCGGGCATGTCGATCTCGGGGATGATCGTGATGTGTCGTGCGGCGGCGTAGGCGACGACGGCCTTGTAGTCGGCCTTGGTGAGGTATCCGGGGCCGACGCCGTCGACTCCGGTGCCGGGTCCGCCACCGACGGTGGTGAGGCGGGGCCAGGAGTCGATCTGGATGCGCCAGCCCTGGTCGTCGGTCAGGTGCAGGTGCAGGTAGTTGATTTTGTACTGGCTGAGCAGGTCCACGTAGGCGGTGATGTCGTCGACGGTGTGGAAGTGGCGTGCGAGGTCGAGCATCGCGCCCCGGTAGGCGAAGCGTGGGTAGTCGACGATTCGTCCGCCGGGGACTGTCCAGGTGGTTCGCTGCCGGTCGGGTGCCTCGATCTCGGCGGGGAGCAGTTGGCGCAGGGTTTGGGTGCCGGCGAACAGCCCGGCGGGGGTGTTGGCGCGGATCGTGACGCCGCGGCGGGTGACGTCGAGTTGGTAGCCCTGTTGGCCGATGCGGTCGTCGGCGCCGCCGATGAGCAGGGCGATCTCGGGTAGCGGGGTGGAGCGTACGGGTAGGACGGGCAGGGGGTGGCCGGTGGCGGGGCGCAGTGTGGTGGCGAGTTGGTGACCGATGCGCCGGGCGGCGGCTGAGCCGGGGGTGGTGCGGATGACGGTCAGGGGGGTGATCCGGAATGTGTTGTGCGCGTCGGGGTGGGTTTCGACCGATGCGGGGATGACGTCGCTGAGGTGTCGGGCTGGTGCGGTGGGTGTCGCGGCGGCGGCGGGCGTTGCGGGCAGGATGACTGGTAGCGCGAGTGCGGCTATGGCCAGCAGCCGTGTGGTGGTGTGTCGGCGACGCACGGTACCTCCAGGCCTCGTCATGATCGACCTTCGTCGATTAGAGTCGCAGGCTACCGGCGTTTCGCCTGCACTGTAAACCTTCCTTAACATAAGGGCTCGTCGAGACAGTGTTGTCGCCGACCTCACGTACGCCGCACGCTGGGGAATTCCTGGAGTGGGTCGTGCCGTTGTCCGTTCGGAAGATCAGGTTCGGATGATCGAATGGGAAGTGCCATGCACATGCGCTCAGACGCGGTAGTGCTGTTCGGCGTCACGGGAGACCTCGTCTCGAAGAAGCTGTTTCCGGCGCTGTACGAGTTGACCCGGCGCGACCGCCTCGACGTTCCGGTGATCGGCGTGGCCCGCTCCCGCTGGGATGATCAGCAACTGGTCACCATGGCCCGCAAGTCCGTCACCGAGGCCGATGACGAGGTCGACGACGAGACCTTCGATCGGCTGGCGGGCAACCTTTCGATGATCTCCGGCAACTACGCGGACCCGACGACGTACCAGCGGCTGGCTGAGCGGCTGCGTGACGCCGAGCGGCCGGTCTTCTACCTGGCGATCCCTCCGGCGGTGTTCGGCTCCGTCGTCGAGGGCCTGGCAGCCGTGGGTCTGGCCGACCGGGGTCGGGTGATCGTGGAGAAGCCGTTTGGGCGTGACCTGGAGTCCTCCCGCGAGCTGGAACGCACCCTGGGCGCGGCCTTCGCGCCGGAGCGGGTGTTCCGCATCGACCACTACCTCGGCAAGGAAGCCGTCGAGAGCCTCTACGCCTTCCGATTCGCCAACCGGCTGTTCGAGCCGCTGTGGAACAACGAGCACATCGACAACATCCAGGTGACCCTTGCTGAGGGTTTCGGCACCCAGGGCCGGGCCGGGTTCTACGACACGGTGGGCGCGACCCGGGACGTGCTGCAGAACCACATCCTGCAGGTCGTCGCGCTCATCGCGATGGAGGCGCCGGCCAGCGAGGACACCGCCGCGTTCCGGGAGGCGGAGGCCGCGGTGCTGCGGCAGATCGCGCCACTGTCGCCGGAGTCCACCGTCCGGGGGCAGTACGCCGGCTACCTCGACGAGCCGGGCGTGGCGGCCGACTCGAACACGGAGACGTTCGTGGCGACCCGGTTGACTGTCGACTCACCCCGCTGGGCGGGCGTGCCCTTCTACCTGCGCACCGGTAAGTCCCTGCCGGGGACGGCGACCGAGGTCGTGGTCGAGTTCAAGCAGCCGCAGCGCTCGCTGATCCCCGCCGAGCGGGGCACGGCGAGGGCCGCGAACCTGCTGCGGTTCCGCCTCGGGCGCGGTGACGGCATCACGATGTCGATCCAGGCGAAGAGCCCGGGTGCGGAGGTGGCGAGCCGTCCGGTGGATCTGTCCGTCGACTTCGGCTCGGCTCTCGGTCGCCGGCAGGAGGCGTACGAGCGGCTGCTCGACGACGCGATGGACGGGCAGCACCTGCGCTTCGCGCGTGCCGAAACGATTGAGCAGGAGTGGCGCATCGTCGAGCCGATCCTGGATCTGCCGACGGCGGTGCAGTCGTACGAGAAGGGCAGCTGGGGTCCGGCGGACGCCGACGCGCTGGCCGGCGGTTGGCACCTGCCGGACCTGCGCTAGTCGCGGCCTGAGCCGCCGCCGCCGGCGGCGGGACCGACTCGTTTTCCGGCATGCCGCGGTGTCCGGGGCGCGGCGATGCACCGACTTCCCGGAAGCCGAGTCGATCACAGGGCCGCCGCGCGGACGCTGACTGACCGCTCAGCTCAGCGGAACGACCGTCCGGCGACGGTGAGGTTTGCCGCCCACGAGTGGTGGGGGCACGTTGGGTGCGACGTTTCTCGTCCTCATCGGAGAGGAAGCAGCGCATGCTTTCCGCACTCGATCGTCGGCACACCGTCGCGCCGCCCGGCTACAGCCGGTGGCTCATCCCCCCGGCGGCGTTGGCCATCCACCTCTGCATCGGTCAGGTCTACGCCACAAGCGTCTACAAGAACTCCCTGATCGCCCACTTCGACACCAGCCAGACCGCGATCGGGGTGATCTTCAGCATCGCGATCGTGATGCTCGGGTTGTCCGCCGCTGTCGCCGGAACCTGGGTGGAGGCGAACGGACCGCGTAAGGCCATGTTCGTCTCCGCCTGTTTCTGGGCGGCGGGTTTCCTGGTCGGCTCGCTGGGCATCGCCACGCAGCAGCTGTGGCTGCTGTATCTGGGCTACGGGCTGCTCGGCGGCATCGGCCTGGGCATCGGCTACATCTCCCCCGTCTCCACCCTGATCAAGTGGTTCCCGGACCGGCCGGGGCTGGCCACCGGGTTGGCGATCATGGGCTTCGGTGGTGGGGCCATGGTCGCCTCTCCCCTGTCGCGGCAACTGTTGTCGTTCTACGACGCCGGCTACGACCCGGCCAACGCGGGGTCGACGGCGTCGGGCAGCGCCCTGGTGTGGCTGTTCGTGACGCTCGGCCTGGGCTACTTCGTGATCATGATGTTCGGGGTGGCGAACGTGCGGGTGCCGGCGCAGGGCTGGCGGCCGGCCGGCTTCGACCCGGCCAGCGTGGCAGCGAAGCCGCTGGTCACCACGGCGAACGTGTCGGCGGCGAACGCGGTGAAGACCCGCTCGTTCTGGCTGCTGTGGGTGGTGCTGTTCTGCAACGTGACCGCCGGCATCGGCATCCTGGAGCAGGCCAGCCCGATGATCCAGGACTTCTTCCGCGACAACGGCACCTCGGCGGTGACCGTCGCGGCGGCCGGCGGGTTCGTGGGTCTGCTGTCGCTGTTCAACATGGCCGGGCGGTTCGTCTGGTCGTCCACCTCGGACGTCATCGGCCGCAAACCGATCTACCTGGTGTACCTGGGTGTCGGCATGGTGCTCTACGCGCTGCTGGCGCTCGTCGGGCAGACCTCGACGGCCCTGTTCGTGCTGCTGGCCTGCGTGATCCTGTCGTTCTACGGCGGTGGCTTCGCGACCGTGCCGGCGTACCTGCGGGACCTGTTCGGCACCTTCCAGGTCGGCGCGATCCACGGTCGGCTGCTGACCGCCTGGTCGGCGGCGGGGATCGCCGGTCCGCTGATCGTCAACGGGTTCCTCGACGCGCAGGGCGAGCCGGGCTCGTTGACCGCCGCGGCGTACCGGCCGGCGCTGTTCACGATGGTGGCTGTGCTGGCCGTGGGCTTCGTGGCGAACCTGCTGGTGCGGCCGGTGCCGCAGCGCTACCACGAACCGGCGGCGGAGCAGAACCCGGAACAGGGCGCGGATGAGAACGCGGATCGGGACGTGGACGAGGACACGACGGCGCAGAGGAGTGGTACGCGATGAGTGACGACAGCCGACCCGGGCAGCAGGCCCGGTTGTGGATCTCCTGGTTGGTGGTGGCGGCGCTGCTCGGCTACGGAGTCGCCCAGACCGTCGTCACCGCGGCGAAGCTCTTCACCCACTGAGCCGGATCCGGCGGTCTCCGACCGGGTGAAGGCGTGGTCAGAGACCGCCGGAGACGCGCAGCACGGTCCCGGTGGCGTACGAGGCGTCCGGGCCGAGCAGCCAGGCGATGGCGGCAGCGATCTCGTCGGGTTCGCCGGCGCGGCCCAGCGGGATGCGACCGACGGCGGAGTCGGCGCGGTCGGGCACCCCGGAGTCGGCGTGGATGTCGGTGCGCACGATGCCGGGGGCTACGGCGTTGACCCGGATGCCCTTCGGGGCGAGTTCCTTGGCCAGGCCGACGGTGAGGGTGTCGGTGGCGGCCTTCACGGCGGCGTAGTGCACGTACTCCCCCGGGCTGCCGAGGGTCGCGGCCGCCGACGAGACGTTGACGATCGCCCCGCCGTCGGTGAGCCGGCGGGCGCCCTGCTGGGCGCAGAGGACGTAGCCGACGAGGTTGACGTCGACGACCCGGCGCAGGTCCTCGACGCGCAGCTCGGTGAACGGCCCGATCAGGCTGGTGACGCCGGCGTTGTTGACCAGGCCGGTGAGCGGGCCGAGTTGAGCGGCCGCGTCGAACAGGGCGTGCACCTGCTCGGGGTCGGTGGTGTCGGCGCGTACCGCGATGGCCTGTGCGCCGGCGGCCCGCAGGTCGGTCAGGACGGCGGTGGCGGCGGCCTCGTCGCGGCGGTAGCACAGGGCGACGTGGTGACCGGCGGCGGCGAGCCGACGGGCGGTGGCCGCGCCGATGCCCCGGCCGCCGCCGGTGATGACGGTGACGGGTGCCATGGTGCCTCCCGGGGAAACTGACGGCTGCGCGATGGTCGTGCCGACGCTACCGTGACCGGCGCGGGGCGGTCGTCGAGAGGAGGGTCACATGCAGCGGGCGTTGGTGCTCGGCGGTGGCGGGGTGACCGGGGTGGCCTGGGAATTGGGGCTACTGGCCGGGTTGGTCGAGCGGGGCGTGCCGGTCACCGAGGCGGATCTGGTGGTGGGCACGTCGGCGGGTTCGGTGGTCGGTGCCCAGGTGTGCTCCGGGTTGCCCGTCGAGCGTTTCTACAGCGAGCAGTTGGCGCCGCCGTCGAGTGAGCTGGCGGCACGATTGGGCTACGCGACGCTGGCGCGGCTGATCTGGGCCGGTGGGCGGACCCGCGACGCGGTGCGCTCGCGAGCCCGGATCGGGGCGATGGCGGTGGCGGCGCGTACCCCGTCGGAGGCGTCGCGACGGGCGGTGATCGAGGCCCGTCTGCCGGCCCGGGAGTGGCCGCAGCGACGGCTGCTGATCACGGCGGTGGACGCGTCGTCCGGTGAGTTCGTGGTGTTCGACCGCGACAGCGGGGTGTCCCTGGTGGACGCGGTGGGCGCGAGTTGCGCGGTGCCCGGGGTGTGGCCGCCGGTGACGATCGGCGCGCGCCGCTTCGTCGACGGTGGGATGCGCTCGACGGTGAACGCGGACCTGGCGGCGGACGCGCGCACTGTGCTGGTGCTCGCGCCGACATCGGCGGCGTTCGGGCCGATGCCACGGCTGTCGGCGCAGGTGGACGCCTTGCGGGCGGCCGGGTCGCGGGTGGTGGTGCTGACGCCGGACGCGGCGGCGCGCACCGCGATTGGCCGCGACGTGCTGGACCCGGCCCGGCGCGCGGGCGCGGCGCGAGCCGGGCGGACCCAGGCCGACGTGGTGGCCGACGAGGTGGCTGCGCTCTGGGCGTGATCGCTTACGCTCACCGCGCGGTCGATCAGACGACGGAGGTGCGCGGTGGCTGGTGTGGGTGTCGGCGACGTGGTGCAGGATTTCGAGCTGCCGGATGAGACGGGCACGCCGCGGCGGCTGTCGGAGTTTTTGGCGGCCGGGCCGGTGGTGCTGTTCTTCTACCCGGCGGCGATGACCCGGGGGTGCACGGCGGAGAGCTGCCACTTCCGCGACCTCGCGGCGGAGTTCACGGCGCTGGGCGCGACGCGGGTGGGCATCAGCCGCGACCCGGTGGCGAAGCAGGCCGAGTTCTCGAAGCTGCACGGCTTCGACTATCCGCTGCTGTCGGACGCCGACGGCACGGTGGCGCAGCAGTTCGGGGTCAGGCGGCGGGTGCCGTTGGGGCCGTTGAGCATGAAGCGCATGACGTTCGTCATCGGCACCGACCGCCGGGTCATCGAGGTGATCCACAGCGAGGTCAGCATGAACGAGCACGCGGACCGGGCGCTGCGGGCGCTGGGCGGCTGAGCGGGCGTGAGCCCCGTGCGGCGGGTGTCGCAGCCGGCTGGTATCAAGACAGCAATCAAACAGGTGTACGGAAGAGGGTTGTGATGGATGCCGGCCAGGGTTTGTCCACTAGCGAGGTGCAGAGCATCCGGGAGTCGTTGGCGGCCGGGCGTAAACCGCGGGTGGTGTTCACCGCGTCGGCGGGGCAGATCGCCGGTCAGGTCGGTCAGGTGATCGAGCTGACCGACCCGGAGGTGTCCGACGAGTTCGTGGTGGTGCGCTTCGGTCGCGACGAGTTGCCGTTCTCCCCCGCCGACCTGGCCGTGGCGCCCAAGGGCGTCACTCGTCGGGTGGTGGAGCCGAAGCCGGAGCCCGAGCCCGAGCCGCCAGCGGTGGCCGCGCCGGAGTTCGTGTTGGACACGCCGCGGGTGCCCGCGCAGCGACAGGAGGAGCCGAAGGTGGAGCAGACGGAGAAGCCGCCGGCGCGGCGGGCGGTCAAGGCCGTCAAGCCGAAGGGTCCCGCGGGCCTCACCGTGACCCTGGCGTACGCCGAGGGTGAGTGGACCGTCGCCGCGCAGCAGGGCAGTAAGGCACTGGCGAAGCCGTACGTGGTGAAGCCGGCGGAGGCGTTGAAGATGGTGGCCCTGGTCGACGTGCCGGGGGTGCAGGAGGCGGTGCAGCAGATCCTGGGCACCGAGCGGGCCGAGGCGGAGCAGCAGGCCGAGAAGCTGCGCGCCGAACTGGCCGAGATCGAGGCCCGGCTGGCAGAGCTGCGCGAGGCCCGCTGAGGCGGGTCAGTGCCCGCTGTGGTGGCGCAGCAGTCGGGTGAGCAGTCGCGTCAGCTGCTTGCGCTCGGTGGCGGACAGCGGCGCTAGTAGGTCGGCTTGGACGCGCTCGAGGGTCGCGCCCATCCGGTGGGCCTCGTCGGCACCGGCGTCGGTGGCGCTGATGACGTTGCGGCGGCGATCGGCCGGGTCGGGGGCACGCACCACGAGCCCTCGGCCGGCCAGGTCGTTGATGGCGGCCACCACGTCGCTGCGGTCGATGCCGCAGCGCCGGCCGAGGTCGGCCTGGCTCGCGGGCCCGTCCTCGGCCAGGCTGGCGAGCAGTCGGTAGTGGTAACCGCGCAGGTCGTGCGCGGCGAAGCCCTCGCTGAGCAGGCGGGCGGCGTGGCTGGCGGTCTGGTTGAGCAGCCAGCTCGGGCTGGTGCTGAGCCCGGCGGGTGACTGCGGGGCCGCGTTGTCCATGCGGCGCAGCCTACCAGTAATCGTTGGCGCGACCCACGATTGGATGTTACGTTGGTGCAACCAACGTTGGCTCGTCCAACGTACCGAAGGAGGCGTCATGTCCACCGTCCCCACCCTCAACGGCCAGGTCATCGGCCAGGCCCACTACGCCACCCGGGCCCTGCTCGAACGGGCCAGCGCTCCCCTCGGCGTCGAGTTCAACCAGTTGCTCGCCCTCAACGTCCTCGCCAACGGCCCGGTGGAGTCCGCCCACCTCACGCACCGGATCACCAGCACAATTAAGGTCGACGAGCAGGAGGTGCAACGGGTGCTCGCCACCCTCGTCGACGCGAACCTCGCCCAGGCCGACCACGACGCCGACGCACCACGGCTGCGGCTCACCGACGCCGGTCACGCCGTGCAGGCCCGCATCGCCGATGCCGTCGCGGACATCAGCGTCCGCCTCTACGCGGACATCCCCACCGACGAGGCGAGCGCCGCCGCCCGGGCGCTCACCCTGATCACCCAGCGCGCCAACGCCGAGCTGGCCGCGACCCCGACCTGACCGGCAAGAGCCCGACGGTGTGCGGGCCGGTCCTGCCGCGACCGGCCCGCGCGCCGGGCCGGGTCCGGCCAACCTGTCAGCGGCCAACGGGCCGGCCCGGTCGGTCAGAAGTAGTCGAGCAACTGCGCCGGGCCTCCGACGCCCAGCAGGTCCAGGGCGGTCGGGTCGGCGTCGCCGGCACAGTGCAGCAGGCCGGCCTGTGCGACCGACCGGGCCTGCGCCGCCCCGGCGTACAGCAGCGCGAAACCGCGCACGTCCAACCGCAGCTCCGCCTCGCCGCCGACCCGGGCCAGCTCGGCGGCGCCGTCGGCGACGGTCAACCGCCAGGTGCCGGTGTTCCATTCGGCGAGCGGGTCGGTGAGGCCGAAGTCGACAACACCCCGGGCGTGGGCGGGCCACCCCCGCGCGCTCACCGCGCGGGCGACGTCGACCGGTCGGTGCATCCACAGGTCCCGCTCGTGGTCACGGGCCGACTCCAACGGCAGGACGGTGCTGACGGCATCGCCGTCGAGCGGGCACAGTCGCAGGGTCGGCGCGACGCTGGCCCAACTGCCGAGCACCCCGACGAGTTCCCGGGCGGCCTCGGCGGTGACGGCCAGGGCCTCGTCGACGGTGAGCACCGAGTCGGCCCCGTAGCCCCGACCCCGCTGCCAGGTGGCGTAGCCGACCAGCTCACCGTCGGCCTCGACGAGGGTGACCCCGTCGCCGGGCAGGTCGCGGTCGGCGGCGTCGAACAGCTCACCCCGGCGGGTCAGCATGCCGTTGCGGTGCCGGGTGACCCGCTCGTACAGGGCGGCGACGGCCGGCAGGTCGGCGGGCGTACCGGCCCGGACGGTGAGGTGCGACGCGGGCCGGTGTCGGGGCAGCGCGGCGGTGGCCAGGTCGACGGTGCGCAGCACCCCGGCGGCCTCCCACCCGCAGGCCCGGTAAGGGGCGGCGACGGTCGGGTAGAGCGCGCTGATCGCCGCCTGACGGTCGCGGGCGCCGCGTAGCAGCGCGCTGAGCAGGGCGCGAGCCACGCCGCGACCCCGGGCCTCGGGTGCGACGGCCACCCCGGCCACGTCGGCGGCCGGCACCGCCCGCCCGGCCCACCACTGGTCGTGGTGCAGGTCGACGGCCTTGCCGACCAGGCGACCGGCGTCGTCGAACGCGCCGTAGCGGGTCCGGCCGGGCGCCGGACCGGCCGCGGGCGCCGGGCGCTGCGGGTCGGAGCCGAACGCGAACCGGCCCAGCTCCCAGGCGGCGTCGAGGTCGTCGGCGGTGAGTTCGCGTACGTGCACAGTGGCGGACATCGACACACCGTAGCGAGGTGGGTCCGCGCCAACAGCCGATTTACGCGGCATGATCAACTCGACACGCGATCTTGCGGTTTCTGTCGCGGCATACGGGGCATTCCACCCATCACGGCGACCGAAACCGCAAGATCGACGGGGGTGCGCCCGGGACGCCGAGACGGCACCCTGTCGGTCAGTGCTGCGGGATGTTGGCCACGCCGATGCGCTTGCGGAACACCCAGTACGTCCATCCCTGGTAGGCCAGCACCACCGGAGTGAAGATCACCGCCACCCAGGTCATGATCTTCAGGGTGTACGGGGTGGACGCGGCGTTGGCGGCCGTCAGCGTGCCGGCCGCGTCCAGGGTGGAGGGCAGCACGTTCGGGAACAGCGCCGCGAACAGGGTCGCCACGGCCAGGCCGATCGCCACGGCGGTGCCGGTGAACGCCCAGCCCTCCCGGCGTACCCGGGCGGCCGCCAGCCCACCGAGCAGGGCCAGGGCGGCGCCGACGGCGAGCACGACGGCGGCCGCGCTGGAGCGGATGCTCAACGTCCAGGTCAGGAACCCGACCGCGAGCACGGCGGCGCCGACACCGAGGCGCACCGCGAGGGCGCCCGCCCGCTCCCGGATGTCGCCGGTGGTCTTCAGGGCGATGAACACCGCGCCGTGGGTGAGGAACAGCGCGAGGGTGGTCGCGCCGCCCAGCAGGGCGTACGGGTTGAGCAGGTTCAGCAGGCCGCCGACGTACTCGTGGTCGGCGTCCAGCGGCACGCCGCGCAGGATGTTGGCGAAGGCGACGCCCCACAGGATCGCCGGCAGCAGCGAGCCGACCACGATCGCCGCGTCCCAGCGGCGCTTCCAGGACGCCTCGGGGCGCTTGTGCCGGTACTCGAAGGCGACCCCCCGGGCGATCAGGGCCAGCAGGATCAGCAGCAGCGGCAGGTAGAAGCCGGAGAAGAGGGTGGCGTACCACTCGGGGAACGCGGCGAACATGGCGCCACCGGCGGTGATCAGCCACACCTCGTTGCCGTCCCAGACCGGGCCGATGGTGTTGATCAGGACGCGGCGTTCCCGGTCGTCGCGGCCGAGCACGGGCAGCAGCATGCCGACGCCGAAGTCGAAGCCCTCCAGGATGAAGTACCCGGTGAACAGCACGGCGACGAGGAGAAACCAGATGGTGGTCAGTTCCACGATGGGCTCCGGGATCAGTAGGCGAAGGCGAGCGGGCGCTCGGCGTCGTCGGTGTCGTCGGTGGGGGGTTGCTCGCTGACGTCCGGCACGCCGGCCTTGGCGTAGCGCAGCAACAGCTTGACCTCGATCACGGCGAGGGTGGCGTAGATCAGCGTGAAGGCGGCGAACGAGGTGAGCACCTCGGCCAGCGAGACGCTGCGGGACACCCCGTTGCGGGTGAGCATCTCGCCGAAGACGATCCACGGCTGGCGACCCATCTCGGTGAAGATCCACCCGAAGGAGTTGGCCAGCAACGGCAGCACCGGCATGGCCAGCCCGGCGCGCAGCAGCCACTTGCTGCTCGGGGTGCGGCCCTTGCGCTGGCTCCAGAGCACCAGCAGGGCGATCGCGCCGGCCGCCATCCCGAAGGCGATCATGAAACGGAAGCTCCAGTAGGTGACCGGGATGATCGGGGTGTAGCTGCCCGCGCCGTACTGGGTGGCGTACTGGGCCTGTAGGTCGTTGATGCCGTGCACGGTGCCGTTCGGGTCGCCGGTGCCCAGGTACGACAGCAGGTACGGGATCTTGATGGCGAACACCTCGCGGCTGCCGTCGAGGCTGCCGATGGTGAGCACGGAGAACGAGGCGGGGCTCTCGGTGGTGTAGAGGCCCTCGGCGGCGGCCATCTTCATCGGCTGCACGTCGGTCATGATCTTGCCTTGGATGTCGCCGGTGAACAGCACGGCCGCGGAGGCGACCAGGACCACCCAGGAGCCGAACTTGGTGGCGAAGCGGTACGCGCCGGTGTCGGCGGAGCCGCGGTTACGGATGACGTGCCACAGGCCCACGGCGGTGACCAGCGACCCGGCGACCAGGAACGAGCCGGCCAGGGTGTGCGGGAAGGTGATCAGGGCGACCTTGTTGGTCAGCACCGCCGGGAAGTCGGTCAGCTCGGCGCGACCGGTGTCCGCGTTGATCCGGTAGCCGACCGGGTTCTGCATGAACGAGTTCGCCGCGAGGATGAAGTACGCGCTGAGGTTGGTGCCGATCGCGGCGGCCCAGATGCTGGCCAGGTGCGCCCGCTTGGGCAGCCGGTCCCAGCCGAAGATCCACAGGCCGATGAAGGTGGATTCGAGGAAGAACGCGACGAGCGCCTCGATGGCCAGGGGTGCGCCGAAGATGTCGCCGACGAAGCGGGAGTAGTCGCTCCAGTTCATGCCGAACTGGAACTCCTGCACGATGCCGGTGACCACCCCCATGGCAAAGTTGATCAGGAACAGCTTGCCGTAGAACTTGGTGAGCTTGAGGTAGCGCTCGTTGCCGGTGCGGTGCCACATCGTCTGCAGGATGGCCACCAGCACGGAGAGGCCGATGGTCAGCGGCACGAAGAGAAAGTGGTAGACGGTGGTGACACCGAACTGCCAGCGGGCAACGTCCAACGCATCCACCTGAAAACCCCCAACCATCCGTACTACGCGACGTAGTAAATACTACTGCTCGTCGTAGAGGATTGGGCAGGGCCGGGCGGCCCGAACGCACCCGGGACCAATGACCCTGATCACCCGACCCGCCCTCGCAGCCCTGCCGGCGCGTGCGACGATGGCGCGCTGATGAACACCTCCGCCTGGCAGCCGCCGCTGATCTGGCGCGCCGCCCTCCTGCTGACCCGGGGCCTGGTCGGGCTGCTCGCCCGCCTCGAGGTCACCGGCGACGTCCCGGCGCACCTGCGTCGCGGCCCACTGGTGCTGGCCGCCAACCACATCAGCCCGTTCGACCCGGTGGTCATGGCCGCCGCCTGCCAGACCCGTGGCATCGCCCCGCGGATCATGGCGACCGCCGGACTGTTCCGCGTCCCGGTGTTCGGCGCCGCCATGCGCCACGCCGGGCACATCCGGGTCGACCGGGGCACCAACGCGGTGCACCAGGCCCTCGACGATGCCGCCACCGCCGTCGCGCGCGGCTCGGTGATCCTCATCTACCCCGAGGGGCGCATCGGCCTGGACCCCGGCCTGTGGCCCGAACGCGGCAAGACCGGCGTCGCCCGACTCGCCCTGGCCTGCGGCGCCCCGGTCGTCCCGGTCGCCCAGTGGGGTGCGCACGAGGTGCTGCCCTATCAGGCGCCCCGCGGAATGCTGCGTGGCATCGCCCGCTCGCTGTGGCGTCGACCGGTGATCCGGGTGCACTTCGGCACCCCCGTCGAGCTGGGCGAGACGGCGGCCGCCAACCCCGGCGCGGCCCGCCGCGCCACCAACCGGATCATCGACGCACTCACCGACACCCTCGCCCCGCTGCGCCCCGACGAGCCCGACCTGCCCCGCCACGTTGACCCCGGCCGCCCGAGCGACAGCAGCCGCGCCCACCGCCGCAACTCGACCTGAGCGACCCGATGAACGCATTAGACAACTTTTTAAAAGTCGTCTAATCTGTCTAGCGTGAGCACAGCAGCAGCGGATGCCCAGGACCCGAAGCGCACCGCCGTCCTAGCGGCGGCGGTCGCGGTGTTCGGGCGCTACGGCTTCCAGAAGACGTCGATGGAGGCGGTCGCCAAGGCGGCGGGCATCTCCCGGCCGGGCCTGTACCTGATGTTCCCCAACAAGGAGCAGCTGTACCGCGCCACCATGCAGGGCGTCATGGAACGCGCCCAGCACGCCATGGAAGCCTGCCTCGCCGACCAGTCGACGAGCTTCGACGAGAGGGTCGTGGCCGGGTTGGACGCCCTGATGGGCTCGTACATCGACACCCAGATGGCCCGCGACCTCAACGACCTGCTGGAGAACAGCGAGCCACAGCTGGGCTCGATGTTCCACGACTACCAGGTACGGGCTCAGGCGGCACTGCGAGCCCACATCGAGGCCGTCGCCCCGGCCGATCTGCTCGACGAGGGGCGGACCGCGGACGACGTCATGGATCTTCTCTTCTCCGCGGCGCTCACCTGGAAGTCGACCTCGACCTCCAGGGACGAGTTCCGCGCCCGGCTGCGCCGGGCTCTGCGGCTGCTCCACCGCTGACACACCCCGCACTCAAACGACATGATCTTGCACCCCTGGAGGCCCGAAATGTCACGAATCATCACCCCGTACTCGGCCCAGTCGACCGCCGCCGAGGTGATCGACGGCGTCGACCTCACCGGCCGGCGGGCCATCGTCACCGGCGGCGCGTCCGGGATCGGCCTGGAGACCGCCCGGGCGCTGGCCGACGCCGGCGCCGAGGTGACGTTGGCCGTACGCGACACCGCCGCCGGTGAGCGCGCTGCCACCGACATCACGGCCGGCGGAGCACCCGGAAAGGTCCGGGTCGACCACCTCGACCTGGCCGACCGCGCCTCCATCGACGCCTTCGTGGCGGGTTGGACAGGCCCGCTGCACATCCTGGTGAACAACGCCGGCATCATGGCCGTGCCCGAGCTGACCAGGACAGCCGACGGCTGGGAGGCGCAGTTCGCCATCAACCACCTCGGTCACGCCGCCCTGGCCCTGGGTCTGCGCGACGCGCTGGCCGCCGCGCAGGGCGCCCGCATCGTCGTCGTCAGCTCGTCGGCCCACCAGCAGTCCCCGGTCGTCTTCGACGACATCCACTTCAGCGCCCGCCCCTACGAGGCGTGGTCGGCATACGGCCAGTCGAAGACAGCCACCATCCTGTTCACCGTCGCCCTGGCCAAGAAGTGGGCCGCCGACGGCATCACGGCCAATGCCCTGCACCCCGGCGGCATCATGACCAACCTGCAACGGCACCTCGACGACGCGCAGTTGCGCCGGGTCGGCGCGCTCGACGAGCAGGGCAACCGCCTGGAGGTGCCGCCGGGCTGGAAGACCCCCCAGCAGGGCGCGGCCACCTCGGTCCTGCTGGCCGCCAGCCCCGAGGTCGAGGGTGTGACCGGCCGCTATTTCGAGGACGGCAACGAGGCCCCGGTCATCGCCGAACCGACCGACGGCAGGAGCGGCGTGCTCCCGTACGCCCTCGATCACCAGAACGCCGAGGCCCTCTGGGACGAGACGCTCCGGCTCCTGACGCGCTGACCTGCTCCCCGACGACGTCGTGCTGCTGGACCTGTTGCGCCGCGACGGCCACCAGACCGACTGGAGCTGAGTCCGCCAGGAAGATCGACTCGGTTTCCCGGAAACCGGGGCGTGCTCACGCCCCGGACACCCCGCCTTGCAGGAAATCGAGTCGATCATCGGGCGGCGGCGGCGCGGGCGGGCGACAGACGCCGGCCGGCCACCCGCCGGCCACCAACCGAGGGCATACTGCGTCGCGTGTTGACCCGATTCGGCTACCTCGACGCGCCGGCACCGCTGGCGTTCGCCCACCGTGGCGGCGCCGCCGAGGGCGACGAGAACACCACCGAGGCGTTCGCCCGGGCCATCGGGCTGGGCTACCGGTACGTGGAGACCGACGTGCACGCCACCGCCGACGGCGTGGCGGTGATCTTCCACGACCCGACGCTGCGCCGGGTCACCGGTGAGGCTGGACGCATCGCCGACATGAGCTGGGCGGATCTCGCCTCGGTACGCGTCGGCGGCGCTGCCGTCGTACCCCGGCTCGACGAGGTGTTGGGGGCGTGGCCGCAGGTCCGCTTCAACATCGACGTGAAGGCCGACGGCGGCGTCGAGCCGACGGTCGCGACCGTGACCCGGGCCGGTGCCGGCGACCGGGTGCTGCTCGCCTCGTTCAGCGACGCCCGGCTGACCCGGCTGCGCGCGCTCACCGAGGGACGCGTCGCCACCAGCCTGGGCATGCGCGGCGTCGCCCGGCTGCGGCTGGCCTCCCTGCACGGGCGGCCGCTGCGGCTGCCGCCGTCGGTGGTCGCCGCGCAGGTGCCGCCACACTACGGGCGGGTGCCGGTGGTGGACCGCCGGTTCCTCGACTACTGCCACCGCATCGGCCTGCAGGTGCACGTCTGGACGATCGACGAACCGGCCCAGATGCACGAGTTACTGGACCGTGGCGTGGATGGCATCATGACCGATCACGTCGGCGTGCTGCGCGACGTCTACCGCAGCCGCGGCCACTGGGCCGCCTGAGGATCGAAGGACCCCCGATGGCCGAGACCGTGACCCCCACGGTGGACGACACCCCGCCTCCGGCGAGCACCCGCCGGGAGCGGCGCGGCTGGTACATCTACGACTGGGCGAACTCGGCGTTCCAGACCACAGTCATCACGGTGTTCCTGGGCCCGTTCATCACCACCGTCGCCGAGCTGGCCGCCGGCTGCGAGTTGGGCGCGGACACCTGCGACGGGTACGTGTACCCGCTGGGCATCCGGGTGGCGGCCGGGTCCTACTACCCGTACCTGATCTCGCTGTCGGTGTTCCTCACCGTGTTCGTGCTGCCAGTCATCGGGGCGATCGCCGACCGGTCGGCGCACAAGAAGCGGCTGCTCGGCGGCGCCGCGTTCACCGGCGCCGGCGCGACCGTCGCGATGATCTTCGTCACCGGCGACCGCTACCTGCTCGGCGGGGCCCTCTTCCTGGTCGCCAACATCTCCTTCGGCGCGGCCCTGGTGGTCTACAACTCGTTCCTGCCGCAGCTCGGCGGCCCCGACGAACGCGACGGCATCTCCAGTCGCGGCTGGGCGCTGGGTTACCTGGGCGGTGGGCTGCTGCTGGCGTTCAACCTGGTCGCGGTCACTCTGTTCAGCGAGGACGACAACCCGCAGCGCACCCTGGACCTGGCCCGCTGGTCGATCGTCTCGGCCGGGGTGTGGTGGGCCGTGTTCACCCTCGTGCCGCTGCGCTGGCTGCGGGAACGCCCCAGCGCGGCGGCGGCGCTGGCCCGGCAGGGCAACGTGCTCACCGACGGGTTCCGGCAGCTGGGCCACACCCTGCGCGAGATCAAGGCGTACCCGTTGACGCTGTTCTTCCTGCTGGCGTTCCTGGTCTACAACGACGGCATCCAGACCGTCATCACCCTGGCCAGCCAGTACGGCACCGAGGAACTGCGGCTGGAGCAGAGCACCCTGATCATCACGATCCTGCTGGTGCAGTTCCTCGCCTTCGGTGGCGCGTTGAGCCTGGGCGCGCTGGCCAAGCGGATCGGTGCCTGGAAGACCGTGCTGCTCAGCCTGGTCCTCTGGACCGGTGTGATCATCGCCGCGTTCCGGCTGCCCGCCGAGGCGCCGGTGCCGTTCATGGTCCTCGGCGCGGCCATCGGCCTGGTCCTCGGCGGCAGCCAGGCGCTGAGCCGGTCGCTGTTCAGCCAGCTCATCCCGGCCGGCAAGGAAGGCGAGTACTACGGCTTCTACGAGATCAGCGACAAGGGCACCAGCTGGCTCGGCCCGCTCGCCTTCGGCCTGGTGTTTCAACTCACCGCCTCGTACCGGGTGGGCCTGGTCTCACTGCTGATCTTCTTCGTGGTCGGGTTCCTGCTCCTCGCCGCCGTGCCGGTCCGCCGCGCGATCGTGGCCGCGGGCAACACGCCACCCCGGGTGCTCTGAGCACGCGTCCCGGACCAGGCAGATCAGGGGCGGTCGATCGGCTAGGCTGCCCGACCGTGACTGACGACGCCCCCGCCGCACCGACCTGCCTGGCCCACCCGTTCCCCGGCCAGCCACACGCTCCGGCCGGGTGCGCGGCCGCGCGCGGGCTCGACGGGCGTCCGGTGCACGCGGCGGCGTTGAAGTTCTTCTGGGGGCCGATGGACTGCGGCAAGTCCACGATGGCGTTGCAGATGAACTACAACCACGCCCGGCAGGGCCGGCGCGGGCTGGTCACCACGCGCATCGACCGGTCGCTGGGACCGCAGGTCACCACCCGTATCGGCCTGGCCCACGAGGCCGTCGAGGTCACCGACGACCTGGACCTGCGGGCCCTGGTGCGCGGCCGGTGGGCTGACGGGGTACGCGTCGACTACCTGATCTGCGACGAGGCGTGCTTCTACACCGTCGAGCACGTCGAGCAGATGGCCGAGCTGGTGGACAGCTACGACGTCGACGTGTTCGCGTTCGGCCTGGCCACCGACTTCCGGTCGCGGATGTTCCCCGCCACGCAACGCCTGTTCGAGCTGGCCGACGAGGTGGCCCGCATCCAGGTCGAGGTGCTCTGCTGGTGCGGCCGCGAAGGGTTGCTCAACGCCCGGGTCGTCGACGGGCGGGTCGTCCGTGAGGGCGCCCAGGTCGTCATCGGTGACACCGTCGACACCGCCGAGGTGCGCTACCAGGTGCTCTGCCGCCGGCACTACCGCAGCGGCGACCTCGGCCCTCGCGACTGAGCGGTCCGCCGTGCCGACACCCGGTCGGCCACGATCACCCCGACTGTGATCAGCAGCACCGCCCCGGCGGCCAACGCGATCGGCGCCCGCAATGCCACCGCCACCGCGGACAGCACGTAGACCAGGTCGAGGAAGAGCTCGGTGGAGGTGGTCGGCTCCACTCCACAACGCGGGCGCAGTAACTGCGGATGAAGCGGACCGTGTCCTGGCGACGCGCCGCTCACCGCGCTGCCGCCAGTGACCGGAACCGGTCGGTCAGGATCACGGCGACCGTCACCGCCAACGCCGCTGCGGCGCACACCGCGACGGGTGCCCCCAGCCCCACACCTACCGGCATCAGCGCCAGCAGGACCACCACCGCCGTGACCCGGCTGATCGGCAGGGTCCGCCACAGCAGCGCCTTGTAGGCGGCGTGCCCGGCCAGGAACAGCGCAGGACCACCCAGGGTGAGCAGCACGTCGACAGTGGTGGCCCGCGCGCCGGGCTCCCGCAGCAACCGCTCGTCGGCCGCTGACGTGACGACGACACCGGCGACGATCACCGGGTGCAGGAAGTTGAACGCGACTCGGCTCAACCCGCCGGTGCGCTCCCCGGCCTGGGCGATGACCTCCGTGGCAGCCGGGGCCGAGCGGGCGAAATACACCCACCACAGCGCCACCGAACCGCCGAACGCCAGCAGGAACGCCCCGGACGTCACCAGGTCCACGTGCGACGTGAGGGTGCTGCCGGTGACCAGGATCGACTCCCCCAGCGCGATCAGGACGAACGCAGCGCACCGTTCGGCCAGGTGCCCACCCTCCACCATCCACCGCTCGGGTCGGCTGCGTCCCCGCCGCGGCAGCGGATAGCCGATCGAGAGGCCGACCACCTCGATCACGATCACCACCGCCCACACCGCGTCCCGGGCGGCACCGCCGACCAGGCCACCGAGGACCACGAGCACCGACGTCCCGGAGATCCACGGCAGCGACTGCTGGAACCCGGCCACCAGCCACGGGCTGCCCTGCACCGCCCACAAGGAGAACAGGGTGCGGCCCACCTGCACGATCACGTAGACCAGCGCGAAGAGCAGGCCGGTCGAGCCGAACGCCTGCGGAATCGCCGCCGACAACAGCAGGCTGCCCAGCCCCACCCCGATCAGCATCGTCCGCACCGGCCCCTGGTCCGGTTGCAGCCAGTTAGTCAGCCAGGTGGTGTAGATCCAGACGAGCCACACCAGCGCCAGCAACAGGCCGGTACGTCCCGCGCCCCGCCAGTCCAGGTGCGCGAGCAGGTAGTGCGACAACTGGGTGATGGTGAAGATGAAGACGAGGTCGAAGAAGAGCTCCGTCGAAGTGGTCGGCTGCACCCCCTCGCGTGGTCGCAGCAGCTGTGGGCGTATCGGGGCGTCGACCGGGGGCCTAGAAGGGGTCACCGCACACCCGCCAGTTCCCGTCCTCACGGACCACCGGCAGGCGACGTTCTTCGCTGAGCCCGCCGTCGCGAGTCACCTTCACTGTCACCGTGCCGTGCGGTCGTCCGCTGCGGGTGGCGACCGACACGTCGGTGATCTCGTAGTCGGTGACCATCGGTGGTGTCCGCACCCAACTGGTGAAGCCGATCTCGCTCCAGCGGCTGCGCGCGTCCTCGCAGAGCCGCTCGTACGCCCGGTCACTGTCGCCGAGGGCCACCTCGCTGAGGAAACCGTCGGCGGTCTCCCGGATCGGACCGGCGGCCTGTCGGACGGTCTGCAGGTTCCAGGCGCCCAAGCCGGCCACCCCCACGCAGCACAGCGCCACGCCGAACCCGGCGAACGCCAACCCGGTGCGCATCGGGCGGTGACGCCGGGCCGGTCGGCTCCACGACTGGCCCGCACCCACGACTACCGACCGTAGAGAAGACGCTCACGCCGACGGGCGACAAGCCGGAAACTGGGTGCGCCCGATGGGCGGGTGTGCCCTGTTCGCGGCGGCCCCGCATCGTCTACCGTCGGCGCACACCCCCGAGCAGTGCCAGGAGCCGATCGATGAGCCGCTTCGTGCAGCCGGTACCACCCCCCGTCGACCCGTACGCCAGCGATGGCCTGCTGCGGTCCTGGCTGGAGCGTCACCTCGGCCCGGGCGGGCACGCCGCCGCGAAGGGCCGTCTCGCGGACCTGGCCGCCGACGTCACCGGGCCGCTGCGCGCGGCGCACGCCGACGCGGAGGCGCACCCGCCGACGCTGGTCCGCTACGACCCGTGGGGTGCCCGGATCGACCGCATCGACACCTCCGCCGGTTGGCAGGCGCAACGCGCCGCCGCCGCCCGACACGCCGTGGTGGCGCTGCCCTACCTGCCGGACGCCCGGGGCACCTGGGGTGCCGCCGCGCGGGTCGTTCAGCACGCCCTGCTGCACCTGTACGGGCCGGAGTCGGCGACGTTCTCCTGCCCGGTGGCGATGGCCGACGGGGCGGCGGCGCTGCTCAGCATGCCCGACGTCGACGCCACGGTCCGCGATGCGTGGCTGCCCCGGCTGATCTCCACGGACCCGGCCACGGCGATCACCAGCGGGCAGTGGATGACCGAGTCGCAGGGCGGCTCCGATCTGGGCCGCTCCAGCACGCTCGGCCGACCCGCGGCGGACGGTTCGTGGCGGCTGACCGGGGAGAAGTGGTTCTGCTCCGCCGCCGACGCGGCGATGGCGGTGGCGCTGGCCCGGCCGGAGGGCGCCGGGCGGGGCAGCCGGGTGCTCGCCCCGTTCCTCGTTCCCCGGTACGCGGTCGACTCACCCCTGGCCGACGGCGCGGCGCCGGGCGCACCCGCACCGGGTGTCACAGTGCACCGGCTCAAGGACAAGCTCGGCACCCGGGCGCTGCCCACCGCCGAGATCGGCCTGCGCGACGCGTACGCCCTTCCACTGGGTGACCCGGCGGTGCCCGGTCTGGTCCGGGCGATGACCCTGGTCGTGGTGACCCGGGTGCACAACGCCGCGGCGGCGGCCGGCGGGATGCGACGGGGTCTCGCCTACGCCCGCGCGTACGCCGAGGTGCGGCACGTCGCCGGCGGCCCGCTGGTGTCCTCGCCCCTGCACCGGGCCACCCTGGGCACCCTCGCGGTCGACGCGGCGGGCGCGTTCGCCCTCGCCGGGCATGCCTTCGCCCTGCTCGGGCGGGTCGAGGTCGGCGCCGACCCGGAGGCCGCGGCCGAGCTGCGCATCGTGGCGCCGTTGGCCAAGCTGGCCACCGGCCGGCTCGCCGTCAGCTCCGCCAGCGAGTACGTGGAGAGCTTCGGCGGGGCCGGCTACGTGGAGGACACCGGCGTGCCGCGGCTGCTGCGCGACGCCCAGGTGCTGCCGATCTGGGAGGGCACCACCAATGTGCTGGCCCTGGACGTGCTGCGCGCGTTGACCCGGGAGGACGCCGGTGCGCCGCTGCTGAGCCGGCTGGCCGCCGCCGTCGACCTGGCGCGGCCGCTGTCGCCGGTGCTGGCCGACACCCTGGCCACCGCCGCCGCGCAGTTGGCGGAGACCATCACCGCGGTGACCGTCGACCCGGGTGCGTCGGCGGTGCTCGCGGGCGCCCGCGGTCTGGCGTTGCGCCTGGCGTACGCGCTGACCACCGCGTTGCTCGTCGAGCACGCCGCGTGGGGCGACGAGCAGGCGGAGTTGGCCGCGCGGCTGTGGGCGCGCCGCTGGCTGCGGCACGAGGAGATCGCCGAGGACGCCCACCACCACCTCGACCTGCTCTGCTGACCGGTCGGCGCGAGCGGACGGGCGTTGCGGGCCGGAGTTGTCGGGCCCCGGCGGCATACTGCCGGCGTGACAACTCTTGCCGACCTCGCGATGGTCAACCTCGACAGTCCCGATCCCGCCGGCCACGCCGCGTTCTACCACGAGGCGCTGGGCTGGGAGGTCACCCACAGCCAACCGGAGTACGCGATGATCAGCTCCGGTGGCGTCTCCATCGGCTTCGGGCTGGTCGAGGGCTACCGACCGCCCTCCTGGCCGGACCAGACCGGCGACAAGCGATACCACCTGGATCTTTACGTCGACGACCTGGCGGCGGCGGAGGAGAAGTTCGTCGCCGCGGGCGCGTCGAAGCCGGCCTTCCAGCCCGGCGGTGAGCGGTGGGTGGTGCTTCTCGACCCGATCGGGCAGCCGTTCTGCATCTGCCCCCGCCCACAGAGCTGAGACGGTCCGGCGCAACGACGGAAGGAGTCAGCATGGCCATCACTCTCGTCAATCCGGACGGGTTACCGAAGCCGGACGTCTACCGTCAGTTGTCGATCGCAACCGGGTCCAAGCTGGTCTTCCTCGCCGGTCAGGTGGCCCGCGACGTCGAAGGGCGCAAAGTCGGCGAGGGAGACCTCGCCGCGCAGGTCGAGCAGTGTTATCTCAACATTGGCACCGCCCTGGCCGAGATCGGTGGGTCCTTCGGCGACGTGGCGAAACTGACCATCTACGTCGTCGACTGGTCGCCCGACAAGATGCCCCTGCTGGGCGAAGGCGTCGCTCGGGCGGGCGCGAAGCTGGGAGTTGACCTGGTCAAGCCCATCACGCTGCTGGGTGTCAGTGCTCTGGGCGAGCCTGATCTCCTCGTCGAGGTCGAAGCCACTGCGGTTCTCGACTGATCAACAACCCGACGTCGGGCGTGTAGCGTTCAGCCGCGACGACGCGACCGGGCCGCCCACACCGCGTAGGCCGGGTCGCGGTCGAGGTTGTGCCGGTCCCGGTCGTAGCGGCGGGTGGTGCGCGGATCGGCGTGTCCCATGGCGTCCTGCACGTCCTCCAACGGCACGCCCTCGGAGCGGGCCGTGGTGGCGAAGGCGTGCCGTAGCGAGTGTGGGGACAGCTTCGCCCAGGCCGGGATGCCGGCGGCGCGGGCGAGCCGACGAACCATCCGAAACACCGAGTGCCGGTCCAGCCGGGCACCGCTGGCGGTGACCAGCAGCGGGCCGGTGAGCTGCGGCACCGGCACGCCGGTGGTGGCGGCCCGCTGGGCCAGGTAGGCGTCCAGGGCGTGCCCGGTGCCGGGGGTGAGGGCGCGGCGGCGTTGTTTGCCGCCCTTGCCGATGAAACGCACGCTGCGGTGGCCGCGTTCGGTGCCCAGGTCGGTCAGGTCCAGCGAGATCAGCTCGCCGACCCGCAGACCCAGGTCGGCGAGGAGCGCGAGCGCCGCCCGGTTACGTACGGCGGTCGCGCCGGTGTCCGCGTCGGCCGCGCTGAGCAGGGCGTCCACCTCCTCGGGCGTGAGCCCGACGGTGGCGGAGTGGTCCCGGTCGACGCGGGGGCGGTCGGCGCCGGAGACCGGGTTGGCCGGCACAGCGCCCAGTTTGACCAGGAAGTCGTACCAACTGGACAGCGCCGAGAGTCGGCGCGCGACGGTCGCCGGGGTCAGTGGGCGGCCGCTGCGGGCGTCGACGCCGCTCTCCAGCGCGCGGGCGTACTCATTGACGTGCAGGAACGTGGCCCGCAGCGGGTCCAGGTCGCGGCCGGCGCACCAGCGGAGCCAGCCGGTGACGTCACGTCGGTAGGCGTCGCGGGTGTGCTCGGACAGCCGCCGGTTGCGCAGCCACGCCTCGGTGACCTCGACCGGCCCGCTCGGCAGCGCCGGTGGCGCGGACGGGCGGGCGAGCACCGGAGCGTCGGAGAACACCATGTGAAAAAGGCTCTCAGCCTCGGGTGGGATCGGCGTGCAGGCGCGCCGGTCCCACCCGTCACCGTGTCGGATCAGGCGTTGATCTCTCGGCGGGAGCCGCCGTTGGCCTGGATGGCCACCCGGCGGGGCTTGGCGCGCTCGGCGACCGGGATGCGCAGCGTCAGCACCCCGTTCTCGTAGCCGGCCTCCAGCTTGTCGGTGTCGAGCGTGTCGCCGAGGAACAGCTGCCGGGTGAAGGTGCCCATCGGGCGTTCGGCGGCGACCAGTTCGATGCCGTCGCCGGCGGGCCTGCGGCGCTCGGCGCGGACGGTGAGCACGTTGCGCTCGACGGTGCAGTCGATGCTGTCCGGATCGACGCCGGGCAGGTCGAACGCCGCGTAGAAGTGGTCGCCGTCGCGGTAGGCGTCCAGGTGCATCGTCGCGGGACGGGCCGCCGTACCGAAGAACTGCTCGGCGAGCCGGTCGATCTCGCGGAACGGGTCGGTACGCATCAACATCGTCATGCCTCCTCGGTTCTCCTGGCCGAAGGTGATGAGTTGAGCCGGGCCGACTCAACTTCCTCTTCTTATTTAGCGCGTCCGCGCGCCGACGTCAACTGCTCAGGACAACCGCTTCTCGAACCAGTGGTCGGCGTAGGGGCCCCGCGAGTACGCCGGGATCTCGGCGTAGCCGTGCCGGGCGTACAGGGCGCGGGCCTCGACCAGGTCATGCCGGGTGTCGAGCCGGATCCGGTCCGCCCCGGCCACGCGGGCCTGCTCCTCGACGGCGGCCAGCAGCATGGCGCCCCCACCGGCGCCGCGGTGCTCGGGGCGGATGAACACCCGGGTCAGCTCGGCCCAGCCGGGTTGCCAGCGCAGCCCGGCGCAACCGGCCAGTTCGGAACCGCGGTGGGTGAGCAGGAGCAGCCCGGTCGGTTCGGTCAGGTCGTCGCTGGGCATCTCGGCCAGGGCCGCGTCGACCTCGCCGGGCAGGACCGGGCGACGGTGATAGCGAACCACCATCTCGCTCATGTACTCGCGCAGCAGAAGCACCGCGTCGGGGTGGTCGGGCCGGCTGGTGCTGGTCGTCCAGGTGGGCCGGGCGGTAACGGTCACCTGTTGATCATCACCGCCCGGTCAACGGTTTTATCCGGTCGCCCCGGTTTCGGGGTTCAATTCCCGAGGGTTTTCGCCCACCCCGTGGTCAGCGCGACACGAGGTGGGCAGGGGGAACACCAGCGTGCCGCCTACCGGCGCGGGCGGGGCAGCAGGGCGATCAACGCGACCGCCACGGCCACGTGCGTCGCGCCGAGGGCGAGCTTGGCGCCGCCGGTGGCCTCGACGCTGAGCACCGGGACGAAGGACAGCGCCGTCACGACGATGGCCAGCGAGATCCAGACCGGTCGGGCGACCCGGGTGGCGAACCGCTCCAGCAGTGCCAGCGCCGCCCAGCCGAGCAGGGCGGCGACAAGGGCGATCATGGCGATCGCGCCGGCCCCGATGACAGTGGCGGGCTGGCCCGGGCTCTCGACTGTGTAGTCGACGCCGACCAGCGCGCCGATCGCCCAGATGGCCAGGGGAGCCACGACGGCGGCGGCGACGCCGAGGGCGCGGCGGCGCAGTGGTGAGGGGGCGGGGGTCGTGACGGCGGCAGCGCTCATGACGGCTCCTCGTTCAGGGGAAACGAACGAGTACGACCGTAACAGATAGTCTGGTTCGGAACTATCTTTCTCAGAACTAACAGCTGGAACGGGCCCCCGGCGCGTACGGGGAGGTGTTGGCCAGTGGCCCGCTCACCAGCGCCAGGAGAGCCCGCAGGAACACCTCCCGGTCCTGCTCGGGCAGGGTTGCCAGCAGGTCGTCCTGGATGCGCCGGACCACCTGTTGCGCCTGCCGCAGCACCTGCTCCCCCGCCGGCGTCACCGCGACCAGCCGGGCACGTCGGTCCGTCGGCGCCGGACGGCGCTCGGCCAGCCCGGCCCGCTCCAACTGGTCGAGCGTCACGACCATCGTGGTCTTGTCCACACCGCACCGCTCACCGATCTCCCGCTGGGTCAGCTCACCGGTGTGGGCCTGTGCCAGCACGTAGTGCGCCCGCGGCGAGATGCCCAACTCGGCCAGCCCGGCGGCGTGCTCGGTCTGCAACGCGTGACTCGCCCAGGAGAGTAGGAACAACAGGTCCGGCGGGCCATCCGAGGGCGTGCAGGAGGTCATGCGCCGAGGCTAGCAAGATCCTCCGCAACGAGACTGTTCGCGCGGTGGACGATCAGAGCCGCTGGTAGACGCCGCGCTCGCGGGTAAGCAACTGCTCGTCGATCAGATACCGGCGCAGTGTCACGTGATCCGACCCTCCCGCGGCGCACCACGGCTTGAGCGCGTCGTCGACGGCCCGCTCCGGATAGCGGGTGCCCGGCTCGAACGACCGCTCGGCGATGTGCGCCAGCAGGACCCGCCGCCGGCTCGGCTGCGCCGGAAGACTCACCAGGACGCCCGCGCGCAGGAAGGTCCGCAGCACCGGGTCGACTCCGGGCTCGGCGTCGTCGGCGGGGCGGCTGTCGCGCGCGGTGGCCCGCAGCGACGCCTCGTCGGCCGCGAGGGCACCGTCCGCGCCGGTGACGAGGCCCGCGTCGGTGAGCCGGCGGACCCCGGTGAGCACCACCCGTGCCGGCAGGCCGGTCCGCTCGGCGACCTCGGTCGCGCTGGTCGCACCCAGCACGATCGCCGCGAAGATCCGTCGCCGTCCGTCGTCGGCCAGGGCCCCGGCCAGCTCATGCGCAGTCACGCCGGTCACCCTTCCATCAGCGGTACGCGGGCCGCCAGGCGATTTCGGCCTCGCTCAGTCGGTCTGCGGCGTGCTCTGTGGCTGCTCGGCGACGAGCAGCACCCGGCGCAGCAGGTCGGAGAGGTGTCGCCGTTCGGCCGCGGTGAGTGTGCCGAGCAGGCGGTGTTCCTCGGCGCCCTGGACCTCCATCGCCCCGCGCCAGGCGGCCTGACCCGCCTCGGTGAGTTCCACGTCGACGCGCCGACGGTCGACTGTCGACGGAATCCGGTGGACGAAGCCCCGCCGCAGCAGCGCGTCCACTCGCGCCGTGATGGAGGCGGGGGCCATCGCGAGGTCTGCGGCGAGGTCCGAGGGTGCCGCCCGACCACCGCGGCCGGCCAGGGCGTGCAGCGTGTCGTACTCGTGGGCCGGTAGGTCGAGATCGACCAGGACCCGCTCCTTGACGGCCCGCAGATGCCGGGTCAGCCGGATCATCCTGGTCACCGCCCCCTCGATGTCCGCGTCGAGGTCGGGCACCACGGGCAGCCAGCGTTCGATGTGCCGGTCGACGGCGTCCGGAGTGGTGGTCACCGCGCCAGCTTACCTCGGTACCAAAATATTCGTTGCCGAAATATTCGACGCCGAAGTATGTTGTGGTCATGGCTCACCCGCTGCGCGACCATTCCTTCCGGCTGCTGTTCCTGGGGCGCACCATCTCCGCTCTCGGCGACGCGGTGGTGCCTGCCGCCCTGGCGCTGGCAGTGCTGCGGGCTACCGGCTCCACCAGCGCGCTGGCCGTCGTCCTCGCCGCGGCGGTCGTCCCCCGGCTGGTCCTGTTGCCGTTCGGCGGGGTGGTTGCCGACCGGTTCGACGCCCGCCGGGTCGCCCTCCTGGCCGACCTGGTCCGCTGCGCCACGCAGCTCGCGGTCGGCGTGGAGCTGCTCGGCGGCGACCCGTCACTGACCACAGTGGTGGTGGCGTCCGCGCTCGGCGGCACCGCCTCGGCGTTCGCCATCCCGACCGCGTCTCCACTGGTCGCCGGCACCGTCGAACCGGCCGACCGGCAGCGGGCCAACGCCCTGATGGGGATCACCGCCAACACCAGCCGCCTCGCCGGCCCGGCCCTGGCCGGCGCGCTGATCTGGGCCGCCGGGCCCGGCTGGGCGTTCATCCTGGACGGCGCGTCTTTCGCGCTCAGCGCCATGCTGCTCGCGCTGGTGCGGGTCCGCCACGTGCCGGTGCCCCGCCGTTCCGTCCTCGCCGACCTGCGGCACGGCTTCGGCGAGGTACGCGCCCGCGACTGGTTCTGGACCAGCCTGCTCGGGCACGGCGTGTGGAACGGCGCCGCCGCCGTGCTGATGACCCTCGGGCCGGCCGTCGCCATCGACCGCCTGGGCGGCGAGACGACCTGGGTGCTGCTGTTGCAGGCCGGCGCGATCGGGATGCTCACCGGATCACTGCTGGCCGGGCGGGTCCGGCTGCACCGGCCGGTGCTGCTGGCCAACCTCGGGCTGGCCTGCTACGCCGCCCCACTGTTCCTGCTCGCCGTCGCCGCGCCCGCCCCCGCGGTGATCGCCGCCTACGCGGTGGCGCTGACCGCCCTCGGCTACCTCAACCCGGTGTGGGAGACCGTCGTGCAGCACCACTTCCCGCCGGAGGTCCTGGCCCGGGTCACCTCGTACGACTGGCTGGTGTCGCTGGGCGCCATGCCGCTGGGCTACGCGCTGGCGCCGTTGGCCGCCGACGCCTTCGGCGCACCCGTTCCGCTGGCCGTGGCGGGCCTGCTGGTCCTCGCCTCCTGCGCGTGCACCGCGCTTGTTCCCGGCGTACGCCGACTCACCTGGCCGGCGGCCCCGCAACCGCAACCGGCCGACCCGGCCGTTGTTCGATGATCCCATCGATCGTCGGTGCGCGACGGCCGACGGCCCCCCCACCCCACGACGGAGGCTCCCGGCCAGCGCCGGGAGCCTCCGTGCGATGTGGTCGGTCAGCCGGCGTGCCGCGCTGTCCACGTGCGCGACCCGCGACCCGTCCGGCATGTCGGCGATGGTGAACGGTCCGTCGAGCCCCGGATAGCTGGGCGCGTCCGCCGGGACGATGTGGAGTTGGACGTAACCCGCCTCGAATCTCACCAAGCTCACCCCGGACGTCGCGCTGCCCGATCTGACCCCGCGTTTCGTCGGCTGGGCGCAAGCCCGCTGACCCAGCGTCAGCCACGCCCGAGCGGGCACGGACGGGCCTGTGCAAGGCATCACGATGCGGGAGACTGACGGCGTGACGACCACTCCGGACATCGTCCAGCGGCTCGCGGGCCGCCCCGGGACGACGTCGGCCAGATGAGCCGACCATTCAGGATTGTCGTCGCCGTGCTCGCCGCGGTGGGCGCCACACTGATATACCTGAGCGTCACCCTCAAGATCCGCTCGATGACGGAGCCGATCACCTTCACGCGGGCCGCCGTCGACCTCCCGACCCTCGTCGCCAAGGGGTACGTCTTCTTCGCCCCCCTCGACCCCACGACCGCTCCCATCATGGACGCGGTGACGCCGCTGATCCGTTGGGGCGTGATCCTGCTGATCGGGGTGTCGACGTACCTGGCCTGCGGCCTCGTCACCCGACGGACGCACCCGTTCGTCGCGGCGATGACCGGCGCGGCCGCCGCCCTGACTGCCACGGCGATCGGGGATTTACTCTGGTGGGCCACCTTCGTGGTCCGTGTCCACACCGCCCCCACCGGCTGGTACGCCAACGAGGCACTGGACCACTCCACGCTTCTCGCCAGCGCGCACCTGACGCTGACGGGCTGGACGTCCGACGCCCTCTTCTTCGGCTGCCTGATCGCGGGCATGAACGCATCCCTGGTCGGTGGCACCAGACTGGCGAGAGTGCTGTTGGACGAGTTGCACGACGACACCGACGAGGGCGACGAGGGCGACGAGAGCGACGAGAGCGACGACGAGCCTCAGGAATCGCTTGACGACACCGAGGCAGCCCGGGTGCCGCTGATCGGCGACGTGCGGGGACGCAGCGCGAACCTCGCCCTGGCCGGTGTCCTTCCGGTGCTGGTGCTCATGCTGGTCAACGGCACCCAGGCGGTCTGGGACAGCTATACCGAAAGAGGATTCCTGGCGCTGCTCAGGGTGTTCCTGTACCGCCCCGCCCTGTCCCCGCCCCCACGCGTACGCGATGACGTGGAATACCGGCTGACTCACGCGACCGAGCTGAATCCGCTGTCGATGGACGTGTGGGTGCACAGGTCGGTGCTCGCCGTCGCCCTGCTGCTGGTGCTGTGGCTCCTGCTCTGGGCGCTGCTCGACGGCCTGCCGACCTCCGGGCATCACCTCGGGCTCGTCGTCGTCTGCTGGGGTGCCGTGATCGCGGCGTCCGCGCTGACCGCGACGTCTGACGTCCTGGTCGACTGCGCCATCTCGGACTCCCCCACCGGCTGCGCGCCCTGGGAGTCCCTGGGCCGGCAATTGACCTCCGCGCTGCGCTTCGGCGCGGCCTGGGGCTGGCTCGTCGCGCTGCCCGTGCTGCTGGCCCGTCGGATCCTCGACACCGACACGTCCACCGACACGTCCACCGATACGCAGGAGACTCCGGTCCATGAGTCCACGTAACAAGCTTCCGCGTCGCCGTAGGGCCCCCGCGCCGGCACCTGTCGCCTGGTGGAAACGTCCCGTCACCTGGCTGCTGACGATCGTGGTCGGTGCGGTCGCCACCTGGCTCGGCGCCGTTGTTCTCGGCATGATCAACCAGTGGAAACCGGCGAACGAGCTGGCCGAGGAGTTGGCCGGCCGGGGACCACTCGTCGTCCTCGACCTGAAGCACGTCCCCTACCCGGACGAGGGTGCGCTCGACTACGTCTACCCCGCCGGCGCCGACCTGGCTCGTCTGGACGCCGAACGGCCGGATGATCCGGCCGTCGAGGCCGGCGCGGTCGACATCGAACGGAGCACCTGGGAGATCACCCTCGTCGGCACCCGGGACGAGGCCGTGGAGGCCGTCGATCTCCGACCCGTCCTCGTCGAGCCCTGCCGCCCCCCGCTCACCGGGATCCGGGAGCCCAACGAATCCCAGGGCGCCTCCGAGAAGGTCGTCCTCGTGACACATGTGGATCGACCGAATCCCCGGATGCTCGTCGAGGACCTGGGTGGCGAGGATGCCGGTGCCGGTGCACCGTTCTTCGCCACCCACAAGATCACCTTGCCCAAGGGTGAGAAGAACGTCATCCAGGTACGAGCGCGCAGCGCCAAACAGCACTGCCGATGGCGACTGGAGTTGGACTACCTGGCTGACGGACGGCGTCAGACGATGGTGATCTCGGCACCCGGCGCCAAACCGTTCGAGGTGACCGGGCGCGCGGACGACGCGGCCCACACCTGGATCTACCTCAATTCGCTCAACGGCTGTCGAGCCAAGGACGGCAGCAAGACCGACCGGCTGCGCATCACCGGCGCCGAGTACGCGCAGATGGTTCGCGACGGGCGCACCTGCCCCTACTGACAGCCGACCGTCCACCAGCTGCGCCACCCGGATCACCCGAACGACACATCGCTGGATCATCCGCAGGCGGCCGTCCAACCGTCGACTGCCTCCGCCCGCACGACGGCACAGGTTCGACGCCACGCTCTCCGCGCAGATCTTGGACAGTTTCCGTTAGGGCGTAACGGAAACTGTCCAAGATCTGGTGGTGCCGCTGTCCGACCTGAGCACCGCGTCGCCACCACAGACAAGTGGGCCTCGGATTCACACGAACGAAGCCACGTGTGCGACGAGCAGCGGCATCAGCCCATTATCGAGCCGACGGCTTCACCCGCCGGTCGGGCCGCCCGCGAGTTCGGCGACCACGTCGAGGTGGCCCAGGTGGCGGGCGTACTCCTGCACCAGGTGGAACAGCACCCGCTCCAGCGACGCCGGGTCCGCGCCGTTCCACCGCGGGCCCGGCGCGCCGATCTCGGCCAGGTCGTGTGCCGTCACCACGGCCGTGGTGTGCGCGCCCTGCGCCCGCAGCGCCGCCACCAGGTCCGCGCGGCTCTCGTCGGGGGCGACGTACCAGCGGTCGTCGCGGCGGTCGCCCCACGGCTCGGCGACATCCCGGCCCTGGAAACCCCACTCGATCCAGCGCAGCTCGACGTGGCGCAGGTGTGTGAGCAGTTCCAGTGGCGTCCACCCGGACGGCAGCCGGCTGCGCCGCAGCTCCGGCTCGGCCAGCGCCGACACCTTGGCCACCGTGGACTCGCGGAAGTAGTCCAGGTAGCGCAGGAAGACCTCGGTGCGGCCGCCGGCCGGGTCGGTGGGCTCGGGGAACGACGTCATGACCCGGCCGGCAGGTCACGGGCGCGCTGGCGCACCCCGGCCGCGCCGTACGGGTAGTCGCCCACCAGCGGGGCGCTCGCCTCGTCCAGCAGCCGCATCTGCTCGGCGTCGAGGACCAGGTCGGCGGCGGTCAGGTTGTCGTCGAGCTGGTCGGTGGTACGCGCGCCGAGGATCACCGAGGTGACCGCCGGTCGGGCCGCCAGCCAGGCCAGCGACACCGCCGACATGGACACGCCCCGGTCCGCGGCGATCTGGCGGACCGCGTCGAGCACCCGCCAGGTGCGCTCCTCGGCGTTGCGACCCGCGTACGCCTCGACGCCGCGCTGCGGGTTCTCGCCGAGCCGCGTCGCGCCGGTGGGCGTGCTGTCGCGCTGGTACTTGCCGGTCAGCCACCCACCGCCCAGCGGTGACCACGGCAGGATGCCGATGCCCTCGTTCTCGCAGACCGGCACCAATTCGAACTCGATCTCCCGGGCCAGCAGGTTGTACTGCGGCTGCAAGGTCACGATCGGGGTGAGGTTGAGGTGCTGGGTGAGCAGGGCGGCCTTCTGCAACTGCCAGCCGGTGAAGTTGCTGACCCCCGCGTAGCGGATCTTGCCGGCGCTGACCGCGTCGTCGAAGAACCGCAGCGTCTCCGGCAGCGGCGTCAGCGGATCCCAGGCGTGCGCCTGGTACAGGTCGACGGCCTCGACGCCGAGGCGGCGCAGGCTGGCGTCCAGGGCGCGGGTGAGGTGCACCCGGGACAGGCCGGCGTCGTTGGCCCCCGGGCCCATCGGGAACCGTCCCTTGGTGGCGATCACCAGGCGGTCACGCAGGTCGGGTCGGCTGCGCAGCCAGCGCCCGATGATGTCCTCGGAGACGCCGGTGGAGTAGACGTCAGCGGTGTCGATGAAGGTGCCGCCGGCCTCGACAAACCGGTCCAGTTGGGCGAAGCTGCCGGCCTCGTCGGTCTCCGCGCCGAAGGTCATCGTGCCCAGACACAGGGTGGACACCAGGGTGCCGGTGTTGCCCAGAGTGCGATAGCGCATATCGTCCTTTCGGTCCGAGTGACAAAGCTGATCTTCGCACCCGCCCCGACCACCCGCATTCGGGACAGTGCCGAACGCTGGTAGGGGCACCCGCGCGGCGACGCCGCCGGTCATCATGAGCGGGTGAGCGAGCCCGCGATCGAAATCGACCGGCCTCAGCGGCCGACCCAGTCGCCGCCGTCGGGGCGGCCGCCGGAGCCCGGCGTTCGTACCCGTGGCCCGTGGCTGGTGGCCGCCGCCACCACCGTGACGCTCCTGCTACTCGCCGACCGTTACGGCTATCACCGCGACGAGCTGTACTTCCTGCTCGCCGGTCGGCACCTCGACTGGGGCTACGTCGATCAGGGGCCCCTGGTCCCGGCGCTGGCCCGGCTGCTCGACACGATCGCGCCGGGCAACCTGGTGGTGCTGCGTACCCCGTCGGCGGTGCTGGCCGGCGGTGCGGTGCTGCTGGTCGCCGCCATCGCCCGGGAGCTGGGTGCCGGCCGGGGCGGGCAGTTCTTCGCGGCGGTGCTCGCCGCGCTCTCCGGCATCGTGCTCGCCAGTGGTCACCTGCTCAGCACCACCACCGTCGACCTGCTGGTCTGGTTGGTCGCGGCGTGGTGTGCGGTGCGGTTGCTGCGTACCGGTGACAGCCGCTGGGCGTTGGGCATCGGGCTGGCGCTCGGTGTGGGCATGCTCAGCAAGCTGCTGCCGGCGCTGCTGGCCGTCGGCCTGGTCGCGGGGGTGCTCATCGCCGGCCCACGCCGGCTGCTGCGCGACCGGTGGGTGCTCGCCGCGGCCGGGGTCACCGTGCTGCTGGCCGCGCCGAACCTGATCTGGCAGGCGGCCAACGGCTTTCCGCAGCTCGGCGTGGCCGCCTCCATCTCCGACGGCGACAGCTCCTACAGCGGCCGGCTCGACGCGTTCACCCTCCAATTCGTCATCATCAGCCCGTACGCCGTACCCATCTGGATCGCCGGCCTCGTCGCGCTGCTACGTCGGCCCGAGTGGCGGGCCTACCGGGCGGTGGGGTGGGCCTGGGTGCTCGTCGTCGGCATCGTGCTGATCGCCGGCGGCAAGGGTTACTACGACGCGCCGCTGTTGCTGGTCCTCACCGCCGCCGGAGCGCTGGTCACCGTGGCGTGGGCCTCGCGCGGGTCGCTCTGGTGGCGTCGTGGGCTGCTCACGCTGGGCGTGGTGCCGTTCCTGCTGCCCAACGTCGTGCTGCTGCTGCCGGTGCTGCCGGCCGACCGGTTGCCCGGGTTCGTGGTCGACGTCAACTACGACGCCGGCGAGACGATCGGTTGGCCGGAGTTCGCCGACTCGGTCGCGAGGGTCCATCGTGGCCTGCCGCCCGAGGAGCGGTCACGGGCGGTCGTCCTGACCGCCAACTACGGCGAGGCCGGCGCACTGGCGCGTTACGGTCCGGCCCGTGGTCTCCCCCGCGCGTACTCCGGGCACAACAGCATGGTCGACTTCGGTCGGCCGCCCGCCGACGCGGACGTGGTCATCGCCGTCGGCTGGGAGCGCCCCGGCCAGCTCAACATCTGGTTCGAGCAGTGCACCCTCGCCGCGAGGGTGGAACAGCGCTTCGAGGTGGAGAACGACGAGAACGGCGGCCCGATCCACGTGTGCCGGGGGCTGCGGCGTCCGTGGGCGCAGATCTGGGACACCGAGGTACGCCACACCGGCTGATCGTGCACCACCGGCTTCGCCGGTCAGCCAGGGTCAGCTGGCTCCGCCGGTCAGCCAGGCCTGGATCCCGACCAGGGCCTCGGGGCCGGAGGTGGCGTCGACGTCGCGGGCGAGATGGGCGATCGTGACCGCGGCGAGCGCCTGGCGCCACGCGTCCTCGGCCGCCCACATCGCGCGGGCCACCGGGCACGGCGTGGTGCAGGCGTCGGCCGGCGTCGCGAACGGGCCGCGCTGGCGGATCTCGGTGCAGACGAAGGCCGGGCCGGGACCGTCGATGGCCCGGACCACGTCGAGCAGGGTGATGCTCTCCGGTGCGCGGGTCAGCACGTACCCGCCGGACTTGCCCTGCACGGAGTGGATCAGGCCGGCGCGGGCGAGCGCCTGGAGCTGCTTGGCGAGGTAGCTGCTGGAGACGTCGTGCAGTTCCGCCAGCTTGACCGCCGGAACGGGCGTGTGGCTGGCGGTGAGCACCACGCAGCAGTGCAGCGCCCACTCGACCCCGCCGGACATCTTCATGACGTCACCCTAGTCACCCCGCTACTCGGACTTGTTGTGTCCGAGTATAGTTCTCGGACAGGAAGGGTCCGAGTATCCGCTGAACCTCAGCGGTCGGGCCACACACTCACGGGAAGGTGCATGGCATGAAGATCGCCGTACTGGGCGGGACCGGCCTCATCGGGTCGCAGGTCGTCAAGATCCTGCAGGCCGCGGGGCACGAGGCGGTGCCGCTCTCGCCGTCCACCGGGGTGGACCTGCTCACCGGGCAGGGCCTGTCCGACGGGCTCGCCGGCGCCGAGGTCGTCGTCAACCTGACGAACTCGCCGACCTTCGACGAGGCCTCGCCCGCCTTCTTCCAGACGACCATGGACAACCTGCTGGCCGCAGCCGCTCGCGCGGGCGTCGGCCACGCGGTGATCCTCTCCATCGTCGGCGTCGACCAGGTGCCCGACCTGGACTACTACCGCGCCAAGACCCTCCAGGAGGAGATCCTCACGGCCGGTCCGATTCCGTACTCGATCGTCCGCGCCACCCAGTTCTTCGAGTTCGTCGAGGCGATCCTGTCCTGGACGGCCGACGACACCACCGTCCGCCTGCCCAGCACGCCGGTGCAGCCGATGGCCGCCGCCGACGTGGCGCAGGCCGTCGCCGAGGTCAGCATGGGCGCGCCATTGCAGGGCATCCGCAACGTCGCCGGGCCGGATGTCTTCGCCCTCGACGAGCTGGGGCGGATCACCCTCGCCGCCCGCGGTGACCAGCGCACCGTCACCACCGACAACGGCGCCGGCATGTTCGCCGCCATGTCCGGCGATGTCCTCATCGCAGGCGACGACGCCGTCATCGCGCCCACCGCCTACCGCGAGTGGCTCGCGCGCCGGGCCTGAGCAGGCACACCCCGCGTCTCGCGGCGGCGATCGACCGCCGCCGCGACGCGCGGGCACGGCTTCACCGATCAGCCGGCGCACGGCCGGTTACTGGCGCATCCCACCCTGTGAGGTGCGGGTCCCGGCCCGCCACTCCCTCGCCAGGATCGCGAAGACGAGCTGGTCGGCCCACTCTCCCTGGAACAGGTAACTCTCGACATGGCGGGCCTCCTGCCGCATGCCGAGTCGCGCCATCAGTCCGGCCGACGCGGTGTTGCGACCGTGGCACCGGCCGTAGACCCGGTGCAGTCCGAACTCGGTGAAACCCCAGTCCAGCACCGCGGTGGCGGCCTCCGTGGCCAACCCGCGACCGCCGTGGTCGGGGTGGAAGACGAACCCGAGCTCGGCGGTACGGTCGAGCTGGCTGCGCCACACCAACTCCACGATCCCGATCACCCGGGCGTCGGTGAGCGCGGCCATTGTCAGGCAGTCACCCTCCGCGCGCCAAGCGTCCTCACCCGCCATGGCGAGCACCGATACCCGCGACTGCTCACGGGTACGCGGCTCCGCGCCGAGCATCCAGCGCACGACGTCGGGTCGGCGCTGAAACGCGTACACGTCGTCGAGGTCGTCGATAGTGACCGGGCGCAGGACGAGCCGTGCGGTGCGGATCGGGTAGGCCGGCTGGAACATCACGCGATCGTAGAGACCCGCGCGGGGCGCTCCGGTGCCGGCCGATCGGCGTCCGGGCGTCGGGGTAGCAGCAGCGGGCTCGCGAGGATCACCAGCCCGGCGACCGCGATCGCCGTGCGGGGGCTGGTGGCCTGCGCGAGCAGCCCACCGAGCGCGCTGAGGGTGGCGATGGCCGCGCTGCTGCCGATCGACCAGGCAGAGAGGGTGCGGACGATGCGATCCTTCGGAGTCTGTTGAAGGCGGTAGGTGGCGAGCACTGGGTTGTACAGGCTCATGCTGATGATGATCGCGAACTCGACGGCGATCACCGTGGCGAGACCGACCACGCCGGGCTGGACGACGGCGAGGCCGATCAGCCAGATCGCGCGCAGCGTGCCCACGGTGCGGATGATCCGGTGTTGGCCGTAGCGTGCCACCACCCGACGGGCCAGGCGTGACCCGATGAGCCCGCCGATACAGGGCACGGCGAAGGCGAGGCCGTACTGCCAGGGCGCAAAGCCCAGCTCGCCGAGCAGGAGCACGGCCAACAGCGGCTCGGTAGCCATGATCAGTCCGCCGACGAGCAACTGGTTGAGGTAGAGCGCCCGCAGGCCGGGGTGGGTCAGCAGGTGCCGCCAGCCGTCAAGCAGCTCATCGGCCCGTACCCGGCCGGCGCCGGTGCGCCGGGGGTGGTCTTCGGGGCCGCGAATGGCGGTGAGGCCCAGCGCGGAGAGCAGGTAGCTGAGCGCGTCGGCCACGACGGTGACGACGGGCCCGAAAAGTCCCACCGCTGCGCCGCCCAGTGGTGGCCCGAGCGCGATCGAACTCCAGGCCGTCGACTCGAACCGCGCGTTCGCCACCAGCAGGTCGTCCGGACGCACGAGGGCCTTGAGGAAGGCGCCGCTGGCGGCGTTGAAGGCGATCTTGGCGGTGGCGAGCACGGCCGAGACGACCAGCAACTGCCCGAAGCTGAGCCGGCCCAGCGCGTACGCGACGGGAATGGTCAGCAGGACCGCGAACCGGGCCAGGTCCATGGCGATCATCACCCGCCGCTTGCGGTGGAACTCCACCCACGGCCCGATCGGCAACGCGATCAGCGCGCCCACCGCCGGCGCCAGCGCGGCCAACACCGACACCTGAGCGGGGCTGGCCTGCAACACCAGCACGGCGATCAACGGCAACGCCCCGAAGCCCAGCCCCGAGCCGTAGGCACTGACCGCGTACGACGCCCACAACCAGCCGAACCGCCGCCCCAGGGATCGTCTCGCGGACAAGCCCACACCTCCCGCCCCCAACAACTCAGCGTTGACCGTGAGGATCAAAGCAACGCCGTTCACCCGGGATCAAACAACCGCGTGAGCGGCGCGGCACAACCAGAGGTTGTGTCAGTAGGGTTCGTCGGGTGAACCTCGACGCCGTCCGCACCTTCGTCGCCGCCGTCGACGCCGGCCAGTTCCAGGACGCCGCCGCCGCGCTGTCGATCACCCAGCAGGCCGTCTCCAAGCGCATCGCCGCACTGGAGAAGGACCTCGGGGTACGGCTGTTCACCCGCACCGCGCGCGGCACCCACCTCACCGTCGACGGTCAGACCTTTCTGCCGCACGCCCGCGAACTGCTCCGGGCCGAGGCGCGCGCCGACGCCTCCGTACGCCCCGGCCGACGGGCACTGCGCGTCGACGTGCACAGCCGCCGGATCGCCCCGGCGGTGCTGCTCCAGGACTTCCACCGCGCGCATCCCCGCATCGAACTCGACGTCGTCACCCTCGACGCCGACGTCCACGCCGCGATGGCCGCCGTCGAGGCGGGGACTGTCGACGCCACCTTCCACGCCGTCACCGTCGCCGCGCGCCACCTGCCCGCTGCGATCAGAACCACCCGCGTGATCGACGAGCACCACGAGTTGCTCGTCGGCCCACGCCACGCCCTGGCCAACGCCCGCACCGTCACGCCCGCACAACTCGCCGAGCACCGCATCTGGATGCCCGGCATGGCCCCGGGCACCGAATGGGCCGACTACTACGATGAACTCGCTGCCGCGTTCGGCCTCACCATCGACCTGGTCGGGCCGGTCTTCGGCAACGAGGCGCTGCTGGCCGAGATCGCCGACTCCGCGGAGCTGGCGACCCTCGCGGGCGTTCGCACCCGGTATCTGTGGCCGGACAGCTACGACCTGCGGCGCGTACCGGTGCGCGACCCGGCGCCCATCTATCCCATGTCACTCATCTGGCGCGACGACAACCCGCATCCCGCGCTGCGGGCACTGCGCGACTACCTCGCCTCCCGGCGAGTGCAGGCACCCGACATCGAGGTCTGGCTACCGCCCTGGGGTTAGCGCGCAAGCGCGTAGGCCGGGACTACCCGATGGTCAACGCCGTGCGGCCGGCTTGGCCCGAACCAGCTCGGTGACCTTCGCCGTCACCCATGACCGCCACCGGACGCCGGGCACCAGATCGAGGCTTCGATGCGCCGTGTCTGCCCGCGATGCTCGGCGTGTTGACACGCGTTCATCCGGCACTACATTTAACGTGTTGGTTAAGTGACTGGAGGCTCTGGTGTCAGGCAGCGATCAACTCAGCGCGGTGTTCTCGGCGCTCGCCGACCCGACTCGACGGGCGATCCTCGCCGAGCTGGCCGACCGCGACGCCACGGTCACCGAACTCACCGCTCCGCTCCCGATCTCGATGCCGGCGGTGTCGCGGCATCTGAAGGCGCTTGAGCGCGCTGGGCTCATCTCCCGCACCCGGTCGGGGAAGTTGCGGATGAGTCGCATCGAGGCCGCCCCGCTGCGCGAAGCGGCCGAGTGGATCGAGCGCTACCGGCGGTTCTGGGACACCTCCCTCACCCGCCTCGACGCCCACCTTGCGGCCGTGCAGGCAGCTGGTCGCCCAACGGACCGAACGGCCCACGGCCCGGCGATTCCCGACAGCGAATCACCGGGCAAGGCTCACGACAAGGAGAATTGATGGACAGCGACGAGCCGCAGATCGTCATCTCACGCGTGGTGGACGCGCCACGGGAGCTGGTCTACCGAGCTTTCACCGACCCGGACCACCTGGCCGCATGGTGGGGACCGATCGGCAACTCACTGCCCCGCGACGAGATGGACTTCGACGTCCGGCCTGGCGGCCACCAGCGGTGGACCGAGGTCTTCCCGGCCCAACCCGGTCTTCGAGTCGCCGTCCACGTCGACCTCACCGATGTTGTGGACGGTGAACTGCTCGACGGCGTCGCGCACGTCACCGGGCAGCTGCCGGAGGGCATTGAGCCGCACGAGACAAGGATGCGGGTCGAGTTCCACGACGAGGCCGATGGACGGACGCGACTCGAGATCCGTCAGTGGCTCCCGGGGCGGGTGGTTGGCCCCGCCGACCAGGGTTGGAACGAGGCCTTCTCCAAACTGGACGCCACACTGCGGAATTCTCACCCCGTCGCAGTCGACGTCGAGGTGTAGCCCCATGGCCAAGCTGATCTACGTGACCAACGTGTCCCTCGACGGTTACATCGAGGACGAACACGGCAGATTCGACTGGACCCCACCCAGCGACGATTACCTCGCGTTCATCACCGACCTGGTTCGGCCCATGGGCACCTACCTCTACGGCCGACGCCTGTACGAGTCGATGTCGCTCTGGGAGACCGATCCTGCCCTGGCCGCACATTCGAAGCTCACTGCCGACTTCGCCGACGTCTGGCAGGCAGCGGACAAGGTCGTCTACTCCACGTCGCTGGACGCGACCTCGACCGCCAAGACCCGGCTCGAACGGAGCTTCGACCCTGCCTCGGTACGCGCCATGAAAGCCTCGGCCACCAGTGACCTCACCATCGGGGGCGCACACCTCGCGACGCAGGCATTCCAGGCCGGGCTGGTCGACGAGTGTCACCTGCTGATCCATCCCATCCTCACCGGCGGGGGCAAGCCCGGGCTGCCCAGCGGCACCCGCCTCGGTCTGGAGCTACTGGACAGTCGCCGACTCAGCAGCGGCGTCGTCCACCTCCACTACCGCATCCGCGCCTGAGAAGCCCGTGGGCGTCACCGACACACGTGCAGGTCGGTGACGCCGACGGGCGCGCGGGTCGCTGCTTCAGGGCGTCATGTGGTGGTGGCGAGTTCGGTGAGAATCGGGCGTAGTCGACCGGCCAGGTTCGGGTCCGTACGAGTGAGCTCCGCGGCCAGGGCCGTTGCGGCGGCCAGGAGCGCGCGACGTAACTCGGTTTCGTCGGTGGAGCGGACCAGGGTCGTTTCGAGCGGCCCGCTGATGTCGGCGGGTAGTAGGTGGGCGCCCTTGGCGAAGCTGGTGGGGAGACCCAGACGGTGGCAGGCGAGCGCGATCGTCTGGGTGCGCACGGCGCCGATCCAGTGCTCCGCTTGCCAGCATCTGCCTCGCTCGATGCTGATCCGCGCGTGCAGGGGCCGGCACACCACCCGACGGTGACGTCTTCGCGGCCTACGCCGGCCTCATGGAACATCCTGACCCCGCCGTGCGGGAGAAGGCCACTGCCGATTGGTGCGCCTGGGAGGACGCGGTGCTGTCTGGCGAGACCGGCGGCGCATCAAATCCGTACGGCGACCGCCCTACCGCTGCCCGGCTGGCCTTTGTGAGAATCTGCGCGCACTACTTCTCTCACGGGGCGTGGCTGGAGGAAGGCGTACTGCTGCACGATGCCGGTCGGCTGGCCGGCGTCCCAGGTGTCCTTATCCATGGTCGACTCGACCTGGGTGGGCCGCTGCAGACGGCGTGGGAACTGCACCGCGCCTGGCCCGGTGCGGAGTTGATCGTTGTCGAGAACGCGGGGCATCTCGGCACCGCCGAGACGCGTGAGCACGTCCTTCGAGCCCTCGACCGGTTCGCAGTCAACAGTTGACGTCTACGGCATCCACTCCGTCGCCGCGCACCTGCTCAGGGCAGGGCGCCCGCCGGAGCGGGTACCAGCAGGTCGAAGGTGTCGGAGCACTGACCTAGCCTGATGAGATGCTGTCGCAGGTGAAGGGCTTGTCCCGACATTTCACGGAGGAGACTCTGCGGGCGCACCTCATCGATCGTTCGGTTCGTCGGGACGACGGCTGCCTGATTGTCTGCGGCTACGGTAGCCAGCGGGGCGTGTACCAGAAGGTCGCCGGGAGGGCTTGGGCCCACATCACGGCCTACGTTGTCTTCGTGGGTGACTACGACCCGAATTTGGACGTGCACCACCTTTGCGGCGTGCCGGACTGCATCGAACCAACTCATCTGCAGCAGGTGACACACGCCGAAAACTGCCGCAACCGCACCCAGCAGCCGCGCTGCCGCCACGGGCACGAGCGTGAAATCGATCCCGCGAGTGGCCGCTACCGCAAGGTGTGTCGTGTGTGCAACAGCGAGGCCCAGAGAAGGTGGCGCGTCCGCCAGGCCGCAGAGGTTGCCGCCGCACGGGCGGCTTACGGGCGGCAGGTGGACTGAGTGCGTACGGCGCCGTCTCGGGTGCCGAGTTCGCTGAGCAGTACACCACTCCAGCAGGATCGCGGCGGTCAGTTTCCCGTGGCGGTCACGCCACCGCCTCCGTTCGGAGCGGATGAGTCGGCACGTGAGCTGGCCGCCAGAGCCGCGCGGGGTCGTCAACACAACATCCTGATTCCTTACGCACAAGAACTGTCATTATGGTGCCTGTACGTTGTGTACCTTTTGTCCCAGGTAATTAGCGGATTATCGTTAATGGCAATCTAGTAATTAGCTGCACTGGGCCTCGGTCCCCGCGTCAACCTGTCCCAGGAACGCGGTGGCTTTGCGGCCGTCATGCGCTGAGGATGTCTGCATGAACGACCACAGTGCGAACGCGGTCGACGAGCAGGAGGAAGCGCTACCGGGCGGCAACATGGGGGGTGCAACTCGTGTTGGTGCCACTGTTCGGCGAGGTGCCGGAACCTGGAGCCCGACGATTCAACGCCTGCTCAGACATCTACGTGAGCGTGGCGTCACCTGGGCTCCGCAACCGCTCGGGATCGATGAGCACGGACGCGACAGCGTCTCGTACCTGCCGGGCATCGTGCCGCAGTACCCGTTGCCGGACTGGATCTGGAGCGATGGCGTCCTCACCGATGCGGGTGTCTACCTCGCACAACTTCACCAGGCCAGCGCCGGCTTCGACACCGCCGGCGGAGTTTGGCAGTTCCCGGTACGGCAGCCAGCTGAGGTCGTCTGTCACAACGACTTTGCGCCGTACAACATGGTCTTCACCGACCGGCGGCTCACCGGCGTCATCGACTGGGACACGGCGTCGCCCGGTCCCCGATCGTGGGATCTGGCCTACCTTGCCTACCGGCTGGTGCCGCTGGCCCATCCCGACAACGGCGACGCAATCGACAGTGACCTGGGCGAGCGGGTACGTCGGCTGCGCATACTCTGCGATGCCTACGGCTCGGGGCAAGACCCTGCTCACGTCCTCCAGGCCGCGGTCCATCGACTACACGACCTCGCCGCCTTCACCGAGGCCCGGGCTGATCAGGGACAGGAAAACATTCGCAGTCATGTCGCGCTCTACCGACGCGACGCTAGGTGGATCACCGCGCACGCCGATCAGTTGAGCCGGGATGTCGCCTTGGGCCACCAGTGACCCCATTGGCCCCGCACGGCGTGCGTTGGATGCGCGGGATCCCGTGCATGAGCGGCTGGCTGCGGCGGAGTTGGCGCTGAGGAACATCGGCTCTGCCTTGGCGGGCTGCGCGGCGGCGAAGTGCGACTGGTTTTAGGTGTTGGCGGGGGTGGCTTCGCGGACGGGTTGGAAAAGTTCGATGAGGTTGCCGGCGGGGTCGGCGAGCAGGATCTGACGGCCGCCGGGCCCAGAGACCAGTTCGCTGCGGAACGCCAGGCCGGCGTCGCGGAGCCGGTCGATCTCGGTGTCCAGGTCGTCGACGATGAGGTGGATGCGGTTGCGGCCGGGGCTGGTGGCGTCGTTCGGGGTGGCGCGGGCACCGGAGCTGGCGGGTCCGGACAGCAGCAGTCGTAGCGGGCCGCGGACCACGTCGGCGAAGGCGGGGGCCGCGCTGGACTTGAGGTGAAAATCGAGGTGGGTGGTGTAGAAGTCGACGGCGGCGTCAACATCATCGACGAGGTAGCGGACGCTGACGTATTGCTCAGGTGTGCTCACGCTCTGGTCTCCTGGGGATCGGTGGCGAGGACGGGTAGCAGATGCCGCACGCGGGTGTCGATGTCGGCAGCAACCTGCAAGAAGGCGGGGTAGTCGTCCCGGGTGCCGGCTGCGGCGGGGTCGGGGATGCTCCAGTGCAGCTGACCGGACGGGTTACCGAAGTCGGGGCAGACTTCTCGGGCCTTGTCGCACAGGGTGATCACGTAGTTGAAACGACGGCCGGTGAGCGTGTCCAGGTGCCGCGGGCGCCGGCTCGCGACGTCGACGCCGAAGCGGTCGCGCAGCACCCGCACGGCATGGGGATGTAGTTGCGGTCGGGGGCGGGTTCCTGCGCTGCTCACCTGCACATGGCCGGCGGTGTGGCGTCGGAGCTGGGCTTCGGCGATGGGGGAACGTGCGCTGTTGCCCGTGCACACGAACAGCACGGTTCGCGGCGGGTGGACCGGCGGGACCGGTGGAGTGCTGCCCAACTGCAGGGCGGGGTGCAGAGCGGCACCGGTGCCTGCCAGCGCGTGGGCGCAGCTGTCGAGGTCGAGGTGGTAGTAGCTGTCGCGACCGTCGAAGCTGCTGCGGGTGGCGGTGACCAAGCCGCCGTCGCGCAGCAGCCGCAGGTGGTAGGAGACAAGGTTCTGCGGCTGGGCCAGAAGGCTGACCAGTTCGCGGACCCGCAGGTCACTGCGGGCGAGTTCGGTCAGCAGTTGCCAGCGCAGTGGGTGTGCGGCCAGCCGGACGAACGGCGGCGCGGTGTGACTCGGCGGCCCCATGACCACGAAGATACATCAAACCCGATTGATCGGTTTGGGCCGAGCGGGAATGTGACCACGGTCGAGTTCACCGAAGGTGAGTTGAGCAGGCGCATCCGGGCACGTGGTTCACGCTCGCCGACGACGATGGCGTCGTCCCGCTCGCGGGCACGGTCGGTGTCCTCGTCGTGGTGGTCACCGGTCCGGCTGAGGGGAGCGAGACGTAGCAGAACAAGCGCCCGTTCGGTGCGAGCGCCGGGGCCTGGGGGCCAACCGTCAACACATCCGACTCTCACCGAACGTGCCGCGATCGATCGCCGGCCACAACCAGTAAGCCAACCGATCCGATGGTCAAGATCTCGGGTGGGCTCCGGGCCCGGGCAAGAGGTCGATGTCCGTTGCCCGCATGGGCTGTTCGCACTCCGAGCACCGCAGTTCCACATGACTGATCTTGCCGCAGGCGTGGTGGCGGTACAGCACCGGCGGGCCGGCCTCGCCCGCCGTCCACCGGTCACCCCACCGCACCATGACAAGCAGCAGATCACATAGCTCCCTGCCCTTGTCGGTGAGCAGATATTCGTGCCGGACCGGCCGGGCGGAATACTCACGCCGGGCCAGGACTCCCTGTTCGACCAGCCAGTTCAGCCGCTCGGCGAGCACTTTGCGGGACATGCCGAGGCCCCGCTGGAGTTGCTCGAAGCGGTGCGTGCCGGCGTAGACGTCCCGCAAGATCAGCGGCGACCACGGCTCACCGATGACGTCGAGGGTGCGGGCGATCGAGCACGCCATGGCGCCGAATTGCGTTCGCTGCATGACGCCACGATACGCACGGTGGTTCCTTCAAGGAACTGACTCTGTTAGCGTCACATCGGTCCATCTCCTTAAGGAACGGACTGGTCTGTGCCCCCTCCACACGCGTATGAAGCCGAAAGAGGCCCGCATGAACCATCCGCCGATCGTCCCGACCGGGGACTGGCAAGACGCAGTGAACACCTTGCGAGTCCACGAAAAGGCACTCACCCGCCAGCTCGACGCAGTGGCCGCGGCGCGTCGCCGGCTACCGATGACGCCAGTCGAGCAGGACTACGTGTTCGAGGGCCCGTCCGGGCCTGCCAGTCTGACCGACCTGTTCCAAGGCCGCCGCCAACTCATCGTGTACACCTTCATGTGGCACGGCGTCGACGCGGTCTGCTCCGGCTGCTCGATGTTCACCGACAACGTCGGGCACCCTGCCCACCTCAACGCCCGCGACGTCACCCTGGCGTTGACGTCCCATGGCCCACTGGACGACCTGCTGGCGCTGCGGCGGCGAATGGGTTGGACCCTGCCCTGGTACTCGTCGCTGAACAACAGCTTCAACGCCGACATGGGAACCGGCGACGGATTCGCGCTGAACGTCTTCCTCCGCGCCGACGACCGGATCTTCCGCACCTACACCACCACGGCCCGGGGCGTGGAACGGCTCGGCAGTAACTGGTCCTTTCTCGATCTGACGCCATACGGCAGACAGGAGACCTGGGAGGACTCGCCGGAAGGCTGGCCGCAGACCCAGCCCTACCAGTGGTGGCGGCTGCACGACGAGTACGACACGACCAAGGACCCGTCATGACAGTCGACACGCCAGTCGCTGAGCTGCTCTTCCAGCAGGAAGATGCGACACCCTTCAACACCGACGTGGCGACACTCAAGCCATGGAGCCAGGCATTGTCCTGTCTGGAGTCGGCGCCCAAGTGTTGGCTGTCCACGGTGGAACCGAATGGCCGTCCACACGCCGCGCCGGTGATGTTGGTGCTGGTGGATGGGGCGCCGTGCATTGCGAGCCGCCCGAACTCCCGCAAGAGCCGAAACCTGGCCGGCAATCCCCGCGCTGTCATCACAGTGAGCGGGGAAGACCTCGACCTGGTGGTGAGCGGTGTAGCTCACCAGGTGTCGGGCGGCACGGCGCTGCGCCGGGTGGCCGCCGCATTCGCAACGAAGTACGGCTGGACGTTCGCCATCAGGGACGGCCAAGTCTATGACGACAGTCTGCCGGGATCGCCCCAGTATGCCTTTTACGAGGTCTCCCCCGTCCGTGCTTTCGGCTATGGCACGGACGGGCTGACCGCGACCCGTTGGCGGTTCAACCGCACCTGACTGCCGGGCTGCGTCATGAACCGTCACCGGCGCGTCCAGCCGCACATCATCAGGGACCGGCTCGGGGTGACGCTTTGGGTTGCCCCGAGCCCGGTCCCTGATAGTTGGTCTGGGGCGGTACTCAACCTTGATGTCGAGGCCGCCGCCCCTGAGATCAGTGGACGGGCTCGCCGAACCAGCGGGAGAGGTGGTCGTCCAGGTCCTGCTGGTCGTCGCCGATCCAGGCGACGTGGCCGTCGGGGCGCAGCAGGACACCCGGAACGTCCAGCGCCGCAGTCGAATCCGCGAGGTAGTCCACCCGGTCTGACCAGCCGCCAACCGTGAGGCGCTCGGTGCGGTCCAGCAGCAGAGCGCGGCCGCGGTGCAGCAGACCGTAGAGGTGGCCCTGTTTGATATCCACGTCGGGCAGGCGGCGGCCGAGCAGGTCGGGGCCGGCGCCGAAGTCATAGCGGATGCCGATTGCGGTGGTCTTCTTCAGCAGATGGAGGTTCACCTCGTCGAAGTCCATCAACTCGGTGAGCAGCCTGCGCACCGCCTGTGCGCCCGGTTCGGTGGACAGCAGCTCCGTCTGGGCTCGGGTGTTGTCCAGCACCGCCTCGGCGACCGGACGGCGTTCGGCCTGGTAGGTATCCAGCAGTGCCTCCGGCGCCCAGCCGCGGATCCGAGCGGCCAGTTTCCAGCCGAGGTTGAATGCGTCCTGGACGCCCAGGTTGAGGCCCTGTCCGCCGATGGGCGGATGGATGTGCGCCGCGTCGCCGGCCAGCAGCACCCGCCCGACCCGATAACTGTCGGCCAGCCGGGTGGCATCGCCGAAGCGGGACAACCACCGCGGGGAGTGCACACCGAAGTCGGTCCCGGCGATGGCGCGCAACTGGTGTTTGAAGTCGTCGAGGGTGGGCGGTTCGGCGCGGTCGCTGACCCCGGCGGCGGGGACCAGGACGCTGTAGACCCCGACGCCCGCGGGCCGGAGCCAGAACCGCTGATGGGTCTCGCGGATCTCGGCCACCGTGGCGGCGATCCCCTCCGGCGGGACGCCGACTTCCATCTCGCCCATCAGGCTCTCGGTCCGGGCGGGCTCGCCGGGAAAGCCGACGCCGAGCAGTTTGCGCACAGTGCTGCGCCCGCCGTCGCAGCCAACGAGGTAGCGCGAGCGCAACTGTTCCCCGTCGGCCAGCTCGACTGTCACACCCTCGTCGTCCTGCTTGAAACCGGCGACCGCCCGATCGCGCCGGACCTGCGCGCCCAGTTCGATGGCGTGCTCTTCGAGCAGACGCTCGATGACCGGCTGCGCGATGCCCAACAGATAGGCGTACCGGGAATCCAGGCCCTTGGGCGCGGGCTTGGCGATGGCGGCGAAGAAGGCGCTGGCCGGACGCTGCCGCCCGTGCGGGAGGATGCGTTCCAGCAGCCCGCGCATCGCCATCAGCTCCAGACTGCGGATGTGCAGGCCGACGATGCGGACGGCCGACGTCGGCTCGGTCGCCTTCTCCACGATGAGGACTCGCACGTCGTGCAACCGCAGTTCGGCTGCGAGCATCGCACCGGTCGGCCCGCACCCGGCGATGATCACGTCGTACGTGCGGGGCGCGCTGTCGGTGCCGGGGGCCGACGACGATGGGCGGACGTCGCCCACGGTGGAGTGGGGCTCGACCGGGTCGGTCGACGGCGGCTCGGCGGTGAATTGCGGAGGGTACATAGGTGTTGCCTCTCGGGAGTGCCGTGTTGGCAAGGCGCTCCCGGCGACACCTACGTCAATCGCCCGACCGTGACGGCAAGGGGGAGCACCCACATCGCTACAACGTTCATGGGTCTCACCTCCTCGGGCGGTGTCGCGGTCAGCTGAAAGCTATCTCCCCCGGCCTGCTCCCGTCGACTGCTTTCCGGCCAGGTGATCACGGCGTCGGGTGGGCCAGTGACCGGCGCAGCCACTCGGCCATCAGCGCACGTTCGGCATCGGTGAGCCCCGGGAGGTCGGGCAGCACCGTCGCGAAGGTCACCGCGACCGCGCTCGTGGTGGTGTCGGGTGTCGCCGGAGCTGTCGCCAGGATGCTGGTGAGCACGGCATCGAGCATGGCCTCACCCAGGCCGAGGTCGCGCTGGTCGGCGGGCATTCCCAGCAGGGTGAGGATGGTTCCGTTGCCCGCAGAGTGGATCATCAGGAGCGCGCGCTGCTCGTCGACCCGGAGGAGGCCGGCCTCGGCGAGTCGCCGGACGCGGCGACGGAGCACGTCGAGGCCGGCGACCGTTGCCGGCGAGGGCGCTCCGCTCCCCCGCGCGGCGAGCAGCGCGTACAGCTCGGGGTTTGTCAGGCCGAACTCCACGTGTGCGCGCCATCCGGAGCGCAGGTCCGCGACGGGGTCGCCCGTCGCGACGTCCACTGCGGCCGATTTGCCGCTGACGTAGGTGGCCATGACGTGCTCGGCGACCGCGTCGATGAGGCCGTCCTTGTCGCCGAACAGGCGATAGATGGTCGGCGCCTGCACGCCAGCGGCCTGGGCGACGGCGCGCGTCGTCACCGCGTTGGCGCCCTTCTCGCGCAGCAGTTGGGTCGCTGCCGAGACGATGCCCGCACGGACGTCGTCGCGGGTGTCCTGCGTCGTGACCATGAACCGATGCTAACAGCGACTTGTTATCCGCGAATTATCGCTGCTAACGTTCTTAGCGTAACGCAGATAACAAGGAGTGTTCATCATGATCGTCGTCACCGGTGCCACTGGTCAGCTGGGGTCCCAGATCGTCGACCGGCTGCTCGACCGGCTGCCACCCGACGCCGTCGGCGTGAGCGTGCGCGACGTCGACAGAGCCGCGGGCCTCGCCGAGCGTGGGGTGCGGGTGCGCGCCGGAGACTTCACCGACCCGGCGACGCTGGGGCGCGCCTTCGAGGGTGCCGACAAGGTCCTCGTCGTCTCCGCCGCCATCCGCGGCCCCGGCGCGCTCGTCGCCAACCGCGCCGCCATCGACGCCGCCCGCGCCGCGGGAGCCAAACGGGTCCTGTACACCAGCCACCAGGCCGCCTCCCGGGACTCGCTCTTTCCCGCCCAGCCCACGCACGCCGTAACCGAGGAGCACCTCGCCGGGCTGGGGGTTCCCTTCACCGCCCTGCGCAACGGGTTCTACGCGAGCACGCTCAGCTTCTCCATCCGTACGGCGCTGGAGACCGGTCGACTCGTGGCACCGGCGGACGGCCCGGTGTCCTGGACCGCACACGCCGACCTGGCCGAGGCCGCAGCCGCGGCCCTGACCGAGGAGGGCCTGCTCGACGGGGTCACGGCACCGCTGACCGCCTCGGAGATGCTCGACCTCGAAGCGGTGGCAGCCATCCTCAGCGACGTCACGGGCCGCACCGTCGAACGTGTCGTCGCCGAGGACGACCAGTGGCGGGCGTCCTCCATCGAGCGGGGCATGCCCGCGGCGGCGGCCGACTTCACTCTCGGCATGTACCGCGCGGCGCGGGAAGGCGAGTTCGCCGTGACCGACCCGACGTTGGAGACAGTCATCGGTCACCGCCCGACATCGGTCCGCTCGGTGCTCGAAGCCATCGTCGCCCAGCGCTGACGCGCTCGCGAGCCGGTCAGCGCAGCATCGCCCGGATCATTCGACGGGTCGCGACGTACATCGCGATCGAGCCGAACGCGAGGAGGTAGGCGCCGCCGGCGGCGAACGCGTACGCGATCAGCAGCGACGCCGGCGGAATGCACGATTCGAGCAGAGGTACGTAACTCCTCGACACCTCGTGGATTTGACCCTCGACCGGGTCGAGGCCCGACCATCGGCGACATGAGCGACCAAGCGACCGCCGACCCGACCATGACCCGCATCATCGAGGCCGTCCAGCTCGGCCAGAGCGGCGGACCTGCCCGGGCCCGTGAACTGCTCACCGCGTTGTGGGACGAGCTCGGCACCACCGGTGACGCCCTGCACCGCTGCACCCTGGCGCACTACCTCGCCGACCTGCAGGACACCACCGAGGCGGAACTGGCCTGGGACGAACGAGCCCTGGCCGCCGTGTTCGAGCTGACCGACGAACGTGCCCAGGAATATCTGCCCTCGCTCCAGGTTCAGGCGTTCCTGCCGTCGCTGTACCTCAACCTGGCCGACTGCCACCGACGCCTGGGCAACGTCGGCCTGGCCCGGGAGCACCTCGCCCGAGCCCGCGAACACCTGGTGCGGCTACCCGACGACCCCTACGGCGAGAGCATCCGCGCCGCTGTCAGTGACTTCGGCGAGAACGATCCGACCGACCGCCGGCGGTAGCGGTCGGCGGCGGTCACCGGTTCTGGCGAGCGACGCCCGTCCGGTACTCCTGCGGTGAACGTCCATAGTGAGCACGGAAGAGGCGGCTGAAATGGGCCTGGTCCGGAAAACCCCAGCGGGCGGCTATGACATGGACCGGCTGCCGCAGCAGCGGGTTGCCGAGATCACGCCGGCACTGCTCCAGACGCTTGGAGCGGATGAGTTCGGCAACCGTCGTCGCCTCCGCCTCGAACAGGCGATGCAGCGACCGCAGCGAGATGTGGTGGGCGGCGGCGACGCTACTCGGGCTGAGCTCGTTGCTGTCGAGGTGGCGGTCGATGAAGTCGACCACGCGGGCCCGCAGCGCGGTGTGCCGTGCCTCCGGCGACAGGACGCCCTCGATGTCGAGGCGTTGGGCGAGCGTGGCGGTGAGCAGGTCCAGCGCCACGGCGCCCAGCATCTCGGCCTGGTTGGGCTCGTACTGCTCCGGGTGCGACACGATGCTTTGCAGATGCTGAATTAGCAGTCCGCCGACGCCGAGATGTGCCGGCATCGGCCTGGCCAGCAGACAGTGGAGCCGATCCGGCGGCAACGGCAGCGCCGCGTAGGGGATCTGCACGGTGATCGTCGTGGCGAGACCGGGGCCGTCCGCCTGGTGCCGGGCGGTGTGCGGACGCGCGGTGTCCAGCAGGGTGAAGTGGCTGGCGGCGACGAGCGCGGTCTCGGTGCGGTCCTGGACCAGGGTGCTGCGACCCGTCAGTGGCAGCGTGAGCTGGTAGATGTCCGTCTCGGTTCTGCGGGCCAGCCCGGCGGGCCGGGTGGCGTGCAGCGAGGGGTACCGCAGCGAGGCCAACCGGATCCGACCGAGGTCGATGGCCTGGGCGTACGCGACGAAGTCGTCCAGCCGTGCGCTGGTGATGTGCACGGGTGCCGTCTCCTGGGCGACCAGGGCGTACCAGAACTCGAACCGGTCCGCCGGCGGCAGTACCGTCGTGTCCACCACCAGGTTGGACAACATTCCGCTCGCCTCCCGCCACATGCGAGGATGGATTCTTGCACGCCTCGACGTTCTTCACCCATGACGGGATTTCCACGCCCGGTGTTGCCCGGTGGGTTGGCGAATGTCGGCCGTGACCGGCGCCGACCTGCGGGAGGCGGCCGAGGAGATGACCCGGGTGCTGCTGCCACACCGGGACCGCGACTGGTCGGTGCCGGCCGGCTCGCTGAGGTGGAGCTGCTGGACCACCGCGGCGCACGTCGCGCACGACCTCCTCGCGTACGCGGGCCAGGTCACCGGCCGCCCGGATGACGCCTACCTGCCGTACGACCTGTGGGTCTCCCCCGACGCGAGCCCGACGCAGGTGCTCACAGTGGTGCGGGCCTGCGCCGGTCTGCTCGCCGCCGCCGTCGACGCCGCCCCGCCGGACACGCGGGCCTGGCACTGGGGCCCGTGCGATCCGGCCGGGTTCGCCGCCATGGGCGTGGCCGAGACCCTGCTGCACACCCACGACATCACTCTCGGCCTCGGTGTGCCGTGGCAGCCGCCGCAGCGGTTGAGCGCGCTGGTGCTGCGGCGGCTCTTCCCGGACGCCCCGGCCGGGGCGGCACCCGAGGTGCTGCTCTGGATGACCGGTCGCGGTGAGCTGCCCGGCCGTGCCCGGCGCACGTCCTGGAGTTGGCGGGCCGCAGTCGACTGACTCGCACCAGCGTCGAGGGGCGGGTGGTCGCCCGCCGACCGGCTAGCCGGCGTGCAGCGAGTGCCGGTGGCCGTCGAGCGGGAAGGGCGGCCGGGCCGGCAACATCTCCTGGAACACGAAGCCGCACTTCTGCGCCACCCGGCAGGACGCCACATTGTCCACCTGGTGCAGCAGGTCGAGACGCGTCACCTCGGGGAACCGGTCGAACGCCCAGCGGCTCAGCGCGGTGACCGCGCGCGGGGCGACGCCGCGGCCGCGTGCCCACGACGCCGTCCAGTAGCCGACCTCCGGGGCCGAACGCTCCGGTGTGACCCCCTTGAGCACCACGTTGCCCACCAGCCGAGCGCCGTCGGCCTGCTCTTCGACGACGGCGAAGGTGTACCGCCGGCCGTCGGCCCAGTCGCGCAGCGCGCCGTCCAGCCACCGCCGGGCCTCGGCGGCGGTGGTCACCGGAGCTCTGGTCCAGCGGCGCAGGACCGGATCCCGGTACGCCTGCACCAGCTCATCCAGGTCGTCGGCGCACCACTGACGCAGGGCGACACCCGACGTCGAGGGCAGGTCGGGTGACCGCGATTCGATCAGCATCGGCACAGTCTGCCGTGGCCGTGGCCGTGGAGTCAGCCCCGACGGCGCCACGGCCACCACCAGCTGCGGCGAGGCCGGCGCGCTGGCGGCAGAACGGCTGCCGCTTCGGTGACGGTCGTCGTGGGCTCGGGCCGGGCCCGCTCGGCGCGCCAACGGCGGACCACGTCCTCGGTGTTCACCGGGCGCACCGCGACCCGGGGGCCGTCGTCGGGGAAGCGCAGCCACGCCACGATCTGCGCGTTCAACTGCCCCACGAAGTCGCGGACGGACTGTTCGGTGGGCAGGTCACGGACCTCGTCGGGGACCTGCTCGATGCGTCGGCGCAGTTGCAGCGACGTGGGCAGGAGCAGGTCACTGGGGAGCGCCTCGCGCTCCAGGAAGCTCTTGATCCACCACGCCTCGTCATACGGCGCCCCACGACCGGGGATCGGCTTGCCCATGCCGGGCAGGTCGTCGAACTCGCCGCGCTGAACGGCATCCTGGATCTTCGCCTCCACTGACGCTTCCCACGCCTCGGTCACCGTGCGGCACCTCCCTGGCCACCGTAACGCGCCGCCTCCGGCCGGCGACACGCACTTGCCAGGGGTCAGCACGCCCACGACGGTGCGCATTCCCGCCAACGGTGCTGCCGTCGCACCGAACGCGAGTGGATCACCCCGGATCGCAGGCCACGGCCTGCCAGGTGGCCCTGGGTTGGGATGTTCATCCCGATTACGGTCGGTGAGGGAATACCGAACGGGGGGAAACGTCGTGGTGAGTACTGGTGCACTGCTGGGCATCGCGCTGGTGGCGTTGGGGCTGGTGCTCACGCCCGGCCCGAACATGGTCTACCTGGTCTCCCGCTCGGTGGCGCAGGGCCGCAGGGCCGGGCTGGTCTCACTGCTCGGGGTGGCCGCCGGCTTCGGCGTCTACCTGGCGGCGGCGGTCGCCGGCCTGGCCACCGTCTTCGTCCTGGTGCCGACGCTGTACGCGGTGGTGAAGCTGGCCGGCGCCGGCTACCTGCTCTGGCTGGCCTGGCGGACGCTGCGTCCGGGTGGGCACTCGCCGTTCAGGCCGGCGCCGCTGCCGCCGGACCCGCCCCGGCGGCTGTTCACCATGGGCCTGGTCACCAACCTGCTGAACCCGAAGATCGCGATCCTCTACGTGTCGCTGCTACCGCAGTTCATCGACCCGACGCGGGGGCATCTGGCCACGCAGAGCCTGCTGCTCGGTCTGACCCAGATCGTCGTGGCGCTGAGCGTGAACGCGCTGATCGTGCTCAGCGCCGGCTCGCTGGCCGGGTTCTTCGCCCGCCGGCCGGTCTGGTTGCGGGTGCAGCGCTGGGTGACCGGCACCGCGCTCGCGGCGTTGGCCGTGCGCATCGCCGCCGACCGCTCGCGCGCGGCCGTCGCCACGCCCTGACCCGGGCTGTCAGCGCCCCCGGTGGCGGCCGAGCATCCCGGCGGCCAGCGGCGCGGCGTCCAGGTCACCGGCGGCGAGGCGGGCGGCGAGGGTACGGCGTACCAGCCGGTCGGCCAGCGCGGGCGCGTGCCGGCCGACGGCCATCTCCAGCCGGCCGCGTGCGGTGGTCGCCACGTCCCGGGGCGCCCGCCGGGCGGTGGCGGTCCGCAGGATCGCCGCGACCACCCCTTCGACGGGCTCGGGGCGCGACACCCCTTGCAGGGACAGCCCGGCCTCGGCGGTGCTGTCGTGGATCGGTGAGGCGACCATGCTCGGGTAGACGACGCTCACCCCGACGTGGGTGCCCACCTCGTGGCGCAGCGCGTCGGCGTAGGCGACCACTGCCCGTTTGCTCACCCCGTACGCGGCGGCGAGCGGGAGGGGCAGCACCGCCATCCGGCTGGCCACGAAGATCACCCGCCCGCGTGCGGTGAGCAACGGGGGCAGCGCGGCGGCGGTGGTGCGCCAGGCGGCGAGCAGGTTGACCTCCAGTTGTCGGCGGACCACCTCGTCGGGCGGCAACTCGGCCGGCGCGGGACCACCGACCCCGGCGTTGTTGATCAGCAGGTCGAGCCCGCCGAGCTGGTCGACGGCGGCCCGCACCGCCGCCGGTACGGCATCCGGGTCGGTCAGGTCGCAGCCCAGTACCGGCACGTCGTCGTCGGGGCGGGCGTGCAGGTCGAGCCCCACCACCCGGGCGCCGGCCGCGCTCAGCGCGGCGCCGAGGTGGCGGCCGAAGGTCCCGCTCGCCCCGGTGACCAGCACCCGCCGACCGGCCAGGGATCGGCCGCTCACCGGGGTGCCCCCACCGAGGGCGCCGTGCCGGAGCGTGCGCGGCGGGTCCCGGCGGTCAACTCGCGGGCCAGCTCGGCCAGGTAGACGTCGAAGTCCACCCGCATCGCCGGGCGGCGCTGACCCCAGCGGGCCGTCGCGGCCCGTAGTTCGGCCCGGCAGGCGGCGCGCTGTCGCTCCGGGTCCGGCAGCGCGTACCGCCCGGCGAGGTGCGCCGCGATCAGCTTGGCCTGCGCCTCGACGAGGGGGAACGCGGACCCGGTGGACTGCATCAACCCGACGAAGCTCAGCCCGGGGGCGTCGGGGTGGAACACGTGCCGGTACAACGGCAGGGTGTCGGCGCCTTCGGCGAGCAGCGCCGGGTCGAGGAACGGGACGTCCACCCGGTAGCCGGTGCACCAGATGATCAGATCGACGCTGTCGCTGCGGCCGTCGGTGAACTCCACCCGGTCGCCGTCGAGGGCGGCGACACCGGGTCGGGCCTCGACGTCACCGTGGGTCAGCCGCGACAGCAACCCGTCGGAGAGCGTCGGGTGGTCCTGCAGGAAGCCGTGCGTCGGTGCGGGCAGCCCGTAGCGGGTGGGGTTGCCGACGGTGGCGCTCAGCATCGTCTGGCTGATGCGTTGGCGCAGACGCCACGGCAGCCGGCGGGCCAACGCCCCGTTGAGGGTGTCCGAGGGGCGCCCCAGCAGGTACTTCGGCACCACCCAGACGCCCCGGCGCAGCGACAGCAGGGTGCGGGTGGCGGCGTACGACGCGTCGACGGCGATGTCCATCGCGGAGTTGCCGCCGCCGACGACCAGGACCCGCCGGCCGGCCAACTGCTCCGGGCCCCGGTAGTCGTGGCTGTGGATCTGCTCAGCGGTGCAGGTGCCGGGGTAGCCGGGGTCGGGCAGCCGGGGCACCCGGTTGTGCCCGTTGGCGACGACCACGGCGTCGACGGTGACCTCGACCGGGCCGCTCGGGCCGCTGGCGGCCACCGTCCAGGTGCCGGTGGGATGCTGGGTGACCCGCTCGACCGTGTGGCGCAGCCGGATGGTGTCGGCCAGCCCGAAGCGCGCGGCGTAGTCGGCGAGGTAACCGGCGACGCGACGGTGGTCGGGGTAGTCGGGCCAGTCGGTGGGCATCGGGTGGTCGGCGAACTGGGTGCGACCACGGCTGGTGTTGAGGTGCAGCGTGCGGTACGCGGGCGAGTCGGGTGCCCCGTACACCCAGAGGCCACCAACCTGCTCGGCGGCCTCGAAGCCCACCGTTGGCACGTCGACGTCGCGTAGTGCCTTGACCGCGGCGAGCCCGGCGGCGCCGGCCCCGATCACCGCCACCCGCTGTGGTACGCCCATTGCCGCCCCCATTAATCCAACGTCCGATGGATAATCGTCGCGCGGCAGCGGCCCGTCAAGGGGTCGGTGACCCGTACAGCCCGTCGAGCAGGCGGTGCACGAACGCCCGGAACTCGCGTCGTTCCCGAGCGCCGGGCGCGCCCGCGGCCAGCGCCACCACGTGCCCGTGCGTCGCCCACACCAGACTGCGCACGGTGATGTGCGGGGTCGGCTCGGCGAGGGCGCCGGTCGCCGCGGCGGCGGTGAGCAGCTCCGCGACCAGCCGGTACAACGGGTCGGCGTAGCGCTGGTCGAGCTCGGCGTGCCGCTGCGGTTCCAACCAGCGGCGCAGCCACAGCGCGGTGGTCTCGGGGCGGTCCTCCAGGAAGTCGACGAAGACGTCGACCAGCTCGTGCAGGGCCCGTCGCGCCGCGTCCGGACCGGCGTCGAGAGCGGCGCGGGCCTGCTCGGTGGCCTCGGTCAGCACGTCCCGTTCGGCGGCGAACACCCGGGCGAAGCAGGCGTCGTAGAGCGCTGCCTTCGTACCCGTGTGGTGCGCGACAGTGGCGACGTCGACCCCGGCGGCGGCGGCGACCTCCCGCAGCCCGACGGCGTCGAAGCCCCGCTCGGCGAAGAGCGCGGTCGCCGCGGTGAGCACCACCTCGCGGGTCGGCCGGGTCTCGTCGCGGCGGGGCCGACCCGGGCGGCGGCGGGGCATGGTCATGGCCGCCATTCTGCCCCTAGAATCCAGCAACCGTTGGATTGCGGAGAGGATGCGGCGATGACCGGGCTGGACCGGCGGCCCGCGGTCGCCACCGACGCGACGCTGCCGCGCGGGCCCCTGGCGGGCTTCGCGGCCGGCTCGCTCGGCATGGGTGTCTGGGTGACAGTTCCCGGCCTGCTGCTGCTCTACTTCCTCACCGACGTGCTGGCCGTCGGGCCGTGGCTGGCCGGCCTGGCGCTGCTGCTGCCGAAGATCGCCGACGTGCTGCTGCACCCCTGGGTGGGGCACCGCGCCGACGTCGAGCAGACCCGACGCGGCGACCGTCGTCGCCTGCTGCTGCTCGGTTGCGCCCTGCCGGTCGCGTTCGCCGCGCTCTTCGCGGTGCCCGGCGGCCTGACCGGCGCGCCGGCCGCGGCGTGGGTGGCGGTGTTCTTCATCGCCGGCAACCTGCTCTTCGCCACTTACCAGGTCCCCTACCTGTCCACCCCGGCCGACCTGCGCATCGGCTACCACGAACGCACCCGGCTGATGGCGTTCCGGATGGTGGTGCTGACCCTCGGCATCCTGGTCTCCGGACTGCTGGCCCCGCTGCTCACCGGCGGCGACGCCGCGACGCGGGGCGGCTACCAGCGGATGGGCGTGGTTCTCGCCGCGGGGATGCTGGTGGCCATGCTGGTCGGTGTCGCCGGCATCGCCCGGCTGCGCGGGTCCGCGCCGGCCAGCAGCGCGTCCGGGCACGGCGGGTGGCGGGCGTTGCGCACGGCGCTGCGCGACAGGCAGTTCCGGTGGCTGGTCGCCGCGTACCTGGCGATGTCCACCACCACCCATCTGGTGCTCGCCGGAGTGCCGTACTACGCCGAGTACGAGCTGCGCGCCCCCGGCCTGACCACGGTGCTGGTGGCCGCGTTCGTGGCGCCGGCGCTGCTGGTCACCCCGGCCTGGCTGGTGGTGGCCCGACGCGTCGGCAAGCAGCGGGCGCTGCTCGGCGCGCAGGGCGCGTTCGCGGTCGGCTCCCTGGTGTTGGCGGTGGGCCGACCGGCCGGCCTGCCGGTGCTCATCGCCGCGGTGGCGGTGCTCGGGGTGGCGTTCGCCGGAATGCAGTTGCTGCCGTTCTCGATGCTGCCCGACGTGATCCGCGCCGCCAGCAACGCCGGCAGCGCCGGCAGCACCGGGGCCGGCACCTACACCGGGGTGTGGACGGCCACCGAGGCCACCGGCGCGGCCCTGGGCCCGTACGCGTACGCGCTGTGCCTGACCGTGGGTGGTTTCGTGGCCTCGACGGCCGGTGAGTCGCCGGTGCAGCCGGACGCCGCGCTCGCGGCGGTCCGCTACGGCTTCGGGTTGCTGCCGGCGGTGGCGATGCTCGCGGCGCTGCTACTGCAACGCCGCTACACCCTGGACGTGACGGCCCGGGCGGCGAGCTGATCGGCCGGCACTAGACTTCGCCCTCGATGGACGCCCAGCCCAGCACCACCGAGACCCGCCCGTGCGCCCACTGTGGAGCGCCGGTGCCGCAGCGTGTCGGCGCGGGTCGACCGTTTCGCTACTGCCGCGACAACGACGGCGCCTGCCAGCGCGCCTCCCGCAACAGTCGGATGCGGCACCGCAACGCCCCCGGTCTGCCCGGGCAGGTGGCCCGCACCTGGGAGGCGGTGGACCGACTCGACCAGATCGTCGAGACGTTGACCGAGTCGCTGCACGCCGAGTTGTCCCCGGTGGGTGTGCAGCGGCAGCTCGCGCAGGTCCGCGCGGAGGCGGCCACCGAGATCGCGGCGGCGCAGACCGAACGCGACGAGGCCCGCGACGACGCCGAGACCGCGGCGGCCGACGCGGCGCGCGCCCGTGAGCAGGCCCGTGACGCCCGCGCCGAGGCCGACGACGCTCGCCAGCGCGCCGAACAGGCGCACCGGCAGGCCGACGCCGCCGACGAACGGGCGCGGCACGCCGAGGCCGCCCGCGACCAGGCGCGCCACGACGCCAGCGCCGCCGAGGCGCTGCGCGCCCAGGCCGAGCGCGACCGGGACCAGGCCCGCGCCGAGGTGCGGGACCTGCGCACGCAGCGCGACGCCGAACGGCAGCGGGTGGCCGACCTGGGCGTGGAACGCGACGCGCTGCGCGCCGAGGCCGAACGGGCCAGCCAGGCCGCCGCCGAGGCGACCGAGCGGGCCGGGCGGTGGCAGGCCGAGGTGCAGGACGTCCGGCGCCAGATCGAGCAGTCCCGCGCCGATGCGGCGCGGACCCGCACCGAGGCCGCCGACGCCGCCCGGGCGCGCGAGCAGGCCGACCGGGCCCGCGACCGCGCCGAGGTCGCCGCCCGGCAGGCCGACGACGCCCGGCAGGAGGCCGCGGAGCTGGCCGCGCGGCTGCGCGCGGAGGTGGCGGCCCTGGCCGCCCAGCGCGACACGCTCACCGCCGAGCTGACCGTGGCCCGGCAGGCCGCGGCGACCGCCGAGGGTCACCGCACCGCCCTGACGGTACGACTCGAGGCCGCCGAGACCGACCGGGACCTGGCCCAGCGGCGGGTGGCGCAGCTCGGCGACCAGGTCAGTGACCTGGCGTTGGCGTTGGCCCGCCTCGGCGCCGCCACTCCCGGCGACGCCACCTGATGATCGTCGCGCAACCTTCGGTAGGCTCGGGCGGTTAACCTCCCCGGTGGCAGCGGGCACACACCGTTGTCCCGACCCGCCTGGGGATCACCTCACCGGGTGAGCGTCCCGGCCGGTTACCCTTGGTCGCGGCCCACCCGTGGATGCCTCACGCCCTCGGGCGGGAATGGCTCGACGGGGACGCACCGTTACACCCAGAAGACCAGCACCACGAACGAGGGGAAGTCGATCATGGGCGAGCGTATGCTGCGCGGAAGCCGCCTTGGCGCGGTGAGCTATGAATCCGACCGCAACACGGAGCTCGCGCCGCGTCAGACCCGCGAGTACCTCTGCGCCAAGGGCCACCAGTTCGAGGTGCCGTTCGCCGTCGACGCCGAGGTCCCGACGACCTGGGAATGCAAGTTCGACGGCAGCGTCGCCCGACTCGTCGACGGCAACGAGCCGGAGCAGAAGAAGGCCAAGCCGCCGCGTACCCACTGGGACATGCTTCTGGAGCGGCGTTCCATCGCCGAACTGGAGGACATCCTGGAGGAGCGCCTGCAGGAGGTTCGGACCCGCCGCGGCCGCGCCTGAGCCGCACGACGCACGATGACGGCGCCCCCGGGGTTTTCCCCGGGGGCGCCGTCGTGTCTGTCCTGAGCGCGGTAGGTGGCCTGGTCTCAGTGCCGGCCGGGCTCGACGATCTCGCCCTCGATGGCCCGACCGCCGTCGACCACCACCGGCTGTTCCGGCTGCGGGGACGGTTGCGGCGCACCTTGGCGCACCCGCACCGTGCGGGGCCCGAACAGGTCACCGGCGACCATCGACGACACCCGCCGCTCGGTGCCGCGGCGCACCCCGGCGCGGGCCAGTCGACGCACCGGCGGCACCAGCAGCAGCAACCCGACCACCCCACTGACCAGGCCGGGCACCGCCAGCAACAGCGCACCGGCCAGACCGACGAGCCCGTCGGTCACCTGCCCACCCGGGGGCTGTCCGGCCGCCGCCGCGGCGCGGAAACCACGCCAGGCGCGCATCCCCTCGCGGCGCAGCAGCACCAACCCCAGCAGGGACGCGGCGAACACCAGCAACACCGCCACGCCGAACCCCAGCGCCCGCCCCACGCCGACGAACACCGCCAGCTCCAGCACCACCGCCAGCAACAGGGCCAACGGTACGAACCTCAGTCCTCGGCGCATCTCACCTCATCGCCATTCCTGCGGACACCACGGCCGTGTCCCGCTCATCCAGCATGACACGGCCGCGCTCACGGCCACCGTGCCTGGCCGGTGGCGGTGCCGTGCAGGCCCCGGCGCACCGCCTGGCGTCGGTCGCGCACTCCCCAGGCGGTGATCCGCCACAGCGCCTCGGCCACGATCTTCGGGCTCATCTTGCTGTCGCCGCGTTCCCGCTCGGCGAAGGTGATCGGCACCTCCACGATCCGTACCCCGGCGCGGTGCGCCAGCCGCGACAGCTCCACCTGGAACGAGTAGCCCTGCGAGGTCACCGAATCCAGGTCGATGGCGTCCAACGCGCTGATCCGGTACACCCGGTAACCGCCGGTGGCGTCCGAGACGGGCATGCCCAGCGCCAGACGCGCGTACAGGTTGCCGCCGCGCGACAGCAACAGCCGCCGCAGCGGCCAGTTGAGCACCCGCGCCCCCCTGGTCCACCGGGAGCCGATCACCACATCGGCGTCGCGGGCGGCATCCAGCAGCGCCGGCAGGTCCTCCGGAGCGTGCGAGCCGTCCGCGTCCATCTCCACGACCGCCTGGTAGCCACGGTCGCGCGCCCACCCGAACCCGGCCAGGTACGCAGCGCCCAGGCCCTGCTTGCCCCGGCGGTGCAGCACCTGCACGTGCGCGTCGCCGTCGGCGAGGGCGTCGGCGATCGCGCCGGTGCCGTCGGGGCTGTTGTCGTCGGCGATGAGGATCCGCACCGCCGGGGCGGCCCGCCGGACCCGGCCCACGATCACAGCGATGTTGTCCGCCTCGTTGTAGGTGGGAATCACCACCAGCACCCGGCCCACCCCGGGCACCTCGTCCGCGCGTCGGATCGTATCGGTCGCCTGGATCACGGTTCCTCCGCTCCCGCCGGCGTACCGGCTGTTGCTATCCGGGCCTGCCCCGCTCCCGCCGGCGCAGCACCGCCGCACCGACCAGGGCCGCCGCGGCCAGCGCGGCGAGCGCCACCTCGGGCCACCAGCCGAGGCGGGTGGCGAGGGTGCGTCCGTCGTCGAGCCGCAACTGCCGCACCACGACCTCCCGGGTGTTGAACCCGGTGGCATCGCTTACCCGCCCGTCGGGTGCGACGAACCCGGACACCCCGACCGTGGAGGCCATCAACGCCGGCCGTCCGTGCTCCACCGCCCGCAGCCGCACCATGGCCATCTGCTGGCGGGCCTCCGCCACGTTGAAGGTGGCGTTGTTGGTCTGCACCACCAGCAGTTGCGCGCCGCCGGTGACGGTGTCGCGGACCACCTCGTCGTAGGCGACCTCGAAGCAGATCACGTCACCGAGCACGGTGGGCCCGGCGCGTACCACGCCCGGGGTGCTTCCGGGCACGAAGTCGTTGCGGATCAGGTCGACCTTCTTGCTGACCATGCGGGCCACGTCGCGCAGCGGCACGTACTCGGCGAACGGCACCGGGTGGCGTTTCGTGTACAGCTGCTCAAGGTCCGCGCCGGTGCCGGGGCGCCACAGGATGCCCGCGTTGCGGACCTGCCCGGCGTCGGGGCCCAGCAGCACCGCGCCGACCAGGATCGGCGCGCCGATGGTGTCGGCGGCCTGCGAGATGCGCGCACCGGCGGTGGGGTTGCGCAGCGGGTCGATGTCGCTGGAGTTCTCCGGCCACACCACCAGGTCGGGTTTGCGCTGCTGCCCGGCGGCCACCCGCTCGGCCAGCTTGATGGTGGCGTCGACGTGGTTGTTGAGCACCGCCTGCCGTTGGGCGTTGAAGTCCAGGCCCAGCCGGGGCACGTTGCCCTGCACGATCGCCACGGTGACGTCGGCGCCGGACCCGGCGGTGGCGACCGGCACCAGCAGACCCCCGGCGGTCAGCGCGACGGCCACGACGGCCGGTACGACCACAGGCGCCCAGCGCCACCCCGCCGCACCCCCGACGGTCGGCGGGGCGTCCAGCGGGCCGTCAGCGCCCGGCACGGCGTCGCTCGGCGTGGTGGTGGGCTCAGCTGCGTGGCGCTGGGCGGTGATCCAGCCCCGCCAGACGGCGCTCACCAGCAACCCGCCGATGAGGGCCACGACGAAGGTGATCAACGGGGCGCCGCCCAGCGCGGCCAGCCGCAGCAGCGGTGAGCCGTCCTGGCTGAACGCCAACCGCCCCCACGGGAACCCGCCGAACGGGGTGCGGTCGCGCAGCGCCTCCTGCCCGACCCAGAGCAGCCCGGTCAGCGTCGGCCACGCCCAGCGGGCGCGGTCGACCAGCGGCGACACCCAGGCGGTGGCCGCGCCCAGCAACGCCAGGTAGCCGGCCTGCAGCAGCGACAGCAGCACCCACGGCAGGTAGCCGGTGTGCAGGTTCGTCCAGGCCAGCAGCGGGGCGAAGAACGCCACCCCGGTCAGGAAGCCCAGGCCGGCGCCGGCGCGCAACCGCCGCCGGTGCGCGGCGGCGGCCAGCAACGCCACCCCGACCGGCGCGAGCGGCCACACCCCGTACGGGGGGAACGCCACCAGCAGAGCCAGCCCGGCGGCCACGGCCAGGGGCACGGCGACCCGCAGCGGCAGCGGCCGACCGGGAGCGACCGGCCGGGGCAGCGCCGCCGGGGAGTGCGTCTCATCCCGGTCCAGGGTCGTCACCGCTTCACCTCGATCACGGGGCGAAGGTTACCTGGCTGGCGGGTGAACCGGCCGCGTCGGGCCGTCGGGCACGAACCGCCCGGGGGACATGAAATCGGGGCGCGGCTCGCGCCGCGCCCCGATGCTCCCAGGCCCTTCCCGGCCGGTGTGGCGAGGATGGGGCACGACGACCTTCGGACCGACCGGACGTGGACTGGCTGCCCCCGCCGGGCCGTTGTCTACTGGCCGTGCACCTCACCCTGCCCGTACACCGGTAACCGCGGCCGGTTCGCGCCGCCCCGCCGACCCCCGCCCGCTGGACCTGGCCGCCGCGACGATGACGCTCAAACATGTCGCTCGGCCAGCGGACGAAGGGACGAAGCGAACAACAGCCGCTTCCCGTGGTAGGACTCAAAGACGGTACGTGCCGACCCCCGTCGCTTGTCAACCCGCAGCCGGCCTGTCGTGTGTTGCGACACGGCGTGTCGGGTCGGCGAGTCTCAATGCGTACGCAGATGCTGACGCAGCAGCGACTGCGCGGCCGCCCGGTGCTCCTCGGCGAGCAGCCCTCCGGCGGCCAACACGTAATCGGCGTCCACCACCGCGGCGGCGGCGCGCGGCAGCGCCCACCCGCCGGCGTGGTCGGCCAGGACCGCCGTCAGCACCTGCCCGGACACGTCCGCCGGCGAGTGCCGCAGCACCCCACCGGAGCCCACCAGCATCCGTACGTCGCGCAGGTCCCGCCCGGCCCGCTCACCGGTGGCGGCGCCCCGGGCGTGCCGGCGCAGCGCCACCGTCGCGGCGAGGGTGGCGATACGCCGGTCCACGGCCCGCTCGACGTCGTCGGCGGCCAGGAACGCCGGGTCGGCCGCCCGTCGCGCCGCCGCGGCGGCCAGGTCGTCGGCGTCGCCGACGGCGAGCAGCCGCTCCTCCACGGCGGCCCGCACCACCCCGGGGGCGCTCCACCGCATGCCCAGATCGCCCTCCACGGTGCGGGCCCGCCACAGACTGCCGGCGACCTCCCGACCCGGCCCGGTGGCCCGCTCGTCGGGCGTGAGCACCGAGTACACGTCGGTGGTGGCCCCACCCACGTCGACCACGGCCAGGTCGCCGCCGAGGGTGTCGGCGAGCACCTCCACACCGGTGAGCACCGCGTCGGGGGTGGCCGCCCGCACCAACCGTGCGAACCGGGCACCCCGCGACAGTCGTTTACCGCCGATGACGTGGCGCAGGAACACCGCGCGGATCGCCGCCCGCGCCGACGCCGGGGCGAGCACCCCGATGCGCGGCAGGACGTTGTCGGCGTCGGTGACCGGCACACCCGCGTCACGCAGCAGCCCGGTCAGCTGCTCGCGCACGTCGGCGTTGCCCGCGTACACCACGGGCCGGCGCCACCGGGCCCGGGCCAGGCGGGTGGCGTTGTGGGTGATCGTGTCGGCGTCGCCGCCGTCGGTGCCACCCACGAGCAGCACCACGTCCGGGCGGGCCGCCCGCAACGCCGTCAGGTCGGCGGCGCCGAGCCGCCCGGCCGCGACGTGCACCACGTGCGCGCCGGCGGACAACCCGACCCGCCGGCCGGCCTGCGCGGTGACCAGCGGCTCGTAGCCGATCACCGCCAGCCGCAGCCCACCACCGGCCGACGAGCACACGTACCAGGCAACGTCGCGCACGCCGAGCCCGGCGGTAGCTGCCGCGACCGCGGCGTCCAGGCCGTGCAGCACATCGGTGCCCACCGTGGTGGGCGCCGACGCCGCGCCGGCCAGGACACCGGCGGCCAGGTCCACCACCGCCACCTTCGTGTACGTGGAGCCGACGTCGGCGCAGACCGCCAGGGTCACGACGCGGCGGGGACGACCACGGTGCCGGTCGCGGTGACCGCCACGATCGGCGGGTCGAGGACCTCGGCGGCGGACGCGGAGCGGTCCGGGCGACCCCGGCACACCACCGCGCAGCTCAACTCCAGGGTGCGGCTGCGGGTGCCCACCCGCGACACCCGCGCGGTGACCTCGACCACGTCCCCGGCGTGCACGGGTGCGTGGAAGCGCACGTCGGCGTACCCGGCGAACAGGCCCTCGTCGCCGTCGGTGCGGATGCACACCTCAGTGGCGACGTCGCCGAACAACCCGAGCGCGTACGCCCCGTCGACGAGGTTCCCGGCGTAGTGGGCGTGCGAGTACGGCACATACCGTCGGTGCGTCACCGTCAACCCGAGCCGTGCGTCGGTCATGCCATCGCCTTCCGTTGCGTGATCAGGGCGTGCACCAGGTAGCTGGCCACCTCGCCGGGCGTGGTGCCCCGACCGAAGATCCGGTCCACGCCCAACTCGTCGGTCATCGTCTCGTCGAAGCGGGGACCACCGACGATCAGCAGCGGCCGCCGCCCCGCCGGCATCGCCTCCCGGAACGCGGCGGACATCTCCCGGGTGTTGTGCAGGTGCGCGTCACGTTGGGTGACCACCTGCGACACGAGCACCGCGTCGGCCTTCTCCGCCCGGGCGGTCTCCACCAGCTCCGGCACGCTGACCTGCGCGCCCATGTTGGTGACCTTCAACTCCCGGTAATACTCCAGGCCCTTCTCCCCCGCGATGCCCTTGACGTTGAGGATCGCATCGATGCCCACTGTGTGCGCGTCGGTGCCGATGCACGCCCCGACCACTGACAGCTTGCGCCGCAACCGCTGCTTGATCACCGTGTTGACGTCCTTCGCCGACAGCAGCGCGAAGTCACGTTCCACCACCTGCACGGCGTTGAGGTCGACCAGGTGGTTGACCCGCCCGTAGACGACGAAGAACGTGAACCCGTCGCCCATCGGCTTGGCGTGCACCACCATCGCCGGGTCGATGCCCATCTTGTTGGCCAACTGCACCGCCGCGCCCTCGGCGCGCTTGTCGTGGGTCACCGGCAGGGTGAACGACACCTGCACCATGCCGTCACCGGTGGTGTCCCCGTACGGACGCACGATCTGCTTCTCCCCGCTCACGCGGCGGCCTCCAGGATGTCGGTGGCCGGGTTGCAGTAGTCGGCCTCGTGCGCGGCGACCCCGGACAGGCCCTTGCCGCGGTCCGCCGGCCGCTTCATGATCCCGAAGGTGCCCTCGGCGATCGCCGTGAGCAGCGTCTGCTCCCCGATGCGCTCCAGCAGGTCCAGTGCCTCACCGAGGACCTGGTTGGCGCGGCGGCGGATGAACCCGCCCGGCGCGGGCACGAAGTCCTCGTGCAGCCCACCGGCCGCGCCCAGGACATAGCGCACGTTCTGCAGGGCGATGTCCCGGTCGGACAACCACGGTGTCACCACCGCCTCGGTCATCATCCCCACCAGCAGGATGCCCTGACCGGTCAGCGCGCCGGCCAGGTTGAAGAACCCGTCGAGCAGGTTGCCCCGGAACACGTCACCGGTCATGTGCTTCGTCGGCGGCATCCACTTCAACGGCGCGTCGGGGAACAACTCCCGGGCCAGCAACGCGTGCGCCAACTCCAACCGGAACGACTCCGGCACCTCCGGGTTGATCTCGAACGCGTGCCCCAACCCCAACTGCCAGTCCGCCAACCCCGCCTCGTGCGCGAAGAACTCGTTGAGCAGCTGCGACACCGTCACCGTGTGCGCCTCGTCGACAGCGTCGGCGGTGGTCAGGTAGTTGTCCTCACCGGTGTTGATGATGATCCCGGCGCGGGCGTGCACCTGCCGGGAGAACCGCTGGTCGACGAACGTGCGCACCGGGTTGATGTCGCGGAACAGGATCCCGTACATCGAGTCGTTCAACATCATGTCGAGGCGTTCCAACCCGGCCAGGGTCGCCATCTCCGGCATGCACAGCCCGGACGCGTAGTTGGTCAACCGCACGTAGCGGCCCACCTCCTTCGACGACTCGTCCAACGCCGCGCGCATCAACCGGAAGTTCTCCTGGGTGGCGTACGTGCCGGCGAACCCCTCCCGGGTCGCGCCCTCGGGCACGTAGTCCAGCAACGACTGCCCGGTGGAGCGGATCACCGCGATCACGTCCGCGCCGGCGCGCGCCGCCGCCTGCGCCTGCGGAATGTCCTCGTAGATGTCGCCGGTGGCGACGATCAGGTAGATCCAGGGCCGCTTCGCCGGGTCACCGTGGCGCTTCACCAGCCGGTCCCGCTCGGCGCGCCGCCGGTCGATGCGCCGAATGCCCGCGCCGACGGCCTTGCGCGCCGCCGACCGGGCGGCCGTGGCCGCCCGCCCGGTGGGCTGGGTGAACCGCACCGACCCGGCCGCGGCCTTCTGCGCCAGCAACGTCACGTCGGTGCTGCCCTCCCGGGCCAGGGCGTCGAACACCGGCACCGCCACCCCGTGACCCAACCCCACGTCCGCGGCGACCGCGTCGACGAGCCGGTTCACCCACGGAATGCCGTCCGGGTCGGCGCCGGTCACCCCGGCCAACCGCAGGACCGCCCGTTCCACCGACACCGTGGTGTGGCTGCGCGCCAGGTCCACCACCGGCTGCCCGACCCGACGCGCCAACTCCCGCGCCCGCGCCACCAGCACCGGATCAAGATCAAGCTTGCTCATCGACCATCCACTCGTTGCTGTGCCTGATGGCTCGCTCGCTTCTCTGACTCACGGCGACCCTTCCTCGTAGATGACCTCACCGCGCAGCACCAGGCGCCGACACACCGGCAGCGGCGTCGGATCGTCCGGACCCCGCGCCTCCGGGTCCTCGGCCTGCAACACCGGCAGACCCCGCTCCACCCCCGCCGGCGTCGACCACACCGCGAACGTCGCCGGCGCACCCAACGCCAGAACCCCCTCGACGTCCAGGTGCACCGCCCGCCACCCGCCCCGGGTGTGCGCCGCGAACGCCGAACGCACACTCATCCGCTGCGCCGGGTTGTGGTGCGCCACCGCCGCCCGCACCGACCCCCACGGGTCCAGCGGCGTCACCGGCGAATCCGACCCGAACGCCAACGCCACCCCCACCGAATGCATCGCACCCATCGGATTCGACTCCAACGACCGGTCCAACCCCAACCGCGTCTCGTACATCCGGCCCGCGCCACCCCACAACCGGTCGAACGCCGGCTGCATGCTCGCCACCACCCCGTACTCCACGAACCGCGCGATCAACGCCTTGCTCATGATCTCCGCGTGCTCGATGCGGTGCCGGGCCGCCCGCAACCGCTCCACCCCCACCGTCCGCGCCGCCGCCGCGAACCCGTCGAGGACGGTGCCGATCGCCGCGTCACCGATGGCGTGGAAACCGCCCTGCATGCCGTGCGCCGCGCAGTCCAGCAGGTGATCGCGCACCTGCTCGACCGACAGGTACCCGTGCCCACAGCCGTCACCGTCGCCGTCGCCGTACGGCTGCGACACGTGCGCCGTGCGCGAGCCCAACGCCCCGTCGGCGAACAGGTCCCCACCGGCGCCGACCGCGCCCAACTCCCGCGCCCGCGCCGCACCACCCAACTCACCCCAGTACCCGTACACCTCCGGCAACCCCGCGCCGGAGATGCCCAGCAGACCGGTGAAGTCCTCCTCGTCGGAGATCTCCGGGCCACCACACTCGTGCACCGCCGCGATCCCCAACGACGCCGCATGGGCCAGGGCCACCCGCTGCGCCGCGACCCGCTGCGCCCGGCTCACCGACGCCTGCGCGGCCGCCCGCACCACGTGGTGCGCGTCGCGCCGCAACCAGCCCGACGCGTCGTACCCGGCCGCCTGCGCCGCCTGCGGGCACGCCGCCAGCAACGCCGACGACACCAACGCCGAGTGGATCGACGCCTGCGACAGGTACACCCGCCGACCACCGGCCGCCCGGTCCAGCGCCGCGGCGTCCGGCAACGTCGGATCCGACCACCCCGACTCGTCCCAGCCGTGCCCGAGCACCACCGCGTCCGCCGGCAGACCCGCCGCGAACCCTGCCACCGCGTCGAGCAGCTGCCCCGCCGAGCGCACCCCGGACAACGCCAACCCGGACAACGCCAACCCGGTGTCGGTGGCGTGCACGTGCGCGTCGACGAACGCCGGCGTCACCAACGTCCCGCCCAGGTCCACCACCCGGTCGGCCGGCGGCGCGTCACCGTCGGTCCCCAACCAGGCAATCCGCCCACCGGACACCAGCAGCGCGGTGGCGCTCGGATCGGCGGGGCAGTGCAGCACGCCGCCGCGATACAACGTCGAGGGGTTCGTCATGACCTCAGTCTGCCGCGACCCGCGCCGCGAACAGCTGACGCACCCCCGGCTCGGCCCGCAGCAGCCCCAGCGCCAACTCCGCGTGCCCCGGCACGTACCCGTTGCCCACCAGCATCGTCACGTCCGCCGCCAATCCCTCCGCGCCCAACGCGGCAGCGGAGAAGCTCGTCGCCATCGAGAAGAAGATCACCGTGCCGCCGTCCGCGGTGGCCAGCACCGCCCCGTGCTCACACCCCGGCACGTCCACGCAGACCACCGTCACGTCCGCCGGCACCCCCAGCGCGGTGGTCACCGCCGTGGACAACCCCACCGGGTCACGCGCGTCGGCCAACGCCACCACCGACGCCAGACCGGCGGCCGTCAGCGCGTCGCGCTCCGCCGCCACCGGCACCACCCCGACGGTACGCGCGGCGCCCGCCCGTCGCGCCGCCGCGAGAGACAGCGACCCGCTCTTACCCGCCCCACCGATCACCGCGACCCGCACCGGCGTCGGATCACCGGTACGCCGACGCTCCTCGACGTAGCGCGACACCACCCGGGCGGTCAGCGCGGGCGCCCCGCACACGTCCAGCACGGCGAGGGACAACTGCGGGTCCTCGTCGTCGGGCAGCACCGCGGCGATGGACCGCGCGAACAGGATCGCCCACCCGTCGCAGGGCACCTGCTCGCTGCGCCCGTCCCAGCGGGCCAACCCGTCGGTGATCACCAGGGGCGTCAGCGTCAGCGACACCAGGGTGGCGACCCGCTCCCCCGCCTTGAGCCCCAGCGGGGACCGCCGGCCGGCCTCCTCGACCGTGCCGATCAGCATCCCGCCCGACCCGGTCACCGGGTTCTGCATCTTCCCCCGGGTCGCGATGATCTCCAGCACCTCGGCGCGGACCGCGTCACCGTTCCCGCCGTGCTTCTCCGACAACTGCCGGAAGCTCGCCGCGTCCAGGTTGAGCCGCTGCACCCGGATCCGCACCTCGTTCGGCCCGATCGCCGCCGACGTGTCCAGGCGCCAGGCCGCCTGCGGCAGCACCCCCGCCGGTTGCACGACGCGGTGCAGTCCCACCGGTGACGTCACGCCAACCTCCCCCTGCCAGCCGTCCGAAGCCCCGGTCCAGGCTCGCGTAACGGGAAAACTTACGGCAGACTAGTTTCTGTACCGAATATTTTCCAGTAGCCTTCGGGCTCCGATGATCAGCCGCAACACCGAGGAGGGGCCGTGACCCAGACCATCCCGCACCCCCGTCACGTCCCGGCCGCCACACCGACCGCCGGGCAGCCCTACGAGTACCACCGCCGCCCCCTGGTCGAACCCGACTGGACCCGTTTCCCCGGCTGGCGCCACGTCACCCGCGACCAGTGGGAATCCGCCCAGTGGCAGCGCGTCAACTGCGTCAAGAACATCAAGCAGCTCCGCGCCGTCTTCGGTGACCTGATCGACGAGACCTTCTACGCCGACCTTGAGGCCGACCAGTTGGCCCTGGCCACCATGTCCATGCTGGTGCCACCACAAATGATCAACACGATGGTGCCGTTCGAGACCCTCACCACCGAGGCGCTGCTCGCCGACCCCATCCGCCGCTACATGATCCCGGTCGCCTCCGACCGACGCACCGACTGGCCCTCACACCCCTACGCCAGCCGCGACAGCCTCCACGAGCACGACATGTGGGTCGCCGAAGGCCTCACCCACCGCTACCCCACCAAGGTCCTCGCCGAGCTGCTCTCCACCTGCCCCCAGTACTGCGGGCACTGCACCCGCATGGACCTCGTCGGCAACTCCACCCCCGCCGTCGACAAACTCAAACTCACCCTCAAGCCCGTCGACCGCTACGACGCCCACATCGCCTACCTCAAGGCCCACCCCGGTGTCCGCGACGTGGTCGTCTCCGGCGGCGACGTGGCCAACGTCCCCTGGCGCAACCTCGAGTCGTACCTCATGCGCCTGCTGGAACTGGAGACGGTCCGCGACATCCGGCTCGCCACCAAGGCCCTCATGGGCCTACCCCAACACTGGTTGCAGCCCGACGTCGTCGAGGGCCTGGAGCGGGTGGCCCGCACCGCCGCCCGCCGCGGCGTCAACCTCGCCATCCACACCCACGTCAACCACGCCCAGTCGCTCACCCCACTGGTCGCCAAGGCCGCCCAGACCGCCCTGGACGTCGGCGTCCGCGACGTCCGCAACCAGGGCGTCCTCATGCGCGGCGTCAACGCGACCACCCCGGAACTGCTCGACCTCTGCTTCGCCCTCCAAGGCGAAGCCGGGATCCTGCCGTACTACTTCTACATGTGCGACATGATCCCCAACGCCGAACACTGGCGGGTCCCGGTCTGGCACGCCCAGCAACTCCAGCACGACATCATGGGCTACCTCCCCGGCTACGCCACCCCCCGCATCGTCTGCGACGTCCCCTTCGTCGGCAAGCGCTGGGTGCACATGCTCACCGACTACGACCGTGAGCGCGGCATCTCCTACTGGACGAAGAACTACCGCACCTCCATCGAATCCGCCGACCTGGAGGCGCTCAACAAGCGCTACGCCTACTACGACCCGATCGACACCCTGCCCGCCAACGGCCAGCAGTGGTGGCACGACCACCGCAACGACTGACCCACCCACGATCAAGCCCCCGGGAGTCCCCACCCGGGGGCTTGATCGTGCCCGTCACCGGCAGACTCGCGACCGGCCACCACCCGGACCCAGGAGAATCACCAACCCGGAACGCCACACCGCCGACGACTAGCGTCCACCACCATGAGACACCCCCGGCCCGCCCCCAACAGGGGCCCCGGCGACCGGGTCACACTCGACGAGGTCTTCTTCGACGTCGTCTTCGTCCTCACCGTCACCCAACTGGCCCACGCCCTCGAAACCCACCTCAACTGGGTCGGTCTCGGCCGCAGCGCCCTGATCCTCGGCCTGCTCTGGTACCTCTACACCGGCTACGCCTGGCTCAACAGCGTCGCGCTCTACCTCGTCGGCATCGCCGCCGTCCGCCGCGCCCTACGCCTGCCCATCCCCCCGGCCCGACTCGCCGCCGCGGCGGCGGCACCGGCCACCGTTGCCATCGGCGTCACCCTGCCAGCGACAGTCCAGCTCGTCACCACCATCGCCATCCTGGTGCTGATGCTGGTAACCGACGCCCGGCGATCCACCCGCCGCGACGACGACAGTGCAGGCGTCGATGTGGAACGAGCGTGATGCCCCTGGCTGCCTCGGTCGCCTCAGGCGCCGGTCAGCACCTCGGACAACGGCGCCGCCACCAGCCCTCGCTCACGCAGCCCGGCCAGGATGTGCGGCAACGCCTCATCAGTCATCGCCGCGTTCGCCTCGGTCACATGCATGATCACGACTGACCCGGGCCGGACGTGGTCCAACACCGCCCGCACCAGCGGCTTCCACGCCGTCGCGAACGGATCACCGCTGACCACGTCCCCATCGACCACCGTCACGCCCAGCGGCGCCAAAGCATCCAACGCCGCCGCGTCGTGGCACAACCCCGGAAACCGGAAGTACCGGGTCTGCCGACCCCCGTACGGCGCGATCACCTCGAACGTCTTCGCCACATCACCGGCCAGCTCGTCGACCGGCAGCCGGGGCAGGTCGTAACAGTCGGCGGTGAACGCCGCGTGCCCGTAGGTGTGGTTGGCCAACTCGAAGCGCGGATTACCGGCGATCCGCCGGGTCACCTCCGGATAGCGCTGCACCCACTTGCCGGTCAGGAAGAACGTCGCCGGCACCTGCTCCCGCTCCAGCAGGTCGAGGATGCGCATGTTGGCGTACGACTTCACCCGGCCGGCCCGCAGGCTGGCCAACATCCCGTCGGTCATGTCCGCGTCGAAGGTGAGCGCGACCCTGTTGCCGATCCGCGGCCCGTGATCGACGACCGGCGGCCGCATGCCCGCCCGCGTCGCGCCCGGCACCATTCCAACCGCCGGCGCAGACGAGGCGCTGCCCGACGGCACACCCGTCGACGGCACCGCCGAAGAGGCGCCGACCGACGGCGCACCGGACGAGGCGGACGATCCAACGAAGACCGGCCGGTCCGGCGGCGGTACCCGCGAGGCCGTACACGCGGCACCGCCGACAACAGCCGCCGCCACCAGTACGCCACACCACAACGGGCGAAGCCCAAGTCGAATCACGCCGAGGATCATCCCAAACGCGAACTGTCCTCACTGCCCCGCACGCCCGCGTCGACCTTGCACGTCCGGTCATCGACCCGAGTTGCCGCAACAGAAAGTGCAAGCTCGCGGCACCGGAGGCTCTCGGGCCGTCGATCATGGAGTTGTGGTGGGTGACCAAGCACCCGTGAGGCCCCAAACCAGGCATCACAACTCCATGATCGACGGTGCGGGCGCGGGACCGCCGACCCCAGTGGCCACACGTCGGGTCCCCGGGCAGGTGCTGCCCGGGGACCCGACGACCGCTCAGGTCACTTGTTGAAGGCGTCCTTGATCTTGCTGCCGGCATCCTTCATGCTCTGCCCGGCCTGCTTGGCGCGCGCGTCGCCCTGCTGGCTCGCGCCCCCACCACGCATCGACTCGTTGTCGGTCATGTCGCCGACGCGCTCCCTCGCGGCGCCGGCCATCTGCTCAACCTTGTTCTTTGCCTTCTCGGTGAAGCTCATCGCGCCTCCTCGGTCTGGCGGCTGTCCCGGCTCGCTTGCCCGGTCTCCGGGTGCCGAAACTGGCGGTGCCGGTCGGCACACCCGCTAAGGCATCCTAGGAAGATAGGTAGTGGGAGGGTCGCCTGTCGGCCACGCCCCACGATGGTTAACTGACCGCATGGGAGAGCTCCTGCTGATCCGACACGGCGAGACCACCTGGAGCGCCAGCCTGCGGCACACCTCGTACACCGACCTGGAGCTGACCCCCGACGGCGAGCGACAGGCCCGCACCCTGGCCGCGTTCCTGGCCGGCCGGCGCTTCGTCACCGTGCTGGCCAGCCCCCGCTCCCGGGCGCTGCGCACCGCGCAGCTGGCCGGGCTCACCGTCGACACCGTCGACGAGGACCTCACCGAGTGGAACTACGGCGAGTACGAGGGCCGCACCACCGTCGACATCCACGACGACGATCCGCACTGGAACATCTGGACCGACGGCTGCCCCGGCGGGGAGTCCCCCGCGCAGGTGGGCGAACGGCTCGACCGGGTGCTGGCCCGCGTCACCCCGCTGCTCGACCGAGGCACCGTCGCGCTGGTCGGGCACGCGCACAGCCTGCGGGTGCTCGGTGCCCGCTGGATCGGCCTGCCCCCGTCCGCCGGCGGGCGCCTACGCCTGGAAACCGCCACGGTCAGCGCGCTCGGTCACGAACACGGCCGGCAGGTCATCCTGCGGTGGAACCAGCCGGCTCCTCCGGCGCCCGGGACCGCGACCGACTCGGTGCCGCAGAGCTGATCTTCGGCGGCCGGTTCTCGTACGGCGTGGACAACACCACTGTCGTGCGGGTCGTGACGTTCGCCGAGGTGCGGATCTCCTGGAGCACCCGCTCCAGATCGGTGGGGCTGGCCACCCGCACCAGCAGCAGGTAGAAGTCCTCCCCCGCCACCGAATAGCAGGAGTCGATCTCCGGCAGGTGGGCCAACCGCTCCGGGGCGTCGTCCGGCTGCGACGGATCGAACGGCCGGATCGCCACGAAAGCGGTGAGCGGCAGGTCCAGTGCCTCGAACGACACCCGGGCGGCGTACCCCTTGATCACCCCGCGCTGCTCCAGCCGACGGACCCGCTGATGCACGGCGGACACCGACAGCCCCACCCGCTCGGCCAGGTCGGTGTACGACAGACGGCCGTCGGCGGTCAGCGCGGCGACGATAGCGCGGTCGATCTCCTCCACGGCGTGCAACCTACCGGGAAAACCGTCGCACGGCGACGAGGTACCCGAGCGGCGGGCCGCGGTGGGCCGTGACGCACCCACCGCAGCCCCACCGCCACGTACCGTCGTCAGCCCTTGGCCAGCGCCCGGGAGATCACCATCCGCTGAATCTGGTTGGTGCCCTCCACGATCTGCAACACCTTCGCCTCACGCATGTACCGCTCCACCGGGTGGTCGGCCACGTAACCCGCGCCGCCGAGCACCTGCACCGCGTCGGTGGTCACCCGCATCGCCATGTCGGTGGCGAACAGCTTCGCCTTGGCCGCCTCGATCGAGTACGGGCGGCCGGCGTCGCGTAGCCGGGCCGCCGCCAGGGTCAGCGCGCGGGCGGCGGAGATCTGGGTGGCCGCGTCGGCGAGGAGGAACCCCAGCCCCTGGAAGTCGATGATGGAGCGCCCGAACTGCTGGCGCTCCCGGGCGTAGGAGACCGCGTAGTCCAGAGCGGCCTGGGCCAGCCCGACCGCGCACGCCGCGATGCCCAGCCGGCCGGAGTCCAGCGCGGACATCGCGATGGTGAAGCCCATCCCCTCGCCGCCGATCAACCGGTCGGCCGGCACCCGCGCTTCGTCGAAGGCGATCTGCGCCACCGGGGAGGCGCGCAGCCCCATCGTCCGCTCGGCCGCCTGGGGGGTGATGCCGGCCGTGCCCGCGTCGGCGAGCAGGCAGGAGATCCCCTTCGGGCCGGGTCCGCCGGTGCGGCAGAAGACGTTGTAGAAGTCGGCCGTGCGGGCGTGGGTGATCCACGCCTTGGTGCCGGAGACCAGGTACGCGTCGCCGTCGCGATCCGCCCGGGTGGTCAGCGCCGCCGCGTCCGAGCCACCCTGCGGCTCGGAGAGGCAGTACGCGCCCAGCAACTCGCCACCGAGCATGTCCGGCAGCAGCTTGCGCTGCTCGTCGCTGCCGAACGCCGCCACCGGGTAGCAGGACAGGGTGTGCACGCTGACCGCCTCGGCGACCGCGAGCCAACGGCTGGCCAGGATCTCCAGCACCTGCAGGTACACCTCGTACGGCTGCGCCGCGCCGCCGTACTCCTCGGGGTAGGGCAGGCCGAGCAGGCCGGCGCGGCCCAGCGTGCGCAGCACCTCGCGGGGGAACTCGGCGCGTTCCTCAAAGGCCGCGGCCTTCGGCGCGAGCTCGCCGTCGGCGAGCTCGGTGGCGAGACCCAGCAGGTCGTGGGCCTCGTCGGTGGGGAGGATCCGGTCGACAGTCATAGCGCGATGAGCTCCGTGGGGGTGGTGTTGAGCCGTTGCACGCCGTCCGTTGTGCAGACGACGATGTCCTCGATGCGGGCGCCGTGCCGGCCCGCCAGGTAGATGCCCGGTTCGATGGAGAACGCCATGCCGGCCTCGAGGGGTCGGTCGTTGCCGGCCACCAGGTACGGCTCCTCGTGCCCGTCGAGACCGATGCCGTGGCCGGTGCGGTGCAGGAACGCGGCACCGTAGCCGGCGGCGGCGATCGGCGCCCGGGCCGCGGTGTCGGCCGCCGCGCCGGTGATCCCGGGCCGCACCGCCTCGACGGCGGCGCGTTGGGCGTCGCGCAGCACCGCGTAGTAGTCCAGGAAGTCGGCCGGCGCCGACCCGCCCGCCAGGTAGGTGCGGGTGCAGTCCGAGCGGTAGCCCGACGCCATCGTGCCGCCGATGTCGACCACCACCGGCTCGCCGACGCCGATCGGCCGGTCGGAGGTGCCGTGGTGGGGGCTGGCTCCGTTGGGCCCGGCCGCCACGATGACGAAGTCGACGGTGACGTGCCCGGCGGCGCGGATCGCCGCGGCGATGTCGGTGGCGACCTCGGCCTCGGTGCGACCGGGGCGCAGCCACTCGCCCATCCGCAGGTGCACCTCGTCGATCGCCGCGCCGGCCTCGGCGAGCGCCGTGACCTCCGCCGGGGACTTGCGGATCCGCAACTCGCGCAGTACCTCCCCGGCGAGCCGTTGCGTGGCGTCGGGCAGCGCCGCGCGCAGGCCGAGAACCTGCTCGGCCCACATCCGGTCGGCGAGCCCGACCGCCGCGACCGGGCCGTCGAGGGCGGCGACGACCAGGGGGTACGGGTCGGTGCCGTCGACGTGGTCGACGATGCGTACCCCGGTGTTCGGGGCCGCCTCCGCCGCGGGGCGTTCCAGCCTGGGCACGATCAGTGTGGGTTCGCCCTCGGCGGGCAGCACCAGACAGGTCAGTCGCTCCCCCGCGTGGGCGTCGTACCCGGTCAGGTACCGCAGGTCCGAGCCGGGGGTGAGCAGCAGGGCGTCCAGGCCGGCGGCGGCTGTCGCGCGCTGCGCGGCGACCAGCCGGTCGGGCGGATACAGCTCGTCGATTCCCACCCCGCCAGCTTAACGGTCGTTTGGGCAAACCCCATATCGGCACCGATCGTCGGAAAATCCATCGACGTTGATTGACGCGGACAGTTAACACTCTTTAAGATTTGGCTGCCTCGAGGCCCACCCGTCCCTGCGTCCCCCGCACCCCCCGCCCGCGACAACCCTGCGCGGGCGGGCGTCGTCCCCCGCCCACGGGAAGGCCCCCGATGTCCTCACCACTGCGCCGCGCCCTCGCCGCCGGCCTGCTCGCGCTGGCCACGGCCGGCGCCACCCTCACCGTCACCAGCGCCCCCGCGCAGGCCGTCGTGCTGCCGAACAACTTCAAGAGCGTCGGCTACATGCCCTCCTGGGCCGGCAACATCAACACCATCCAGTACAACAAGCTCACCCACATCAACTACGCCTTCGTCCTGCCCAACAGCAACGGCACCCTGCAGGGGGTGGACGGGGCTCGGCTCTCCTCGCTGGTCTCCCAGGGGCACGCCAACAACGTCAAGGTCTCCATCGCCGTCGGCGGCTGGAACGACGGCAACGACTCGGCCTTCGAGGCGCTCGCCGCCAACGCCACCAGCCGCACCAACTTCGTCAACAACCTGGTCAACTTCGTGAACCAGTACAACCTCGACGGCGTCGACATGGACTGGGAGTACCCCGACCCGGGCGCCTCGGCCAACAACTACACGGCGCTCATGACGCAGCTCAGCAGCGCCCTGCACAGTCGCGGCAAGCTGCTCACCGCCGCCGTGGTCTCCGAGGGTTACTCCGTCGACGGCGTGCAGCCAGCCGTGTTCAACCAGGTCGACTGGCTCAACATCATGGCGTACGACGGCGGCAGCCCGCACGCCAACTACGACTGGTCGATCAACAGCATCAACCTGTGGAAGGCCCGTGGCCTGCCGGCCAGCAAGGCCGTCCTCGGCATCCCGTTCTACAGCCGCCCGGTCTACTACAACTACTCGTACCTGGTCGGACTGGACCCGGCGAACGCCAACCGGGACTGCGCCACCATCGGCGGCAGCCAGCAGTGCTGGAACGGCATTCCGACGGTCAAGCGCAAGACGCAGTGGGCGCTGGCCAACGCCGGCGGCGTGATGAACTGGGAGCTGTCGCAGGACACCAGCGGCTCGACCTCACTGCTCAGCGCCATGTACGACACCATCATGGGCGGCACCACCCCGCCGCCGACCGGTCGTACCGGTCAGATCACCGGGATCGCCGGCAAGTGCGTCGACGTGGCCTCGGCCAGCACCGCCAACGGCGCCGCCGTCCAGCTCTGGGGCTGCAACGGCACCAACGCGCAGACCTGGACCGTGGCCAGCGACAGCACGCTGCGCGCCCTCGGCAAGTGCGCCGACATCACCAGCGGCTCCACCGCCAACGGCGCGAAGGTCCAACTCTGGGACTGCAACGGCAGCGGCGCGCAGGTCTGGCAGGCGCAGTCCAACGGCACGCTGCGCAACCCGCAGTCGAACAAGTGCCTCGACGCCAGCGACAACAGCTCCGCCGACGGCACCCGGTTGCAGATCTGGGACTGCTTCGCCGGCGCCAACCAGCGCTGGACGCTCCCGGCCTGACACAGCACCCACAGGGTCCCCGGACCAGTTGGCTCGTAGTGCCCCCGGTCGACGCGAAGGCGTCAGCCGGGGGCCGCTGCGTGCTCACCGACCAGGGTGAGCATCTCCTGCACCGAGCCGGCCGGGTCGGTGACCGGGAACTGCACGGCCCGCACCACCGCCGTCGGGTCGACCAGCAGGGTCAGCCGCTTGAACCGGATCACCCCACCCGCGCGGAACACCGGCAGCAGCAACCCCGCCCCCAGTCGACCGTCCTCATCGGACAGCAGCGGAAACGGCAGTTCAGCGTACGCGGCGACGTCGGCGAGCTGGTCGGGTCGCTGGGTGCTGATGCCGTACACCCGGACACCGGCGGTCACGAAGTCCGGATGACGCTTGGCGTACGTGGTCGACTCCAGGGTGCACCCCCGGGCGCCGGGAATCTCCGCCCAGCCGGGCGGATAGCCGCGCGTCCCCGGCGCGTACGCCCCGGGGAACAGGTAGAGCACCGTCCACCCGTCGGTCGCGGCCACCGCCACCGGTTGCCCGTCGGCGGCGGGCAGGACGACCTCGGGCAACCGTCTGCCGACCAGGTCGTGCGCGCGGCGCGCCTCGGCCGAGCCGGCGTCGGCCGTCGCGGTCACGTCACCGTCACCCATCAGATGCCTGGTTCCCCAGTCCTGCAGCGCGACCAGCACCGGCAACAGACCCTCGCCCCTCACGGTGAGCAGATAGTCGTACCGGGGTGGGTGTCGCGAGTACGGTCTGCGCTCCAGCACGCCGTGCTCGACCAGAGCGGCGAGGCGCTCGGTCAGCGCCCGACGGCTGACGCCCAGCTCGCGTTGGAGCGCGTCGAAGCGGGTCGTCCCGCCGGCGACGTCCCGCACGATGAGGAACGTCCACCAGTCCCCCAGTACGCCGAGCGCCTGCGCGATGCCGCAGTCCGCATCAGCAAGATCCTCTCGCCGCACCGACTACCTCCATTGGTCCCGTCCCGACTATAGTCCGTTCCGGATTGGAACGCTTTGCTCACGACCGGCAGCGGTCCACGCGCCGGTTTCCCTGATCGAACGCCACCGGTAGCCATAGCCTGGAATCGGGGAGCCGCCCGGACTCCCCGACCGGGAGGACCGACGTGGCAGCGAACCAGGCGAGCAGGTCGGCGTCCCGCCGTCGCCGCCAACTGTGGGCCGGGGTCCTCGCGCTCGTCGGACTGGTCCTGCTGGTCATCGGCGTCACAGTGGCCGACGGCGTCGCGGCCTGGGTCGAGGTGGTGGTCGCGATCCTGCTGCTGGTGACCAGCTACGTCGTGCAGCACCTGGCCCGACGGGAGACCGTCTACCGGCCCGACGAGCGACGCTGACACCACCGGCGGCCGGGCGTACGCCAGATCGTCGGACGGTTGTGCCAGGCTGTCCGGCGTGGCACACCGACCCCCGATCCTGCTGATCGACGCAGCCAGCCTCTACTTCCGGGCCTACTTCGGCATTCCGGAGTCCGCCGCCCGAGCCGAGGACGGCACCCCGGTCAACGCGGTGCGCGGCTTCCTCGACATGCTCGCCACCCTGATCCGGGTGCGCGGCGCCGACCGGATGGTCTGCGCACTGGACCATGACTGGCGCCCGGCGTGGCGGGTGGACCTGCTGCCGTCCTACAAGGCGCACCGGGTCGCCCCGCAGGGCGGCGAGATCGTTCCGGACACCCTCTCCCCGCAGGTGCCGATGATCCTGGAGGTCCTCGCGGCGGTGGGCATCACCGCTGTCGGCGCGACCGGTTACGAGGCGGACGACGTGCTCGGCACCCTCTCGGTGACCCAGCCGGGCCCCATCGAGGTGGTCTCCGGCGACCGCGACCTGTTCCAACTCGTCGACGACGCCCGACCGGTCCGGCTGCTCTACGTCGGGCGCGGCGTCGCCAAGCTCGACGACTGCGACGACGCGGCGGTGCGGGCCCGCTACGGCGTGCCCGCCGACCGGTATGCCGACTTCGCCGCGCTGCGCGGCGACCCGAGTGACGGGTTGCCCGGGGTGGCCGGCGTCGGCGAGAAGACCGCCGCCCGGCTGATCGACCGGTACGGCAGCATCGCCGGCATCCTGGCCGCGCTCGACGACTCCGACTCGTCCTTCGCACCGGGCCTGCGCGCCAAGCTGGTCGCGGCGCGCGACTACCTGGGCGTCGCGCCGACGGTGGTCCGGGTCGCCCTGGACGTGCCCCTGCCGGAGCTGCCAACCGCGCTGCCGACCGCACCGGCCGACCCGGAGCGGCTGATCGAGCTCGCCCAACGATGGAACCTGGCCGGCTCGGCCCGCCGCCTGGTCGACGCCCTCGCCGCCCCCCGTGGCGACGCGATCCCGTCCACATCCCCGCAGGCGGGGTAACCGCCCGACACGACCCGGTCGGGGGACGAGCGGGCGAACGCGGTATCCCGCGCACGCCCAGCTGGTTACCGTCCGTTGAGGTGGGCCGCACAGGGTCCGTCAAGTCGAGCGGTTCCGCAGGAGTATCCCGTGCACCTCCCCGCGCCGGAGCCCGGGTCGCCGCGAGCCGACCGCCCGCCGGTGCGCGACCCGGAGGCCCCGCGCCGGGTCACCCTCCTCGAACTCTTCTTCGACCTGGTGTACGTGGTCGCGCTGGCGCTCATCTCACGGGCTATGGTCGACCAGCTCGACTGGCACCGCGCCGGCCAGGCACTGATCATGCTGGCCGCCGTGTGGTGGACGTGGGCGATCACCACGCTGGTCACCGACCTGTACGACCCGGAACGCAACGAGATCAAGCTGCTGATCAGCGCCGTGATGTTCGGCGCGCTGCTGATGACGACGGCGATCCCGGAGGCGTTCAACGACCGGGGGCTCGTCTTCGCCGGAACGTACGTGGCGATCCACCTGGGGCGTGGGCTGTTCCTGATGCCGGCGGTACGCCGCGACCCGCAGACCCAGCGTCGAGCGGCCCGCATCTTCCTCTGGTTCGCGGTGTCGGCGATCCCGTGGCTCATCGGCGCGTACGTCAGCGGGGACGCCCGGATGGCGTACTGGGCCATCGCCCTCGCCATCGACTACATCGGTTTCCGGCTCGCGTACCCGGTGCCCGGGCTCGGGGTGGTGCCGGAGCAGCAGCGCAACGTCACGGCGGAACATCTCTCCGAGCGCTACCAGCAGTTCTTCATCATCGCGCTCGGCGACGCCATCCTCACCATCGGCACCATGTTCAGCCTGGAGCACAACGAGGTCGAGAACATCGGGGCCTTCGCGGTAGCGTTCCTGACCACACTGGTGCTCTGGCGGATCTACGTGCACAAGTCCGGCCAGCTGTTGCCGACCGCCATCCAGGCGGCCCAGTCACCCAGCAAGTTCCTGTTCAGCGCGCCGTACACGCATCTGTTGATGATTGCCGGCGTCGTGACCACGGCATCCGGCTTCCACCTGGTGCTGCACGAGCCGACCGGACGGACCCCGCTGGCCTGGCTGGCGGTGATCCTCGGCGGTCCGGCGCTGTTCCTGGCCGGCCGGGCCTCCTTCGAGTACGAGGTGTTCAGCCGAGTGTCGTGGTCCCGACCCGGCGGCGTGCTGGCGCTGGTGGCCATCGCGCCCGCCGCGCTGTACCTGCCGCCGCTGTTCGCCTCCCTCGGCGGACTGCTGGTGCTGACCGGCGTGGCCTACGCGGACTACCGGCGCAGCTACGGCAAGCCGCCGGAGAGCCCCTCCCCGCCGCGCTGAACCCGCCGCTCACCGCAAGCCCCGCCGCTCACCGCGGAGTCGAGCCGGCCAGCAGACGGCCGGCGTCGGGCACGTACGGATCGACACCCAGATCGGTGAGCAGTTGATGCACGGTCGCCGTCGCCGCGGTGAGCACCGGACGACCGAGACGGGCCTCCACCTGCGGCACCGCGGCCAACGACGGCAGCTGCACGCAGGCGGAGAGGACCACCGCGTCCACGCCGGTCAGGTCCAGCCGATCGGCCAGCTCGACCAGGCGCGCCGCGGGGATGCGCCCGACCGCCACGTTGTCCGGCTCGCCGAGGCTCACCGCCTCGGTCACCTGTACGCCGTACGCGGCGAGGTAGGCGGCGACGGTAGCGGTCAACGGCGGCAGGTACGGCGCGATCAGGGCCACCCGGCGGGCACCCAGCGCCCGCAGCCCGGCGACCAGCGCGCCGGCACTGGTCACCACCGGCATGTCGTGCCCGGCGCGACCGGCCGCGCGGCCCAACCGCCGCTCGGCCCGCTCGTGCGCGCCGGCGCCCTCGCACATCACCGCCACCAGACAGGCGTACGCGAGCACGTCGCAGCGGGCGTCGGCCAGCTCGGCGGCACACCGCAGGGCGGAGCGGTTCATCCGCGCCAACTCGTCGGGCGTCACCTGACGCAGCCGTACCCGGCTGGCGTGGGTGGTGAAGCGGACCGTCGGGTCGACGGTCTCGCGTCGGCGCAGCATCGCCGGGATCTCGGTTTCCATTGTGGTGTTGGAACTGGGCACCACCAGGCCGATGCGGTAGCCGCTCACACCAGTGCCCCGGCGTACCCGCGGACCTGCAATCGATCCCGGGCCGTGCCGGCCAGGCGCACCTGTAGGCCGAGCGGCGCGGCGGCGCGGCGGACGTCGTCCAGGTGCAGCGATCCGTGCCGGTCCACGGTGAGCACCGGCGGTTCTTCGAGGTCACCCTCCGGCGCGTGGAACGAGAGCAGGGTGACCGAGGTGGTGAGATAGCCCGGGTACGCGGCGCGGGCCGCCGCCTCGTCCCGGTGGACCAGCACCACCAGGTCGTCGAGGTGGGCGAAGTCGGCGGCGAGGGCGCCCGCCTTCCAGTGCGCCGGTTCCTCCGCCGCGCCGGTGAGATGCCGGGAGCGGTTCGCCGAGGTGATGTAGAGGTGATCCGTTCCGGTCTCGGCGAGCGCCCGCTCGAAGAAGGCGTTGGACGGGCAGGTCAGCCCTGGTGCGATCACCTGGGTGGTCCGCATCCCCTGGTCGATCTGGGTGAGGTGCTCGGGGAGCCGGTTCGCCGCGGGCCCGCGGAAGCCGAACGGCCCGGCCCCGTAGAGGGCGTCCATCAGCGCCCGCACCCGACCGACCGGCAGGCGGGGCGAGATCCGCGTCCAGTCGAACATCCCGGGAATCCGGCCGATCGCGGTGGTGATGCTGCCGACCTGGTGGACAGGTCGTCCCTTGGCCAGGTTGACCCGGCGTACGGTCGCCGCATCGGGACGCGTGACGATGACGTAGAAGTTGGCGAACGCCGCCGCGACGATCGCGCCGCCAGCCAGCGCGCGGGCCGCGACCGCGACGTCCTCGGGGCGGTCGATGTACAGGGGCGGTGTCGGGGCGTCCATCAGTCCTCCTCGGCGGGGCCGTGAGGCAGTTCTACGTCCACCCAGCCGGATGACGGCGAGGTCGGTCGCCGATCCGATAGCCGACACGCGCTACCCGGTGCGGGTGGCGGATGCCCGGGCGGTACACAACGGCGGACCGCATCGGCCGGATGGGGGATCCGGCGGGGGTCGTAGCACGCAACCGTTAGCCGCGCGACCCGATTGGGTACAACGGCTGCACCTCAGATCCACCACATACCTCAGGAGGCAGCGATGCGCGGCACCTCGATTCTCGGAGTCATCGTCGTGATCTGGTTGGTGATCGGCGCGATCGCCGGTGGCCAGCGTGGTTATTACAGCGGCGACGACACCAACTGCGCCGAGGCCGGCACCATCCTGGTCACCATCGTGGCCGGGCCGTTGAACTACATCGGCGCCAACCCGAAGGTCGACTGCAAGCTGCCCGAGCCCTCCAAGTAGACGACAGACGTACCCCGGCCCGTGCCCCCACTGTGGGGGCACGGGCCGGCGCGTTTTCCTACGTCGGCGAGGGCGCGGCCCTGCACGACGTGGCTCTCCTCAGCGCCATGTACGGCATGTCCACCGCACACCCCCTAAGGCATCCTAGGAGGCTGGTTTGCGGTCCGGCGGCGTTTGTCCGCGCCGGGGCCGGGAACCGCCGATGCCTCAGTCAGCGAACGGGATCGGGAGTGTGGGCATGCAGATCGGCTACAAGCTGGCCTCGGAGGGGTACGGCCCGCAGGAGATCATCCGGCAGGCCGTCCTGGCCGAGCGGGCCGGCTTCGACTTCGTCGAGATGAGCGACCACTTCCACCCATGGCTGGACGCTCAGGGGCACTCGTCCTTCACCTGGAGCGTGCTCGGCGCCATCGCGGCCAAGACCAGCACCCTGCGCCTGGCCACCGGGGTCACCTGCCCGACCGTCCGCTACCACCCGGCGATCATCGCGCAGGCGGCGGCGACCATGGCGCTGATCTCCGACGGCCGGTTCACCCTCGGGGTGGGCGCCGGAGAGCGGCTCAACGAGCACGTGGTCGGCCAGGGCTTCCCCAGCGTACGGGGGCGACACGAGCGACTACGCGAGGCGCTGGAGATCATCCGGTTGCTCTGGCAGGGCGGCTACCAGTCGTACGAGGGCCGGCACCTGCAACTGGAGGACGCCCGGATCTTCGACCTGCCGGACACCCTGCCCGTGATCGCGGTGGCCGCCAGCGGTGAGGCGTCGGCGCGGCTCGCCGCCGAGTTGGGCGACGGCCTGTTCGCCACCGAACCGGACGCCTCGATCGTCGAGCACTACCGCCGCGCCCAGGGTGCGGGCCCGCGCTACGCCGAGGTGCCCCTGGCCTGGGCCACCGACGAGCAACAGGCGGTGCAGGCGGTGTTGCAGACGAGCCGATGGATGGTCACCGGCTGGAAGGTGATGAGCGAACTGCCGAACCCGGTCAACTTCGACGCGGCCAGCGCGTACGTCGAGGAGAAGCACATCCGGCAGCTCTTCGCCATCGGTCCAAACCCGGAACCGCACGTCGCCAAGGTCCGGTCGTACGTCGAGGCCGGCTTCGACCACATCGTCCTGCAGAACGCCGGCCCCGACCCGGACGGCTTCCTCGACTTCTTCGCCGGCGACCTCTCCGGCCGGCTACGCGCGATGGGTTGACGCCGTGATGAGGAGCAGGTCGGCAGCGTCGGTGGTCACGGGGATCGACGGTCGGCGAGGGGCCGAGGCGTCACGTGACGACGGAGCACCGCCCGTCCGGACGATCGTCCGGACGGGCGGTGTACTCAGGATGAATGCGCTCGGGGTGGTGCGCGGGTCGACGCTCAGCGGAAGCAGTGCGCGATCGGCGCTTGGCTGCCCTCGCAGTTGGTCGGCTCGTTCTCGACCACCACGCTCTCATCGTCGATCTTGACCTGGGCGTGCATGCCGAAAACGCCGCCGGGCTTCACCGTCGACGCGTTGTGGGTGACCTTGCTGGTGTAGATCGCCACCGAGCCCGCGCTGGCGTAGATGCCGCCGCCCTGGGACGCGGCGCCGACAGCCTCGTTACGGGTCACGTCGCTACCGCGGACCAACAGGTTCGCCTTCTCGGCGTAGATGCCGGCTCCGAGACCGTGGGTGGTGTTGCCGTCGATCACGCTGTCGTCGATCGGGGTCAGGCCCTTCACTGTCGAGACGCCGCCGCCGTTGAGGGTGGACGTGTTGCCGCGGATGGTCATGGTACGCATCACCAGCACCGCGTCGGAGTTCGCGGCACCGCCGCCGACCTGCGCGGTGTTGTTCAGCAGCTCGGTGTCGGAGACCTTCGTCCGGGCCGAGAAGCTGGCCAGCCCGCCACCCTGGCCGGCGCTGTTCTGGGTGAAGGAGACGCTCTCCACGTCGGCGGCACCACGGTAGTTGCCCAGCCCGCCGCCGTAGGCGTTGGCGCTGTTGCGGTGGAACTCCGAGCGCTTCAGCGTCAGCACGCCGCCGTTGAGCAGGCCCCCGCCCTTGCCCGCGGCGCCGGAGGCGCTGTTGCCGACGAACGAGGAGTCGGTGACCACCATGTTGCCGTCGTTGAAGATGCCGCCGCCACCCCCCTCGGGCGACAGCGAGGTGCTCTGCGTAACGGTGACCCGTTCCACCACGGCGGTGGCGCCGTGCACCACGTGCACGCTGCCGCCCTCGATGGCCGAGCGGCCGTTGTGCAGTTCCACGTCGCGCAGGGTCAGCTCGCCGCCGTCGCGGACGGTGAAGAAGCGGAACGAGGCCGCCTGGGCGGCCCGGGCGATGGTGGCGCCCGCGCCGTCGATCGTGATCGGCTGGTAGATCACCGGCAGGCCAGCGGTGTCGTCGGCCGGGTTGTGCGGCGGCGCCTCGGCGTCGCCGGGTGTCTCCGCGGCGTCGGCGGCCTCCCGGGCGTCACGGATCCCGCCGTCGTACTGGTCGGTCTCGTGGAACGCCTCGGTGAGGGTGTAACGGCACTTGGGCGCGAGCCGGAGTTCGCCGCCCCCCTCGGCGTTGGCCGTGACCAGCGCCGCCACCAGCTTCGCGGCGTCGCACGGCACCGACACCACGCCCCGCTTGCCGGTGCCCGGATTGGTCGGGCGGGCCCGCTCCGCGTCGTCCTGGCCGGGCTGCGAACCCCGCCGGTCGTCGTCGGCTGCCGGGGTCAGCCGGGCCAGACCGGGGAGGGTGAGAGCGCGGTCGGCGGCGGCGGCCGCTCCGGCCGCTCCCACGACCAGGCTCCCCGCCAGCAAGCCGCTGGCTAAGAACCATCGGGACCGCCGCCTGGGTCGGGTCGCGCGGTCTCCCTCTCGGTACGTGGACATCAACGGTGCCTACCTTCCTGCCTACGTGACGTGCCCGCGCCGATTCGGGCGCGGGAGCTCGACGTGTTCGCCGGCTACCAAACGTCACGATAGGTCCGCAATACGGACAGGAAGGCGTGAACGTGAATAGTGCCCTCTTTCATCTTCAAAGCTGCCAGAGCGGCATCGACGTCACCCGCCGACGTGGATGCCGGGTCGACGCAGCGGGTCCCGTTCGGTCCGGCGGATGATCTCCCGCACCACCGGCGGGGTGTCCCCCCGGCCCAGGATGAGGTAACGCGCCAGGTGCGCGATCGGGCTCCCCTCCGACCATTCGAAGTGCGCGTGCGGCCGGACCCCGGTGGCGTCCCGCAGGGCCAGCAGGATCGCGGCGATCGCGTTCGGCGCGGCCGGGCTGTTGGCCCGCAGCACCCGGAATCCGCCCACCTCGATCCCGTGCACGCGCAGCACCTGACTGAACTCCGACGGATCGACCACATCGATCTCCAGGAACAACACGTCCGCGGCCCCGGGCACCGGATTCATCCCGCGCTGCGCCCGCTCCTTGAGCGTGTACTCCTTCACCGACCCCTTCTGCCGCTTGTTCGCGATCAGGTGCATCTGCCCGTCGTGCGCCAGCGACTCGGTGATGAACCGACGGGCCGCCTCGTCGAACTCGATCCGCTCGGCGCGCAGCTCGGTGGTCCGGGTGACCCGGGACACCAACGAGACCACGATGATGCCGAGGATGAACAGCGCGGAGATCGTGATGCCGTCCGGCTGTTCGATGACGTTCTCCAGCAGCGCGTACAGCAGCACCAAGGTCAGGACGGTGAAACCGATCGCGGAGCCACGCCGGTGATGACGGGCCGCGGAGATCGTCACCGCCACCGCCCCGGAGACCATCATGGCCAAAATCCCGGTGGCGTACGCCCCGGCCTGGGCGTTGACGTCGGCGCGGAAGGCAATCGTGATGGCGACGCTGACGACGGTGTAGACGATCACCACGGGGCGTACCGCCCGCGCCCACTCCGGCGCCATGCCGTACGACGGCAGGTAGCGCGGCACGATGTTGATCAGCCCGGCCATCGCCGAGGCGCCGGCGAACCAGAGGATGAGCACGCTGCTCACGTCATAGACGCTGCCGAACACCTCCCCCAGGTAGGCGTGCGCCAGGAACGCCAGCGCCCGCCCGTTCGCGCCGCCGCCCGGCCGGAACTCCTCCGCCGGAATGAGCGCCGTGGTCACGAAGGTCGTCGAGATCAGGTACACCGACATGATCAACGCGGCGGTGGTGAGCAGTCGACGCGTGTTGCGGATCCGGGCGGCGAGCCGGGCCTGCTTGTCGGGGCCGTCGGCCGCCACCAGGGGCATCATGCTGACCCCGGTCTCGAAACCGGACAGCCCCAGCACCAGCAGTGGGAACGCCAACACGGCGGTGAACAGCACCTGGCCCGGTCCGCCACCGGTCGAGGTCACCGCGGCCGTCCAGTTCGACACGATGCCCGGGTCCTCGACGATCCGGGCCACCGCGACCACGACGATCACCGCGTTGAGCACCAGGAAGACCGCGACCAGCGGGATGGCCACCACCACCGCCTCGCGGAACCCGAGCAGGAACACCCCGCCGAGGATGAGCAGCAGCACCACCGTCACCACGACCGGCACCAGGGACCCGTGCAGGACGTCCGGCAGGTACGGGTTCTCCAGCAGGTGCACGGTGGCGTCGGCCGAGGAGAGGGTGATCGTGATGATCCAGGAGGTGGCCACGAAGCCGAGCAGCACGAGGACGAAGATCTTGCCCCGCCAGAACGGCAACAACCGCTCCAACATCGCCACCGAACCCTGACCGTGCGGGCTCTCGCGGGCCACCCGCCGGTACATCGGCAGCATGCCGAACAGGGTGAGCACGACGATCAACAGGGTCGCCAGCGGGGAGAGCGCCCCGGCCGCCACCGCCGCGATGCCGGGCAGGTACGACAGCGTGGAGAAGTAGTCCACGCCGGTCAGGCACATCACCTGCCACCAGGCGTGCCGGCGGTTCTGTCCCTCGGTCGCCTCGGGGCCGGGCGGCTGCACCTGGTGCTGAAAGAGCCACCGGCGCAGCGGGCTGGCCGGCGGCGCCGAGCGGGCCGGAGTGGCCACCCGTTCGGGCACCACGACCCCCTGCCGGCCGCCCCGGTGTGGGCGGGCTGGATCGCGGGCCGCCCGCAGCGCCGGGTCCGGCCCGCTCGGCGTGTGGCGGCGCCCGTTCCAGCGCCGTGGTCTCGCCCGGTGCTCGTCAGCCATCGCCAGTCCCACCCTCACAGGTCCTGGTCTGACGGTAGGCGGTGCCCCGGCGCCCGATCAGCGGAACCGGGCACCTGTTCGGGCTGCTCAGGGCAGGTCCGCGACGGCGAGTAGCCGGGCCAGCGCGGGTGGGTCGGCGATCGTCACCGTGGCCGCCGGGTGCCGGGGCCGCCCTCCGGGCACCAGCGCCGGCACCGGCACACCGAAGCGCAGGCAGATCCCGCCGGCCGCGCTGCTGCCGAAGGTCGCGCCGCCGTCGGCCAGCGACAGGTGCGGGCCGATCGCCCGCCACCAGCGGTACGGCCCGCTCAGCTCGACGGCGGTGACGTTGTCCCGGCCGGTCCGCAGCCGCCACGGGCCGTACCGGATCATCAGGTCCCGCTCGGTGACGGCGACCCAGGCGGTCGCCGGGCGGACCCCCAGCAGCGCCAGCATCGGGCGGAACACCGGGTCGAAGCGGAACGGAAACCGGGTCACGACGCCGGTCATCGGGCGCCGGGCCGAGCGGTGGGTCGCGACACCGGGCCGCCCGGCCGCAGGGGGCCGGGCCGCGCGGGCCGGGGGCGGGCGGCGGGCCGGTGCCGGGCCAGGACGGTCATGGCGCGGGCGTACCCGATCCGAGCCCGCCGACACCCCGGGATCGGCACGCCGTCGACGTGCCCCCGTTCGGCGCTCCCCCACCGCCGGCCGACACCCCCCGGGCCGGCCGACGGTGGCAGACGGTCGACACCCCCCGGGCCGACCGGCTGTCCCCTGCGTGACCGACCTGACCTCGGGCGGCCACGCGGGGTGGAACTGGTGGGACGCGCCCCCGCGCTCCGCCGCCCCCCACGGGGCGGAGCGCGGGGGCCCCCCGTCCCGGCTACTGCAGGAACGCCCCGAGGGGCGAGAGCAGCAACCGGCCGAGCGCCGCGGCGTTGTCGTCCAACCGTGTGCGCTCACACTCGCGGGCGTCCGGATCGTGCCGGCACCGCCAGATCTTCTGCGCGTTACGCCAGGCGACATCGCGGGTGTACTCGACCAGTTCCCCCTGGTACCAGTCGTCGATGTCGCCGTTGAGCATGTCGATGAGCAGCTGCCACCGCTCCAGGTAGCCTCGGCGCAAGCCGGGGATCTTGTCCGCGAAGATGTTGTTGATCTCGAGGTAGTCGTGGTGCTGGTCGCTGCCGTCGACCGGCTCCGACTCCAGGTGGTCGAACGTGGTCACCAGGGCGAACGGCAGGTCGAAGTTGATGTGCGCGTTCACCCCGGCCGCCGCCGACGGCAGCGGACGGGCATCCGGCCCCCGCATCCGCTCGAAGAGGCACGACCACGCCTTCGGGGTGCCGGGGCTGGAGTCGGTCCACAGCCGCATCGCGTCGAAGTACCGGGCGGCGAACTCGACGTCGAGCCGGGAGAGGAAGACCGGATCGATGAAGCGGTCGTCGTACAGCCCGTCCAGCACACTGCTGGTGATAGTCAGGTAGAGCTTGTTGAAGTCAGCGAGGGGGCAACTGGCCTCCAACGGCGGCAACCGGACCAGCATGTCCTGGAGCTTGGTCAGATGATCGACCACGGCCGGCACGTCCGCGGGATGATCGGCGAGCAGGTCGACGATGTCCCGGTGCACGGGCCCCCAGACCGGTTCGATCATTTCTCCTCCATTGTGGTCGGCGGCATCCCCCGTGCCGTCGTCGACGCGGCCCAGCCTCTCAGCCGACACCGGGCCACCGGATCAGTAAAACGACGTATCCCGGCGCGCACACGCGCCGGGATACGTACTTCAGTGGTCGGGTCGGTCAGCCCCGTTGGTTGCGCAACTGGATCGCGCTGGCCTGCACGCGGGTACGGACCTGGAGCTTGTCGAAGATGTGCGACACGTGCACCCCGATGGTCCGCTCGCTGATGAACAGCCGCTGCCCGATCTCCCTGTTGGTCAACCCCTCGGCGACCAGGGCGAGCACTTCCCGCTCCCGGGCGGTGAGCGCCGCCAACTCGTCGTCGGACGCCTCGACCGGGACGCCACGTGTGCCGGTGGTGCTGTCGCGCTCGTCCAGCGACACCCGGGCCCGCCCGGCCAGCTCGCGGATCTCCGAGGTCAACGGCACCGCACCCAACCCCCGCGCCACCCGGTACGCCTCCCGCAGGAGCTTGCCGGCGGTGGCCACCCGGCTGCGCCGGGCCAGCAGCGCCTCGGCCTGCCGCAGCCGCGAGTAGGCCGCCGGATAGGGGTGGTTGCGTCGATCCCACTCGGCCGCCGACGCGGCCCACAGCTCCGGATCGCTGCCGTCGAGGCGGCTCACCTCGGCGGCGCACAGCGCCAGGAAGCCCTCCACCACCGAGCGCACCGGCCGGGCGGCCCCGGCGCTCTTGCGGGCCACCCGCTCGGCCACGTCCCGAAGCCGGCGTACCGCCGTGGGGTCCACCTCCACCGTTCGGCTGGCGTGCGCCTCCGCCTCGGCGCGCAGGCCGTGCCAGACCAGCGCGGAGAGGATCATCACGTCGTCGGAACGGCTCTCGGTGAGGCCGCGCTGCACCGCCTGGCGGGCCACGTCGTGCCGGCCCTCCCACATGGCCAGCCCGGAGCGCAGGGTGAGCAGCGGAATGACGTGTCGCGCCCCGCCGCCGGCGAGCAGGGTCGCCACCGCGTCGAGGTCCCGACCGGCGGCCTCGATGTCGCCGTAGCCCACCGACAGCCGGCACCGGGCCAACAGCAGCTCCACGGCGTCCGCACCGGACGGTCGGTGCCGCAGGGCGGCGGCAACCACCTTCTCCGCCTCGGCCCACTGGCCCACCCGGAACAGTCCGTTGATGGCGATGGCCAGCAGCCGGGTGCCCCAGGTGCGGCCCAGCCCCAGCTCGGCCACCCGTTCGGCGCCCCGCCGGGCCACCACCACGCCCTCTTCGAGGACGTTCAGCGGCCCGGTCAGCAGCTCCGCCAGGTGCAGGTACGCGCAGGCCACGTCCTCTGGCTGACCGGCACGCTCGGCGGTGTCGAGGGCGTCGCGCATGACCGCCAGACCGGCGTCCGGGTCTTCCAGAAAGGCGTCGCTGAAGCCCAGCGCCGAGCTGGCCAGCACGATTTCGGTAGCGGAATCCTCCGCGTTCTCGGCCAGCGCCAGCGCCTCCCGGGCCCGCTGGCCCGCGTCGGCGTACCGGCCCAGGTGCAGCAGCAGCTCGGCCAGGCGGGCGGCGGCGGCGGCTCGGTCCCGCGGGGAGCAGTCCGCCGCATCCAGCGCCCGCTGGTATTCCTCCTCGGCCAGCGCGGAGCGACCGGCGGCGGCCAGGTAGCGGGCCCGGCGGATGTGCAGCGCGCAGCTCGGCTCGCCACCCCGCAGCGTGGCCAGCTCCTCCAGCAGGGCCAACGCGCGGGCGTGCTCCCCACAGTGGTGGGCCGCCTCGGCGGCGTTCTCGAGCAACTCGACCCGGTCCACAGTCAGCGGGCCCGGCTCGGCAGCCAACTGCAACGCCGCCGACCAGTGCCGGTGCGCCTCGGCGTAACCGTGCAGCCGCTCGGCCTCCTGGGCGGCGGCCACCGCCGCCGGCAGGGCGCGCGCCGGCTCGCCGGCCAGTCGCCAGTGGTGCGCCAGCCGGGCCTGGTGCAGCTCACCCGGCGCGGTGGTCAGCGCCTCGGCGTAGCGGCGGTGCAGCCCGGAGCGCTCGGCCGGCAGCAGCTCGTGCGCCAGCACCTCGGCCACGAGACGGTGCCGCAGCCGGTAGCCCTCGTCGGCGCCGACCAGCAGCCGGTGCGCCACAGCGGCCCGGGCCGCCGCGATCAGCTCGTCCTCCGGCATCCGCAGCACCTCGGCCAGCAGCCAGTGCTGCACCGGCTCGACCCCGGCGGCCACCGCGTGCACCACGGCGTGCGCGTGCTGGGGCAGCGCGTCGACCCGGTCGAGGAAGATCTCCCGCAGCGTCTCGGACAGGCCGTCGCGGCCGTCGCGCAGATCCCGGGCCAGCTCCTCGATGACGAACGGGTTGCCGCCGCTGCGCTGCCACACCTGCTCCGCCGCGTCGGCGGTCAGCGTCCGGCCGACCACCGCGGCGGCGAGCGTCTCGGTGTCGGCCCGGCCCAGCGGCGCCAGGTCGAGCACCCGCACCGTGCGGAGTCGACGCAGCTCGGTGAGCACCCGGCGCAACGGGTGCGCGCCCTGCAACGACTCGGCACGCACCGCCGCCAGCACCGACAGCTGAAGATCACCCAGGCCGGCGAGGAGGTAGAGCAGGAGCTGCCGGGTGCTGCGGTCGACCCACTGGAGGTCGTCGAGGATCAGCACCAGCGGCCGACCCTCGGCGATCAGGTGCAGGCCACGGGAGACCCGCTCCAGCAACGCGCCCGCGCCGTCCGGGCCGGCGGTCTCGTCGGCGAACATCTGCAACAGCCCCCGCACCGCCGAGGAGGTGCGGGCGGGCGAGTTGGACACCTCGGCGTCGAACCGGCGCAGCGCCTGCAACAGCGGGTGCAGCGGGGAGGCGTCACCGATGTCCAGGCAGCTGCCGGTGAGCACCACGGCGCCCCGCTCCCGTAGGCGGTCGCCGATCTCGCCCAACAGCCGGGTCTTTCCCACACCGCTCTCGCCGGTCAGGAAGACCGCCGCGGTCTGCCCGTGCGCGGCGTCACCGAGCAACGCGGACCGAACCGTCTGCACCAGCTCGGCCCGACCCACGAGCGGTGCGGTGTCCACATCGCTGGCCATGCCACGCAGCCTAATCACAGGGCCCCGTACCGTTCTACGTCCGCCCACCGCTTGTGGTACTCCTCGCGTCGACTTTGCGACTAAAGGTTGCAGGTGGCCGACATACGTCGTTCGGCAGATCCCCCGTCGGCCCAGGAATGCCAATCTCCGGAGGTGATCAGGCAACAGCGGGAAGAAAGGCCGGTGCGACACCCATGACCACCAGCATCATCGTCGACACGCAACGGACCGTCACCCCGCTCTGGCCGGTACCTCAGGAGAGGCGCGTCGTCACCGTCCTCTTCGCGGACATCGTCGGCTCCACGGCTCTGGTGGACCGGCTCGACCCCGAGGACGTCCGAGCGTTGCAGCGGGCCTACTTCGACACCGTCGCAGGTGTGCTGCACCGCTGGCACGGGGTGGTGGAGAAGTACATCGGCGACGCCGTGATGGCGCTCTTCGGCGCTCGGCACTCCGACGGCTTCGACGCGTACCGGGCGGTGCGCGCCGGGCTCGAGATCCAGGCCGCGCTGGACCGACGGCCCATGGTCGACGGCATCAGGCTGCGCGTCCGGGTCGGTGTCGCCACCGGCGAGGTCGTGGTCGACCTGGGCGACGTCGTCACCGGTGGGCACGGCGTGGCCAGCGGGGCGGTGATCACCACCGCGGCCCGCCTGCAGGAGTACGCCGCGCCGGGTGCCGTCGCGCTCTGCGCGGCCACCGCGCGCGCCACCGCCGGCCTGATCACCCAACGTCAGCTGACGCCGGTGCCGGTCGCCGGCCGGGTGCCGCCGGTGCCGGTCTGGCACGCCGTCGGTCCGGTACGCCCCGGCGTCGACCGGCACGACGGCCCGCTGATCGGTCGACGCCGCGAACTGGCCACCATCCGCGACCAGTTGGGCGCGGCCATCCGAAACCGGACGCCACGCTGGATCTCACTGGTCGGCCCCACCGGCAGTGGCCGCAGCCGGCTGCTGCACGAGCTGACCCGTGGGCTGACCACGGTGGACGGATTGTCGATCCGCTGGTGCGTGGCGACCTGTCAGCCGTACCCCGATCAGGTGTTGGCACCGGTCGCGCACCTGCTTCGCGGCCTCGTCGGGATCCGGCACAGCGACGGCCCGGCGGCGGTCCACGACCGGCTCGTCGCCGCCCTGACGCCGCTGTTTCCGCCGACCCGGGTGGCCACCGCGGTCCCGGCGCTCCAGCGGATGCTGACCACCCCGGACGGCTCGGCCGCCGCCCTGGCCGGCGCGGCGATCTGCCGCGAGGTCCTGCTGCGGCTGGCCGCCCACCGGCCGCTGATCGTGGCCGTCGACGACCTGGACCGGGCCGCGCCGGCGGTGAGCCGGTTCCTGCACGCGCTGTTCAGCGAGGCGACGGAGCGCGGGCTGCCGCTGGCCCTGCTCACCGTGCACCAGCCGCAGTGGGCCGACACCCGGCCCGGTCCGGCCCGCCAGATGACGATCGGACCACTGGCCACCGTGCAGTCCGGACGGCTGCTGCGCCACCTGCTCACCCGAGCCGGGCAGCCGGTGGCCCTGGTCGACCGGCTGCTGCCGCTGGTGGGAGGCCGCCCCGGGCACGCGACGGCGTACGTCACGTCGCTGGTGGACGGTGCCGATCCGGCCGCGCTCCCGCTGCCCGAGACGGTACGCCGGGCCGTCGGCGCGGAGCTGGATCACCTCGACGGTGAGCGGCGGGCGGTGCTGATGGCCGCCGGCACCCTCGGCGGTCTGATCTCCGGGGCTGCCGTGGACCGGGCGCTCGGCTGGACGCCCGGCCGGTCCGCACCCGCGCTCCGCAAGCTGGTCGCCGCCGGGCTGCTGCTCCCCCACCACGTCGACGGGTACGCGTTCGCCGCTCCGGCGCTACGCCAGGTCGCCGCCGAGCGGTTGCCCCGCGCCCTGCGGGCCGTCTTCCAACGCCGGGTCGCCTGCGTGCCGCACCTCGACACCGTGCACCTCGACGCCGACCCGCCCGCCGGTGCGGTCAACGGCTCGGCGGCGAGGAGTGCGGAGATCGTGCGGCTCGACACCGTCGGCGCTCGGACCGGCCGCCTCGACGCCGTCTTCGCGGCGCTGGCCTCGGCAGGGCCGGGCGGTGCCACCGGCCCGACCGCGCTGAGGCGAGGCAGCCCCACCCCGGCGATGGCCACCCGTCCCGCCGCGTCGGGTCGCGACGCCAACCGTACGGCGGGCCCACGCCGGCTCCGAGCCGTCGCCTCGGCGGGCGACGTACCGCCGACGCCGGCCACAGCGGCGTCCCGACCTGCGCGCGGTGCTGGCGGTACCCCATTGCGGGACCTCGGACGGTCCGCAGCGCCGATCCGCCCCACGCCGGCGAGTTCGGCTGGGCACTGGACACTCGCCGACGCCGGCACTCCACCGGGCGTGGTGCGGGCAATACCCCGCCCACCGTTGATCCGCCCACTGGACGGTCTGCCCGCCTCCGCCTGACTCCGATGATCACTTGATGCCCGGCAGCCAAACCGGCCCGTCGACGACTGGTCAGCAGGGCAGGTCAGGACGGTCGCCCGCCGAACTGCCAGTTGTGCACCTCGATGCTGGCGTACCGGTCGACCGTCAGGATGGCGCGCGCCGCGTCCGGATTCGGCGCCCGGAGCAGCGCGGCGGTGCCGAGCCAGGTGACGCCGTCGTCGGCCAGCAGCGGCCCGTACGCGATCAGCTCGTCCGGGTCGGGCGGCACGGCCAGGTCGGCGGCCTGCCCGCCGCCGAGGCCGAGCACCAGATAACGGTCGCCGCCGGTCCGGCCGCCGGGGAAGTCCCACATGGTGCGGCCCAGCGTGTTGCGCCACCGGCGCAGCAGCACGTCCCGGTACACGCCGGCCTGGTAGTTCGGTTCCTCGAACGCGAATGTCCGCGCGGCGGCCGGGTCGGGCACGTCGACGATGTGCACGCTGCCGGTGGGCGTGTCGCCGACGAAGGTCGGGCCACGGGCGATCATTCCCGCCGCGTACCGGTCCATGTAGGACCAGTGCTCGGGCAGCAGTTCGTCGCGCAACGCCACCGAGCCGGGCCGGTCACTGTGGTAACAGAGAAACTCCACGCCGCATTCTCGCCGTGTGCCCCTCATCGAAAGCGGGCCGGGTGCCGCCCTGGCCGCTACGGTACGGACGCCGAGGCCAGCAGCGCCGCGGTGGGCAGCGCGAGCAGGCCGTCGGGGCCGTCGTCGTCATCGCCAGGCCCGGCGGAGTTGCACTCGTCCGGCGGCGGGCCGAAGTTGCCGTTCGGTGGCCAGGACGAACACCGTCGGTCACCTTCGTCGTGGCGGATGCGGCATCAAGCGGTATACCTCAGAGGCATATTCATGGGTCTGAGGTATACCGCTCCTCGGCAGATCGACATGGCGGGCCAGCCGAGCACACGGTGCGCGCCACCAGGTAACTCAAGGTCGAGCCGGCCGCTCAGCGGGCGGCCAGGAAGGCCAGCACGCGCGGCCAGGCCGCCGCGGTGGCGTCCGGGGAGTACTCGGTCAGGTCCGGGTCGGTGAACAGGTGACCCACGCCGGGATAGCGGAAGACCGTCAGGTCGGTGCCGGCGTCGGTCATGCCCTGCTGCCACTCGTCGACCTCGTCCGGCGCGTCGTACGGGTCGGGGTCGGCGAGGTGCAGCTGCACCGGCAACCCGGCTCGGACCGCGTCCGGTGCGCCGCCGGTGCCGTGCAGCAGGAGCAGGCCGGCGGTGTCGGGGCGCTCGGCCAGCAGCGCCCCGGCCACCCCGGCGCCCATCGAGAAGCCGGCGAGCACCGTCTCCGGTGGCAGGTCACGCAGCGCGTCGCGGGCCCGGTCCAGCACCACCTCCTGGCCGATCTTGTCGAGCAGCGCGAAGCCTTCCTCGACGGTGTCGGTGGCCGGGACGCCGTACAGGTCGGGGGTGCTGACCTGGTGCCCGGCAGCGCGCAACCGATCGGCGGCGGCGCGCACGGCGGGTCGCAGCCCGTACACGGAGTGGAACAGCACGACGTGTCGCATCCGGTCATCCTGCCGCAGTCGACAGTGCGTCCGGTGTGGCCACGCGGGGTGGACGTCAGACCAGCGCCGCCAGCCGCGCGACCAGGTCCGTCGGTGGCGGCATGTCGGCGATCTCGCGGCTGACCTGCGCGGCAGCGGTCCGCAGGCGCTCGTCGGTGAGCAGCTGGGTCAGTGCCCGCGCGGTGATGTCCCGGGGGCGCAGCGCCAGGCCGGCGCCCCGGCGGGCCACCAGCTCGGCGTTGTGCCGCCGGTCCCCCGGACCCGTGGTGGCCAGCTGGGGCAGTCCGGCGGCGAGGGCGCCGAGGGCACTGCCCGCCCCACCGTGGTGCACCAGCGCCGCGCTCGCCGGCAACGCCTCGTCGAGCGGGATCCAGTCGACCACCCGCACGTTGCCGGGCACCGAACGGGCCGACCGCTCGTCGGGGCGGACCAGCACGATCTCGGCGTCCACCTCGGCGGCGGCGGCCACCACGGCGGGCAGCGGCCCCCGGTCGCCGGGCCCGGTGAGGGTGCTGCGGGTGACCAGGATCCGCTGGCGCTCACCCGGCTCGCGCAGCCAGGCCGGCAGCTCCCCGCCGCCGACATAGGACGTGTAGCGCATCGGCCAGCCGCCCTGCGTGGCAACGCTGGGCGGGGCCACGGCGAGGGCGGCGGCCGGCGCGGGCAGCTCGGTGAGGCCATGGCGGCGCAGTGCGGCGCCGAGTCGGGCGACGGTGGCGCGGACCAGGTCCCGGCCGTCGAAGAGGGCGTTCTCCTGGCGTACGGCCGGCACGTCGAGCCGCGCGGCGGCCACCGCACCGGCGACCGCGAACGGCTCGTACAGCACCAGATCCGGCCGCCACCGGGTGGCCAGCGCGACCACCGGGTCGACGAGCTGGTCGTTGAGTGCGCCGAACAGCAGGCCGGCGCCCCGGGTGCCGGCGGTGCCGGCCATTTCCGCCCGCGCGATCAGCGGATGGCGGGGAAAGACCCGCAGCGCGATCCGGCCGAAGTCGAAGCCCGGCGCGATGTCGTGCACCGCCAGACCGGCGTCGGCGGCGGCCAGACCGCCGCCGCCGGTGGCGACCAGCACGTCGTGGCCGGCGTCGCGCAGGGCGACCGCGAGCGGCACCAGCGGGAAGACGTGCCCGACGAGCGGGGCGGAGACCACCAGCACGCGCATGGCCCGGATCCTATGTCGACGACGGCGGCGAGGCAGGCCGCTGGTCGACGATGCGGCGCATCTTGCCCATCGAACGTTCCACAGTGTCGGGGGCGAGGACGTCGACCGCCACGCTCACGCCGATGGTGTTCTTCACCAGCTGAACCAGCGTGCCGCCGGCCCGCTCGGCGGCGTCCACGTCGACTTCGGCCCGCCGCTCCACCCGCACCGTCAGGGTGTCCAGCCGACCGTGCCGGTCGAGGACGCACTGGAAGTGCGGTGACAGCTGCGGGGTGCGCAGGATCAGCTCCTCGATCTGGGTGGGGAAGATGTTCACCCCTCGCAGGATCATCATGTCGTCGGTGCGGCCGGTGATCTTCTCGATCCGGCGCATCGCGCGGGCGGTGCCGGGCAGCAGCCGGGTCAGGTCGCGGGTGCGGTAGCGCACGACCGGCATCGCCTCCTTGGTCAGGGAGGTCAACACCAGCTCACCCCGCTCGCCGTCGGGCAGCACCGCCCCGCTGACCGGGTCGATGATCTCCGGGTAGAAGTGGTCCTCCCAGAGGTGCAGGCCGTCCTTGGTCTCGACGCACTCGGTCGCCACGCCGGGGCCCATCACCTCGGAGAGCCCGTAGATGTCGACGGCGTGAATGTCCAACTGCTGTTCGATCTCGCGGCGCATGTCCTCGGTCCACGGCTCGGCGCCGAAGATGCCCACCCGCAGTGAGGTGGCGCGCGGGTCGATGCCCTGACGGCGCATCTCGTCGACGATGGCCAGCAGGTAGCTGGGCGTGACCATGATGACCTCGGGCTCGAAGTCGCGGATCAGCATGACCTGACGCTCGGTCATGCCCCCGGAGACCGGGATGACGGTGCAGCCCAGCTCCTCGGCCCCGTAGTGCGCGCCCAGGCCTCCGGTGAAGAGCCCGTAGCCGTACGCGACGTGCACCCGGTCGCCGGGGCGGCCGCCGGAGGCGCGGATCGAGCGGGCCATCAGCCGCGCCCAGGTCCGCAGGTCGTCGCGGGTGTAGCCGACCACTGTCGGGCGGCCGGTGGTGCCGGAGGAGGCGTGCAGGCGGGCGACCCGCTCCCGGGGCACGGCGAACATGCCGAACGGGTAGTTCTCCCGTAGCTCCGCCTTGCCGGTGAACGGGAAGCGCGCCAGGTCGTCGAGATCCCGGCAGTCGTCGGGGTGCACCCCGGCCGCGTCGAACGCCTGCCGGTAGTGCGGCACGTTGTCGTACGCGTGCCGCAACGACCAGCGCAGTCGGTCGCGTTGCAGGGCGCGCAGCTCGTCGATGCCGGCGCGCTCGATCGGCTCCAGCTCCTCCGGACGAGGGGTGCGGTCCTGCATCGGCTGCCTCCTTGGCGCGGCGGTCCCGGTGGGGCTGCGGGTACCGTACGCCCGCTGTCGCCCGGGTCGGCGGGGCGGTCAGCGGGTGGCCGGCAGCCGGTGCAGGGCGTCGACCAGCGGCGCCAGCTCGGGGGTGGCCTCCGCCTGGGCGAGCGCGTCGGTGAGCACCCGGTCGTGGGTCGGTCGGGTCTGGGCGAGCAGCTCGGAGCCGGCCGGGGTGAGCTCGGTGTAGATGCCGCGCCGGTCGTCGGCGCACAGGATGCGGGTGAGCAGCCCCCGCTGTTCGAGGCGGGTGACCAGCCGGGTGGTGGCGCTGCCGGATAGCGCGGCGGCACGGGCGAGCTGGCTCATCCGCATGTGCCAGCCGTCCTGGCGGGACAGCGCGTCGAGCACCGTGTACTCGACGACGGAGAGGCCGTGGCCGGCCTGTAGGGCCCGCTCCAGGGACGTCTCGATCAGCCCGTGCAGCGCGGCGAGGGTGCGCCAGCCCTGCGCGCGGATCTCGACCGCGTCGTCGGCGATGCCCATGCCGGCCTCCTCGGTGTGATCTGAACGGACCCCAGGCTACCACGCTTGCGCCGATATAAAGCGCGTGCAAGTATTTCGTTGCTGGCGCGTGTAGTTGCAAGCGCCGTATATCTGATCTCTCCGGATGGGAAGACCATGTCCGTACGCCACAAGTCCCTGCCGCCCGGCCTGATCGCGCTGGCCATCGGCGCCTTCGGCATCGGGCTCACCGAGTTCGTGATCATGGGGCTGCTGCCCGAGGTGGCCGCCGACTTCGCGGTCACCGAGCCGGTGGCCGGCTGGTTGATCTCCGGCTACGCGCTCAGCGTGGCCGTCGGCGGGGTCGCCCTCACCGCGGCGGTCACCCGCCTGCCGCGCAAACCGGTACTGCTCGGCCTGATGGTGCTCTTCATCATCGGCAACCTGCTCTCCGCCGTCGCCGGCGACTACGCCGTAATGATGGCCGGTCGGATCGTCGCCGCGCTCTGCCACGGCGCGTTCTTCGGCATCGGCGCGGTGGTCGCCGCCGGCCTGGTCGCACCGGCCCGCCGGGCGGGCGCCATCGCCATGATGTTCGCCGGCCTGACCATCGCCAACGTGCTCGGCGTGCCGTTCGGCACCTTCCTCGGGCAGCACTTCGGCTGGCGGTCGACGTTCTGGGCGATCACCGCCATCGGCGTGGTCGCCCTGATCGGGCTGGCCCTGCTCATCCCGGCGGGCGCCACCGCCAACGCCGACCGCCCGGCCGGCGGGCTGCGCGGCGAGTTGCGGGCCTTCACCCACCCGCAGGTCTGGCTCTCCCTGGTGATCACCATCCTGGGCTTCGGTGGGATGTTCGGCGCGTTCACCTACATCGCCTACACGCTCACCGAGGTCAGCGGCTTCGCCACCAGCACCGTGCCGTGGCTGCTCGTCCTCTTCGGCGTGGGGCTCTTCGCGGGCAACCTGCTCGGCGGTCGGGCGGCGGACAGGTCACTGTCGCGCACGCTGGTCACCGTCCTGGCGGTGCTCACCGTGGTGCTCGTCGGCTTCGCGCTGACCGCCACGAATGCGGTGCTGACCATCGTCGCGCTGGTGCTGATGGGCGGGTTCGGCTTCGCCACCGTGCCGCCGCTGCAAATGCGGATCATGCGGTACGCCCACCAGGCGCCGACCCTGGCGTCCGGGGCGAACATCGCCGCGTTCAACCTCGGTAACGCGTTGGGCGCGTGGATCGGCGGGGTCACCATCGCCGCCGGCCTCGGCTACACCTCGCCGATCTGGGCCGGTGCCGCGCTCACCCTGGCTGGACTGGGCGTGCTGCTCGCAGCGCTGCGGCTGGCCCGTCGCGACCAGCCGGCAGCGGCCGACGAGGCCCTGGTGGACACGACGGTCTGACCCATCCGGAAGGACAACGCCGGGCCGGGCATCTGCCCGGCCCGGCGTCGCTCTGATCATCGCCCTGCCATCTTCCCGCAATTGCAAAAGATGTGCAACAAGGTCTGGACAATGCGCTCGGGCCGTAACTAGCCTGATCGCCATGAGTCCTTACATTGTCGATCCCTGGGCCTGGCAGGAAAGCTGGGACCGCCAGCAGGAGGCGTACATGCCGGACCGGGAACACCGGTTCGCCGCCATGCTCGACACCGTCGACGCGGTCCTCGACAGCCGGCCGCCGCGGGTGCTCGACCTGGCCGGCGGCACCGGCAGCATCTCGCTGCGGGCCCTCGCTCGCTTCCCCGCCGCGGAGCCGACGCTGGTCGACCTCGACCCGGCGCTGCTCGCCATCGCCGCCGCCTCGCTGGCCGACCGGGCCACCATCGTCACGGCCGACCTCGGCAACCCCGAGTGGCGCTCCACGCTCCCCCACCAGGAGTACGACGCCGTACTCACCGCCACCGCCCTGCACTGGCTGCCGGCCGACCGGCTCGGGCAGCTCTACGCCGAACTGCGCGACGTGCTGCGACCGGGCGGCGTCTTCGTCAACGCCGACCACATGCCCGACGACACCCTGCCGGAGCTGACCAAGCGGCTGATGGACCGGGCGCGGGACCGGCGCAACGCCCGGTACGCCGCCGGCTCGACGCTGTCCTGGTCGGACTGGTGGGAGCGGGCCGGCGCCGACCCGGCGCTCGCCCCGCTGGTCGCCCAACGACACGCGATCTACCCCACCGGGCACAGCCCCGAGTGGAACCCGCCGGCCTCCTGGCACCTGGCCGCGCTCACCGCGGCCGGCTTCAGCGAGGTCGGCACAGTGTGGCGAGGCGGCCCGGACGCCGCCGTCGCGGCGGTGCGCTGACCAGCCGCTCCAATGGTGTCGTTATGCTGACGTCGGAGCCGAACGACTCCCGGCGGTGGGGCCCGCCGTCCCGCGCACGCGTCGGGAGAACCGCGAAACCGCTCGCCAACGGTCCCTGCCAGTGACGCCCATCCTGGTAGGGAGGACCCGTGTCAGAGCCGTTCGAGCCGCGTACCGACCCCGACGTCGATCTGCGGGTCCCCGCCGACCGCCGCGAGCTGACCGCGCGCCCCGCGACCATTCTCGCCGTGATCGCGGCCGGCGGGGTGCTCGGCGCGCTGGCCCGGGCCGGCCTGCAACACGCCGTGCCGCACGCGCCGACGGGCTTTCCGTGGGCCACGTTCACCATCAACACGGCCGGCTGCCTGCTGATCGGCGTACTGATGGCGGTGCTCGGGCACCTCGACGGTGGGCACCCACTGGCTCGACCGTTCCTCGGGGTCGGGGTGCTCGGCGGGTTCACCACCTTCTCCACGTACGCGGTCGACGTCCAGCAGGCGATCGTCGCGGGCGCGCCGGGCACCGCGCTGGCGTATCTCGCCGCGACGGTGCTCGGGGCGCTCGTCGCGGTCGGGCTGGGCGATGCGGTCACCGCCGGGCTGCTGCGCCGGGCGACCCGATGACCGTCCTGCTCATCGCCCTGGGCGCGGCCATCGGCGCGCCGCTGCGCTACCTGACCGACCGGGCGGTGCAGTCCCGGCACGACTCGGTGTTCCCCTGGGGCACGCTCACCGTCAACGTGATCGGGTCTCTGCTGCTCGGCGTCGTCGTCGGGTGGCCGGCCAGCCCGGCGGTCGGCGCGTTGCTCGGCATCGGGTTCTGCGGTGCGCTGACCACCTACTCCACCTTCAGTTACGAGACGCTGCGGCTGGCTCAGGGCGGTGAGCGACTCCGGGCGCTGACCTACGCACTGGTCAGCGTCGCCGCCGGGCTCGCCGCAGCCACCGTCGGCTACACCCTGGCCCGCGCTCTGGCCGGCTGACCGCCGACAAGATACCGGGGGTATATACGCGAGGTATACCCTCGGTGTAGTCTGCTGGCATGAGCGTGCCACTGACCCTTCTCGGCCTCCTCGAACGCGAGCCCAGCCACGGGTACGACCTGAAACGCGACTACGACGCATTCTTCGGCCGCGGCAAACCGCTGCCGTTCGGCCAGGTCTACTCCACCCTCAGCCGTCTGGCCCGGGACGGCAAGGTGGTGATCAGCGACGTCGCTCCCGGCTCCGGCCCCGACCGCAAGCGCTACATCATCACCGACGTCGGCGCGACCGAGGTCGAGCAGTGGCTGACCCAGCCGGTCGACCCGGAACCCCACCTGCAGACGGTGCTCTTCGCCAAGGTCGTGCTCGCGTTGATGCTGGACCGGCCGGCCTCCGAATACCTCGACACGCAGCGCAGCGCGCACCTGCACCGGATGCGTGAACTGACCGAGATCAAGCGCGCTGGCAGCCTGGTCGACGCCCTGCTCGCCGACCACGGCCTCTACCACCTGGAGGCGGACCTCCGATGGATCGAGATGACCGGCGCCCGACTGGACGCCCTGCGGAAGGAGGTGCGGCCGTGAGCGTCGTGATCGAAGCGCGCGACGTGGAGTTCTCCTTCGGTCAGACCCCCGCCCTGGGCGGAGCCAGCGTCGCCGTGGAGGCGGGCGAGATCCTCGCCATCATGGGCCCCAGCGGCTCGGGCAAGTCCACCCTGCTGCACTGCCTGGCCGGCATCCTCGTGCCCGACTCCGGCGAGATCCTGTTCGACGGGGTCCGGGTCGACACCATGTCCGAGACCGAGCGCAGCAGTCTGCGCCGGGACCGCTTCGGCTTCGTGTTCCAGTTCGGCCAACTCGTCCCCGAGCTCACAGTTGCGGAGAACGTCGCCCTGCCGCTGCTGTTCAGCGGCGTACGTCGGACGCAGGCGCTGCGTAAGGCCCACGCGTGGTTCGAGCGCCTCGGCCTGGACGGCATGGAGCAGCGCCGGTCGGGTGAGCTGTCCGGGGGGCAGGCGCAACGCGTCGCCCTCGCCCGAGGGCTGGTCGCCGAGCCGCAGGTGCTCTTCGCCGACGAGCCGACCGGTGCGCTCGACTCGCTCACCGGCGAGCAGGTCATGGACCTGCTGGTCGGCACCGCCCGTGAACAGGGCACCACGGTCATCCTGGTCACCCACGAGCCCAGGATCGCCGCGTACGCCGACCGCGAGGTCATGGTCCGCGACGGGCACGTGAACGCGCCGGACCGGATCGCCTCATGATCGGCTTTGGGCTCCGCCTCGCCGTGGCCGGCGGCCGCGAGGCGCTCACCCGTCTGACCATCATCGCCGCCGCCGTCACGGTCGGCGCCGGGCTGCTGCTGACCACCCTCGCCGGCGTCAATGCCGTCAACTCGCAGCTCACCCGGTACGCCGCGATCTATCCCAGCGACTCTACCGGTGGCGACGCCGATCCTCTGCTGTGGTCGACGCGGGAGGACTACTTCCACGGCAGGCAGATCATCCGGATCGACGTCGCCGCGACCGGCCCGAGCGCGCCCATTCCGGTCGGCATCCCGACCACCCCCGGCCCCGGTGAGTACTACGCCTCGCCCTCGTTGCAGAAGCTGCTGGCTGCCCACCCGGCCGACGAACTGGCCGACCGCTACCCGGGCCGTGACCTCGGCACCATCGGCCCGGCCGCGCTGACCTCACCGGACGCCCTGCTCGTCATCATGGGTGGCACCCCGGACGAGGTCGCCAAGCTCCCCCTTGCCAAGCGGCTCACCAGTGTTGGCGACACCCCCGCGCTCCCCGAGACCACGATGACCCTCATCCTGGGCGTCGTCGCCGGCGGGCTGCTGTTCCCGGTGCTGATCTTCATCGGCACGGCCACCCGGCTCAACGCGGCCCGCCGGGAACAGCGCTTCGCCGCGATGCGCCTGGTCGGCGCGACACCGAGGCAGATCTCGACGGTCGCCGCAATGGAGTCCGCCGCAGCGGCCGTCGCCGGCACCGCCGTCGGTTTCCTGCTGTTCTACGCGTTCCGCGGCTCGCTCGCGGGCATACCGTTCACCGGCATGCCGTTCTTCCCCAGTGACATGTCGCTGGGCGTGCTGGACATCCTGCTCGTCGCGCTCGGCGTTCCGGCCGGTGCGGCGGTGGCGGCCCAGGTCTCGCTGCGCCGCGTACGGATCTCGCCGCTGGGCGTCACCCGGCGGGTCACCCCACGGGCACCGCGCGCGTACCGGCTGATCCCGCTCGTGCTCGGCGTCGGTGTGCTGGTGTTCGCGCTCGGGTTCCGGCCCGAGACGTCCGACGGTCAGGCCGCGGTGTTCCTGCCCGGCCTGCTGCTCATCATGGCCGGGCTGGTGGTCGCCGGCCCGTGGTTGACAATGGTCGGCGCCCGGGTCCTGGCCCGGTACGCCAGCCGCCCCGCCACACTCATCGCCGCGCGCCGCCTCGCCGACAACCCGAAAGCCGGCTTCCGGGCGATCAGCGGCATCATGCTCGCGCTCTTCGTCACTACCGTCGCCGTCGGCGTGATCAGCACGATCGTCGACAACCGTGGGCCAGCGCCGGTCGGCTCGACCGAGGCGGGCACTGTTTCCATGGACTTCGGCGGGCAGGCACCGTCGGTGCCCGACACGCTGCTCGCCGAGCTGCGCTCGACCGGCGGGGTGCGGCACGCCGCCGCGGTCCGCGAGAACCCGGACATGATCAACGCCAGCGAGCCCGGCCTGATCGCGTGCACCGACCTACCGAGCACATACGGCCGGTGCTCCGACGGTGCGTCCGTCGCCGAGGTGGCGACGGGCCTCGTCCCCTGGCGAGGATCGGCATCGTCCACCAGGGTCTGGCCCGCCGCGTCGGTCCCACTCGGCGATCTCCAGCGGTTGCCGGTGATGTCGATCGTCGTCGGCACTGACGATTCCGCTGCCGTGGAGCGCTCGCGCACCCTCCTCGAGGCAGCCTTCCCGACCTTCCGGGTGGCACCGAACGTGCCCGGCGACTTCGAGTCGGAGTTCGCCAACACGCTGCGCGGTTGGGAACAACTGGCCAACGTCATCATCGTCGCCAGCCTGGCGCTCGCCGGGTGCAGCCTCGCGGTCAGCGTGATCGGCGGTCTCAGCGAGCGGCGCCGCCCGTTCAGCCTGCTGCGCCTCAGCGGCGCACCGGTGCAGGTCCTGCGCCGGGTGGTCGCGTTGGAGAGCAGCGTACCGATGCTCGCCGTCGCCGCGGTCGCCATCGGGATGGGCCTCCTCGCCGCGCACCTGTTTCTCCAGGCACAGATGGGCTACACGCTCACCGCACCGGGACCAGGTTTCTACGTGATGGTGGCCGTCGGGTTGGCAGCCTGCCTCGGCATCATCGCCTCCACCCTTCCACTGCTGGAACGCATCACCGGCCCGGGGACCGCCCGCAGCGAATAGTCGTCAGACCGTCGGCCCGGTGGTCGTGAGTGCGACCACCGGACCGAGGACGAAGACGGCGGGTGGACGGATGTCCTCCCGGGCGGCGACCGCGCCGATTTCGTCCAGCCGGGCGGGCACCGACCGCTGGTCGGGCTGCCCGGCGTCCTGCACGGCGAGCACCGGAGTCTCCGGGGCGCGGCCGTGCTCGATCAGCACCGCCGCGATCTTGGCGATGGTGTCGACGGCCATCAGCAGCACAACGGTGCCTCGGGCGCGGGCCAGCGCCGCCCAGTCGACAAGCGAGTCGGGGTGCCCGGGCGGCAGGTGCCCGGAGACCACTGTCACATCGTGCGCCACGCCCCGGTGAGTCACCGGCACGCCGGCCAGCGCTGGCGCAGCGAGGGCGCTGCTCACGCCGGGGACCACCGTCACCGGCACACCGGCCGCCTCGCAGGCCTGCACCTCCTCGTGGCCGCGCCCGAAGACGTACGGGTCGCCGCCCTTGAGCCGAACCACCCGCTTGCCGGCGCGGGCGTGTGACACCAGGGCGTGATTGATCGCGTCCTGGGCCATCGACGGGCCACGGGGCACCTTCGCGGCGTCGATCACCAGCACGTCGGGGCGCAGCCCGGCGAGCAGCCCCTGCGGGGCGAGTCGGTCGACCACCACGACGTCCGCGGCGTCGAGCAGCGCCTTTCCGCGTACCGTGATCAGGTCGTCGGGCCCCGGCCCGCCGCCGACCACGGCGACCGAGCCGTGGTCGTGGTGTGCGTGCCCGTGGTGGTCGTGCCCGTGATGGTGATGGTGGTGGCCGACCGGGTCGTCGGGGTGGTCGTGCGGGCGTTGCGGTCGACCCACCTTGTCGGCGAAGCCGGGCATCAACACCCGGTACGCGCAGGTGTCGCAGTTCATCCGGATGTCCCCGCCCAGCGCCTCTGCGTACCGCTCCAGGACGAGGTCGGCGAGGGCGTCACAGTCGCCGATCACCTCGGCGACGCGGACGTCCAGGTCGGGGTGGGCGGCGGCGAACTCCGCCGACTGGGCGACGATCCGGTCGGGCAGCACCCCGGCGAACAGGAAGTACGGCGCCACCACGATCCGTCGCGCGCCGAGGCGGCGCAGGCGCTCCAGCACGGCCGGCACCGACGGCTGCGCCAGGGAGATGAACCCCGGCTCCACGCCCGCGTAGCCGCGCCCCTCCCAGAGCAGCCGGGCGACCTTGGCGACCTCGGCGTTGGCGTCCGGGTCGGTGGACCCCCGCCCGATCAACGCCACCCACGTGCCGGCCCGGTCGGCACCAGCCAGCGCCGCGTCGATGCGCTGTTCGAGGGCGTCGTGCAGCAGCGGGTGGGGGCCGAGTGGGCGACCGTAGCGGTAGGTCAGCCCGGGGTGACGCTGCTGCTCCCGCCCCATCGCGGCGGGGATGTCGCCCTTGCCGTGCCCGGCGGCGGTGAGCACCAGCGGCAACGCCACAAGCGCCCGGTGCCCGCGCGCCACGAGCGCACCGACCGCGTCGGTAAGCGGCGGACGGGACAGCTCGATGAAGCCGCCCTCGACGTCAGCGACGTCACCGCGACGACGGACCCGCTCCACGAGAGCGGCGAACTGGTCGACCCCGGCCGCGCTGCGCGTACCGTGCCCGACGATGACCAACCCGGTCATGACTTCTCCTCGACGTAGAGCAGGGCGTTGAGGGCGGCGGCGGCGACCGCCGAGCCACCCTTCTCCCCCACGTTGGACACGGCGGGCAGGCCGCTGGCCCGCAACGCCGCCTTCGACTCGGCGGCACCCACGAAGCCGACCGGCAGGCCGACGACAAGCGCCGGCGCGGCGTCCAGGGTGAGTAGTTCGACAAGCGCGGTAGGCGCGCAGCCGACCACCCAGACCGCTCCGGTCCCGACCCGCTCCAGGGCGATCCGGACGGCCGCCGCCGAGCGGGTGATCCCGGCCGAGCGGCCCAGGGCGGCGGCGGCCGGCTCGGCGACCGGGCAGACCAGTTCCAGGCCGGCCCGGGTGATGCCGGCGGCCACCATCGCCACGTCGGTGACCACTGGCGCACCGGCGCGCAGCGCCGCCAGCCCCGATTCCAGGGCGGCCTCGTCGCAGACGAGGTCGTCGACGTACGCGAGGTCGGCGCTGGCGTGCACCACCCGCTCGGTCACCGCGCGGCTCAGCGGCGGCAGGTGCGACAGGTCGACCCGCTCGCGCAGGATGCGGTAGGACTCGACCTCGATCGGATGCACCATCCGGCTCATCGGGCTCCTCCACGTTCGTCGGGTTCGGCGACGCGGATCGCGTCCGTGGCATCGGCGACGCGGATCGCGTCGACCGGGCAGATCTCCAGGCACTCCAGGCAGCCGGTGCACCGGTCGGCGCGGACCGCGAGGCCACCGGCGACCGGTCGGATCGCGTGCGTGGGGCAGGTGAGCAGGCAGGCGCCGCAGCCCTGGCAGGCGCCGATCGTCACGATCGCCATCGGTACCCCCGGGGCGTGACCATCCGGCCGGCGACCAGCCGGGTGTCGCTGCTACCGACGACCACGACGCTGTACATGTCGACGATGGCCGGGTCGAGCGTGGCCAGTGTGGCGAGGTGCACCCGTTCGCCGGGGCGGCTGGCGTTGCGCACCACGCCCACCGGGGTGTCCGGTGGCCGGTGCGCGGCGAGGATGCCGAGCGCCTTGCCGAGCTGCCAGTCGCGGGCCCGGCTGCGCGGGTTGTAGAAGAGCGTCACGAAGTCACCCTCGGCGGCGGCGGTCACCCGCCGCTCGATGACGTCCCAGGGGGTGTGCAGATCGGACAGGCTCAGGTAGGCGTGGTCGTGGCCGAGCGGCGCGCCGAGCAGCGCCCCGGCCGCGAGGGCGGCGGTGACGCCGGGCACGCCCACCACGTCGATGCGCTCGTCGGCGTACTCCAGGGCGGGGCTGGCCATCGCGTACACCCCGGCGTCGCCGGAGCCGATCAGCGCGACCGCCCGGCCGGCGGCGGCCTCGGCGACGGCGGCGCGCGCCCGCGCCTCCTCCGCGCCCAGCCCGCTGGAGAGCACCCGGGTGCCGGGGCGGAGCACGTCGCGGACCTGCTCCAGGTACTGGTCGAGGCCGACCACCACGGCGGCGCGACGTAGCTCGGCCACCGCGCGGGGGGTGCGCAGGTCGGCGGCGCCCGGCCCGAGGCCGACGACGGCCAGCCGGCCGCGTGGCGCGTGCCGGGCCACCGCCACGGTGGCCATCGCCGTCGCGGTCTTCCCCACCAGCAGCGCCGCGTCGTCGGCACGGCCGTCCGGGCCGAGCAGGGCCGCGGCCTCCGCCACGCTCGGCGTGCCGACCGCGGCGCGGACCACCTCGCTGGGGTGCGGCACGTCGACCGCCGCCAGCCGCGTCGCCGGCCAGGTCACCAGGGGTACGCCGAGCGCGTCGACGGTGCTGCGGATGCCCGCCTCGTCGGCCTTGATGTCGGCGGTGGCCAGGCAGCGCAGGCTCGCCGGGTCGAGGCCGGCCTCGGCCAGCACCCGGTGCAGCAGCTCCGCCACCTCGGCGGCGGGTACGCCCCGACTCGCGCCCACGCCGGCGACCAGCGACGGCGGCCGCAGCACGGCCGTCCGCTCGTCGGGCGACACCACCCGGTCGGTGACCAGCAGCCGGTACCCGTCGTCCGTCGGGTCCTCGTTGGCGGCGCGCACGTTCGGGGGCAGGGCGGGCAGCGGCCAGTCGGCGTCGGCGATCAGCCGGACCGGCTCGCCGTCCAGGATGGCCCGGGACACCGCGGCGACCGCGCCCTGGACGGGCCAGCCGAGGGTGTCCAGCCCCGGCAGGTCGACCGCGTCGGTGGCGGTGGTGATCACCGGTTGGGCGTCCAGCAGGGCGGCGACCTGCTCGGCGAGCGCGTTGCCCCCGCCGGCATGCCCACCGAGCAGCGCCACGGCGTGCCGGGCCGCCTCGTCGACGACCACCACCGCCGGGTCGGTGCGCTTGTCGTCGAGCAGCGGCGCGACGATCCGCACCACCGCCCCGGTGGCCAGGAACGCGATGACCGCGTCACACCCGACCCAGGCGGTCCGCAGCGCGTCGGCGACGGTCTCCGCCTCGACCAGCCGGGCGTGCGGCCAGGCGGCGGTCACTGTGTCGGCGTGCCGGCGGCCGGCGGCGGTGGCCGCCACCAGGCCGATCCGGGCGGGTGGGTTCTGGTCGGTCACTGGCGCTCCCCGGTGAGGACGACCACCGGGTTGGTGGCCGCGAGGCGGATCGACCCGCCGGGCAGGTCGGCGAGGCGGGCGGCGGAGAGCTGGCTGCCCTCGACCGTGTAGCCGGCGGCGCGCAGCAGACCCACGGCCGGCGCGACCCGGTCCAGTGCGGCCAGGGTGAGCACCACCCGCTCGGGTCGGCGGGCCACCACGGCGGTGAGGACGTCGACACCGCCACCGCCGACGAAGACCGCGTCGGGTTCGGGCAGGTCGGCCAGCGCCGCCGGGGCACGTCCGGGAACGAGCCGGACGTGCACGGCGTGCGCGGCGGCGTTGGCCTGGACGGTCGCGCCGGCCTCGGGGTCCTGTTCGACGGCGAGCACCGCCGCGCCGAGCAGCGCGCACTCGATGCCGACCGAGCCGCTGCCCGCCCCGATGTCCCAGATCAGCCGGCCCAGTCGGGGGCGCAGCCGGGCGACGACGAGGGCGCGCACCTCCGACTTCGTGATCATGGAGTCGCGGTGGGCGTACCGGCTCTCCGGCAGCGCCCAGCCACCGGCCGGCGCGGCGGCGGGCTGGTTGTCGGCGCGCATCCCGCCGGCCGCGCGCCTCCTGGGAACGGCGTCGGCGGGCGCGGCGTCGGCGGGCGCGGACCCGGCCGGTACGGGGTCGGCGAGGCTGAGCAGGACGTGCGGGTCGGCCCAGGTCTCGGCGGCGGCCTGCTCGGGGGTCACCGCGCGGATCCGTTCGGCGGCGGTGCCCAGGTGCTCGGCGACCAGCAGGCGCCGGGACCAGCCGATCAGGCCGGCGCCCAACTCGGCCGCACCGGCGCCGGGCGCGGTGAGCACCGCGACCAGTGGCAGCGCCCGGCACGCGTTCACTGCTGCTCGGGGGTCGCGCCCGTGCGCGGTGACCACTGCCGCGCCGTCCCAGGGCAGCCCGGCGCGGGCGAACGCGGCGGCCACACTGGACACCGCCGGCACCACCCGCAGCGGCAGCCCGGCCGCGCGCAGCCGCCGGACGATGCCGAACAGGCCGGGATCGCCGCTGGCCAGCACCACGGCCGGCACCCCGGCGTCGACGGCAGCGGCGAGGCGGCGCAGGGCTGGGGTGAGCGGCCCGAGGGTGACGGTGTCCGCGCCGGCCGGTACGGGCACCGCGGCCAGGTGCCGGGCGGCCCCGACCACCAGCCCGGCGGTGGCCAGCACCGGGGCGAGCGCGGGGTGCGGCGGCGCGCCCGCCGCGTCCAGGCCGACCACGGTCACGGCGGTCAGCGGGGCCACCGACGCCACCCGCGTCATCGGGGCCACCGGCCGGACGAGGCGACGACGTGCGCTCCGGCGAAGTCGACCATCGCCACGTCCACTGTGACCGTCGGCCCGGCGAAGCGCCGCAGCACCTGGCGGACCCGCTGGCAGAGCAGGTCGCCCGCCGGGGCGAGCAACCCGGCGGCCTCCCACAGCTCGTACGCGTGTCGCCCGGTGTTCGCCTCGGTCACGGCGGCGACCAGCGACGGGTCGCCTCCGGCCTCGGCGGTCACCGCGCCGAGCAGGGAGAGGTCCACTGTGGAGCGGGTGTAGTGGGTCATCAGGATGCCGGCCGCGAGTTTGGCGAGCTTGCCGGCCATGCCGACGAAGACCACCCCGGTCATCGCGTCACCCACGGCGGCGGTCACCGCGGCCCCGGTGAAGTCGCCGACCTCGACGAAGCAGACCTCGGGCAGGTCGGGCAGGAGCGCGCGGGCGGCCCGTTCGGTACGCCCGCCGGTGCAGAGCACCACTGTCGGCTCGCCCTGGGCGGCCATCACGTGCACGGCCTGCACGACGCTGGCGCGCCACGACGCGGTGGAGAAGGGACGGACGATCCCGGTGGTGCCGAGGATCGAGATGCCGCCGAGGATGCCGAGGCGACGGTTGGTGGTCTTGCGGGCCATGATCTCGCCCCGGGGCACGCTGATCACCACCCGGACCCCGACCTCGCTGAGGTCGACCACCTCGGCCACCGCCTCGCCGATCATCCGGCGGGGGGTGTCGTTGATCGCCGGCCCGCCGACCGCGAGCCCGAGGCCGGGTTTGGTGACGGTGCCGACGCCGGCACCACCGGCCAGCCGCAGACCGGGCACATCGGTCCAGTTCACGGTGGCGGTCAACTCGGCGCCGTGGGTGACGTCCGGGTCGTCCCCGGCGTCCTTGATTACCACCGCCTCGGCGCGGACCGGTGGGGTGCCGGTCACCTCGCAGCGCTCCACCGGGAAGCGCACCCGCCGTCCGGCGGGCAGCCCGATCTCCACCTCCTGCTGAGTGGTGCCAGTGACCAGCGCGGTGACCGCGGCCTTCGCCGCCGCCGTCGCGCACGCGCCGGTGGTCCAGCCGGTGCGCAGCGCGGTGGGCCGGACCTTCGCGGTACGCGGCAGGTCCGGCTCGCGCAGCGGCGGCTCGGCGTACGTCATGGTGTGTGCCCCGGTGTGGCTGTCCCCCCGGTGCGGGCGCTGGCCTGACGACGCAGCTCGGCGCGGGCGGCCGGCTCGGCCCGACGGAAGGTGTGGAAGTGCCCGGGGTGGTAGAGGTGAGAGCGGGTGCCCTCGGCGGCGAGGGCCGGACCGACCAGGAAGAGTGTGTGCTTCCACAGCTTGTGCTGCTTGACCGTCGCCTCCAGAGTGCCGACCGTGCAGCGCACCACCAGTTCGTCGGGCCAGGTCGCCTGGTACGCCACCACGGCCGGGGTGTCCTCCGGGTAGCCGCCGGCCAGCAGCTCGACCTGCACCTGCCCGGAGCGGGCGGCGGAGAGGAACAGCGCCATGGTGGTGCCGTGCCGGGCGAAGTCACGGACCCGCTCGCCGGGCGGCATCGGGGTCTTGCCGCCTTCGAGACGGGTGAGGATGACCGACTGGGCCACCTCGGGCACTGTCAGCTCGCGGCCGACGATCGCCGCGACGGCGGTGAACGAGGACACGCCGGGCACGATCTCGACGGACAGGTCGAGCGCCCGGCACACGTCCAGTTGCTCCTGCACCGCGCCCCACAGCGCCGGGTCTCCGGAGTGGATCCGGGCCACGCTCAGCCCCTGCTCGGCGGCGCGCTGGTAGAGCGGCAGCACCCCCTCGATGGGCAGCTGCGACGAGTCGACGATCTCCGCGCCGGGGCGGGCGTGATCGAGCACGTCGGCGTGCACCAGGCTGGCCGCCCAGATCACGATGTCCGCCTCGGCGATGACCCGGGCGGCCCGCACTGTCAGCAGATCCGCCGCCCCCGGGCCGGCTCCGACGAACCACACCTTGCCGTCGCTGGTCACAGCTTTCCTCCTCGGTGCTCGCGGCGGGCCGGAACCAGCAGCGTCGACAGGTACGGCAGGTCGTGCTCGGTGTCGTCGACCGGCCCGACGCGTTCACCGGGGAGCCCCAGACTGCGTCCGAGTACGGCATCGGCGAGGCGGCCCTGCCGACGCAGCTCGGCGAGCAGTTCCGGGTGCCGCCGCCAGCCCTTGTAGGCGACCACGGTGCCCGGCCCGGCGAGGGCGTCGGCGAAGAGCGCCAGGCCCGCGGTGGCCGGCAGCAGGGTGAGCGGTTCGCGTCCCTCGCAGAGCGGGGTGCCGCTGCGCGCCGCCAGCTCCTGCATGGCGGTGACGCCGGGCACTGTCGCCACCCGCACCGCCGGGCGCAGCGCGCGGACGCTCTGCGCCAGGTAACCGAAGGTGGAGTAGACGTTGGGGTCGCCGATGGTGGCGAACGCGAGGGACCGTGCGCCCGCGTCGATCGCCTCGACCACCACCCGGGCCGCGTCGTCCCAGGCCGCCGCCCGGCGGGCGGTGACCCCACCCCGGTCGTCCAGCGCGAACGGCAGCCGGCGCAGCCGCTCCGCCGCGACATGCTCCCGTACTGTCGCCTCGGCCCGCCCGGGGTCCGCACCGGCCAGCGTCGGGCCGGCGGTGTCGGTGGGCGCGGCCCGGTCCGCCATCACGGGTACGAAGACCAGGTCGGCCTCGCGCAGCAGCCGCACCGCCTTGACGGTGAGCAGTTCCGGGTCGCCCGGGCCGACGCCGACCCCGGTGAGCGTGGCGTCGGCGCTCATCGGCACGCCTCGACCAGTCGACGGGCCGCGTCCGGTTGACCGGCCCAGTGGGTGTGCAGGTAGGACGCGTGTACCCGGCCGGCGACGAAGCCGTGCTCGGTGTCGTTCCAGCGCCACGCCGGCGCGTCGCCGTGCCCGGGGTCGGTGGTGGTGCGGTGGAACTCGTGGCCGCGTACCGGCTCACCGGCGCGCGCCACCGGGGAGTCGGTGACGGCGAGGGCCTCCCGGTAGCCGAGGGTGAGCCGGTCGGTCATCCGGGCGGTCAGGTCCAACCGGCCGCACATCGGTACGCCGTCCAGGGACCGCCCGAGGTAGAGCAGTCCGGCGCACTCGGCCACGATCGGCCCGTCGAAGTCGGCCAGTTCGGCGCGGAGCGCGGTGTTGTCGGCCAGCGTCTGGGCGTACGCCTCGGGGAAGCCACCGCCGATCACCACCGCCCGGGTGCCGCTGGGCAGCGCCGGGTCGCGTAGCGGGTCGACGGTGACGACGTCGGCGCCGGCCGCGGTGAGCAGTTCGGCGGTCTCCGCGTACGAGAAGGTGAAGGCCGGACCACCGGCGAGGGCGACCCGTGGTCGCTCGACGCCGGCCGGCCCACCGACGGCGGCGACCGGGTCCCACGCCGGGGTGGTCAGCGGCGGGGCGCTCCGGGCCAGGTCGAGCACTGCGTCGAGGTCCACTGTGGCCTCGACCAGTTCGGCGAGCGCGGTGACGATCGCGACCGATTCGGGTGCCCGTTCGGCGACCGGCACCAGTCCGAGGTGCCGGGCCGGCGCGGCCACCTCGGCGGCGCGGGTGACCGCCCCGAGCACCGGTACGCCCACCTCGGCGAGGGCGTCGCGCAGCAGCGTCTCGTGCCGGGGTGAGCCGACCCGGTTGAGGATCACCCCGCCGATCCGTACCGCCCTGTCGAACGCGGCCATGCCGAGGGTGAGCGCGGCGGCCGACCGGCCCTGCGCCGTGGTGTCCAGCACCAGCAGCACGGGTGCCTCGATCAGCCGAGCGACGTGCGCGGTGGAGGCGTAGTCGCGGCGGCCCACCGCGCCGTCGTGCAGGCCCATGACGCCCTCGACCACGGCGATGTCGGCGGGCGTGGGGACGCTCGCGCCGTGACGCAGCAGGGGGGCGATCCGGTCGGCCCCGACCAGGAACGGGTCGAGGTTGCGCCCGGGCCGCCCGGCGGCGAGGGCGTGGTAGCCGGGGTCGATGTAGTCGGGGCCGACCTTGTGCGGGCTGACTGTCAGGCCCCGTCGGCGCAGCGCGGCAAGCAGCCCGGTGGCCACAGTCGTCTTGCCGTGGCCGCTGGCCGGGGCGGCGACCACCACCCGGGGCAGCAACCGGTGCGCGCTCACCACTCGATGCCCTTCTGGCCCTTCTGGCCGGCGTCCATCGGGTGCTTGACCTTGGTCAGCTCGGCGACCAGGTCGGCGGCGGCGACCAGGCGCGGGTCGGCGTCCCGACCGGTGATCACGACGTGTTGGAAGCCGGGCCGGTCGGCCAGGGTGGCGACCACCTCGTCGACGTCCACCCAGCCCCACTTCATCGGGTAGGTGAACTCGTCCAGCACGTACAGCCCGTAGCGCTCGGCGGCCAGGTCACGCTGGATCTGCCGCCAGCCCTCCAGGGCGTCGGCGGCGTGGTCGGCGTCGCCGCCGCGCTGGATCCAGGACCAGCCCTCGCCCATCTTGTGCCAGGCCACCGGCGCGCCCTGGCCGGTGCGCTCGTGCACCTCGCCGAGCGCCCGGAAGGCGTTTTCCTCCCCGACCCGCCACTTGGCGCTCTTGACGAACTGGAACACCCCGACCGGCAGCCCGGCGGTCCAGGCCCGCAACGCCAGACCGAAGGCCGCCGTCGACTTCCCCTTCATCTGACCGGTGTGGACGATCAGCAGTGGCCGGTGCCGCCGCTGCCGGGTCGTCAACCCGTCAAGAGGCACCGAACTCGGTTGTCCCTGCGGCATCAGCCCGTCCCCCGTCCCGCGAGCACTCCCGCGCCCGCCTCTTCCGCGATCTTGCGATTTCTGTTGGTCATATGCGCACTTGATCCCTTATGCCACGACAGGAAGTGCAAGATCGCGGGGGTGGGTGAGGGTGGCCAGGGTGTGCAGGGGCGCGTTCAGCTGGGTTGCCAGACGGGGCGCCAGGTTCAGGCGGACCGGGCCGGATTCGCAGTCGACGACCACGCACGGTGCACCGGTGGCGGCCAGGACGGCGGCAGCCGCTGCCGCCCGGTCCAGCGGGCGGGTACCGGCGGTGGCCCGGCCGTCGGTGACGATGAGGACCAGCGGGCGGCGTTTCGGGTCGCGCAGGCGCTCCACCCGCAACAGATTTGCGGCGGCGAGCAGGCCCTCGGCCAGCGGCGTACGCCCGCCCGTGGGCAGCTCGGCCAGCCGGGTCGAGGCGGCCAGCACCGACGAGGTCGCCGGCAGCAGGGTCCGGGCGCCGGCACCCCGGAACGCGATCACCGCGACCTTGTCCCGCCGCTGGTACGCGTCGGTGAGCAGGGCGAGCACCGAGTCCTTCACTGTGGTCATCCGCTGCCGGGCGCCCATGGAGCCGCTCGCGTCCACCACGAACAGCACCAGGTTGCCCTCGCGCCCCTCACGAACCGCCTCGCGCAGGTCGTCCCGGCGCAGTCGCAGCGGACCGGTGAGCCGGCCCCGGGCCGCCTGGTGCGGCGCGGCGGCGCGGATCGTGGCCGGCAGGTGCAGCGCACCGACCCGACCCGCCGGCACCCGGGCGCCGGTGGTGCGGCCCCGCCCGGTGCGGGCCCGTGACCGTCGGCCCGGCACTCCGTCACCCAGACCGGGCGCGGTGAGCACCCGCGCCTTCAGCCCACCCCGGGGTACGGCCACCGGCTGGGACTCCCCGCCGCCGGTCGGGTCGTCGGCACCGGTCGCCGACTGCCGGCCAGTGCGCGGGCGCGAGTTCTGGCCGTCGCCGCCCCGGTCACCCGGCTGGCGCTGCGGCCAGCGGTCGTCGTCGCCCTGGTCGCCCGGCTGGCGCTGCGGCCAGCCGTTGGTGCCGTCCGGGCCGTCGATGCGTCCGTCCGGGCCAGCGCCGTCACGCGCCGCCGAGTGCCCGGCCGACCCGGATTCACAGTGGTCGACGCCGTCGCCACCGCCGTCGCCGCCCTGCGGACCGCCGCCACCTGGTCCGCCCCCGTTCGGGCCGCCGCCACCGGCCGGGCCACCGCCGTCCGGACCACTGTCGTCCGGGCCACCGCCGTCCGGGCCACTGTCGTCCGGGCCGGCGTCGTCCGGGTCGTCGGGGTGGGCGTCCTGGGCGCGCTGCAACGCCTCGTCGAGGCGCTTCTCGTCCAGCCCCGGGGTGTCGAACGGGTCGCGGCGGCGGCGGTGCGGCAGGGCCAGCCGGGCGGCCACCCGGACGTCGTCGATGGTCACCCGGTCCCGGCCAAGCCAGGCGGCGTGGGCGAGGGCGGCCCGGGCGGTGACGATGTCGGCCCGCATCCCGTCCACGTCGAACGCCGCACACACCTCGGCGATCTGCCGCAACGCGGCGTCCGGCAGTCGTACCCCGGGAAGTCGGCGGCGGGCGGCGGCCACCTGGCCGGCGATCTCCGCGTCGGCGTCGGCCCAGCGGGCGGCGAAGCCGACCGGGTCCGCGTCGGCGGCCAGCCGGCGGCGGACCACCTCGACCCGGATCTCCGGGTCCCGGCTGGCGCCCACCTCGACGGTGAGCCCGAACCGGTCGAGCAGCTGCGGGCGCAGCTCGCCCTCCTCCGGGTTCATCGTGCCGACCAATAGGAACCGGGCCGCGTGGCTGACCGAGACGCCCTCCCGCTCGACGTGGCTGCGGCCCATTGCCGCCGCGTCGAGCAACAGGTCGACGAGATGGTCGTGCAGCAGGTTGACCTCGTCGACGTAGAGCACACCCCGGTGCGCGGCGGCGAGCAGGCCCGGCTCGAAGGCGCGTACCCCCTCGCCGATCGCCTTCTCCAGGTCCAGTGCGCCGACCACCCGGTCCTCGGCGGCGCCCACCGGCAGCTCGACGAGGCGGGCCGGACGGGTCTCGGCGGCGGCGTCGGCCGGGTGCGGGCCGTCCGGGCAGGCCGGGTCGGGCTCGGCCGGGTCACAGCCGAACCGGCAGCCGGCCACCCGGCGCACCGGGGGCAGCAGCGCGGCGAGGGCCCGCACGGCGGTGGACTTGGCGGTCCCCTTCTCACCCCGGACCAGCACCCCGCCGATCGCCGGGGAGACCGCGTTGAGCAGCAACGCCAGCCGCATGTCGGCCATGCCGAGCACCGCACTGAACGGGTAAATGACGCTCACTGGGCCTTCTTTCGTTCGCGACTGCGGGGCTCGCAAAACCGGCTCACTCCTCGCGCTCACACCCGGTCCTCCAGGTCACCCTCGCTGGCCAGGTACGTGTCCCGCAGCCGGTCCAGGGTGGTCGGCTCCGGCTTGGCCCACAGCCCCCGGTCGGCGGCCTCCAACAGCCGCTCGGTGATGCCGCGCAGCGCCCACGGGTTGGACTGCTCCAGGAACTCCCGGGTGGTCTCGTCGAAGAGGTACGCGGCGGCCAGGTGCTCGTACATCCAGTCGTCGACCACTCCGGCGGTGGCGTCGTAGCCGAACAGGTAGTCCACTGTGGCCGCCAGCTCGAACGCGCCCTTGTAGCCGTGCCGGCGCATCGCTGCGATCCACTTCGGGTTGACCACCCGGGCCCGGAACACCCGCCGGGTCTCCTCGCCCAGCGTGCGGGTCCGCACGTCGTGCGGCATCGCCGAGTCACCCACGTACGCCTGCGGTGACGTGCCGGTGAGGTGACGGACCATCGCCACCATCCCGCCGTGGTACTGGAAGTAGTCGTCGGAGTCGACGATGTCGTGCTCGCGGGTGTCCTGGTTCTTCACCGCCACCGCGATCCTGGCGAACGAACGCTCCATGTCGGCGCGCGCCTCCCGCCCGTCCAGGTCCCGTCCGTACGCGTAGCCGCCCCACACCGCGTACACCTCGGCCAGGTCGGCGTCGCTGCGCCAGGTCCGGGCGTCGATCAGGGGCAGCAGACCGGCGCCGTACGCGCCGGGCTTGGAGCCGAAGATCCGGGCGGTGGCCCGCCGCTCGTCGCCGTGCTCGGCGAGGTCGGCGGCGACGTGCGCCCGCAGGTAGTTCTCCTCGTCCGGCTCGTCCAGGGCGGCGACCCGCCGGACGGCGTCGTCGAGCAGCGCCACCACGTGCGGAAACGCGTCGCGGAAGAACCCGGAGATGCGCACTGTGACGTCGACACGCGGGCGGCACAGCTCGGCGGTCGGCACCACCTCGACGCCGGTCACCCGCCGGGACCGGTCGTCCCAGACCGGCCGGCAGCCCAGCAGCGCGAGCACCTCGGCGATGTCGTCGCCCTGGGTCCGCATCGCGCTGGTGCCCCACACGGTCAACCCCACCGAGCGGGGGTACGCCCCGGTGTCGGCGAGGTGCCGGGCCAGCAGCGAGTCGGCGAGGGCCACCCCGACGTCCCAGGCGTTGCGGCTGGGGATGGCCTTCGGGTCGACGGAGTAGAAGTTACGGCCGGTGGGCAGCACGTTGACCAGGCCCCGGGTGGGTGAGCCGGACGGGCCGGGCGGCACGAACCTCCCGTCCAGCGCCCCGAGGGTGTTTGTCAGCTCGTCGGTGGTCCGGTCCAGTCGGGGCACCAGCTCGGTGGCGGCGAAGTGCAGCACCGCGGCGACGTCCGGGATCGACTGACCGGTCAGCTCCGTCACCACGGCGTCAACCGTGTCCACGGCCCAGTCCAGGGTCTCCATGCCCACGACCAGCCGCCGCGCGAGGGCCTCGATGAGGTCGATCGCGTCGGCGGCGGTGCCGGCCGGCCCGTCCACCACGTCGGTCAGCGCCGCAGGCAGCGCCAGTCGCTGTCCCGGCGACGCGAGCAGCTCCTGCTCGTCGAGGGAGTACGCGACGGCGAGGGCCTGTCGCAGGCCGGGCAGGGCCCGGGCGCCGCCCCAGATCTGCGGGGCGCGCAGCACCGCCAGGACCAGGTTGACCCGGGGCTCGCCGGTGGGCGCGTCGGCGAGGATGTGCAGCCCGTCGCGGATCTGCACGTCCTTGACCTCGCACAGGTACCCGTCGAGGTGCAGCACGAAGTCGTCGAAGTCGTCCGCTTCGGGCATGACCTCGGCGTGCAGGTCGTGGTGCAGCTCGGCGGCGCGCACCAGGTCCCAGATCTGGGCCCGTACGGTGGGCACCTTGGCCGGGTCGAGGGCCTGCACTGTCGCGTACTCGTCGAGCAGTTGCTCCAGTTTGGCCAGGTCCCCGTAGGTTTCGGCGCGGGCCATCGGCGGGACCAGATGGTCGACGACCACGGCGTGCGCCCGCCGCTTGGCCTGGGTGCCCTCGCCGGGGTCGTTGACGATGAACGGGTACACCAACGGCAGGTCGCCGAGGACCGCGTCGGGCGCGCAGTCGGCGGCCAGGCCGAGACCCTTGCCGGGCAGCCACTCCAGGGTGCCGTGCTTACCCAGGTGCACCACGGCGTCGGCGCCGAAGCCGCCGTCCGCGACCGGCGCTGTCAACCAGCGGTACGCGGCCAGGTAGTGGTGGCTGGGCGGCAGGTCCGGGTCGTGGTAGATGGCGATCGGGTTCTCCCCGAAGCCGCGGGGCGGCTGGATCAGCAGCACCACGTTGCCGAAGCGCAGCCCGGCGAGCACGATGTCGCCGCCCTCGGTGTACAGCTCGCCCGGCGGCTCACCCCAGTGCTCCCGCATCCGCTCGCGCAGCTCGGCCGGGACCTGGTCGAACCAGCGCCGGTACGTCGGCCCCGGTATCCGGGCCTCGGCGGCGGCCAACTGCTCCGGGGTGAGCCACTCCACGTCGTGACCGCCAGCGGCGATCAGCGCGTGGATCAGCGCGTCGCCGTCGTCGGGCGGTGGCGCGTCACCCAGGTCGTAGCCAGCCTCGGCCAGCGCGGCGAACAGCCGGACCGCCGAGGCCGGGGTGTCCAACCCGACGGCGTTGCCGACCCGGGAGTGCTTGGTGGGGTACGAGCTGAGCACGACGGCGATCCGCTTGTCGGCGTGCGGCACGTACCGCAGCCGGGCGTGGCGCATCGCGATCCCGGCGACCCGGGCGGCCCGCTCGGGGTCGGCGGCGTAGACCGAGAGCCCGTCGGCGTCGATCTGCTTGAACGAGAACGGCACTGTGACGATCCGGCCGTCGAACTCGGGGATGGCCACCTGCATGGCGGCGTCCAACGGGGACAGCCCGGCGTCGCTGCCGGCCCACTGCGCGCGGGTGCTGGTGAGGCAGAGCGCCTGGATGACCGGCACGTCCAGGGCGGCCAGGGCGCCGACGTCCCAGGCGTCCTCGTCGCCGCCACCGGAGGCGTCCGCGGCGACCGCACCGCCGGCCGCGAGCACCGTGACCAGCAGCGCGTCACAGCGGGCGAAGAGCCCGAGGGGGCCGGCACCCGCGGTCAGCCCGCGCAGCGAGCCGCAGAAGATCGGCAGCGGGTTGCCTCCGGCCTGGTGGACCGCGTCCGCGAGCACGTCGACGAAACCGGTGTTGCCGGCCAACGCGTGCGCCCGGTAGAAGACGATCCCCACTGTGGGCCGGTCCGGGTCGGCGGAGTGTTCGCCGTGCACGCCGTACGCCGGGGTGAGGGCGGGCGGGGCGAACCCCTCGCCGGTGAGCAGCACCGTGTCGGACAGGAACCGGGCCAACTGCCCGAGGTTGTCCGGCCCACCCTCCACCAGGTAGGCCAGCGACTGGGTGACGACCCCGGACGGCACTGTGGAGATGGCCATCAGCTCCGCGTCGGGCACCGCCTCACCGCCGAGCACGACCGTCGGCACGCCGGTGGCGAGCACCGCGGCGAGGCCGTCCGGCCACGCCTGCCGACCGCCGAGCAGGCGTACGACGACGAGGGCAACCCCGTCGAGCAGGGCGGGCACCTCCTCGACGGTGACCCGGGCGGGGTTGGCCAACCGGTAGTCGGCGCCGCTGGCGCGGGCGGCCAGCAGGTCGGTGTCGGCGGTGGACAGCAGCAGGATGCGCACGGCAGGCTCCGGAAAGTGACGCCCTGGGCCCTCACGGGGCGACCGGGGCGATGCGGGGTGGGTACGGCGTCAGCCGGTACGACAGCCCGAGCTAACGGCGCGCCGACGCAGATGTCGGGGCCGGTCAGCGCCGGGCGATCAGCTCAGCGGTGCCGGTGGCCGGTGTCCTTGGAATGCACTGCCTGGAGCGCAATACGACGATAATCGTCGATGAATGAGACGCCGTGCGTCATCGGGTCCTCCTCGGGTGTCCACGCCCTGGGGTACGTCCCGACGGCCGAAGTATCCTGGCTTCCGGATCGACGCTCTCCCCCGGCCTTCCAACCGCAGACACACGGCCGTGACTCACGAGGGGGGATCGCTCCCCGGTGACAGTGGCGGGACCGCGTCGGATTCGCACCGACTTCCTTCACTGCCGTCAGGCCGCGAATGCTGCCACACCGCCGCGCCGCCGGTCAACGCCGGTCCGGTCCCGCCAGACGGACAGCACCCATCGAGCTTCAGCGATTGCGGTGGCGCGACGCCGCGCGGCGCAATGCCCCAGATCAATGTGCGACGTCCTTTGCTCTGCTTACCTATGTGCACCGGGCACGGAGGGTCACCGGCGCTTATAGGTAAACAGAGCAAAGGATGACCGAAGGCACTCTGACCTGCACCGATCATCGGGCGGGGCGGCGCCGGCCGACACTCTCACCTGGGATCGGCGGACGCCACACCAGTGGCCGCGATCAATCTCGAAGGTCGATCACCATGGTCGCCCCGCAGTTCCACCACCTGGCGGGCCGGGTCTGGCTCTGTCCGGGCGATCCCGACCCGGAGGCGGACCAGGCCGGCGTCGCCGTCGTCGCCGACGAACGCGGCAGTGTGATGATCGACGCCGGGCAGAGCCCCGCGCACGCCCGCGAGATCCAGGCCGCACTGGCCGCCACCGGGCTTCCGGAGCCCGCCGGCTGGTCTACATCCACCATCACTGGGACCACGTGTGGGGCGCCTGCGCCTGACCCGACCTGGAGATCGTCGGACCCGAGGCAGCGGTGTCGCTGCTGCGCCCGGAGGCCACCCGGCCGTGGAGCCACCGCTACCTGCAAGAGCAGGTACGCGCCGATCCCCGCCTCCGCCCGAGCTTTCAAGCCCGCGCACGCGCGATGACGTCCTGGGAAGACTTCGCCATCCTGCCGCCGACCCGGACCCTCGCCGACGTGGACGAACTGCCGGTCGGGGTTCCGCTACGCCACGTCGACGGCGGGTCGTCCTCGCCGCGTCAATGGCTGGCCTCGTTGTCCTGCTGGCAGCACCAGCGATCACCTCGTCCCCCCCGGCTGGTCGCCCTGGCGACCGTCCTGGGCGGCACCGGCTCCGGGGCGTGGAACGTCACCTACAGCTCGCTGCGCGCACTCGTCGTGCCCGACGAGATGATGGGGCGGTACAGCGGGGTCAGCCGTCTGACCAGTTGGGGATCGATGCCGCTCGGGGCTCTGGTCGCCGGCCTGACCGCAGAACTGGTCAGCGTCAGAGCGGTCTTCTGGGGCGGAGCGGCTCTCTGCCTCCTCGTGCTTGCCGTGACGTTACGCACGGTCACCTCGCCCGAATCCGACGGGTGCAGGCCCGCGCGACCGCTCTCCAGGAACCCGCGCCGGCCCAGCCGCACTGACCTGGCCTCAGCGGGCGTGGCGTTCCGGGTGGGCCCGGCTCCAGGTCCGCATCCGTTCCGGGTAGCCGGTGCGCGCCGCCTCGTACAGCGGCACCGCGTGCTTGCGGGCGATGGCCCCGGCCGCGCGGGGCGTTCCGGTACGGCGGCGGATCCACTCGCCGTCGTGGGCGATCGCCACCACTGTGGTGTCCGTCGCGGTCGTCTCCGGCTCCAGGTAGAACTCCACCCCGCGCCGGGTGGCGACGAACGCCTCCAGCGCCGCGAGGTCGTCGCGGGTCGCCTCCCGGTCCAGCTTCGTCGGGGTCGCCTCGGCACCCCGTGACCGGCGGTTGAACCAGCTCATGCCCCACCCCTCTCCTCGACGTCCCTCCAGTGCAGCACCGGTTCCTGGCAATACGCTGCACGCCCGATGAAAGAGAGCTGACCTACGCCGGGAAAGCCCTGTGGAACCCGCAGCGGGTGGGCGGTGTCATGAGTGTGATCCGAACGGAGGCTCCCCTGGACGACGAGGCGCTCGTCACCCGCGCTCGGGCAGGTGACCTGGAGGCGTACAACCTCCTGGTCGCCCGGCACACCGCGTCCGCCTACCGGACCGCGGTGCTGCTCGGCGCGGGCTCGGACTCCGAGGACGTCATCCAGGAGGCGTTTGTGAAGGCGTACCGGAAGCTGGCCCGTTACCGTGGTGACGCGTCCTTCCGGTCGTGGTTGCTCGCGATCGTCGCGAACGAGACCCGCAACCTGCACCGCTCCCGTGGCCGGCGCGACGGGCTCGTCCTGCGGGCGGCGGCAGCGGACCCGACGTCCGAGATCGCCGAGGACGACGCGGTCGGCGCGGTCCTCGCCGGGGAGCGCAGGGCGTCGCTGGTGCAGGCCCTGCGACAACTGCCGGTACGGGACCGCGAGGTGATCGTCTGCCGGTTCTTCCTCGATCTCACCGAGGAGGAGACGGTGGCGGCTCTGGGCTGGCCCCGGGGCACTGTGAAGTCGCGTACGTCCCGGGCGCTGGCGAAACTTCGTGGCCTGCTCGACCGTGCGGAGGTCCGGCATGGGTGACCTCGAACGGGAACTGCGCGACCTGTCCGCCTGGCTTGACACCCCCGAACCGCCCGACGTGACCGCCCGGGTCCGCGTACGACTCGGCACGCCCGCGCCCCGGCGGCGCCGGTGGCGGTCGCTCGCCGCGGTGGCGCTCGTCGCCCTGCTGGTGGCGGTGTTGCCGCCGACGCGGGCCGCGATCGCCGACGTCGTCACGGGGCTGCTGCGCTTCGCCGGGGTCAGCATCGCCACCTCACCCGCCCCGACGCCGCCCGGCGGCACCGCGTCGCCATTGCCCGGGCAGCGGGCCGTCGCCCTGGACGAGGCCCAACGGTCGGTGCGGTTTCCGATCCGCCTGCCGGCGACGCTGGGCACGCCCGAGCAGGTGCTGGTCGCCGACCCGGACGCCACGGGCCGGTACCGGGTGGCGACGCTGCTCTACGACGGGGGCGCGCTGCGCGTCGACGCGTTCGACGGTCACCTCGACCTGGCCTTCCACAAGGAGGTCACTCCGCCGGGCGCGAACTGGGTCCAGGTGAACGGCGACTTCGCCGTCTGGGTCGACGGCCCGCACGTCTTGTCCTACGTGGACCGGGCGGGCGGGATCCGCCGGGAGACCGCCCGACTTGCCGGATCGACCCTGATCTGGCAGGACAACGACGTGAGCTACCGGCTGGAGGGCACCCTCACCAAGGCCGAGGCGATCGAGATCGCGCGCTCACTGGGCTAGTGCTCTGGCCGGGGGCGTGGCAGCCACAGGTGTGCCTTTACGCGTTCGGGTCCCAGTCTGCGAGCTGCTCCATCGGCTGGATGTCGCCGGTGGTCTCCAGGTCGTCGAGCGGGACTCGCTCGTAGAAGTAGAGGACCATGTCGCTCGCCGCGCCTCGCATCGCCATGTCGCCCGGCTGCGCGTCGGCGGCGAGGTCGTCGCAGCGGACGCCGTCGGCGTTGAGGGTCAGGCGCCAGGAGCGGCCCTCGGTCGTGTGCAGGTCGATGGTCGCCGGCTTGAACGGCCAGGGGACGGTTGTCGCCGCGACGGTCGTCAGGAACTCGTCGACGCCCTCGACCGCGACGTCCGTCGGCAGCGGCTGTGCGGCCCCCTGGGTGAGCTGGACGTCGTAGGTGTGGACGGCCAACTCCTGGATCTGGTGCCGGGCCACGGCTCCGCTGGTCTGCGGGGCCTGCGAGCGGCCCCACCAGGTCCAGCAGCCGCGGTCCGGGCCGGCCTCGCGCATCGCGTCGAGCATGAGCACGGTCGACTCGGCGAGCCAGGCGTCCAGGGCTTCGCGGTCGCGGGGCGCGGTCGGAGCGCCCTTCGGGTCCGTCCTCGCCGGGGGCTCAGCGCCCGGGCCCGCCGCGATGATGGCGGCCTGGCGGCGGCGGCCGTCGCCGAGGTGCTGCGCCAGTTCGCGCAGCGTCCAGTCCGGGCAGGTCGGAACCTGGACGTCAAGGTCGGGGGCGGACGCGATCGCGGCGCGGAACGCGGCCGAGCGGTCATCGATCAGCCTCAGGACCTCGGGGAAATCCAAAATGCTCTGCACCTCGGTTGTCTATCACTACGCTCCGGCCACCGGATAGCGAATTTGTCGAACGAACGCGTCCCAGCCGAGCGTCCGGCGCCATACTGAAACTCCGCGCAGCGCTCGCCAACGGCGATCACGTCCTGACTTACGCCCGAGGTGCCAGCAGTGGTTCCTGGCCGGTCAGCCCGTCCCGCCATCTCTGGTCGCTAGTCGCGTCCGAGGCCGCCCGCCGACCCAGCCTGTTCCACGTAGGCATCCTCACATGCGCCCGTGAGGGTCTGTCCCCTCTGGCCTCACCGCCGCCAACCCGGTAGACGTTTCCGGTCCGAGCACGAGGAACCCGGAGGGCCGGGGCGGTGTCGGAAAGGTGCGACGAGTGCTCGGCGCGTACCGGAAGGGGCGAGATGGTTTCCTGGGGCAGGTTGATGCTGGCGTCCTCGGTGGTCCTGCTGGCGGGGTGCACGACCCCGACCAGCGGAGCGGCGCCGACGGCGGGTGCGGCCACCACGGCGAGCACCGCGACCGCCTGCGCGGCGCGGGTCGAGACGGGGTCCCTGCCCGACTGGGCGGACGCCGGGTTCAGCGGGGACGCGCGGGTTCCGCACGTCTTCGGCGCGAAGGGTGACATCGTGGCGGTGCTGTTCGCCCATCCCCTGCGGCAGGTCCGAACGGACGGGTCGAACAACAAGATCCTGTGGGTGGCCCGCGCCGCCACGACCTCGCCCAACCCGACCGCACCGGCAACCCTGGTGATCACCGCGAGGCTGGACGGCACGGACAACCGGGTGATCCGGGAGGTCGCCGGCGGCCCCGGTCCGTCGATCATCGACCTGCCGCAGGCCGGTTGCTGGCGCCTCGACCTGCGCTGGTCCGGGCACACCGACACGATGGACCTGGTCTACGCCCCCTGAGCCAGCGCCCCGGCTGTCTAGGCTGCCAGACGTGCTGAAGGACGAGCGGGGGGCGGCGGTCCGCAACAACGCCGAATGGTGCGACATCGTCTGCGGCAGCCACGGGTTGGCCGGCCGCACCGACGCCGACGCCTGGTCGGTTCCCCACCGTTCGCCACGGTGGTACCCGGACGCGGTCACAGTGCGGCCGGGCGTCGACGCGGAGGCCCTGCTGGCCCGGATCGACGCGGGGCCCGGCGCGTCGGTGAAGGACAGCTTCGCCGACCTCGACCTGTCCGGGTACGGGTTCCAGGTGCTCTTCGACGCCCAGTGGATCCACCGGCCGCCGTCGGCACCACCTGTCGACACACCGATGGCCCCGGTCACCACACCCGACGAGCTGGCGGTTTGGGCGGCGGCCCAGGGCGGTGGGGAGCTGTTCCGCCCCGCGCTCCTGGCCGACCCCCGGGTTCGGGTTCTCGCTCGCCGCGACGACCGGGGTGTGATCACCGGTGGGGCGGTGCTCAGCGGCGACGGCCCGTACGGCGTCTCCAACCTGTTCACCCGCACCGACAACTCCCGGGACATCTGGCGGGCGGTGTGCGCCAGCCTGCCCAACACGCCGCTGGTCGGCTACGAACCCACCCCGGACCTGACGCCGGCGCTCGCCGCCGGCTTCACCACCACCGGTCCTCTCCGCGTCTGGCTGCACGCCTAGTATTCCGGCCACTGGCTCCGCGCACGGACAGCTATGCTGACCGGCATCGGCACCGATCCGGCCATCACCGGGGAGCCTCCGGAAGAACGGGCAGCTCCGCCGCCCCAGTAGAACCGGACGTAGCGGCACGTCACGTCGCGAAATTGAGCGGCGCCTGCACCGTCGGGGCGCAAGCGGGGTGGTACCGCGGAGTCCTGGCCATACGCCCGGCACTTCGTCCCCGCGTGGGCAGTGAGCTGATGCCCGCGCGAGCGGACGTGGAGTGTAGGGAGAACGTCGGTGCCGGACGGTCCGTTGAAGTCACCATTCGTGCCACTGCCCACCAAGATTGACCTTGGTGGGATGGACCGTGCGGTCATCGGGTGGTGGCAGGCAAACAACGTGTTCAACCGGAGTCTGGAGCAGACGGCCGACGGTCCGTCGTGGGTGTTCTACGAGGGGCCGCCGACCGCCAACGGCACGCCGGGCACCCACCACATCGAGGCGAGAGTCTTCAAGGACCTCTTTCCCCGGTACCGGACGATGCGGGGCTTCTCGGTGCCGCGCCGTGCCGGGTGGGACTGCCACGGCCTGCCCGTCGAGCTCGCTGTGGAGAAGGAACTGGGGCTCGGCGGCAAGCCCGACATCGAGAAGATGGGCGTCGCGGAGTTCAACGCCCTGTGCCGCACCTCGGTGCTGCGGCACGTGGACGAGTTCGTGCAGCTCAGCCAGCGTATGGGTTACTGGATCGACCTGGAGCATCCGTACCAGACCATGTCCCCGGAGTACGTGGACAGCGTCTGGTGGTCACTGAAGCAGATCCACGACGGCGGGCGACTGGTGGAGGACTTCCGGGTCGCGCCGTACTGCACCCGCGACGGCACGACCCTGTCCGACCACGAGGTGGCGCAGGGGTACGAGACCGTCACCGACCCCTCCGTGTACGTGCGGTTTCCGTTGCACGGGGACGTGGCCGGACACAGCGGTGTCGACCTGCTGGTCTGGACCACCACCCCGTGGACCCTGGTGTCCAACACCGCCGTCGCCGTACATCCCACTGTGACGTACGCCGTCGCCCGCACCGGGCAGGGCACGTTCGTCGTCGCCGAACCGCTGACCCAGCGGGTCCTCGGCGAGGAGGCGGAGATCCTGGCGACCGTACCCGGGTCGGCCCTGGAGGGTCTGCGGTACGAACGGCCGTTCGACCTGGTGAACATCCCGGACGCGCACCGGGTGGTCCTCGCGGAGTACGTCACGACCGAGGACGGCACCGGCCTGGTGCACCAGGCGCCGGCCTTCGGCGCGGACGACCTCGCCGTCTGCCGCGCGTACGGGTTGCCGCTGGTGAACCCGGTCGCCCCGAACGGGCGGTTCAACGACGGCATCGACCTGGTCGGTGGGGTGTTCTTCAAGGACGCCGACGCGTTGCTCATCGACCGTCTCAGGAAGTCTGGTCGGTTGTTCCGGCACGAACCGTTCGAGCACCCCTACCCGCACTGCTGGCGGTGCCACACGCCGCTGATGTACTACGCACAGCCATCCTGGTACATCCGGACGACCGAGGTCCGCGACGAGCTGACGCGGGAGAACGAGAACACCAACTGGTTCCCGGAGCACATCAAACACGGCCGCTACGGCGACTGGCTGAAGAACAACATCGACTGGGCGGTGTCCCGCGCCCGGTACTGGGGCACGCCGCTGCCGCTGTGGCGATGCCCGGACAACCACGTGACAGCTGTCGGTTCCCGTACGGAGCTCGGGGAGCTGGCCGGCGCCGACCTGTCCGAGCTGGATCCGCACCGCCCGTACGTCGACGAGATCACTTTCGCCTGCCCGGACTGCGGCCAGGTCGCCACCCGCGTCCCCGAGGTGATCGACGCCTGGTACGACTCCGGGGCGATGCCGTTCGCGTCGTTGGGCTACCCCCACGTGCCGGGCAGCAAGGAGATCTTCGAGCGCACCTATCCGGCCCAGTACATCTGCGAGGCGATCGATCAGACGCGGGGGTGGTTCTACACGCTGATGGCGGTGGGCACGCTGGTCTTCGACCGGTCCCCGTACGAGAACGTCGTCTGCCTCGGTCACATCCTGGCCGAGGACGGCCGCAAGATGAGCAAACACCTGGGCAACATCCTGCTGCCGATCCCGTTGATGGACACGCACGGCGCCGACGCGGTGCGCTGGTTCATGGCGTGCTCCGGCTCACCGTGGTCGCCGCGCCGGATCGGGCCTGGCCCACTCGACGAGATCGTCCGCAAGGTGTTGATGACCTACTGGAACACCGCGGCGTTCTTCTCCCTCTACGCGGCGAACTCGACGTGGGCGCCGCATCTGGCGCAGCCGGTCGCCCAGCGACCGGTCTTGGACCGGTGGGTCGTCGGCGAGGTCCACGCCCTCGCAGCCGCCGTTGACGAACGGATGCAGAACTACGACACGGCGCGCGCCGGCCGACTGCTCGCCGACTTCATCGACGACCTGTCCAACTGGTACGTACGGCGGTCGCGGCAGCGTTTCTGGGAGGGCGACGCCAACGCCCTCACCACCCTGTACGAGTGCCTCGACATCCTCACGCGGCTACTGGCGCCGTTCATTCCCTTCGTCACGGAGGAGGTGTGGCAGCAGGTCGTCCGGCACGGTGCCGAGTCGGCTCCGGAGTCGGTGCACCTGGCGACCTGGCCCACACCCGACACCACACTGATCAGCACGGAGTTGTCGGCCCAGGTGGCCACGGCGCGGGCGTTGGCCGAGGCGGGGCGGTCCGCGCGTAAGGCGAGCGGTCTGCGGATCCGTCAGCCGTTGAGCCGGGCGCTCGTGGGGCTGCCGGCCGGCACCGTTCTCCCGCAGGCGTTGCTGGACGACATCGGCGACGAGTTGAACGTGAAGGTCCTCCAGCCGCTCGATCCCCAGAGCGGGGTCATCGACGTGCAGGTGAAAGCGAACTTCCGGACCCTGGGCCGCCGGTTCGGCAACCGCACCCAGCACGTCGCGAAGGCGATTGCCGCCGTGGCCCCCCGGGAGCTGGTCGACGGCGTCCGGGCGAACGGGACGTACCCACTGTCGGTCGACGGCGCACAGGTCGAGGTGGGCCTGGACGACATCCTGATCACGGAGGTGCCGCGCACCGGTTGGGTGGTGGAGTCCCAGCGCGGCGCGACGATCGCGTTGGACACCGAGATCACCCCGGAACTGGCAGCCGAGGGCGTCGCACGCGACGTCGTACGCATCATCCAGCAGGCCCGCCGCGACGCCGACTTCGAGGTCTCCGACCGGATCACGGTGTCGATCGCCGCCCCTGCGGACGTCGCGGCGGCGATCTCCGCGCATCACAAGCTCATCGCGCACGAGACCCTCGCGCTCCAGCTGACGGTTGCGGACGCGTTGTCGGAGGGGTTCTCCGGCACGGTGGGCGACGGTCAGGAGATTGTGGTGCACGTCGTACGGGCCTGAGCGGTGACGGGATGGACGATCAGTCCAGACGGGTCAGGTCTTCCGAGGTCAGGCGTAGGGCTCCGGCGGCGATGTTCTGCGCCAGGTGCTCCGGGTCCGTGGTGCCGGGGATGGCGAGCACGTGGGGGCCCTGGTGCAGGGTCCAGGCGAGGCGTACCTGCTGCGGGGTGACGCCGTGGGCGCGGGCGACCGCCTCCACGGCCTCGCCCTGCGCGGTGCTCGCGCCCGCCTCCCGCCCGGTGCCGGCCAGCGCGAAGAACGGCACGTAGGCGATGCCCCGCTCACCGCAGAGCCGGACGAGCGCGTCCTGCTCCCGGTAGGCGTCCACCCCGTAGTTGTTCTGCACGCAGACCACCGGAGCGATGCCCGCCACCTCGTCCAGCTGTTCCGGCCGGACGTTGGAGAGCCCGAGGTGCCGGATCAGCCCGGCGGCCCGCAACTCGGCGAGCGCGCCGAACCGGTCGGCCACCGGCACCGCACCCGGCCCCCGGCCGAGGCGCAGGTTCACCACGTCGAGCTGGTCGCGGCCGAGCCGGCGAAGGTTCTCCTCCACCTGGGCCCGCAACCGCGCCGGGGTGAGCGCCTCGGTGAAGCCCGCCTCCGGGTCGTACCCGAAACCGACCTTGGTGGCGATCACCAGGTCCTCCGGGTACGGGGCGAGCGCCGCGCGGATCAGCTCGGTGGCGTAGCGGGCCGGGCCGGTGCCGACGCGCAGGGTGCCGCCGGGCGAGACGTAGAACGCGGCAGTGTCGATGTGGTTGACGCCCAGTTCCACGGCGCGGCGCAGCAGGGCCACGGCCTGCTCAGGGCCGGGGTTGGCGGTGATCCGCATGGAGCCGAAGCCCATCCGGTGCACGGTGCGGTCGCCCAGGGTCCAGGTGCCCGCCGCGGCGGCGGTGATCTCGTCGGTTGGCATCGGGCGACCGTAACCAGTGCGGGTGCGCGGCGCAGTCGGCCGCGCACCCGATACCACCCGGCGGCGAAATGGGTTAGTTTTTAACTACCGACGGAGCAGTCTCAGCGGGGTGCGGCGGGCGCAGCACCGGCACCAGCAGCAGGGTCGGCAGCAGCAGCAGCGGCACCGCCAGCAGCGCGCGCAGCGTGCCGACCTCATCGCCGATCAGCCCCAGCAACGGCGGGCCACCGAGGAACGCGGTGTAGCCGATCACCGCGACCACGCTCACCCGCACCGCCGCGTGCGCCTCGTCGTCGGCCGCCGCGCTCATCCCGACCGGGAAGCCCAGCGACGCACCCAGGCCCCACAGGGCGACGCCGATGACGGCCACCGGCCCGGAGCCCGCCAGCACGGCCAGGCCGGCGCCGACCACGGCGAGGCCGATGGTGCCGCTGAGCACCGGCACCCGACCCCACCGGTCCAGCGCGACGGTGCCGACGGTGCGCCCGACGGTCATGCCCACCACGAAGACCGCGAAGACCGCCGCGCCGGCGGCCTCGCTGAGGTCCCGTCCGTCGATGAACGCGACGGCCAGCCAGTCGTTGGCGGCACCCTCGGTGAACGCCGCCACCAGCACGAACAGCCCGATCAGCAGGGTGCGCGGCTCCCGCCAGGCGGCGAGTTGCGCCCGGCGACGGGCGGCCGGGGTGGCGTCCGCCGGGTCGCCGGTGTGATCGCTGCCCACCGGCAGGAACGTCCGGGCGGCGAGCGCGGTGCCGGTCAACACGACCACCGCCACCGCGACGAGATGCGCGCCGACGGACACGTCGAACCGGGCCGCCCCGGCGCCGAGCGCCGCTCCGGCCACCGAACCGAGGCTCCACCCGGCATGGAACCGGGGCATGATCGTCCGGCCCAACCGCCGTTCCACCGCCGCGCCCTCGACGTTCATCGCCACGTCGCAGGCGCCGGAGCCGTAGCCGAGGGCAACCAGTCCCAGGGCGACGATGGCGAAGGACCCGGTCATCGTGGCGCCCAGCCCCGCCACGGTCAGGCCGACCGCGACCAGCACGGTGGCCATCGTGACGGTGCGTGCCGCACCGAATCGCTGGGCGAGCAGGCCGGAGGTGGGCATGGCCAGCAGCGCGCCGACGCTCATCGCCAGCAGCAACAACCCGAGTCGGCCGGCGGAGAGGTCCAACGCCTCCCGGACCGCCGGGACGCGGGAGAACCAACTGCCGACGGCGAGCCCGTTGAGGGTGAAGGTGACGGCGACGCCGTTGCGGGCGAGCCGCACCGTCCGCAGGGTCGGCGATGCGGTGGCCGGGGCCACGGGTCGACTGGTGGGGGCGCTCACGAGGGTAGGTCCTCTTTCTCGGGGTGATCTCCTGGCACGATCGCACACCTGAGAGCGCTACCACCACAACCGGGAACCGCCCCTTACCGCTGCTGCTCCGGCCGGGGCATGATGTGCGCAGGCGTTGGTCCGACCGGACGGGCCGCCGCAGGAGGCGACGATGACGACAGCGGCACAGCGACCGGCCACTCTCGAGGACGTGGCCCGGGTCGCCGGCGTGTCCCGATCCACGGCGTCGCGGGTGATCGCCGGCACGGGGTTCGCCTCGCCGGCCGCCCGGAAACAGGTCACGGCAGCCGTCGACCAGCTCGGCTACGTGCCCAACCCGGCCGCCCGGGCGCTGGTCAGCGGCGGGGGCGGCGTACGCCTGGTGGTGGCCGTTCTGGGCACCAGCGCCGCGGTGCTGGACGACCCGTACGTGCACCAGGTGGTCGGCGCGGCCGCCCGGGTGTGCACGCCCGCCGGTGTCGGGGTGGCGCTGTACTGGCTGCCGTTCGGCGACCCCCGCAGCCTCGACCAACTCGACGGGGATCGCAGCGTGTGCGGGGTGATCCTGGTCAACACCACCGAGGAGTTGCTGGCGGCGGTGCCCCGGTCGCTGCGCGGTCGGGTGGTCTCGATCGGCATCGGCTCGGCGACAGTGCCGTCGTTCGACGTCGACAACGCCGCCGGTTCCGAAGCGGTGCTGCGCCATCTGCACGCCTCGGGTCGCCGCCGGATCGCCATGGTGACCGGCCCCCGGTGGCTGCCCTGCGCGCAACGCCCGGTGCAGACGTACCGCCGACTGATGGCCGAGGCCGGCCTACCGGAGCGGATACTTCCCGGGGACTTCAGGGCGGCGCGCGGCCGGACGGCGGCCGGCGAGGCGTTGCGCCGCTGGCCGGACGTCGACGCGATCTACGCGATCAGCGACGACACCGCGCTCGGGGTGATCGCGGGCCTGCGGGACGCCGGTGCGCGGGTGCCCGCCGACGTCGCGGTGGCCGGCTTCGACGACATTCCGTTGGCCGGGATGACCGCCCCGGCGCTGACCACGGCGAGTCATCCGGTGGGGCGGATCGCCGCCGCCGCGGCCACCGCCCTGCTGGACGGGCGCCCGGCGGCCCCGGTGACCCTCTTCCCGTCCGCCCTGGTGGCGCGGGCCAGCGCCTGAGGCGACGCTCGGTCGAGCACACTGACGGTTAACCCCGTAGGGGCCGGGTAACCGCGTCGGACCCTTCGTCAACCGTAAGGAGCGCCGACCCGTGTCCGACTCCGCGCCGTCGCACTGGGACCCGGCGCCGAGCCCTCGGGACGGCCGGTTGACCGCCCGCCGCCACCCGCCGGTGGCGCCGGGCCGCAGCGGGCTGGTGCCGATGGCCGGCCCCGACGGTGACCGGCTGGCCCTGGGGTACGCCCCGGAGCCCGCGACCGACGGTTCGGCGTACCGGTTGGTGCTGCTCCTGCACGGTGCGGGCGGTTCGGCGCGACAGGGGCTGGACCTGCTGTTGCCGGTCGCGGACGCACAGCACCTGCTGCTGGTCGCCCCGGACTCGTCCGCGGCCAGTTGGGACCTGATCGCCGGCGGCTTCGGGGCGGACGTGGGGCGCATCGACGGGCTGTTGGCGACCGTCTTCGACACCTACCCGGTGGCCGACGTGACGGTCGGCGGCTTCTCCGACGGCGCCTCGTACGCGCTGTCGCTGGGCCTGGCGAACGGGGATCTGGTCGACGCGGTGCTGGCCTTCTCCCCCGGTTTCGCCGCGCCACCGGTCACCCACGGCCGGCCACGGATCTTCATCTCGCACGGCGTCGACGACCGGGTGCTGCCCATCGACGTGTGCAGCCGCCGCCTTGTCCCCCGCCTGCACGATCTCGGCTACGACGTGACCTACCAGGAGTTCCCGGGCGGCCACGACATCCCCGCCCCGATCCACGATTCCGCCGTCGCCTGGCTAACCGCCCATCCTCCACGGGCAGGGAACCACCGTTGAGCGGTGCGGACGTCAGACCGGCGGGAGGCCGAGGGCGTCGTCGACGCGGGCGAGGACGGCGGCGTCGTCCTCCGGGTTGACGCCGCGCAGCAGGTCGATGGCCGTGGCTCGGACCTGACCGATGATCATCGCCAGGGGGAGGGTCTGCGTGGAGCCGAAGAGCTGCCCGGCGGCGTGCACCGCGGCCAACGCCGACTCGTCGGCCCGGGTGGCGTGCCGGTCGGCGGTCTCCTCCTGCCCGTTCAGGTCGGCGGCGAGTGCGGCACCGGCCTGACGGACCGCCTCGGCCAGTGACCGCAGGGCGGCGCCGAGCTCGGGCGGGGCCGGGGTGTGCAGCCGGCTGAGGGTCACGCCCGCACGGGCCAGCACCCGGACGTTGCGGACCGCGTAGTCGATCTGCCGGATCGACTCGTCCACCGAGCGCAGCCGACCGATGTGCCGGCGTCGGCGGACGTTGAGCCGCAGCGCCTCGCCGGCGGCCAGCACTCCGTCGCGCAGCCCGTCCACCCGGGCGTCCATCCCCCGCGCCTGCCTCAGCGCGGCGACAGCCGCCGGCTCGTCGCGGTCGTCCAGCGCGTCGGCGATCCCGCCCAGCAACCCGGCCAACTCGTCGAAGGTCCGCCGTACCTCGGCGACCAGCGGCGCCAGCGGATGCCGGGCGTCGACCAGCAGGCTGGCCGCGAGGGCGACCGCGCCACCGACCAGCGCGTCGACGAAGCGGAACGGCACCAACGACCCGTCCGGCGGTGCGACCACCACCAGGTAGAGCGCGGAGACCGCCGCCTGCACCAGGGTCACGCCGGTGGCGCCGAAGGCCACCGCGAGGAGGACGGTGAGCAGAATGACGGTGAACACCGTCCAGGTGCTGCCCGGGCCGAGCGCCTGCACCACCAGGTCCGCGACGAGCACCCCGGCGGCGACCCCGAGGACAACCTCGACGGCCCGGCGGATGCGCTGCCCCCGGGCCTGCCCGAGGACGATCAGCGCGGCGGCCGGCGCGAAGAAGGGCTGCGGGTGCCCGAGCAACCGGGTGGCCAGCAGCCAGGCCACTGTCGCCGCGACGGTCGCCTCCAGCACCGGCCGCCAGCCGTGCCGCAGCCGCCCGCCGGCCGTCCGCAGGCCGCTGAACCGCACCATCGCCCAACCTCTCCCGCCCACGCCGGCCGGCCCGCCGCGCCCCGGCCCGACGCCAGGCTGCCAGCTCACCACACCCGAGGCGATCGTCTCCCATCACGCGTCGGACCTGATCACCGGGCCGCTCCAGGCCCCTGCTCGGCATGCCCACGCGCCACCAGGCCCGCACACGGCCGAGCCTGGCGATCTGCTCGACGACGACCAGCGACGGTCGGGGTCAGGTGCCGGTGAGAGCGCGCAGCAGCGTACGGACGGCGGCGCTCAGGTCGGCCCGGCTGGCGACCGTACCGGGCGGTGGGGCGCTGAGCGCGCCTGCGCCGGCCAGCCGGTCGAAGAGCAGCCCGTCCACGAATGCCACGAACTGGTCGCCCTGCCGATCGGGGTCGGTGGCCCCGGCCCGGGTCAGCAGGTCCCGGGCCTGCACCCGCAGGCCGGTGCCATGTTGCAGGATGCCGCGCAGCTCGGGCCGGTGCACCGCCTCCAGCAGGCACGCGTAGCGCGCGAGGCTCCGGCTGCGTCCGGTGCTCAACCAGCGGTCGAGCACCTCGGCGACGCCAGCGGCGAGCGCGTCGAGGTCGCCGCCGTCGAGCCGGGGGGCAGGGGTCGGGGGTGGCGGGCCGGTCGGCAGGTCGTACGCGGCCAGGTCGGCCCGGTCCCGCTCGGCGAGCCGTCCGACGACAGCCTCGATCAGCGCCTGTCGGGTCCGCAGGTACGCGGAGGTGGTGCCCGGCGGCATTCCGGCGCGGCCGTCGACCGCCCGGTGTGTCAGGGCTCGCATGCCACCGTCGGCGATCAGTTCGATGGCCGCGTCGGTCAGTGTCGCGATCCGGTTCGCCCGCGCCGTCATGGCACTCCTCCCCTCTCATGCTCCGAAGGTAGTATCCTCCTTCTACAGGTGTAGAAGGAGGATCGACATGGACGACTCACACGCGGTGGTGGTGGGCGGCGGCATCGGCGGGTTGAGCGCGGCGCTCGCCCTGCACCGGCACGGATGGCGGGTCACCGTACTGGAGCGCGCCGCCGAACTGCGCGAGGTCGGCGCCGGCCTGAGCCTGATGGCCAACGCCGTGCGCGGGGTGGACGCCCTCGGCCTCGGCCCGGCCCTGCGCCAGGGTGGACACGGCGAGGCACCTGGCGGGATCCGCGACCAGCACGGGCGGTGGCTGTCCCGGGTGGACGCCGCGGAGATGATCCGGCAGCTGGGCACCACGGCGCTCGGCGTGCACCGGGCCACGCTGCACCGCACCCTGCGCGAGGCCCTGCCCGCCTCGTCCCTGCACACCAATGCCTCAATGGAACACGTGGAGTCCGGCCCGGACCGGGCCGAGGTGCGCTACCTCGGTTCCGACGGCTCGCACACCCTCGACGCCGACCTGGTGGTCGGCGCCGATGGCCTGCGCAGCCGGGTCCGCGCCCAGCTCTGGCCCCAACACCCCGGCCCGGTGTACGCGGGATCGACGACCTGGCGAGCGGCCATCGCGTTTCCCGATCCGATCCCGGCCGCCATCACCTGGGGGCCGGGAGCGGAGTTCGGCATGGTGCCGATCGGTGACGGCCAGCTCTACTGGTACGGCGCGCTGAACGCCCCGCCGGGCGGCCACGCCCCCGACGAGCTGGCGGCCCTGCGGGAGCACTTCGGCGACTGGCATGCCCCCATCCCGGAGCTTCTCGCGGCGACCCCGCCCGAAGCCGTCCTGCGTAACGACATCCACTACCTTGCTGCGCCGTTGCCCTCGTACGTGCGAGGGCGGGTGGCGTTGCTCGGCGACGCCGCCCACGCGATGACGCCCAACCTCGGGCAGGGCGCAGGGCAGGCGATCGAGGACGCGGTGGTGCTCGGCGCGGTCTGCGCCGGCGGTGCCAAGGAAGTGCCCGCCGCCCTGGCCGCGTACGACGAGCAGCGTCGACCGCGTAGTCAGTCCGTCGCCCGTGCCTCCTACGCTGCCGGGCGGTTCGGACAGCAGCTGCACAACCCGGTCGCCTTCGCGATGCGGACCGTCGCGTTGCGGCTCATCCCGAGCCGGCTGGCGCTGCGCAGCATGGCCCGCTACGCGGACTGGCGACCGCCGGCGGGCTGAGCCGGCCCAGCGATCCGGCCGGTGGCCAGGGCGGCGTACTCCGCCGAGGCGAGGAACTCGGTCAACACCTCCACGGTGCCCGGCGTCCACGGACGACCGTCGAGCACCTCGGCACCGGGGACGAAGAGCATCGCCGCGCCCTCGCCGAGCACCACGTCCTCCTGCCGGGCCCTGGTGCTGCCGAGGAAGTAGTGCTTCACCCGAGCCAGCTCGGGCAGCGTCTGCACGGCGACCGGGTGCAGTGGCCCGTCGGCCCGCAGGCCGGTCTCCTCCAACAACTCCCGCTCGGCAGTCTGCTCCGGCGTCTCCCCCGGCTCGCCGTGGCCGCCGGGCAGCCCCCACACGTTCGGGTGGTGCGTCGCGTCGCCGTCGCGCAGTTGCAACAGCAGCCGCCCGTCGGGATCCACCAGCAGGACGCACGCGACAATTCTCATCCGACCAGACTACGGCCGACGAGGAACCGTCGTGGCCCCAAAGCTCCAGAATAGTCATTCGGGTCGCCGTCGGGGCTAATCAAAGGCGACAGTGCGCCGGTACAATCGGCGACTTCGTTGTGACCGATCGCTGACTGCTGATGGTGAAATCGATCACACACACTGAGCCCATGAACAGGAGAGTCAACCGCGGTAGGGCACTCCGCGTCGCGGTGTGCCTCCTCCTTCTCGCCGCGTTGAGCGGCTGCATGCAACTCAACATGGGGTTGACCGTCAACGCCGACGACACGGTCGACGGGCAGCTCCTGCTGACGGCCCAGAAGTCCGTGCTGAGCGGTCGTAACAAGAACCTCCCGGTCGCCTTCGCGGAGTTGCGGCAGAACATCCCCGCCCTACCGGCGGGCGAGGAAACCCTTTACCAGGACGACACTTTCTACGGCTCCCAGATCAGTTACCGCAAGGCGCCGCTGGCCGGTTTCGACACCGAGAGCGTGAAACTGGTCAGGGACGGCGATCTGTACCGCTTCACGCTGCCGCTCGATCCCAAGAAATATGGCGGAAAGGTTGCGGAGCAGAATCCGCAAAACCAACAGGCGTTCCTCAAGCTCATGTCGTTCGAGATCTCGGTGACATTTCCCGGCCGGGTGATCGACAGCAATGGCACCGTCAACGGCCGTTCGGTCAGTTGGAAGGTCGATCCCAACCAGGAGAAGCCAGCCGAGCTGCGGGCCGTGGCCGAGGCGCCACCACGACCGTCCACCTCGCCAGTTGCCGCCGGCGAGGAGGACGACGGCGGATTCCCCTGGCTGCTGGTCGTCGGTGGTGTCCTCCTGCTGCTGCTGCTCGCCGCGGTGGGCGTACTCCTGGTTCGCCGCCGTCACCCCGCGGCGCCGGCTGCGCCCGGTCCGACCCCGCCGCCGGGCCCGCCCGCCGGCGCCCCGGAGCCCGGCTGATTTATCTGGTGGCCGGCTCAGCCGGCCACGCCCGGCCCCGGCCGCCCCCGAAACGACGGCGACCGGCCCCGGTGCTCCCCGCAGGGGCACCGGACCTCACCACCACCACATCCCGGTCGCACCATCGCAGAAGGGGGATCGTCATGAACGATCTCTTCACCTGGGCAGCCCTGGGGACCATCGCCGGCGCTAGCGCCGCCACCCTGCTGGCCACCAACGTCATCGGCGGGCTGATCGGCCCGAGCGGCGACAAGCTCCGCAAGTGGATCGCCATCGCCATCGCGCTGCTGCTGTCCTACGTGACAGCGGCGTTCGCCGACGACGCCGGCGGCGAGAAGTGGGTCATCGCGTTCTTCAACGCGCTGGTCATCTTCTCCGCCGCGCTCGGCGTCAACCAGTTCCCGCCCGGCAACCGACAGGCGACGCCGACCCAGGTCGCGAGCGGTCGTGAGCCCCGAGTCTTCCGTTCCTGGGTCTGAGGGGTGGTGCTGTCATGGTCTTCGGAATTCTCAGCGCAGTCATTCAGGTCGGCTTCGCCGCCCTGCTCGGCTTCCTCGCCGGTGGCTCGATCGGGCTGCTGATCGGCGCCGTCGTGGGCCTGGTGGTCGGCGCGGTCTTCGGCTGGTCGGTGGCCTCCGCCGGGGTGTACGCCTCGGACGCCCGTGGCATCTTCCTCTTCGTCGTCGACCACACCTGGAGTCTGCTCAACACTGTCGCCGGCGCCATCTACCTGACCGTGCACCTGATCTTCGGGCACTCGCTGGACCGGCCAACGTCACTGAACAGCGGTCGGGTCAGCGTGGTGGAGGGGGTCTCGCCCCGCTACGCCACCACCATCGGCACCGTCTGCGCCGGCTCCAGCTCCGGCATCCAGCGGCACGAGGACGTGCACATCTTCCAGGGCCGCCTGCTCGGGCCGCTCTACATCCCGCTGGTGCTGGCCAACTACGTCCTGTTCACCATCGCGCCGGTGTGGCTGCTCTACCACGACCACACCAACGCGCCGATCAACCGCTTCACCCGGTACTTCGAGATCGGCGTCTACCCGCACGTGTGGAACGAGGCCATCGCGTACCGGATCCAGGGAACGCCGCCGCGATGACCACCCACGGGCGCGGACCGATCGAGACCGCCACCGCCGAGTTGGTCGCCTGGGTGACCAGCGCGGCGGGGGAACCGGTCCCGGTCGGCCCGCCCCGCGCGTGCGACGACGCCGACGGGCTCACCCTCTGGCCGCTGGAGCTGCGCCCGGCCCGGCAGACCCGCTCCAGCGGCGCGGTCCGCGAACCGTACCGGTTCACGGTCCGCCACCTGCTCTGCGTCACCGGTCCGGCCGGGTTGCCCCGGCTGGACCGGGTGCTCACCGCCGCGACCAGCGACGGCAGTTACCCGGTCGTGCTTGAGGCCGGTGATCCACCACTGTGGGCGGCGTTCGGTACGGCGCCCCGACCGGCGTTGCTGATCGACGTTGCGGCGCAGGTGGACCACCCGACTCCGGCCGCGCCGCCGGTGCTGCAACCGCTGCGGTTGCGGCAACTCGACGTACGCAGCCTCAGTGGTCGGGTGGTCGGCCCCCAGGAGCAGCCACTGGCCGCGATGCGGGTCGAGCTGCCCGGCAGCGGGTCCGCCACCCACACCGACCCGCAGGGCCGGTTCCTGATCGTCGGCGTCCCGCACGACCCCGAGCACCCGGGCCCGGTCCGGTTGCGGCTGAGCGGACGCGGGCTCGTCCTCACCGCCGACGTCGACCCGGGTGAGGACGACATCGTCATCGTCTGCGCGCCACCGACCCACTGACACCCACAGGCACAGGAGGACCGATGCCCAGTTACTTCTCCCCCGGCATCTATGTCGAGGAGGTCCCCAGCGGCGCCCGACCGATCGGGCCGGCGAGCACCAGCATCGCCGCCTTCGTCGGCGTCGCCCCGGACCGCTCCGCCCACCTGGGCAGGGCGGTGCCGGTCAACAACTGGACGGAGTTCCTGCGGCTCTTCGCCGCCGGCGAGCGGGTGGAGAGCACCCCGCTGGCCCGGGCGGTCTTCGGTTTCCTGGACAACGGCGGCGCCCGCTGCTGGGTGGTCAACGTCGGCGAGGGTGGCGCGATCACCGGCACCGGGCAGCGGCGTGGCGGCCTGCAACTACTGGAGGCCGTCGACGAGATCTCCATCATCGCCGCGCCCGGTTTCCACGACGTGGTGTCCCACGAGGCGCTGCTCAGCATGGCCGAGCGCACCCGCACCATGGTCGCGATCTGCGACCCGGCACCCGACATCGACGACATCTCCGCGTTGACCCGGGTCGCCACGCCGTCCTCCGGCAAACCCTCCAAGCCCGCCGAGGGTACGGGCGGCGGTCCGGCCGGCGGCGGTCCGGCCCAGCCGGGCGGCTCCGGCGGCCACGAGGGGGCCGCCTACCGGCCGCGACAGTCCGAGTTCGGCGCGTTCTACTACCCCTGGCTGCGGGTGCGCGACCCGATCAGCGGCGAGTTGGAACTCACTCCGCCGAGCGGGCACCTGGCCGGCATCTGGGCCCGCACCGACGCCCTGCGCGGCGTGCACAAGGCACCTGCCAACGAGCCGGTGCGCGGCGCCGTCGACCTGAGCTACCTGGTCACCCGACCGGAACACGACGTGCTCAACCCCAAGGGCGTCAACGTGATCCGCTACTTCGCCGGCGAGGGCATCCGCGTCTGGGGCGCCCGTACGCTCGCCGCCGAGGCCAGCGAGTGGCGCTACCTCAACGTCCGACGCCTCAGCATCGCCATCGAGCAGGCCATCGCCAACGGCACCCGGTGGATGGTGTTCGAGCCCAACGACTTCACCCTCTGGCGTTCGATCCGGCGCGACATCGGGGCGTTCCTCACCCGGGTCTGGCGGGACGGCGCGCTGCTGGGGCGCAGCCCGGAGGAGGCGTTCTTCGTCAAGTGCGACGAGGAGACCAACCCCGCGGACGTCCGCGACGCGGGCATGGTGATCGCCCACATCGGCATCGCGGTCGTCAAGCCCGCCGAATTCGTGGTGTTCAAGCTGAGCCAGTGGGCCGGCGGCACCGAGACCGAGACGATCGGAGGCTGACATGCCCGCCACCGCCACCCCGCAACCCGGGGCCCCGGTCGACCCGTACCGGGCGTACAACTTCCGACTGCTCATCAACGGCGTCACCAACGGCCACTTCACCGAGATGACCGGGTTGGAGGTGAACATCCCCGGGCAGCCGTACCGGGAGCACGGCCTGGGCCGGATGCGGATGGTGCCCGGTCAGGCCGAGTACGAGCCCGTGACGCTGCACTTCGGCCTCACCGCCTCCCGCGAGCTGTGGGACTGGGTGAACGCCACCGCCCAGGGAACCCTCAACCGGCGCAACGTCTCCGTGGTGCTGCTCGACTCGGTCGGGACGGCCGAGGTGCTGCGCTGGAACCTCATCGACGCCTGGCCGACCCGGTGGCGCGGGGCACACCTCAACACCCTCAGCCACGAGATCGCCATCGCCTCGCTGACCCTGCGCTACGAGGGCCTGGAGCTGGAGACCGGCGGTGCCACCGCGCCGACGCCCGCGTAGCTGGCTGGCCGGCCGGCTGCGCTCGGCGGCCGGGGTGGTGCAGCGCCTCGCCGGGCGGGTCGAGCCCGCCAGCCACCTTCAGCCGCCGTCGCAGACACCCGAGGCGACACCACGCCGTTTCGGGGAGCCGCCGCGGCACTGGCTGGACCTGGTCGCCACCCACGCGCCCGGCCTGCTGCACGACCTGGACCTCGCCCCTTCCCCGGCCGGCAACGCCGAGCCCGTGGTCCGGAGCGGCGGGCAGGGCGAATCAACCGGTCGGGTCGACGCCGACGGTGCGGACCCGGTCGCGAACGCCAGGTCCGGCGGGCCCGACCGGCTCGGCGGGTCCGGCGGGTCCGGCGGGTCCGGCGGGTCCGGCGGGTCCGGCGGGTCCGGCGGGTCCGGCAGGATCGGCAACGAGGGGGACGTGGGCGGTCCCGGTGCGAGCGGGGACACGGGGCCGACGAGGTCGCGGGCCGAGGGCCGAACCGGCAGGTCGGGCCGCTCGTCCCGGGCCGGTGACCAGCCCGCCGGTACGGGGACCGGTGCTGCCGGCCCATCCAGCGACGGGACGCCTTCGTCCAGCTCGGGCCTGACAACCCCGCCGAACGGTTCGACCTGGCCGGCGGGACCGGGCGCGGCGGTGCCTCCGGTACGGCGGGCGGCCCAGGGCGACACCACAGCCCTCGACACCACGGCCGTCGACACCACGACCGTTGACGCGAGCGGGTTGTCCCGGGCGGATGGACCCCGGCAGCCGGTCCGTTCCATGGTCTTCGGGCCGCACAGTTCGTCGAGCGGCCGCCCGCACCGGACGGAGGCCGAAGCCACCCGAACCACCTCACACCCGTCCCTGGACACACGGTGGTCCGGCGAGGTCGACCACTGGCGTTCCACCGGCTCGCCCTCCGTACGACAGACCGCCGGCCGGCTCTCGGGTGGTCGCGACGGGTTCCGGGGCGACTCGGACGGTCAGCCCTCGCCCAGGGAGGACCAGAGCCGGCACCCGCGTGGTGATGCACCGAGCGCGTCCCGGACGTCGCCAGTGGACGCAGCGGCTGTGCACCGCCTTCTGAACAGGCCGAACCAGGGCGGGGTCGACGCATCCTGGACCGGTTCGACGGCGACGAGCGCTGGGAACCCGTCCGCCTCTGCGCGCGGCGACCTGGATCGCCTCGCGGACGGTGGACCCTGGCTGGCCCTGCCCGGCGAACCGGAACCACCCGGACACCCGGCCGCGCTGCGCGACGCCGGGACGGCAACGGCCGGCGGCGGACGACCGACGGGCATCGACGGGCCGCCGACAGGCACGGCGGCGCGGAGCGTCGATCCGTGGCCGGCACTGCCCGACGACACGGCACTGTGGTCGGTCGCCGGCGCGGCGGTGGACACCGCCCAGCTGACCCGACTGGACCGGGAACAGGCGGGTGACTGATGGAACGCGTCGCCTTCCTCATCGACTCCTCAGGCGTTCGGGTGGACTGCCTGCTCAACCCGGAGACCGTGCAGGTGACCCGGCTCGCCGGCGTACGGCAGCGGGGTGCCGGCGGCGGGCAGCTCACCGGGTCCGGTCTGGCCGACGATCCGCTGGTCTTCACCGGCGGTGGCCGTACCGAACTGGTGTTGGACCTGCTCTTCGACGTCGACTTCGTGGAGGCGCAACTGCGTCCGGCCGACGTCCGGGTGCTCACCCGTCCGCTGTGGATGCTGGCGGAGAATTCCACCGCCGAGCATGGTTGGCTGCGACCGCCGTTGGTCCGGTTGGTCTGGGGCAAGACCTGGAACGTGCCGGGTGTGATCATCGCGGTGGCGGAACGGTTCGACGCGTTCACCGGCACCGGGTCGCCGCGGCGATCCTGGCTGCGGCTGAAGCTGGTCCGCGCCGCCGAGACGGCCGATCAGGCAGAGGCCGGCTTCGCCGAGGAGTTGGCCGCCGCGAGCACCCCGACCGCCGCGCCGGGCAGCGCGGTGATCGCCGCCGGTGACGGCGCTGCCGAGCCGGGTCGCTCCGGTGTGCGTTTCGACCTGCTGGCCAACGACGCGCTGGGCTCACCGCTGCGCTGGCGGCTGCTGGCCGAACACAACCGGATCACCGATCCTCTCGCCGTGCCGGCCGGCACCACCCTCGCCGTCCCACCGAGCGCCGGCACCGGTTCGGCGACCGGGTTGGCGCGGTCGGTGGCCGATGCGGTGGGCGCGGTGGGCGCGGAAGCGTCGTACCTGGGCGCCTCGGTCGCCGGCGCGCCGTGGGACGCGGCCACCGGCCCGACCGGCGCGGCTCCGAGCGGGTCCGGCACTCCCCGGGGTACGCCATGACCAGCGTCGCGCCCCGGGCGTTGATCGTCCTGCTCGACGGCGTCGAGCTGGTCGGCGCGGCTCGTCAGCGGGTCCGCTCACTGCGGGTGGCGGCCCGGCTCAACCAGCCCACCCAGGCCGAGTTGGTGCTCGCCACCACCGCCGGGACCGGCGCGTTCGACCCGGCGGTACGCCCCGGCTCGGCGCTCGACGTGCGGCTCGCCGACCAGAAGGACGCTCTGTTCACCGGTGAGGTCACCTGCGTGGAGGTGGAGTACGCCGCCGACGGGGCGGCGGTGCTGCGGCTGCGGGCGTACGACCCGCTGCACCGGCTGCGCAAGCGGCAGGGGTTGCGGGTCTTCACCTCGGTGACCGCCGTCGAGCTGGCCCGGGAGCTGTGCGGCGCGGTGGGGCTGGCGGTGACCGCCGAGGTCGACGGCCCTCGGTTGGAGCGGCTGCTCCAGCACCGGCACAGCGACCTGGAGCTGCTGCGCGAGGTCGCCGGCCGGGCCGGGCTGCACCTGGCCGCCGACGGTGACGGCGTCCGACTGATCACTCTCGCCGGCTACGGGGAGCCGGTCGCGTTGACGCTCGGCGCGGGGGTGCACACCCTGCGGCTGTCCACCAACACCGACCAGGCCAGCGGTGCCAGTGCGGCACTGGGCTGGCACCCGCAGCGGGCCGAGGTGATCAGCCAGCAGGTCGACGAGGCCCGCTGCGGCCGATCCGCCGACGACCGCCCGGACCCGGCCGACGTGGGTGCCGACGGCGTTCGCACCGCCGTGGACCAGCCCGGCCGCAGCGACGACGAGTTGGCGGCGCTGGCCCAGGCCCGGCTGGACACCCGGGCGGCGGCGCTGGCCACGGCCGAGGGGGTGGCCGAGGGCGATCCGGTGCTACGGCCGGGCCGCCGCGTTGACCTCGGAGGGGTGCCCGACCCGGTCGCCGGGACGTACGTGCTGACCGAGGTGGTGCACACAGTGGACGGCAACGGGCACCTGACACGTTTCTCCACGGTGCCACCGGCCACCCCGGCGACACCGACCGGCGGGGCGGTGGTCACCCTCGGCAGCGTCACCGACGTCGCCGACCCGGACGGGCTGGGCCGGGTCCGGTTGACCCTGCCGGCGTACGGGGACCTGGACGCCGGCTGGCTCGCCGTGCTCTGCCCCGGGGCCGGGCCGGGCAAGGGGCTGGTGGCGCTGCCCGATCCGGGTGACACCGTGCTGGTGGTGCTGCCCGGCGGCGAGCCGGCCTCGGGCATCGTGCTCGGTTCGCTGTTCGGCGCCGTCGAGCCGTACGACGCGGGCATCGACGACGGAAAGGCCCGCCGCTGGACGATGCGCACCGCCGGCGGGCAGTCGATCGTCGTCGACGACGTGCGGCGCAGTCTGCGGCTGGGCACCGAGGGCGGCAGTTTCCTGGAGCTGACCCCCGACCTGGCCACCCTTCACGCGGCGTCCGACCTGGTGATCTCCGCACCCGGGCGGGCCATGGTGGTGCGCGCCCGCAGCGTGGACTTCCTGCACGCCGACTCGACCGAGGACCCGACCACCGCGGCGGAGCAGGCCCGTTCGCTCGCCCGCGCCCACCACGAAGGAGGCGGCTGATGCGCTGGATCCACAGTGACTCCGTGATCACCTGCGATCACGACGGCCGGGTCGAGAACCGACCCTCGCGGCAGTGGGTGACAGTCACCGGCGTGCCCGTGCTCGTCGACGACGACCCGGAGGGACGCACAATCGTTGCCTGCCCGAACTACGGCCCGACCATCAAGGCGTGCACGACGACGCTGACCGTCCGGGTCGGCTACAGCGACTGGGTCCGCGTCGACGGGCACCGGGTGGTGCTGTCGCACCTGGAGGGGTTCACCAACGGCACACCGCCGGGGCTGGTCAAGCACACGGTGCGCGACACCCGCCAGCAGTTCCTGGGGGCGGACCGATGAGGGCCTTCCGCTTCGTCGGCGCCGGCTTCGACGCCGGCCGCGCCGGTGGGTTGGCGCTCACCGCGGCCGGCGGCCTGGCGATGACCGAGGGCGACGAGAGCGTACGGCAGGCGCTGTTCCTGCTCCTGTCGACCACGCCGGGTGAGCGGCTGATGCGACCCGGTTACGGCTCCCGGCTGCACCGGTTGGTCTTCGCGCCCAACAACGACACCACTGCCGGTCTGGCCATCCACTACGTCCGGCAGGCCATCGCCCGTTGGGAGCCCCGGGTCGAGGTGATCGACGTGGACGCCGGGCCGGACCCGGACGACGCGTGGCGGTTGGTGATCCGGTTGGACTACCGGGTGCGGGCCAGCCTGACCCCCGGGCAACTGGTCTTCTCCGTGGATCTGCTCCCGGTCGACGAGCCCGCTCAGGGAGGAGCGTCATGACGCTGCCCGTGCCGCACCTGGACGATCGCGGCTTCCTCGACCTGGTCACCGAGGCCCGGGAACGGATCCGCCAGTCCTGCCCGGCGTGGACCGACCTGTCCGCGCACGATCCCGGCATGGCGCTGGTGGAGACGTTCGCGCACCTCACCGAGGTGATGATCTACCGGTTGAACCAGTTACCGGAGAAGGCGTACGTCTCGTTTCTGAACCTGCTCGGGGTCACCCGGCACGCGCCGACCGCGGCCTGGGCGGACGTCCGGTTCACCCGCACCGGCACCGACCGCGGCGCGGTCCGGATCCCGGCCGGCCTGCGGGTCGCCGCGGCCCGGGGCGCGGACCCCCGGCCGGTCGTGTTCGTCACCACCGAACCGACGCTGCTGCCCGCCGACGAGACGTCGGTGACGGTACGGATGCACCACTGCGAACCGGTCGAGGCGGAGTTGCTCGGGGTTGGCACCGGCCAGCCGGGGCAGGTGCTGCGCGCGACGCACGCGCCGCTGACACACACCGCCGAGGCGCTTGACCTGCTGCTCGGGGTGGAGGTGCCGGCCGGCACTGTCGAGCTGGGCGCGGCGGCCCGCGAGCACGACGGTCGCACGTTCGAGATCTGGCAGCCGGTGGAGAGCTTCGCCGGGCTCGGTCCGCAGGCCAAGGCGTACCTGGTCGACCGCTGCTCCGGCACTGTCATCTTCGCCCCGGCCCTCGACCTGCGACCCCCCGCCGGGGCGACCCCGCATGGCGAGGCCACGGCCGACGCGGCCGCGCCAACGAGCACCGTACCGCCGGTGACCGTCGCGGCGGTGCCGCCGGCCGGACGGCAGATCCGGCTCTGGTACCGCGCCGGCGGCGGGCCCACCGGCAACGTGGCGGCGGGCACGCTGACCAGCCTGCGCGACCCACTACCCGGGGTACGCGTGGACAACCCCACCCCGGCGGCCGGCGGGCGGGAGATGGAGGCGCTGGAGTCGGTGCTGCTGCGCGGCCCGTACGAGTTCTTCGCCCAGCAGCGGGCGGTCACCGCTCGCGACTTCGAGGTCCTCGCGACCAGTTCCGGCGCGGTGGCCCGGGCGCGGGCGTTCACCCGCGCGGCGGTGTACAGCTTCGCCCGGCCGGGCGAGGTCGAGGTGGTGCTGGTGCCGTATGTGCCGGAGGCGGCCCGACCGGGCGGTCGGCTGCCGGTGGCGGTGCTGCGCGAGCACGAGGTGCCCGAGGCGCGGCACCGGGTCGAGGCGGACCTGGAGGAACGCCGGATGGTCGGCATCCGCTCCCGGGCCACCTGGGCGCGGTTCAAGGCGGTGTCCGTGCGGGCCCGGGTGGTGGTCCGCCGCGAGGAGGACGTGGACGCGGTCCGTCGCCGCATCCACGACCGGCTGCATCAGACGTTGAGCCCGCTGCCGACCGCGCTCAACCCGACCGGCTGGCCGTTCGGTGAGCCGCTGCGGGCGTCCAACGTGTACCGGCTGCTGGAGCACGCCGAGCCGGGGGTGCGCTATGTCGAGTCGGTGCGGTTCGTCGTCGACGAGGCCCCCGACGCCGACGTCCGGGCCCTGGCCGTGGACCAGTACCAGCCGCGCACCTGGTACGCCGGGCGCGGCCCGGTGCTGTTCCGCTCCAGCAACGGCGGCGCGGGTTGGGAACCGGCCGGTCGCTTCGACGACGAGACGGTGCTGCGGGTGGCACCCGCGCCCGCGCCGGTACGGCCGGGCATCGTCGCGCGTCCCGGCTCGGTGGCCGTGGTGACGCTGCGCGCCTCGGGCGGCTCCCGGGTGCACCTGAGCACCGACCTGGGCGAGACGTGGTCCCTGCTCACCGACCTGGACGCGCGGATCTCCGACCTGGCCTGGCTGGACCGCGACGGCGCGGGCGCGCTGCTGGTGGCCACCGACACCGGCCTGTACGAGGTGTCGCTGCTGCCCGGGGCGGTGCCGTTGCAGATCCTGGTCGACCCGTCCGACGCCGACCGGGGCTTCTACGCGGTCCGCACGTTCGTTTCCGAGCGGGGCGCGCCGGGGGTGGCGGTGGCCGCGCAGGCCAGCTTCGGGGTGTACCTGTCGACCAGCGGCGGCCGACCCGGCAGCTTCACCCACGTCGGTCTGGCCAACGTGGACAACCGGGTCCTCGCCGTTCAGTACGACGGCCCGGCCACCCTGCTGTGGAGCGGCGCGGGCGAACCGGATCCGAAGAAGCCCGGCCAGGGCTGCCACCGCACCCGGCTGTTCGAGTCCGACGTGAAGTGGCAGTCGATGCAGCCCGGGTGGCTCGGCGGCACCTGCCGGGACCTCGCGTTCACCGGTCAGCAGGCCGTGGCGGCCACACAGAGCGGCGGGGTGCTGCGGCTGGACACCCTGGCCGCCCAGCCGCAGTGGCAGGCGGTGTCGGTCAACTGCGGGTTGCCGTTGCGGGACCGGACCCGGTTCGTGCCGGTCGACGCCATCGCGGTGAGCGGCCCGACGGCCGCCAGCGCGACAGCCGGCGGCACCGGCGCGGCAGAGCGGTTGATCCTGGCCAGCGGCGAACGCGGCGTGCACCGCAGCGCCGACGCGGTCACCTGGACGCCCAGCGCTAACCAGGCCACCGCCGACGTGGTGACCGTCCCCGATACCTGGCTGCTCTGCTCCGGCGAGCACGACATCGAGGTGGTGCGCCAGGATGCGACGTTCGGCGATTGAACGGCTGCTGCCCGCCGCCTATCAGCGGGCCTGTGTGCCGGGCAGCGTGCTGTGGGCGCTGCTGGACGTGATGGAGGGGCTGCACGCCCCGGACGAGGCGATCCTCGCCGAGGTGGACGCGCTGTTCGACCCGTACCGGGCGCCGGACGGGCTGGTCGTGCGGTTGACCCGCTGGGTGGCGATGGACCACGTGGTGGCCTCGCCCCGGCCGGACACCCCGCTGCCGCTGCCGGTGGGTCGGCTGCGCGACCTGGTGGCCAACGCCGCCCTGCTGGCCCGCTGGCGCGGCACCCCGTACGGAATGCGCCGCGCCCTGGAACTGGCCACCGGGATGTCGGGCTTCGCCATCGACGAGCCCGCCGAGCGGGCCTTCCACGTCGTGGTGCGGGTGCCGGTCGCCGCCGCCGGTCAGCTCGCCGTGATCACCCGCATCGTCGAGGCGGAGAAACCCGCCTCGGCCACTGTCGAGATCGTCCTGGAAGAGGAGTCGTCATGACCACCGAGTGGGCGGTCGTCGCCGCCGCCGAGCAGTTCACAGTCGACCCGCGCAACAGCGGCGAGCTGACCTTCACCGTCTCCAACCCGGGCAACGCGCCGGACACTGTGGTGTTCGACGTGGCACCCGGTGACGGCTCCCAGCGGGCCTGGTTCACCGTCGCCGAACCCCAACGGGTGGTACCCGGCCAGGGCTCGGTGTCGTTCCTGGTCAAGCTGGCCGTTCCGGCGGGCACCCCGCCCCGCCGCTACGACATGACCGGGTTCGCGTACTCGGCGAACACCGCGCCGGAGGAGAGTTCCCGCTCCAGCGGCCGGGTCACCTACGAGGTGCGTGCGGTCGCGCCGCCACGGCGTACCCCGTGGTTGTGGATCGCCGCCGCGGCGGCCTTGGTGCTGGTGGTGATCGCCGTGGGGGTGGTGTTGCTGACCCGCGACGGCGAGCCGGCCCCCGGCGAGCCTCGGGTGGTCACCGTCGAGGCGGAGAGCCTGGTGCCGAGCGCGGTGGTGAACTCCCCGGCGAAGAACGGGGCGAAGGTGGAGGCGCAACCCAACTGCTGCGGGGTGACCTGGTCCGGCGACAAGCAGTTGTTCTTCCAGGGGCTGGCCATCGGCGACAAGATCACCGTGACGGTGCAGATCCCGGCCGACGGCACCTGGCGTTTCGCCGCGGTACGCACCACCTCCTTCGACTACGCCAACACGGTCTTCGCCATCGACGGCAACCAGGTCGGCGGCACGTTCCTGGGCTTCACGCCGACGGTGCGCAAGACGGAGTTCCTGGACGTCGGCACGGTCCAGCTCAGCAAGGGCCCGCACCAGGTCACGCTGCTGGTGGTCGGAAAGACGCAGGGCACCAACCGCTACTTCGCGGGCGTCGACGAGATCCGGTTCACCGAGATCGTGGCGCAGGCCGTGGCGCGATGAGTGGTCGGCAGAAGGCCCTGCTGGGGCTCCTCGCCGTCCTGCTGGTGGCGCTCTTCGCGGTCGCGGTCGGCGCGGGCCGCGACGACCGGGGTGATCCGGGGGCCCGGCACGGGTTCGTCGACCGGTTGGGCGCGCTGGGCGGCGACAGTTCCGCTGTGGATCCGGCGACGGTCAGCGCCGACTGCGCCGACGAGACGGGCCGGCTGGCGTTTTCCGGCAGCTGCGTGGTGCGGGTGGCGGACCCTGGCGGGCTGCGCACCCTGGTGCTGCGCAGCGCGGCGCGGTTCGCCGTCGTCGCCCCGGCGCCCGGCGACGCCGACCTCACCATCCGCGACGAGGTGGAGCCGGCGGCGGACGGCACCGGCGCGGTGGCGAAGATCGCCGTCGATCAGGCCACCGAGGTGGGTCTGGTCTGCCCCGGCCTGGGCGGCTGCACTGTCGTCGTGGCCACCTCCTGACCCGACCTGGACCGAGAGGAAGGTGCCGCCGTGGGTGACCTGCGCAAGCCGTTCCTGCTGCTGGCCATGCTCGCCATCGTCCTGGCGATCGGGGTGGAGCTCGGCGCCGGGCTGCTGCTCGGCGGCGGCGACGCCGGTGCGGCCCTCGCCGACAGCGCCGGCGCGCTGGACGTGGAGATCGACGACGTGTCCGGGGTCAGCGAACCGTCCGGCCGGGGCACCGGCTACCTGGCGCTGATCGACGCGGTGGCGGTCTGGAGCACCGGGCTGTTCTGCCTGGGCCTGCTGCTGCCCGAGCGCGTCCAGGGTCGGGTGCAGGGCGTCGCCAGTCTGATCTTCTCGATCATCCTGATCATCGTCGGGCTGGTCGCGCTGGTCGTCGCGTTCGTGGAGCTGTCCATCATGGTGTCGCTGTTCCTGGCCGTCCCGTTCGGCACCCTGGCGTACCTGGCGCTGTGGGGGTTCTTTCCGGTCGGCGAGGCGGCGGTGCTGCTCGGGCTGGTGCTGCTGCTCAAGCTGGTGTGGGCCGGGATGCTGGTGCTGGCCCAGCCGCGATTCCTGCAGAACAAGGGGCTCGTCCTGCTGATCCTCACCACCCTGCTGTGCACTGTCGTGCTGGAGTTCCTGCACAACCTGGTGCCGGTGATCCTGGTCAGCATCGTCGACGACGTTGCGGCGCTGGTCTTCGCGATCATCGCGATCATCTGGGGGCTGGTGCTGTTGATCGGCTCCATCCCGGCGATCGTCAAGGCCATCCGAGTCACCGCCGCCCTCCCAGCCCGTTGACGTTTGCGGTATCGGCAGCGCGCGAGAGGATTGTCTGTGACCCTGACGGCGTGGACAGGACGCCGGAGCGCGACGCCGTCGAGCTGCGCGTACACGGCATCTCCGGGGTCACCGCCGAACGGATCCTCGACCACCCGATCGTGGTACGGGTCGCCGGAGACGCGCACGCCGGCTTCTTCCGGCCCCGGCCGGGCAGCGGCACCGCCGGCGGGGCCACCGGCGGAGTCGCCGTCGAGGCGTACCGCTGGGGTTCGCTGACCGCCGGCGCGGCGGTCCGGACGGCCTCGATGTTGCTGCTGCTGCCCTTCATGCTGAGCAACCTGGCGATCTGGCTCCGGCCGCCGGGGCGCGACCGGTGGGGGCTGCTCGGCGCGCTGTGCCGGTTGCTCGCCGGCACCCTCACGGCCACGTTCATGCTGGCGGCGGTGGGCGTCACGCTGGACCTGGTCGGCTGGCAGTGCGTGCCGTACCCCGGGTGCCGGGCCAACCGCCCCTACCTGGCCTGGCTGCACATCCTCCCGACCGGGCCCCGACTGGCCCTGCTGTCGATCGTTCCGCTGCTGGCGCTGCGGGTCGTCTGGGCCATCGGCACCCGGTCGGCGCGGGCCTTCGAGGGGTTCGGCCCGTCGTCGGCGCCACGCCGGTCCGGCGGGCGGACCGAGAGTCTCACCGACGCCGACTTCTGGCAGGACGAACAGACCACCGGTTGGCTGCGCCAACTCCACGTGGTGCTCGGCGTCGGAACGCTGAACGTCGCCCTGCTCGCCGGCATCTCACCGGGTGGGGTGGGCGCGCCCGGTCACGGCGTGCTGTTCGGGATCGCCGTCGGGCTGCTCGTGGTCGAGGTGGTCCTGCTCGCCCTTCCCGTCCCGGCCAGCCCGGCGAGGGCCCGACGGCTCCTGCGCCCCCTCTGGGCGGTCACCGCTGTGGTGACCGTGTGCTGCCTCGGCACGGCCACGCTCGCGGACCCGGCACCGGCCGGCCTGGGCAAGCTGCCCGGGTACGAGGGCGCCGCCGCCGGGGTGGTCGCCACGCAGGGCGTCCTGCTCGTCGTGCTCACCATCGTCACGTACACCCGGCAGCGTGCCGCCCGCGACGACGAGCGCCCCTTCCTGCGCGGGCTCGGCACCCCCATCATGGCTGCGGCGGCGGTGAGCGTCGGCGCCGCCTTCACCGCGACCCTGGTCTACCGCGTCGCGGACGCCCTCGACCACGGCGACATCCCCGATCCGATCCGACCCAACCCGCCGATCGTCGGTCCGCTGGAACCACCGGTGGCCTACTGGTGGGCGGCGCTCGCCGGGCTCGCCGCGCTGCTGATCGGGGCGGCGGTGACCTCGGCGACCGTCCTGCTGAGCCGCCGGCGGCGACGGGGACTGGCGGCGCGGATCATCGAACGGGACTACCCCGACGTGCCGGCGCAGGACACGCACCGGCTGCGCCTGGTCCGGGAGACCATCGCCCGGTCCCGGATCACCGAGGAACTCGGCCCGGTGCTGATCGCGTTCCTGGTGATCGCGTCGCTCGGGCTGGCCACCGTCGCCTTCGACGTGATCGGGATCGGTCCCACCCAGCTCGCGGCCCGCCTCGGCGGGCACGGGGGCGCGTTCGCCGTGCTCGCCGCGTACGTCACCGACGCGGGAGTCTGGGTGATCAGCCTGCTGGTGATCTGCCTCATGATCCTCGGTTTTCGGGCGTACCGGTCCTCCCAGACCCGGCGGGTGGTGGCGGTGCTGTGGGACCTCGGCACGTTCTGGCCCCGAACGGTCCACCCGTTCGCGCCGCCCTGCTACGCCGCCCGCGCTGTTCCTGAGCTGGCGAAACGGGTCACCGGGCTCACCGCGCGGGGGCCGGTGGTCATCTCCGGGCACAGCCACGGCTCGGTGCTCGCCGCCGCCACCATCCTGCAACTACCGCCGTCCGTGCTGGCCCGGGTGTCGCTGTTGACCTACGGCTCACCGCTGCGACGCACCTACGCGCGGCTCTACCCGGCGTACCTCGGGCCGCGGACGCTTCGCGACCTGGGCGGGCGGATCGGCTGGCGGTGGCGCAACCTGTGGCGCGACACCGACCCGATCGGCGGGCCCATCTTTCCTCCGGGCCCGGACGGAGCACCGCCCGGCGTGGACGTCGACACTCGACTGCGTGACCCCCGCAGCCTGACCATCGACCCGGCGGACACCGTGCCGCCGCCGATCGAAGGGCACTGGCCGTACCACACCCAGGCCGCCTACCAACTGGCCGTCCGCGAGCTGACCGACCGCTCCCGCTGACCACCGGGGCCGCGCGGGTTCACGGCACCGTTGCGACCAGGGCCGCGACCCCATCCCGGTCGAGAGTCCCGTCGGCCACCCACACCCGGTACCGGCCGTGCCGGCTCCCACCGGCCGGCACCACCGCCGGGCGGTCGAACGCGAACGCCACGCAGACCCCCGGATACATCCCGGTCCGCACGAACCACCTGTCGTTCCGGCTGAGGCCCGCGAAAACCAGGGTGTACGCCCCAGCGCCCGACCGGGCGCCGGTCAGCGCGAGCCACGGGGCGGCACTGCCGTTGACCGTCTCCTCCCCGGCCGCGTCGGCGGTGAACACCGCTGGTTCGCCGTCGGCGGCGGCCCGCCAGAAGAACCCGCCGTAGCCGGCCCCGCCCGGTCGGCCGTTGGTGGCCGGGCTGCCCAGGTGCACGTCCCGCGCGTCCGGGGCGACGAGGACGGACTCCAGGTCGAGCCGCCAGGCGTCCGGTGCGACCACCGACGCGGCGAGCCATCTCCGCTCGGTCAGCAGGACCCCGCCGGCCCGGTCGCGCCACTGGAGGTCGTGCACGTACCGGCCCGGGGACCGTTCGACCTCACCGGTGTGCGCGATGACGCCGTGGTCGTCACGCCAGGTGTAGCCGATGTCGCGGACGTAGGTGCGCCCGCCCCAGAGGTTGCTGCCGTCGACGTCCTGCACCGCGAGGGACGCGCCGAGGTGCCACACGTGGTCGGCGGGGAGCGCGTCGGTGACCACCGTTCCGCCGAGCGTACGGACCGGGTGCAGGTACGGTCGGGGTCCGTGCCGCGGGTCCAGCGCCGGGTCGAGCACGTACTCGGCCACCTCCGTGGCATCGACCGTCAGCCGCACCGGCTCCCCGCTCACGGCAGCTCCCGGCGGCCGACGACGGCGGCCGTGACCGGCCGGCGGACGGCGACGGCGTGCAGGGCGGCCACGGTGTAGCCGGCGAGGATCGGCACCGCGACCGGGGTGACCAGGACGGTGAGCAGCCCGGCCAGCGCGACGACCCCGGTGAGCGCCGCCCAGCGGGTGGGCGCGTCGAGGCAGGCGCGGGCGGCGGACCGGGCCGAGGCCCGCCACCGCCCGCCCCCGTTGCCGCCCACCTCGACGACGACCAGCCCGGCGTACCCGGCCAGGCTGGCCGCGATCAGCGCCGTCACCAGCAACGCCACCGGGCCGCCCGGCACCCGGCCGGTGGCCAGCGCCGCCAGGTCGGCGGCGAGCAGCGCGGCGCCGGCGAGCGCGAGCAGGCTGACCGGCACACCGGGCAGCACCGAACGGCCGAACCGGCGCACTGTCGTTCGCGCCGACGGCCAGCTGCCGGTACGCGTCCAGTCGTGCACCGCCGCGCTGGCCGTGCCCGCCGCCGCGGCGGCGGTGAGCAGGGGTGCCGCCGCGAGGGTCAGCAGGATGCCGAGCAGTGCGAGGTCGGCGGCGTCGCGGGCGGCGTCGCGCCAGTCCCGCCGTTCGCCGGTGTCGGCGGGTCCGGTCCGTGCTGCCGGTTCGGCCCATGCTGCCGGTTCAGCCCTTGATGCCACTGGTGTTGATCCCCTCGACGAGCATCCGCTGGAACGCGACGAAGAACAGGAAGACCGGCAGCAGCGACAGCACCGACATGGCGAACATCGGGCCGACAGCGCTCTGGCTGGTCGAGTCGATGAACAGGGTCAGCGCGACCGGGACGGTGTAGTCCTCCAGTTGGGACAGGAAGACCAACTGGCGGAAGAAGTCGTTCCAGGTCCAGATGAACGAGAAGATCGCCGTGGTGACCAGCGCCGGGCGGCTCAGCGGCAGGATGATGTGCCGGAAGATGCCGAACGGGCCGGCGCCGTCGATGCGGGCCGCCTCGTCCAGCTCCCGGGGCACGCCGCGCATGAACTGCACCATGAGGAAGACGAAGAACGCCTCGGTGGCCAGAAACTGCGGGATGAGCAGCGGCAGGTAGGGCCAGTCACCGCCGACCAGCCCGAGCGTGCGGAACAGGATGTACTGCGGAACGATCAGCACGTGCTGGGGCAGCAGCAGCGTGCCGATCATGACGGCGAACCACATGCCGCGCAGCCGGAACCGCAGCCGGGCGAAGGCGTACGCGGCCAGCAGGCAGGACAGCCCGTTGCCGACGACGGTGAGCAGGCTGACCATGGCGCTGTTGAGGAAGAACCGGCCGAAGCTGACGTCGAAGTTGGACCACCCGGCGGTGTAGTTGCCCGGGGTGAACCGCTCGGGCAGCAGCCCGACGTTGTTGACGATCTCCTCCTGGGACTTCAGCGAGGTGCCCACCATCCAGATCAGCGGGTAGAGCACCACAACGACGATCGCCACCAGGATCACCAGCCGCAGCACGGGCCGTCCGCCGGGTCGTCGGCGCGCGTTCGGCGGCGCTGCGGTCGTCGGGGGCACCGTCACCATCACCGGTCCTCCCCGTCGGAGTAGTGCACCCAGAACCGTCCGGTGCTGAAGAAGATCGCGGTGATGACCGCGATGGCGAGCAGGAACACCCAGGCCATCGCCGAGGCGTAGCCCATGTTGAGGTCGGTGAAGCCGGTGATGTAGAGGTTCAGCGTGTACATCAGGGTGGAGTCGACAGGGCCGCCGGTGCCGTTGCTGAGCACGAACGCGGCGGTGAAGCCCTGGAAGCCGTTGATGGTCTCCAGCACCAGGTTGAAGAAGATGACAGGGGAGAGCATCGGCAGGGTGACGTTGCGGAACTGGCGGAACCGGCCGGCCCCGTCGACCGACGCGGCCTCGTACAGCTCGGTGGGCACCTGCTTGAGCCCGGCCAGGAAGATCACCATCGGTGCGCCGAACTGCCAGATGGCCAGCACCATCAGTGTTTCGAGGGCCCAGTCGGGGTCGTTGACCCACGGTCTGCCGGTGATGCCGAAGAGGCTCAGCAGCGAGTTGAACGCGCCGTCGCGGTTGAACATGTTGACCCAGACGATGGCCAGCGCGACGCTGCCGCCGAGCAGGGACGGCAGGTAGAACAGCCCGCGGAACAACCCGACGCCGCGCCAGGCGCGGTTGAGCAGCAGCGCCACGCCGAGCGCCGCGGCCAGCTTCAGCGGTACAGCGATCAGCGCGAAGGTCACTGTGACCCGCACCGCGTGCCAGTAGGACGGGTCGGCGGTGAACATCCGTTCGTAGTTGGTCAGCCCCACCCACTCCACCTCGGAGAACGGGGTGAGGATGTCGTAGTTGGTGAAGCTCAGGTAGAGCGACAGCAGCATGGGGATTGCCGTGACACCCATCAGGCCGATGAGCCACGGCGACAGGAAGACGTACCCCGCCAGACCTTCGCTGTTCCGGAAGCGTCCGGGCCCACGCCGCTCAGCGTGGGCCCGGGAGGATCCGGGGCCGCGTCGGGTCGGGTCGGGTGCCGTGGTCAACGCCACGAACAGCTCCTCTCCTCGCCTCGCGGCGTCAGGCGATGGCGGACTTGCACGCCTCGACGAACTGGGTGGCAGCCTCGGCGGTGGTGGCCCGGCCGTACTGAGCGTTTTCGGCAGCCTTGATCAGCTCGGACTTCACCTTGCTGTGCCCCTTGATCGGCACCTGCGGCGACTTGCCGAACTTCTGGGTCAGCTCCGCCTCGACGGCGATGGACTGCTTCATGGCCGGGTCGGTGGTGTCGTCGCTGACCACCCGGCGCAGGTCCAGGTTGGACGGCAGACCGCGGTCGGTGCCGAGCAGCTTGACCGCCTCCACGTCGTTGTTCAGGAAGTTGATCACGTCGACCGCGACGTCCTTGTGCTTGCTGCCCTTGAACACGGACCAGTACATCGAGGCCCGGGCCCACTGGGCGCTGGGGTCACCGGGGTAGGCGATGACGCCCAGCTCGTCCTTGGTGTTCTTCTTCAGGTCCGGCATCTGGTTGGCCCAGACCCAGGAGGTCGCCGACTTGCCGGTGACCACCAGCTGCTTGGTGACGTCACTGGAGTTGCCCTCGTGGATGACGTCCGGGGTCGGGGTGGCCTTGCGGTCCCGGGCGCCCTTCCACAGGTCGAACCACTTGGTGACGTCCTCGGCGGTGAAGCCCAGCTCCTTGCCCTGGTAGAGGTCCTTGCCCTGCTGCCGGAGCCAGACCCAGAAGGCCTTGTAGTCGGCGCTCGGGTCCTGGGTGCCGGGCACCTTGGTCTTGGCGGTGACCTGCTCGGCCCAGGCGATGTGCTCCTCCCACGACATTCCGGTGGTGGGCTCGGGCAGGTTGTGCTTGGTCAGCAGCGTCTTGTTGTAGACCAGGCCCTGGGTGTTCTCCCCGGCGGCCAGACCGGCGAGCTTGCCGTCGACGACGCCGTACTGCCAGAGGCTCTCGGGGAACTTGGAGGTGTCCAGCTTCCCGGACTTCTGATACGAGGTCAGGTCCAGCGTGGTGTTGCGGGCCGCGTACTCGGCCAGGTAGTTGTCGTCGATCTGGAACAGGTCCGGCGGGTTGCCGCCAGCGGTGAGCGTGGCCAGCTTGTCGAAGTAGCCCTGGTTGGCCTGCCAGGTCTTCTCGAACGTCACGTTCGGGTGCTTCCTGGTGTAGAGGGCCAGGGCGTCCTCGGTCAGCTTGGCCCGGGCGTCGCCGCCCCACCAGAAGATGGAGAGCTTCACCGGGGCGTTCGGGTCGGCCGCGCCGCCGCCGTCGTCTCCGCAGGCGGCGGCGCCGAACATCAGTGGTGCGGCGACCGTCACGGCGAGCAGGCCACGCAGCAGGCGCCGCCGAGGCAGCGGGGTACGGTGGGCGCGCCCGACGGGCGCGTCAGTGGTGGGGGGCGTTGCGGGGTGCATGTGCGCTCACTCCTCGGCATTAGGAGGCGACGGCGTCACCGGTGGCCGCAGTCGGGATGCCCGGGTCCGCAGGGCAATGCGGGCCCGGGCCACGTGGTGCGGCCAGGGGACGTGCCGGTCGGGCGTACGGGCCCGGGCCGGTCGAGTCGCGGATGACCAGGTCGGTCTGGAGCATTACCTGTGCTGTGGTACGACGGACGCCGAGCGCCGTGCCGGCACCGGATCCCCGCGCACCGCGCGGTGACTCGATGTCCTGTTGCAGCAGCATGTCGACGGCCGTCCGGCCGGCGGCCCCGGTGGGTGTGGCCACCGTCGTCAGTTTGGGGCGGGTCAGCCGGCTCAGGGTGATGTCGTCGACCCCGACGACGCTCACCTCCTGCGGCACCCGGACCCCGAGCGCGTCCAGCCCTTCGATCAGGCCGATCGCCATCAGGTCGTTGTAGGCGAGCACTGCCGACACGCCACTGCGTCGTACCTGCTCGGCGACGGCGGAGCCGCCGACCTCGGTGGGCGCGTTGGGGCCGAGCATGGTCAGCTCCGCGCCGCCGGCTCGGGCTGCCGCGCTGGCGGCACGGCGCATCTCCCGGTTGGTCCACGAGCTGCGCGGGCCACCGAGCAGCGCGATGCTGCGGTGCCCCAGGCCGACCAGGTGCTCGATCGCCGAGCGGGCGCCCTGCCCGACGTCCATCAGCACGCAGGGCAGGCCGGTCACCTGACGGTTCACCACGACCAGTGGCACCTCGCGGCTGAGCTGCTCGATCAGGCTGTTGCTCATCCGAGGGCTGCACAGCAGCACCCCGTCCACCTGCTTGGCCAGCGCGTGGACCAGTTCTTCCTCGGCGGTCGGGTCCTCGTTGGTGTCGGCCACGAAGACGTGGTAGTCGCGGTGCCGGGCCTGACTCTCCGCCGCCTTGATCAGCGGCGGGAAGAACGGGTTCGCGATGTCCGCGATGATCAGCCCGATGTTGTGCGTCCGCCCGGTGATCAGGGCCCGGGCGGCACGGTTCGGCCGATAGCCCAGATCCTCCGCGCAGGCCAGCACCCGGACCCGGGTCTCCGGGTTGACCAGGTGCGGAGCGGAGAAGGTGCGGGACACGGTGGAGATGTGCACACCGGACGCCCGGGCGACGTCCCGGATGGTGACTGGCACGGCGGCCCCTTCGTCCGATGTGGTGGCGGTCACGCAGGTGTGGCCCATTAATGCAAACGGTTGCGCCAGTGTCAACGGTCAATGATTACGACTGTGTTGCACCCACGCTCCCCTTGGTCACCAGCCACCCCCCAAACGCTGACATATGACGCCGATCCCGCTGTCGTCGTTGACGCGCATGGATCGATCGTGATTACTTCATTGCAAACCTTTGCAGCACCACGGGAGGCGACCGCATGTCACCGAGAGCCGCCGGGCGGGTCCGGTACGCCGTCGTGGGCACCGGCGCGCGGGCCGAGATGTTCGTCCGGGCGCTGGTGCTCGACCACGCCGACACCACCGAGCTGGTCGCCTTCGCCGACGTCAACCAGGCCCGGATGGACGCGCACAACCGCTGGCTGGGCGAGCTGGGTCACCGCCCGGTGCCCACGTACCCGGCCGGTGACTTCGCGGCCATGCTGGACTCCGAGCGCGTCGACGTCGTCCTGGTCACCAGCGTGGACGTCACCCACGACGAGTACGTGGTGGCCGCGCTGCGCGCCGGCCGGGAGGTCGTCACCGAGAAACCGATGACAGTGGACGTGGCCCGCTGCCGGCGGATCCTGGACACGGTCACCGAGACCGGTGGGCGGGTGACGGTCGCCTTCAACTACCGCTACAACCCGCTGCACGAACAGGTTCGCCGGCTGCTCGCCGAGGGCGCGGTCGGCGAGATCGGCTCGGTGCACTTCGAGTGGTTGCTCGACGTCCGCCACGGCGCCGACTACTTTCGCCGCTGGCACCGCGACAAGGCCACCTCCGGCGGGCTGATGGTGCACAAGGCCAGCCATCACTTCGACCTGGTCAACTGGTGGCTGGCCGCCACGCCCGTCGAGGTGTACGCGGCCGGTCGACTCTTCTTCTACGGGAAGGACGGTCGCCGGCACGGCTACGCCCGCGACTACGACCGGGCGTACGGCTCCCCCGCCGCCGCCGACGACCCGTTCGCGCTGCGGCTGGACGCGCACCCCCGGCTGCGCGAGCTGTACCTCGACGCCGAGGCCGAGGACGGCTACCAGCGCGACCGCAACGTCTTCGCCCCCGGGGTGAGCATCGAGGACGACATGGCGGTGCTGGCCCGCTACTCCACCGGCGCCACCATGACCTACCACCTCACCGCGTACGCGCCCTGGGAGGGCTACCGGGTGATGGTCAACGGCAGCCGGGGGCGACTGGAGCTGGACGTGGCCGAGAACGACTTCGTCGACCGGGGCACCGCCGGCGCGGTCAAGGGCGCCGCCCTGCACGGTGCCGAGGCGCCGGCCGAGGGCGGTGGTGCGACGCTTACCCTGCGCCCGTTCTGGGCCCCGCCCCGGCAGATCCCGGTGGAGGGTCGCAGTCGGCACGGGCACGGCGGCGCGGACGCCCGGATGACCGGGGTGCTCCTCGGCGGTCAACCCGACCCGTTGGGCCGCGCCGCGACCGCAGACGACGGCGCGTTGGCACTGCTCACCGGTCTGGCCGCCAACCGGTCCTTCGAGACCGGCCAACCCGTCCGCGTCGCCGACCTGCTCACCCCCCGCTGACACAGGAGACGAGGAGCCCCACTCCGTGCCCACGTTCGACCACACCGACCTGCTCCTGCCGCCCGAGCCGGGCCAGCGCGCGCTGGCCCGGGAGCTGTACGCCCTGGCGGCGGCGCAACCCATCATCTCGCCGCACGGGCACGTCGACCCGGCCCTGCTCGCCGAGGACCGCCCGTTCCCGGACCCGGCGCGGCTGCTCATCGTGCCCGACCACTACCTGACCCGGATGCTGCTCAGCCAGGGCGTCCCCCCGTCCGACCTGGGTGTGCCCACCCGCGACGGCAGCCCGGTGGAGACCGACGGCCGGGTGATCTGGCGACGCTTCGCCGCGCACTGGCACCTGTTCCGGGGCACCCCGTCTCGACTCTGGCTGGAGCAGACCTTCCGCACCGTGTTCGGGGTGCACACCCCGCTTCGCCCGAGCACCGCCGACGCCCTCTACGACGAGATCGCGGCCCGGCTCGCCGAGCCGGACTTCCGGCCCCGGGCGCTGTTCGAGCGGTTCAACATCGAGGTCCTCGCCACCACCGAGTCACCGCTTGACGACCTCGCGCAGCACGCCAAGCTCGCCGCCGACGGGTGGGGCGGGCCGGGGGGCCGGGTGGTCACCACGTTCCGCCCGGACGACGTGGTGGACATGGAGTTCGAGGGTTGGTCGACCAACGTGGACCGTCTCGGCGACCGGACCGGTGAGGACACCGGCACGTACGCCGGCTACCTGGCCGCGCTGCGGGCCCGACGCGCCGCGTTCATCGCCGCCGGCGCCACCTCCTCCGACCACGGCCACCCCACCGCGCGCACGCTGGACCTGACCCCGGCCGAGGCCGAGCGGCTCTACGACCGGGGCCGGCGCGGCGAGGCCGACGCCGCCGACGCGGAGGCGTTCCGGGCGCACATGCTCGTGGAGTTCGCCCGGATGTCGCTCGACGACGGCCTGGTCATGCAGCTGCACCCCGGCGCGGTGCGCAACCACAACCGGTGGCTGCACGCCCGGCACGGCCGCGACGTCGGCGGCGACATTCCGCAGGCCACCGAATACGTGCACGCGCTCGCCCCGCTGCTGGAGCGCTACGGCAACGACCCCCGGCTGCGACTGGTGCTCTACACCCTCGACGAGGACACCTTCACCCGCGAGTTGGCACCCCTCGCGGGCGGGTACGCCGCGCTGCTGCTCGGCGCGCCCTGGTGGTTCCTGGACTCCCCGGAGGTGCTGCGCCGGTTCCGGGAGACGGTGACCGAGAGCGCCGGCTTCTACAACACCACCGGGTTCGTCGACGACACCCGGGCGTTCTGTTCCATCCCGGTACGTCACGACGTGGCCCGCCGGGTGGACGCCGGCTACCTGGCCCGGCTCGTCGCCGAGCACCGGCTGCCGATGGACGAGGCCGCCGAGACCATCGTCGACCTGGCGTACCGGCTGCCCAAGCGGGTCTTCAACTTCGGAGGGGACCACCACCTGTGAGCGCGAGGAGTGCAGCGCAGCGGAGCCCCGCAGTCGCGAACGAAAGGCAGGCTCAGTGACGGTCACCATCACCTCCGTCGAGGTGCACGACGTGCGGTTCCCCACCGCCGCCCGGGGCGACGGCTCCGACGCGATCAACCGGGGTGACTACTCGGCGACGTACGTGGAGCTGGGCACCGACGCCGGCCCGACCGGGGCCGGGTTCACCTTCACCAACGGCCGAGGCAACGAGATCACCTGCGCGGCGGTGCGTGCCCTGGCCCACCACGTCCAGGGACGCACCGTCGAGGAGATCACCGCCGAGCCGGTGGCGTTCTGGCGCTCGCTCAGCGCCGACGTGCAGCTGCGCTGGCTGGGCCCGGAGAAGGGCGTCATCCACATGGCGACCGGCGCGCTGGTCAACGCGGTGTGGGACCTGCGGGCCACACTGGCCGGCAAGCCGATGTGGCGCTTCCTCGCCGACCTGCCCACCGACGACCTGGTGGCCAGCGTCGACTTCCGGCACATCACCGACGCGCTCACCCCGGACGAGGCGGCCGCCATCCTCGACAAGGGGCGCGACGGGCTGGCCGACCGGTTGGCCACCCTCGAACGTGACGGTTTCCCGTCGTACACCACCTCGGTCGGGTGGCTCGGCTACCCCGACGACAAGGTGCGGGCGCTGACCCGGCAGGCGTACGCCGACGGCTGGCGGGCGATGAAGATGAAGGTCGGCGGCCCGCTCGCCGACGATCTGCGGCGGGCCCGGATCATCCGGGAGGAGATCGGCCCGGACGCGCTGTTGATGATGGACGCCAACCAGGTCTGGGACGTCGACGAGGCGATCACCGCGATGGCGGCGCTGGCCGAGGTGGACCCGTACTGGATCGAGGAGCCCACCCACGCCGACGACATCCTCGGGCACGCCCGGATCGCCCGCGCGGTGACCGAGTTGACCGCCGGCCGCTGCCGGGTGGCCACCGGGGAGGTGGCCGCCAACCGAGTGATCTTCAAGCAGTTGTTGCAGGCCGAGGCGATCGGGGTGATGCAGGTCGACGCCTGCCGGGTCGGCGGCGTCAACGAGGTCCTGGCCGAGTTGCTGCTGGCGGCGAAGTTCGGCGTGCCGGTCTGCCCGCACGCCGGCGGCGTGGGCCTCTGCGAGTACGTCCAGCACCTGGCGATCTTCGACTACCTGCGGGTGGGCACCGGTCTGGACGGTCGGATGATCGAGTACGTCGACCATCTGCACGAACACTTCGTCGATCCGGTGCGGACCCGCGGTGGCCGCTACCTGCTGCCCGAACGGCCTGGTTACAGCGCCACCATGAAGCCCGCGTCGATCGCCGAGTTCCGCTTCCCGGACGGTCCGGCATGGCGGTGACCGTCGGGGCCTCCCGGCTCGGTCTGGGCATGCTGCGCCGGCTGCCCGCCGAGGCCCGCCCGCTGATCCGGCCGGGCACCGTGCCGACCGGCGTCGTACACCTGGGGCTGGGCGCGTTCCACCGGGCCCACCAGGCCGTCTTCACCGAGGCGGCGGTCGGCGCCGCCGGGGGTGACTGGGGCATCATGGCCGTTGCCCCGCACAGCACCGCCGTCGTGGAGGCGATCGCCGCGCAGGACAACCTGTTCAGCGTCAGCGCCCTCTCCGCGGCCGGCAGCTCCACCCGGGTGGTGGGTGCCCTGAGCGGTGTCCGGCACGCGCCCAGCGACCCGGACGCCGTGGTGGCGCTGCTCGCCGACCCGGCGGTTCGCGTGGTGACCCTGACCGTCACCGAGAAGGCGTACCAACTCGACCCGGTGACCGGCCGACTGTCCCCGGACTCGGCGCTCGCCGCGGACCTGGCCGGCGGCGGACCGCCGTCCACGGTGCCGGGGCTGCTGCTGCGCGGGCTGGCCGCCCGGGCCGCCGCGGACGCCGGGCCGGTGGCCCTGGTGAGCTGCGACAACCTGCCGGCCAACGGTCGACGACTGCGGGGCATGCTCGACCAGGCGGTCAGCCGGGCCGGCGCGGTGCCCACCGGGCTGGTCGAGTGGGTGGCCGGCAACGTCACCTGCCCGGGCACCATGGTGGACCGGATCGTGCCGGCCAGCACCCCGGAGACGATCGAGGCGGCCCGGCGGGCGCTCGGCGTGACCGACCTGGCCGCCGTGGCCGCCGAGCCGTACGCACAGTGGGTGATCGAGGACGATTTCCCCGGCGGTCGGCCCGGCTGGGAGTTCGCCGGGGCGGTGCTCACCGACGACGCCGGCCCGTGGGAGCGGTTGAAGCTGCGCGCCCTCAACGGGGTGCACTCCGCCATCGCGTACCTCGGAGCCTTGGCCGGTCGGGAGACGATCGCCGACGCGCTGGAGATCCCGCACCTGCGTGAGGTGCTGCGCCGGCTGGTCGCCGAGGACGTGGCGGCCAGCTTCACCCCACCGGACGGGGTGCGGGTGGTCGACTACGGCGAGCAGGCCCTCGCCCGGTTCGGTAACCCGGCGATCCACCACCGCACCCTCCAGGTGGCGACCGACGGCTCCCAGAAGCTGCCGCAGCGCGTCCTGCACACCATCGCCGACCTGCGCGCGACCGGGCGGTCCGCGCGCTGGGGCGCGCTGGTCGTGGCGTCCTGGTTGCGCTTCGCGCTGGGGTACGCCGACGACGGTCTGCCGTTGCCGCTCCAGGACCCGCTGGCCGGGCCGATCCGGGCCGCGCTGGACGCCGGGGCGCAGAGCCCGGCGGGCGCTGTCGACGCGGTCTTCGCGCTGCGCGACGTCATCCCGGTGGAGGTGGCCGAGGACGACGAGGTCCGCGCCGACGTGATCGCCTGGCTGACCGCGTTGGAGCGGCACGGCGTCGAGGCCACCCTGGCCGGTGCCCGGTGACCGGGTCGACCCGGACCGGTCTGCGGTGACCGGGACAACCCCGTCGCCCCGGGTGGCGGTGATCGGGGCGAACGGGCACGGTCGCTGGCACCGGCGGGTGATCGCGCCCCTGCACGCCGCCGGTGCGCTGCGGTTGGTCGCCCTGGTCGACGTCCGGCCGGTGGAGGACGACCCGGCCGCCCCGGTGCCGCCCGGGGTGGCGGTGTTCACCGACCACCGGGCGATGCTCGCCGCCACCCGGCCGGAGGTGGTGGTGATCTGCACGCCGCCGCACACCCACCTGGCGATCGCCCGCGACGCCCTGGCCACCGGCGCGGACCTGCTGCTGGAGAAGCCGCCGGTGCTGTCGTTGGCCGAGCACGAGGAGCTGACCTGGGCCCTCACCGCCGCCGGCCGGGTGGCCCAGGTCGGCTTCCAGGCGCTCGGCTCGGCGGCCCTCACCGCGCTGACCGACGCGCTGGCCGCCGGCCGGCTGGGCACTGTCACAGGCATCTCCACCATCGCCGCCTGGCAACGGCCGGACGCCTACTACGCCCGCTCCCCCTGGGCCGGTCGACGGAGTGTGGACGGCCGACCGGTGCTGGACGGCGCGCTCGCCAACCCGCTCGCGCACGCGGTGATGCATTGCCTGGCGATCGCCGAGGCGCTCGGCGGGGCGACGCCGTGGCCGGTCGCGATCGAGGTGGAACGCTACCGGGTCCGGCCGATCGAGGTGGAGGACACCGCCGTGCTGCGGGTCAGGTTCCGCGCCGGGCCGCCGGTGCTGGTGGCGGTGACCCTGGCCGCCGAGGAGTTCGTGGCGGGCGAGGTGGTGGTGACCGGTACGACGGGGCAGGCGGTGCTGGAGTACCCGACCGACCGGCTGCGCCTGCCCGGGGACGTGGTGACCCGCCGGGTGCCGGGGCGGCTCGGGCTGCTGGAGAACCTGCTCGCCCACCGGGTCGACCCGGTGGGCGTGCCACTGATCGCACCGCTGGCCCGTACCGCGCCGTTCACCGCGCTGCTGGACGCGTTGCGGCCCGCGCCGGAGCCCCGACTGCTCGACGGCGAGCTGGTGAACACCCTCGGCGAGGGCGGGGAGCGGGTCCGCCACCTGCGGGGCGTCGTCGACGTGTTGCGCCGGTCGGCCGAGCGGGGGGCGCTGCCGAGCGAACTGGGGGTGCCGTGGGCGTCCGCCGCGTACCGCGCCGAGCTGGCGGGATAGACGAAACCCCACCCCCAACGAACGGAGAGAGCCGATGCGCAGAATCCTCGGCGGCGTCACAGTGATCGCCCTCCTCCTCGGCGCGGCCCCGGCCTCCGCCGTCGCACGCACCGACGACCGGCTCTCCTGGACGGCCCGTCACCTCGGCCGGCAGGCGCTGCCCGAGCGGGACGGCTGGGCGGCCGACGGCCCCGGCACCACCGGCGGCGCGGCGGCCACCCGCGAGCGGACCCGGGTGGTCCACAACCGGGCGGAGCTGGTCGACGCGCTGGGCGGCGACAACGCCGGCAACGCCGCCGACGCCACCCCGAAGCTCATCTACGTCGACGGCGCCATCGATGGCTTCGAAGGACCCGGCGGCACGCCGCTGAGCTGCGCCGACCTGGCCGACCCGGCCTACCGGTTGGACGCCTACCTGGCCGCGTACGACCCGGCGGTGTGGGGACGGGTGCCACCGAGCGGGCCGCTGGAGGAGGCTCGGGTGCGCTCGGTGACCAACCAGACCCGGCAGACCCAGATCAACGTCGGGCCGAACACCACGATCGTCGGGCTGCGGGGCGCTCGACTGACCGGCCTCACCCTCATGATCGACCGGGCGTCGAACGTCATCGTCCGCAATCTGACCCTCGTCGACGCCCGGGACTGCTTCCCCGCCTGGTCGCCGGCCGACGGCGAGGCAGGCAACTGGAACAGCCAGTACGACCAGATCTCGGTACGCCGCAGCGAGAACGTCTGGGTTGACCACAACACCTTCACCGACGGCGACAACCCGGACAGCGCCCAGCCGGTGTACTTCGGTCGGCCGTACCAGGTGCACGACGGGTCGCTGGACGTCACACACACCGCCAGCCTGGTCACCGCCTCCTGGAACCGCTTCACGGGCCGGGACAAGCTGCTGTTGATCGGCTCGTCCAACACCGTCGGCCCGGACGTGGGCCGGCTGCGGGTCACCCTGCACCACAACCTCTTCGACGGCGTCCTGCAACGGCTGCCCCGGGTGCGTTTCGGTCAGGTCGACATCTACAACAACCACTACCGACTCGGTGGGGACGACTTCCAGTACGCGCTCGGCGTCGGTGTCCAGTCGGCGATCTACGCGCAGAACAACTTCTTCACAGTGGACGCTGCGGTCGATCCGGCGGACCTGCTCTACGACTGGGGCGGCACCGCGTTGACCGAGCGGGGCTCCTGGGTCCGCCAGGGCGCCGGGGCGGCCCGACCGGTCGACCTGCTGGCGGCGTACAACGCGAGCCATGACCCCGACCTGGCCGCGGACGCGGGCTGGACGCCCACCCTGCGCCGCGACCCCGTGCTACCGGCACCGCTGGTGCCGCTCCTGGTGGGTCCGCTCGCCGGCGCCGACCGGCTGCCGGTCTGACGGCTCGGCGTGCCCGCAACTCGCGGTCGGGTCGGCGACGTACGGGCTCATCGATGTGGTGAAGATCGGCTATAAGTGACGCATGGACTTCCCGCCGCACCTGGGCAGCATGCCGATGCACGCGATCACCGAGATCCACGGCGAACCGGGCCTGCTGGAGCGTTTCCGGTTGGAGGTCCAGCAGTTCGACGACGGGGCCCGGGCGCGGTTGACCGCCGCGCTCGACCTCGCCGCCGAACTGCACCGCGACGATCGACGCGTCCGCGAGCCGTACCTGAACCACCTGCTGCGGGTGGCGATCAGGCTGATGCACCACTACCAGGTGCGGGACGTGGACGTGATCGTCGCTGGTCTGCTGCACGACGCGGTGGAGGACCATCCGGTCGAGCTGGCCGACGGCGACCCGGGCACCGACCCGACCGGGGCCGCGCTGGCCGCGCTCGCCGCGCGGTTCGGGCCACGGGTGGCCACCCTGGTCGCCGCGGTCACCAATCCGGTGTACGACCCCGAGCGGGACCGCAACGAGCAGTACCGGGAGCATCTGGCGGTCAGTCTGGACCGGGAGCCCTGGGCCCGGGTGATCAAGGTGTCGGACTTCACCGACAACGGGGTGGGCGTGATCCACACGGTCGGGCCGAAGGTGATCTCGTCGGCCCGGAAGTACCGGCCGCTGGTGCCGCTGTTCCGGGATCTGATCGGCCGGCCGGACACTCCGTTGTCGCCAGCGGTGAAGCGGCACATCTTCGGCCAGCTGGATCTTGCCGAGGAGCGGTTCAGCGCCATCCTGGACCAGCCCGCCCCGAACTGACCCGGCCGGCAGCTCGGCCATCGCGCCCGACGGTCCCGGGTGGCCCTCCGACACGAAGTTTCCGCCGGCACAGCTGACCGGCCGGATCGTCCGCCCGCAGAGCCCCAACTACGCGGAGGCCAGCCTCGGCTGGGACGAACTGTTCGTGCACTATCCGCTGGTCATCGTCTTCGCTCAGGAAACCCAGGACGTGGTCAACGCGCTCACCTGGGCGCGGCAGCACGACGTCGCGCTGCGGGTACGCAGTGGCCGGCACAACCTGGAAGGCTGGTCGAACGTCGACAATGGGATCGTGATCGACGTCAGCGAGCTGAAGGACGTCCACATCGACACCGCCACCCGCACGGCGAAGGTCGGCGCGGGGCTCAACCAGTCGGAGGCGGTGACCGCCCTCGGGGAATACGACCTGGCCGCGACGACCGGCACGGAGGGGACCGTGGGCCTCTCCGGGGCCACCCTCGGCGGCGGCTTCGGCTTCCTCACCCGCTACCTCGGGATGGCCTGCGACAACCTGATCGGCGCGGAGATCGTCGTGGCGGCGGGCGCCGACGGGGCCAAGGTGCTCGAGGTGGACCCGTGGAACTACCCGGACCTGCTCTGGGCTCTGCGCGGCGCGGGCAACGGCAACTTCGGGATCGTCACCTCCCTGACCTACAAGGTCGCTCCGCTCACCAGCGTCGCCTACCTGCAGGTGACCTGGCCTGGTCTCGGCGACCTGCACGAGGTATTCGACGCCTGGCAGCGCGTCGCACCCTTCACCGACCCCCGGCTCGGCAGTCAGGTCGAGGTCCACCCGGATGAGATCCTACTGTTCGCGGTGCTCGCGGAGGGATCCGAGGCGGAGGCCAGGAAGCTGCTGGCGCCGATCCTGTCGATCGGCAACCCCACTGTCACCGTGCAGATCGGCGGCTGGGGCGACGTCTACGCCGGCTTCCAGATCCCGAACGAGGACGAGCCCGCGAAGTGGAAGTTCTTCTCCCAGTTCACCCGCGAGCCGTTCCCGGAGAAGGCGGTCAGCATCGTCCGTGAGTTCATGGAGAAGGCGCCCTCGCCTGACAGCAACTTCTTCACCCAGGCCTTCGGCCGTGGGGCGCAACGGCAGGAGCCGTTCGGTGGCGCCGCCTTCCCGCACCGCGACGCGCTCTTCTACTCCGAGCCCGGCGTCGGTTGGGGCACCCGCGGCGAACCCGACAGCGACGATGCCATCACCCCGATCGCCCAGACCTGGATCGCCGAGTTCAGTCAGGCGCTGCGGCCCTACGTGGACGGTGCCTACGTCAACGTGCCGAACATCGGCATGGCCGAGTGGGAGAAGGCCTACTGGGGGCACAACTTCCCCCGGCTGCGCAAGATCAAGGCGAAGTACGACCCGCACAACGTCTTCCAGTACGAGCAGAGCATCCCGCCTGCTACGCACTGACCCGTGATGACCGGCGGTGCGGGTGGCACCCGCCCGCACCGCCGGGCCCGGCGCGGGAGGCATGTCACTCCTGAGTGCGATACCTCAGGGTCATGTTCATACCCCAGAGTCAGAGCGGTGATCAGAGATCCACCTCCAGGCGCCGTCGCCCACCGTGAGGCTCCGTCGCCACTGCCGCTGACGGCGGGGCTGGGCAGCGGTCAGGACGGCACCGCCTCGTTGAGGAGCGGGCCGGCGTCGACGGCGCACGGCCTGGTTCGTGTCGATATGCCGTCTGCTCGGTGACGGCGTGGCGGCAGGCATATCGGTCACCGCTTGTTAGCGTGAAATGCGGATCCGTGACCGTGGAGGGGTGCCATGACGGACGCCCCCGACGGGAGGCCGAGGCCCGCGGACCAGTGGCGGCACCGGGGCGTACGAGGATTGACCATCGCCCGCGACGCCGGTGTGCGCGGCTGGCGGTGGTGGGCGCGTAGCTGGGATCGGCTGGTCGCCGCACTCCAGGACGAGGCGCCTGTCGGCTCCGCTGCCGCGCCGTCGCCGCCCGGTCCACTCGTCGAACAACGCGACGCACCCCGGCTGATCGCGGTCCCGGCACGCGGATACGTGTACTCGTTCTACATCCGCGCCACGTTCGCCTGGTCGTCACCGGCGAGCCTGCGGTCCGAGGTGCTGAGCTGGTACGTGCAGTACTTCCAAGCCAACGCCATCCAGCGGCTGACCCGGCTGGCCGCCGACGCCGCCCGGGACCTGCCCCCGCACCGGGCCGGAGACCTGGAGGTGGCGTTGCAGCGGGCGCTCGCCGAGGATCCCCTGTGGCACTACCAGCGGGGCGACATCACGCTCACCTGCCGCCCCGACGCCGCCGTACGACTCGACGAACGGATCATGCCGGCGCTCCAGCCGCACGTCGACCGCCTGGTTAAGCTGGAATACCAGTTCGACGAGCAGATCCGAAAGGCCCGGTACGCCGAGGAGCTCAGCCGCCAGTGGGCGACGATCCTGGATGACCACGCGGACGACCACGACCTGGCCGACGCCCGCGCCCACCTGCTCACCGCGCAAAGAGAAGCCGCACGATGGATCGCCGAACTCCTCCACCGCCACAGCGAGCACCCGGCAGAGTCGGCACAGACGCCCAGAGTCCCCCCACAACAGACCCACCCCACCCCCACCCCGTCCACACCCGTTCCGCCCGGTTGGCGAGAATGGCCAGAGTCTCCTGGCGGACCTGGACCGCGGTGAGGCGACGGTGGCTGAAGCGGACGACGAGGATCCCGATGGTGGCGAGCAGGGCGTCGCGGCGGAGGTCGATCTCGCCTTCGGCCGGATCGCCGTGGCTGGTCGCACCTGCTCCCGCAGGTCCTTTTCCAGGTTCTTGACCTGCTTCCGCAGGTCGGACAAGAGCAGTTTCCGGTCGATCACCCGCCGACGCTAGTCGTCACAAGAGCGGGACGGGGGTACCCGTAAGGTCCGTTTTGATCGCCGGGACGCTACCTATGGCTCCCGCATCCAGTTCTTTGGGTCGGTCACGAAGACGCCCTTGCCCTGCTGCCGCCGGATCACGCGCAGCGCCTCCAGCCGAGCGTAGGCCATCTGCACGGTCCCGTGGCTGACGTCGTAGCGAGCACGCAGCTCGACGATCGAGGGCAGCTTGTCCCCCGGCTTCAACTTCTTCGACCTGACGTCGACAATCACATCATCGGCGATGCGCCAGTAATCCGGCACTTCTCGCATGGCACTTCTCGCATGGCACTCCTCGCGTGGCAATCCGATTTGATCACACCGCGACTCACCTAACAAGCAGCGTTGGCTCATTTGACATGTCTAGCTATGTTGAATCCGAGCCGCTCCTCGCGTGGCAACGAGTTCGGCTCATCTCCCGCACTGTCAATTCGCTGTCCATGATCTTTCAGTACCGGCCGCCGCCCTCATTGCGGGTATGTCCGGCCTCGCGGCGGAACGACCTGTCAGCGCCTGTCGCAGCGCGGCGGACTGCTCCACCGAACCACCCCGAACACCCAGGCTGCGGCGGGCCGCCCGGTAGTAGCCGTCGCGGGCCTCGTTGGCCCGGCTCAGCGTCTCCGCGATGTCCGACGGCGGCTCGACGATTCCCCGGGCGAGCCGTTCGACCTGCCAGATCGCGTCCCGCCAGGCAGCGGCGGCGACAACCGTCGGCTCGTCGCCGAGCAGCAGCAGGTTCTCCCAGACGATGGTGCGACGAGCGTCCGCCTCGACCAGCCGGGTCAGCCCCTCCTCGCGGTCGATGGGGTGGCTTCGCGATCCCGGCCGGTGGTTGGCCGTCAGTCGCAGCGCCACCGCATGACTCTCCTTGAGGGCGTGCGCGTAGTCGACGTACGCGTCGAGCCGCCGCTCGTCCCAGCGGACGCTCTGGCTGCGCCGCCACCGCGCGCGGTCGGCGAGCGAGGTGGCGAGGATCGTGCCCAGGGTGCCGACCAGAACGCCGAGGAGCGCCGGAAGCTGCGTCAGGAGGGTGCTCACGCCGTCGAGGCTGCCAGCACCGGGCAACCCCGTCAGTTCGGCGGGTCGCCAAGATGGCGAGGGTTTCCCGGCGCACCTCGTCGACTTCGTGTACGAGGCGGCGGTGGGCGAAGCGGACGACCAGGATCCCGATGGCCGCCAGTAGGGCATCGCGGCGCAGGTCGATCTCCCGCTGGCTTGGGCTGCCGTGGGTGGTGGCCCCGTCGAGTTCGATGTTGACCCGTTCCCGCTCGGCGAACATGTCGAGGTATACCGTGCGCCGTCCGACCCGGACCGGCACCTGTCGGCGGAACACCGGCATTCCCGGACCGGTGAAGACGTGTTCGTGTCCCCAGATTTCCAGCGGGCTGCGGCAGCCGTCGGCAAGCTTCGTCAGCAGTGTCCGTAACGCCGCCCGGTCGATCAGCTTCGGCACCCGCTTCAGGGCTGTCGACAGCCGTTCGGGTGTGGTCAGCCAGTCGTTGACGGCGCGGATCACCAGCGCCCGCCGGTCGGCGGGTGGCAACGTCGGCCACGAGTCGACGAGAGTCTGTTCGAGGCGGGTGACCGTCAGGCCCCGCCGGACCACCACCTGCGGCGGCTCGATGGTCAGGCCACGGCGTCGATGCACGATCACCCCGGGCCGCGTGCGCAGGCTGGCGCTCGCCGGCGCGCTCAGGTGCACGGACTCACCCATTACCTCCGGGCGCAACCCCCACACGGCGAGGGCGCTGAGATGACTGAGCGCGCCGTGGCCGTTCGCCCAGGCGAGAGCCGCCCGATGACTCATGGCCGGGTCGAGTCGACTCAGAACCGGAGCGCCGGGCCGTCCACCGACGAGGTGCGCCGCCACGAACACCTCGGGCAGCACCCGTACCAACTCGCCATTACGACAAGCCTGCTGAAGCGTCCACGACGGCACCACCTGCCCGGCCGCCCCGAGCGTCACCAGCCCTCCGCCAAGCTCCACGAGTTCCCGAAGCACCACGTTCACGCACCAAACCGTGAAGCCCCACCCCAGCCCGCCGCAACCACACCAGTAGGCCCCTGTGGACAGCCGCCAACCTGTGCACAACCCCCCAGCCACAGCCCAAGCGTGCTAGCTGTACTGATCGGTGGCAGTTCAGCAGGGCTGGCGTCGGCGTGTCGAGTCGCTCAGCTGCCAGCGATCATCAGGACGCACGAGCCGTGGCTCAGGACGGGACGTCGCGGTGGCGGAAGGCGGCCGCACCGACGGCGAGCAGGGCCGCGGCCACCGCCGCCAGCACCACCAGGGGAAGCGCCACCGGGTCGACAGCGGGCACGGCCGGCACATGGGTGTACGGCGAGACGTTGAGTGCGGCCTGCGGCAGCTCCAGCACCGCGCCGAGCTGCCCGAGGAGCAGGAAGACCAGCAGCGCCGTCCAGGACAGCACCACCGACCAGCGTGGCAGCAGCCCGAAGATCGCGGTCACCACCCCGGCGATCACGAGCAGGGCCGGCAGGCGCAGCAGCGCGGCACCGCCCAGCTCGACGGCCTGGCCGAGCGGGTCTCCGGTGACGATGCCGTAGCCGAGTCCGGTGGTCACACCGGCGAGGAGCAGCAGGGCGACCGCGCCGAGCGTCGCGGCGAGCACCTGGGTGCCGAGCCAGCGGGTGCGGCTGACCGCCGTGGCGAGGGTGGCCTCCAGCACCCCGTCGGCTTCGTCGCCGCGTACGCGCAGCAGGGTCTGCACGACGTACGCGCCGATGGTCAGGGCGAAGAGGCCGAGCATCGCGGCCAGGTACGCGTTGATCAGGTCGGCTCCGCCACCCATCGCGTTGATCGCTTCGGCGGCGGCCGGGTTCGCGTCGATCATGTCGTTGAACTCGTCGGCGGCGACACCCATGGAGAGGCCGAGCACGGCCACCCCGACCGCCCAGCCAAGCAGCGTGCCGCGCTGCATTCGCCAGGCCAACCCGGTGGGGCTGAGCAGCCGTGGCGCGCCGGTGGCCGGCCCGCGTCGGGGCGCGATCAGGCCGGCGCCCTGGTCGCGTCGCTCGGCCAGGGCGTACGCCAGCGCCACCCCGGCGAGCAGCAGCGCGACGGGCAGGGCGAGCACCCACCAGCGTTCACCGTCGAAGGCTCGTACCTGGTTGCCCCAGCCGAGCGGGGAGATCCATGACGGCCAGGCGCTGCGTACGCGGGTGCCGTCGGCGCTCTGTTCGCCGAGGACGTCTCCGGCGGCGCGCAGCACGAAGGCGAGCCCGACGGTGGCGGCGGCGAGCGCGTTGGCGCCGCGCGAGGTGACGGAGAGCTGGGCGGTGACCGCGGCGATCGCGGTGAAGGCGACCCCTACGCCGCCGATCGCGGCCGCTGCCGCGACGGAGCCGGCGAGCGGCAGACCGGCGCCGACCAGTGCGACCGCGAGCAGCACGGCGGCCAGGGTGTTCGCCGCGACGATGACGAGCAGCGCGGCGGTGAGCGGCGCGTACCGGCCGACCACGTTGGCGCCGAGCAGTTCGGCCCGGCCGGTCTCCTCGTCCTGACGGGTGTGCCGGGTCACCGCGAAGGTGCTCAGCAGCGCGACGATCAGAGCCAGCGTCACGTACGTCTCGGCGACCACCACGGCGCCGAGGTCGGTGCCGTGGATGGGGCCGTTGAAGGCGCGGGCGACCAGGCTGGACGCCGAGGTGGTGGCGTAGCCCAGCCGGGCCTCCTCGTCCGGGTAGATGCCGGCGACGCTGCCGGCGAGGGCGTAGCCGAGCAGGGGCGTGCCGAGGATCCAGATGGCGAGGCGGATCCGGTCGCGGCGCAGCACGAGCCGGGCCAGCCGGGTCGTGCCGGTGAGGGCGCTCACCGGGCACCGCCCTGCGGGGCGTCAACCTGCGCGTCGGCGTCCGAGGGGCCGGCGGTGGGACCGCCCGATGCGGCGGCGGCAGCGCCCGATGCAGCAGCGGCGGCGGGAGCGCCGGTGGCAGTGGCGGCGGGGTCGTCGCCGTAGTGGCGCAGGAAAAGCTGCTCCAGGGTGGGTGGTGTGCTGGTCAGCGCGCGGACGCCGAAGCGGATGAGCTGGCCGAGCAGCTTGTCGAGGTGGGCGGGCTCGACCTCCAGGTGGGTGCGGCCGTCGACCTCGTGCACGTCGTGCACGCCGGGCAGGGCGTCCAGGCCGATGACCGGGCGGGCGGTCTCGACGGTCACCGCCGTGCGGGTGAGGTGGCGCAGCTCGGCGAGGGTGCCGGATTCGACGGTACGGCCCTCGCGGATGATGCTGACCCGGTCGCAGAGCGCCTCGACCTCGGCGAGCACGTGGCTGGAGAGCAGCACTGTGGCGCCGGCCTGCTTGACCCGCCGGACCTCGTCCTGGAACACCGCCTCCATGAGGGGGTCGAGGCCGGAGGTCGGCTCGTCGAGCACGTACAGCTCCACCGGGGAGGAGAAGGCGGCGACGATGGCGACCTTCTGCCGGTTGCCCTTGGAGTAGGTGCGGCAACGGCGGGTCGGATCCAGGTCGAAGCGGTGCAACAGCTCGTCGCGGCGACGCCGGTCGAGGCCGCCGCGTAGTTGACCGAGCAGGTCGATGGCCTCCCCGCCGGTGAGGTTGGGCCAGAGGCTGACGTCGCCCGGCACGTACGCCAGCCGGCGGTGCAGGCGGACCGCGTCGCGCCACGGGTCGGCGCCGAGCACCCGGGCGTCGCCGGAGTCGCGGCGGAGCAGCCCGAGCAGGATCCGGATGGTGGTGGACTTTCCGGAGCCGTTGGGCCCGAGGAAGCCGTGCACCTCCCCCTGCTCGACGTGCAGGTCCAGCCCGTCGAGTGCCCGGATGGCGCCGAACGTCTTGACCAGGTTGCCGATCGAGATGACGGGCATGGCCCCTCCTGCCGTTGGCTACGTCGACCAACACCCACTGTACTGACCGATGGTCAGTCGAATCAACGGTGATCGTCCCCACCGGTCAGGGCGTCGCTAGGCTGGCCGGATGACCGCCGATCCCGCGGACGACACCCGCACCCGGATCCTGCGCGCCGCGCTCGACCTGTTCGCCGAGCACGGCTACCAGCGCACCTCGCTGCGCCAGATCGGCGAGCGGCTGCGGCTCACCAAGGCCGCCATCCTGTACCACTTCCCGGCCAAGGAGCATCTGCTCGCCGCTCTGGTCGAGCCGTTGATGGCGGACCTGGAGGCGCTGCTCGACTCGGCTCAGACACAGCCCACCGAGCGGGCCCGGTGGACGGTGCTGGAGGGCTGGGTGGACATCATGCTCGCCCACCGCCGGCCGCTCGGCATGCTCTTCCACGACATCGCGCTGATCGGTCGGGGCGACACGTACCACCGCTTGATAGCTATCGCGATGCGGGCCAACGACCTGATCGCCGGGCCGGAAGCAGGGCGTCGGGAGCGGGTCCGGGCGGTGCAGGCGGTCGCGTCGTGCAGCGATCCGATCGTGTTCTTCACCGACGTGTCCGACGAGGTGCTGCGCGCCGACATGCTCGACGGCGTACGCCGACTGCTGGCCCCGCTGCCCGCGGACGCCGCAGCCCCGCTGCCCGCAGACGCGGCGGCCGGGCCGTACGCGGACGCCGCAGCCCGGTCGCCCGCGGACGCCGCGGCCGGTGCGGCGGCGAGCCGGCGTCGGCGACCGGGACGGCCGCCCGCTCTGGGCCGGGAGCAGGTCGAGGCGGCCCGGCGCATGCACGCGGCGGGCACCCACTCGGTGGACGCCATCGCCGCCGCGCTGGGTGTCTCGCGGGCCACCGTCTACCGCCACCTGACCGCGCCGTAACGAGACAGTTCCGAGACTGTTTCGAGACGGTTGTGATCCGGTGTTCAGGCCGCCAGCGTGGCGTAGCGGCCGTTGCGGTCCAGCAGGCTGGCGTGGGTGCCGGCCTCGACGATCCGACCGTGGTCGAGCACCGCGATCTGGTGGGCGTCGCGGACCGTGGAGAGCCGGTGCGCGATGGTGATCGTGGTGCGCCCCTGGGCGAGCACGTCGAAGGCCCGCTGTACGGCGCGTTCGGTCTCGGTGTCCAGCGCGCTGGTGGCCTCGTCGAGGACCAGGATGCGCGGGTCGCGCAGCAGGGTCCGGGCGATGGCGAGGCGCTGCTTCTCACCGCCGGAGAACCGGTGCCCGCGTGAGCCGACCACTGTGTCGTACCCGTCGGGTAGCCCGGCGATCAGGTCGTGGATCTGGGCGGCGCGGGCGGCGTCCTCGATCTCGGTGTCGGTGGCCTCCGGCCGGGCGTAGCGCAGGTTCTCCCGGACGGTGGTGTGCAGCAGGTACGTCTCCTGACTGACCACGCCGACGATCGCGGCCAGGTCGGCCAGGCGCAGGTCGCGCAGGTCGACGCCGTCGACGGTGATCCGGCCGGCGCTCGGGTCGTGCAGTCGGCTGATCAGCCCGGCGAGGGTGCTCTTGCCGGAGCCGGTCTCGCCGACCAGGGCGAGACTGGTGCCGGCGGGCACGTCGAGGGTGATCCCGGCGAGGGCTGCGGTGTCGCTGCCCGGGTAGCCGAAGGTGACGTCCTCCAGGCGCAGGTGGCCGCGCACGCGGGCAGGGTCGAGGCGGACCGGCTCGGCGGGGTCGGCCACGTCGACCGGCAGGTCCAGGTATTCGAAGATCCGGGCGAAGAGCGCCAGCGACGCGGTGAGCGAGACGCCCACGTTGAGCAGGCCCATCAGCGGTCGGAACAGGCCGCCCTGCAGGGCCGTGAAGGCGACCAGGGTGCCGATGCTCAGCGTGCCGGCGGTGCCGGGCAGCCCGGCGGCGAGGTAGATGACCGCGGGTACGGCGGCGAAGATGATGCTCATCGAGGCCATCCGCCAACGGCCGGCCAGCTCACTGCGCAGCTCCAGGTCGACCAGGCGGGCCGAGGAGGCGGTGAACCGGTCGATCAGCGCGGGGCCGGTGCCGAGGGTCTTGGCCAGCTGTATGCCACTGATCGAAAGCCCCTCCTCAACTGTGACGTTGAGGTCGGCGAGTTCGCGTTGCCGTTGGGCGGTGATCTCGCGGCGCATCCGGGCGACCCGACGGGTCAGCCAGATGGCCGGCGGCAGCACCACGAGCGAGACCAGGGAGAGCTGCCAGGAGAGTGCGACCATGGCGACAGTGGTGGCGACCACCGTGGTGAGGTTGGCGGCAACGGCGGTGGCGGTGGAGGTGACCACCGACTGCATGCCGCCGATGTCGTTGGTGATCCGCGACTGCACCTCGCCGGTGCGGGTGCGGGTGAAGAAGCCGAGCGACTGGCGCTGGAGGTGGCTGAACACGTCGGTGCGCAGCCGGTGCATGACCCGCTGGCCGACCTGGGTGGAGATCCAGGTCTGCACGACGCCGAGGGCGGAGGTCACCGCCGCGACGGCGACCATACCGAGGACCAGCCAGACCAGCAGCGTCACGTCGCCCTGCGGCAGGGCGCGGTCGATCACGGCGCGCAGGAGGAACGGTGTGGCCATCGCGATGATCGAGGAGACCACGATGATCGCGGTGACGGCGGCCAGCGCGGGCCGGTGGGGGGTGAACAGACGGCCGATACGGCGCAGCGACACCTGACGGGCCTGCGTCTTCTCTTCGGCGCTGAGGGTGCGGTGGCCGCGGTCGCGGCCCTTCGGGGTGGGTTCCAAGGGAGCTTCTACCCTTCGTCGACAACATTGCTGAGGTTACCTCATCATGAGGGAGCAACCACATATCCTGCTACCGTATTCCGGTGACCGAGCACACCGTCGAGAGCGCCGACGGCGAGAGCCTGGCGGAGACGTTCTGGGCGGTGGCGTCCCGTCTGCGCCGGCAGAGCCGCGACTCACTGGCACCCTGGGACGTGACCCCCAGCCAGTCCCGGGCCCTCGGCGTGCTGGCCCGGCACGGCGAGGTACGCCCCGGCGCCCTCGCCGAGCACCTGCGCATCGCACCCCGCTCGGCGACCGAGGTCGTCGACGACCTCCAGACCCGAGGGCTGGTCGAGCGCCGACCCGACCCGGACGACCGCCGGGCGACCCTGGTCGCGCTCACCGAGGAGGGCGACCGCGTCAGCACCGCCATCCGGGCCGCGCGCCGGGCCGAGGCCGACCGCTTTTTCGGCCACCTCAACGACACCGACCGCGCCGAACTGGCCCGCATCCTGCGTACCCTGCGCGGCTGACGGGTTTGCCCGCCGCGCGCACGGGTAGCCAGCGCCCCCGTCCGGTCGGCGGGACCGGCCGGCACCGGTCGGGGGCGAGGTGACGGGAGGCCCGGCTGATGTGTGGGATCAGCGGGGAGGCGCGGTTCGACGGCCGCTCGCCCGACGCGGCGGCGGTCACCCGGATGACCGAGGCGATGCGCTCACGCGGCCCGGACGACGAGGGCCTGTTCACCGACGGTTGGGTGACCCTGGGGCACCGCCGGCTCACCATCATCGACCTGTCCGCGGCGGGCGGGCAGCCGATGGTTCGCGACGACCTGGGCCTGGCCCTGGTCTTCAACGGCTGCATCTACAACTACCCGGAGCTGCGCGAGGAGCTACACCGGGCCGGGTACGCCTTCCACTCCACCAGCGACACCGAGGTGATCCTGGTGGCGTACGCCCACTGGGGTGAACGTTTCGTCGACCACCTGGTCGGCATGTTCGCGATCGGGCTGGTCGACCGGGTCCGGCGGCGGCTGATCCTGGCCCGCGACCGGCTCGGCATCAAACCGCTCTACCTCGCCGAGACACCGGGCCGGCTGCGGTTCGCCTCCACCCTGCCCGCTCTGTTGCGGGCCGGCGACGTCGACACCGGCATCGACCCGGTGGCGCTGCACCACTACCTCTCCTGGCACTCCATTGTGCCCGCGCCGCGGACCGTGCTGCGCGGCGTGCGCAAGCTGCCACCGGCCACCCTGCGGGTGATCGAGGCGGACGGGCGCAGCCGTGAGGAGGTCTACTGGCGACCCGACTACGTGCGGGAGCCCGCCGACGCCGGGATGGACGCCGCCGACTGGCGGGCCGCGATCGGCGACGCGCTGCGCGCGGCGGTACGCCGACGGCTGGTCGCCGACGTGCCGGTGGGGGTGCTGCTCTCCGGCGGGCTGGACTCCAGCCTCATCGTGGCGCTGCTCGCCGAGGCCGGCCAGCAACACCTGCGTACGTTCAGCATCGGCTTCGACAGTCGCGACGGCGAGTCCGGCGACGAGTTCCACTACTCGGACCTGGTGGCCCGCGCGTACGACACCGACCACCAGCGGATCCGACTGGCCGACGACGACCTGGTGCCCGCCGTCCGACGGGCCGTGCTGGCGATGACCGAGCCGATGGGCAGCCACGACGTGGTCGCCTTCCACCTGCTCTCCGAGCAGGTGGCGCAGCACGTGAAGGTGGCCCAGTCGGGGCAGGGCGCCGACGAGGTGTTCGCCGGCTACGGCTACCACCAGCCACTGGTCGAGGCACCCCGGCACGGCGCGGCCGAGACGTTCGCCGCCGCGTTCTTCGACCGCGGCCACGACGAGCTGCGCCGCATCGTCGGCCCGGCGTACGCGCTGGAGCACGACGCCAGCCGGGACCTGCTCACCGGGCACCTCGCCGCGCCCGGGGCGCAGACCGCGCTGGACGCCGTGCTGCGCCTGGACACCCACCTGATGCTCCCCGACGACCCGGTCAAGCGGGTGGACAGTATGAGCATGGCGTGGGGTCTGGAGGTGCGTACGCCCTTCCTCGACCAGGACCTGGTCACCCTGGCCGCGCACTGCCCGCCGGAGCACAAGGTCGCCCAGGGCGGCAAGGGCGTGCTCAAGGAGGTCGCGCGGGAGGTGCTACCGGCCGAGGTGATCGACCGGCCCAAGGGCTACTTCCCGGTGCCGGCGCTGCGCAAGGTGGACGGTCCGGTGCGCGAGCTGGTGGCCGAGGCGTTGCAGGCGCCGGCCGCGCGCGAGCGAGGTCTGTTCCGCCCGGAGTACGTGGCACATCTGCTGGCCGAGCCGGACCGGGCGGAGGCCGCGGCCGGCAGCAACAAGCTGTGGCAGCTGGGCCTGCTGGAGCTGTGGCTACAGACCCACGACATCCGCTGAATCCCTGGTGCGCCCTGACGGGCGGTCAGCTGGCGGCGGTGCGGGTGATCAGGTCGTCGAGGACCGCGCGCATGTCCCCGGCGCGGTCCAGCACCTGTCGCTGCCGCATCGCACCGGTCCCGTCGCGACGCAGCCGGGCGAGCTGCGCCAACACGTACCCGAGGTCACCGTGGCGCAGCAGGGCCGGCGCGATCACCGCCATCAGCTCGTCGACGAGCGCCCAGGCGGGGCGGGTCCCGCCGGCACGCAGGTCGATCAGCTCGCCGTCGAGACCGTCATGCGCGGCCCGCCAGTGCGCAGCGGCGACCAGGCAGTCCCGGACGTCCGGGGCGGTCACCCCGGCGCGTACGTCGTCGGCGAGGGTGGCCACGAGGGACCGGACCAGCGCGGCGACCAGCACCGCGTCGTCCACCTCGGTGCATACGTCACCGACCCGCACCTCCACCGTCGGGTACGTCGACGACGGCCGGGCGTACCAGTAGACCATCGCCGCGTCGAGCATGATGCCGGCGGCGATCAGCTCGTCGACAGTGCGGTCGTAGTCGGCGACGGAGGCGAAGTACGGCGTCGGACCGATACTGGGCCAGCGTTCCAACTGCATCGAGCGCCAACTGGCGTGCCCGGTGTCGTACCCGTCGTGCAGCGGCGAGTTGGTGGTGATCGCCTGCACCACCGGCAGCCACACCCGCAGGTGGTTGCAGACCTGCACGGCCAGTTCCCGGTCGGGCAGCCCGACGTGCACGTGGCAGCCACACACCGCCGGGTCGTGCGCCACCGGCCCGTACCGGCGCGACATCGCGTGGTAGCGCGGTTCGTCGGGGACCGTCCGGTGCGGCTCGGCCACCGGTGTGGCACCGACCGCCACCAGTCGGGCGCCGGCCGCCGTGGCGGCCTCGGCGGCGGAGCGGCGCAGCGCCACCAGGTGTGCGCGCAGTTCGGTGAGGTCGGCGCAGACCGGGGTGACCATCTCCACCATGCTGTGCCGGAACTCCTGGCGGCTCTGGTCGCGCGCGGGGCCGCGCAGCGCGGCGAGCACCTGGTCGGCGACCGGCAGGTTCCGGCCGCTGTCCGGGTCGAGCAGCAGGTACTCCTCCTCCACGCCGAGCGTGAGGGTGGACAGGTCGGGCGCGGTGTCGACGACGGTCCGGCGGTACGCCATGGCCCCTCCCCATCCCCTGCTGCGGCGGTGCCTCGGGTTCCCGGCCGCCCCTGCGGCAAACGCACGTCAGGGCGTCGCCAGGGCCGCCGCGCGTGCGGTGAGAAAGGCCCGTTCGGCCGCGTTGTCCGTCAGGGCGACGGCCGTCCGGTACGCCTCGACGGCCTCCCCACCCCGGTCGAGCCGGGCCAGCAGGTCGGCGCGGACCACGTGGTAGACGTGGTAGCGGACCAGGTCGAGGCGGTCCACCTCGGTCAGCGCGAGCGCCGGTCCGGACAGCTCAGCGAGCGCGACCGCCCGGTTCAGCGCCACCACCGGGCTGGGGGCGACGGCCGTCAGCTGGTCGTACAGCTGAAGGATCTGCGCCCAGTCCGTGTCGGCGGCGCGCCGCGCGGCGCTGTGCACAGCGGCGATCGCGGCCTGGATCTGGTACGGGCCCGGCCGGTCGCGGCGCAGGCAGCGGCGCACCAGTGCCTGGCCTTCGGCGATCAGGGCGCTGTCCCATCCGCGCCGGTCCTGCTTGGCCAGCGGCACCAGGTCGCCGTCGGCGGTGGTCCGCGCCGCCCGGCGGGCCTCGGTCAGGAGCATCAACGCGAGCAGACCGAGCGCCTCCGGCTCGTCCGGCATCAGCTCGACCAGCAGCCTGGTCAACCGGATCGCCTCGGCGCACAGCTCGGCGCGGACCAGGTGCGGGCCGGCGCTGGCCGTGTACCCCTCGTTGAAGATCAGGTAGAGCACCGCGAGGACGCCGTGCAGCCGGGCGGGCAGGTCGGAGTCGCGGGGCACCCGGTACGGGATCCCCGCGTTGCGGATCTTCGACTTGGCGCGGACCAGCCGCTGCGCCATCGTCGGCTCCGGCACCACGAAGGCTCGGGCGATCTCGGCGGTGCTCAGTCCGCCGAGCAGCCGCAGGGTGAGGGCGACCCGGGTGCTCGGGGCGAGCGCCGGATGGCAGCAGGTGAAGATCAGCCGTAGCCGGTCGTCGTGCACCGGTCCCTCCTCGACGGGGCTGTCGGCGGCGAACAACAGAGCCGCCTGGGCGTGCCGGTCGACCCGGGACGCGTCGCGGCGCAGCCGGTCGATCGCCCGGTTCCGGGCCGTGGTGATGATCCAGCCGGCCGGACTGGGCGGCAGGCCGGTCGTCGGCCAGCGCGACACCGCGACGACGAAAGCCTCCTGGACGGCCTCCTCGGCGAGGTCGATGTCGCCGAGGAGGCGAACCAGGACGGCGACCGCGCGGCCGTACTCCGCACGGAACACCGACTCCACGTCCGGCACAATCAGTCTCCGGCCCCACCCTGGAAGGGGCGCACCTCGATCGGCAGGGTGGTGGCCAGCGCGTAACGGCGACCCCAGTGCAGGGCGGCGTCCAGATCCGGCACGTCGATGATCGTGATGCCGCCCAGGTATTCCTTGCCCTCCACGAACGGTCCGTCGGTGATGAGCACCTCGCCGTCGCGGGGACGCAGCACGGTGGCGGTCTCCGGGCCGTGCAGGCCCTGCCCGAAGACCCACGACCCGGTGGACGCCAACTCGTCGCGCAGCTCGCCGAGCTGACGCATCACCCCGGCCAGAAACTCCGGGGCCGGGGGCAGCTCACCCTGCGGCTGATGAAGGCTGAGCAGGTACAGCGTCATCGTTCCTCCTCCCGGGGGCCGGCCCGTCGCCGACCTCTCATCCTCCACACGATCGGCCGCCGCCCAGATCGACAGGCCGGCGGAACATTCTCGGCGGCGGACCCGGCCCCGTGGTCGGCGTGCGCTTTGCTCTGCACCCGCGGAGGCGACGGTGCCAAGGCCCGGGTGGTGCGTCGGCGGGTGCAGAGCAAAGGACGAAGGACGGGGGTACGGTCCGTCAGTGCCGTGGCCGGGGCCGGTAGCCATGCCTGCGACGGTCGGCGCTGGGCGGGCACCGAGACGGCGACCCGCTGGACTGGCTACCTGGAGGGCGCGGTGCGCGCCGGTGAACGGGCGGCGGCCGACGTGCTGGCCGACTGAGCGGCACGACCGCAGCCGGCCCGGTCTCGGCGGGACCGGGCCGGCCACGGCCCTGGGTGCTACCCGGCCGACCCGGTCTCGGAGGACCGGGCCGACGCGGGTGCCCCGGTCAGGGGTAGGTGGTCAGGTACACCTGCTGGTTGGCCGCGTTCGCGGTGCCACCAGCGTTGTTGATCACCCGGTTGATGGTGCCGACGCCACCGAGCGAGACGGTGACCATGTTGGTGAAGCGCACGTTCGGGTTGTTGGGCACCTCGAAGGCCCGCTCCTCCACGACGGCGGGATTGACGTTGAAGTAGCTGTAGCTGCCCAGCCCGAACGCCTGGTGGCTGGTCACCGAATCAGCGACCTTGTACGCGGCGTAGCCCCGGGTCGACCCGTTCATCCAGGCCGCCTGGTTGGGCGGGTCGTACGGCAGTTCGTTCTGGTAGAAGTACGTCCGGCCGCCGTTGCCGTTCCAGATCGTCTGGTACTTCTGATAGTGCTCGACGAAGAGGCCGTACATGGTGACGTTGTCGCCGTTGACGGTGAGGCCGGTGTCGGCGGTGTTCAGCGTCCAGCCGGTCGGCACGCCGCTGGCGGCGTGGTCAGCCCGCCACAACCACATGTGGTCGCCGATCACGTTGTCGCTGTTGACCGTCAGCGTGTTGGTGGCCTTGCCGACGTGCGGCCCACCGATGCGGAAGAACACGTCGTGCAGCGAGGTCGGGTTCGTGGCGTGGCTCGCGGAGGAGCCGGAGGGCCCGACCTCCATCAGCACCGGCGAGTTCGTCGTGCCGGCCTCGAACATGATGCCGGCCACCTTCACGCCGTCCACATCGGCCACCCGCATGCCCACCGCGCCGTTGTCGGCCTGGATGGTGGCCAGGCCGAGACCGAGGACGACAGTGTCGGCCCGGTTGACCTGGATCGGCTCGGTGACGCGGTGCACGCCCGGGGTGAAGAGCAGGTGCCGCCCCTGGGCGAGGGCCGCGTTGATGGTGGCGGCGCTGGTGCCGGGCTGGACCACGTAGAACTGCGACAGCGAGATGGACGAGCCGGCCGGGGTCTTGTTGTACCAGCTGGTGCCGGTCGAGTTGGTGCGTAGCGCCGGCACGAAGACCCGGTACTCACCGCTGCCGTCGACGTACAGGAACGGCTTCTCCCGGACCTGCGGCGTCTGCGGGATGACGGTGTGCGACGGGTTGGGGAAACTCGGCGCGGGAGCGCCGTTGACGCCCTGGAAGACCATGTTCCACACCGAGCCGGTCCAGCCGTTGCCGAACTCGCTGTTGCGGGAGTACCACTGCTGCTGCGAGCCGGAGACGACCAGGCCGTCGATGCGGGTGTCGGCCATCAGGCCACCGCTGGACCAGCCGTCGCCACCATTCCAGAGCTGGATCTGGTTCTGCGCGCCGCGCAGGTGCATCCGCCGGTACGGCGCCGCCTGGGACACCGCCCAGCGCTCCACGGTCTGCCCGGCGGGCAGGGTGACCGACAGGTTCTCGGCGGCCCGCCAGAAGTTCTGGGTGGCGTTGCCGCCGAACCAGAACGCCTCGGCACGCACGTGGCCGTTGAGGTTGACGTCGTCGGGGCTCATGCCGAGGCCGGCGACCTGGGTGAAGAAGCCGAGGTTGACGTCGGCGGTGTAGGTGCCGGGCTTGAACAGCACCGCGTAGCGCTGCGGGCCGAACTGGTTGGTCTCCTGCTGGGTGAAGAGGGTGTTCAGTCGACTCTGGATGGTCGACGTCGGCGTGCTCGGGTCGAAGACGAACGTGTTCGGCCCGAGGTTCGGGTTGCGCGGGTCGGTCGTGTCGACCGGGGGCTCGCCGGTCCCACCGCCGGTGGTGTTCACCGCCAGCTCCCACAGCGAGTAGCCGTAGGCGGTGCCCCGGGCGGTGCCGTACATCCGCAGGTAGCGCCCGCTGCCCGTGACGGTGAGGGACTGCGTGCCGCCGGTGGCCGTGGTGGTGGAGTAGATCGTGGTCCAGGTGGCCCCGTCGGCCGAGGTCTGGAGCTGGAAGGCCCGGGCGTACGCGGCCTCCCAGGTGAGCACCACCCGGCAGATGGTGCGGGTGCTGCCGAGGTCGACGCGCAGCCACTGCGGGTCGCTTGCGACGCTGGCCCAGCGGGTGCCCGTGTTGCCGTCGACCGCCGCGGATGCCGCGAGACCGGCGTCCTGGCTGGACGACGCGGTCGCCGGGCTGCCCTGCGCGACGTTGGTGCTGCCGCAGGTCGGCGTGGTGCCGCCGGTCTCGCCGTACACCTGGAACTCCCAGAGCGAGTAGCCGTAGCCGGTACCCCGGGCGGTGCCGTTCATCCGGACGTAGCGGCCGGCGCCGGTGACTGTGAGGTTCTGGGTGCCGCCGGTGCCGCTGGTGGTCGAGTAGATCGTCGTCCAGGTGGCCCCGTCGTCGGAGGTCTCGAGTTGGAAGGCCCGGCCGTAGGCGCCCTCCCAGAGCAGGTTCACCTGGCTGATGGTGGCCCGGGCGCCCAGGTCGACCTGGAGCCACTGCGGGTCGCTGAACGCGCTGGCCCAGCGGGTGCCGGTGTTGCCGTCGACGGCCGCGGAGGCCGGGGTGCCGGCGTTCTCGCTGGACGAGGCGGTGGCGGGGCGGCCCTGGGACAGCAGGGTCGGCGCGGCCTGCGCGGGCGCGGTGGCACCGGTCGGGGTGAGCGCCGCGACCAGGGCCACGGTGAGCCCGACGAGCAGGTGCCGGACGGCGGGTCGAGGACGCGGGCGTACGGATGTTGCACGAGATGTCATGACATCGCCTGTCGATAGGGGGTTACGGGGGTGCCGCGCGGATGGGATCGGCTCGCCCCGTGGCGCCGTGGGTGGTGCCGCCGATGCGGCGTCGCGGGTCGGAGAGCGCTCTCGTAGGAGTGTTGCGGCGAGATTGCGACGGCGTCAAGACATCGATCTATAACTTCGTTATTTATCCCGAGGATCTTTTTTGCGTAATTTGCCGGCGGCGTTGACGTCGTCCCCGCTCAGCGGCGGATGCCACCCTCGGTGAGGAAGCGCGCGATCGGGAGGGTGGCCGCGCCCAGCGCCACCGCGTCCACCCCGAGCCGGCACAGCTCGATCGACGCCTGCTCGTACGGCTGGCGCAGCGCCTGCCGACCGGCCGCCTCCCGAACGGCCGGCAGCAGGTCGCCGAGGGCCATCGCCGCCCAGCCGCCGAGCACCACGCGCTCCGGGTTGAACAGGTTGATCAGGTTGGCCACCCCGGCGCCGAGGTAGCCGGCGGTGTCCTCCAGTACCCGTCGGGCGGTGGCCGAGGTCTCGGCGGCGGCGACCAGCGCGGCGATCTGGGACTCCTCGTCCTCGCCCGGCACCGGTCGACCCCGACGTGCCTCCCGGTAGCGGTCGATGATCGCCTCCGCCCCCACGTACGCCTCCAGGCAACCGCGCGCGCCGCACCGGCAGACCCGACCGCCGTACACCAGGGTGGTGTGCCCCCACTCCCCCGCGCTGCTGGACGCGCCCCGGTAGGTGGCGCCGTTGGTCACCACCGACGCGCCCACCCCGGAGCCGACCAACGCGAAGACGGCGTGTCGGGCGCCACGGCCGGCACCGAACCACATCTCGGCCTGGCCGAGAGTCTTCGCGCCGTTGTCGATGTGCAGTGGCAGCTCGGTGCCGGCGCCGATCAGACGCTCCAGCGGCACCCGGTCCCAGCCGAGGGCCTGGGCGTGCACGACGGCCTGGGTGCCCTGCTCGACCACGCCGGAGACGCCGATGCCGACGCCGAGCACGTCGCTCGGGGCCACCCCGGCCTGGCCGGTGACCGCGTCGATGCCGGCCAGGACGTGCCCGGCCACCAGGCCGGGCTCGGTGCGGGCCGGGTCGAGCGGATACTCGACGCTGGCCAGCAGGGTCATCGCGAAGTCGAACAGCTCCACCCGGACCCGGGTCTCGCCGACGTCCACGCCGATCAGGAAGGCGAAGCGGGGCGCGATCCGCAGCAGCATGCTGGGCCGGCCGCCGTCGGACTCGGCGGCGCCGGCCTCGGCGACCAGCCCTTCGTCGATCATGTCGGCCACCACGTTGCTGACCGCGGGTTGGCTCAGCCCGGTGCTGCGCACCAGGTCCTGCCGGGTGAGCGGGCCGTCCAGGAAGAGCTTGGTCAGCAGGGCGGACCGGTTGCGCAACCGCACGCTGCGGTTGGTGGCTCGCGCCAGCTCCACTCGTCACCTCGTTCCCGTCGGGGAGTTCGAGGCGACTGTAACCGCCTCGTGCTTGACGACCCACCGACCAGCAACTTTAATGACGACATAAATTAAGCCGTGATGTAACTCCCGGGAAACGCCGACGGACCCCGACGGCGCCCCCCCGAACCCTGTCCGCAGCCGACCCCCGTCGCCCGACCCCTATCGGTGACGAAGGTCGGCGGACCCCCACCACGCACCGGAAGGGCTGACCCGTGTCGAGACGACACCTCGGGATATTCACCGCCGCCGTACTGGCGGCCGCCTCGCTGACCGCCTGCGGAGGCTCCGGCGACGACTCCGCCGCATCGCCCAAGACGCTCACCTACTGGGCCAGCAACCAGGGCGCCAGCCTGGAGGCCGACAAGACCATCCTCCAGCCGGAGCTGGACAAGTTCGAGAAGCAGACCGGGATCAAGGTCACCGTCGAGGTGGTCCCATGGTCGGATCTGCTCAACCGCCTGCTGGCCGCCGCCGCCTCCGGCAAGGGCCCGGACGTGGTCAACATCGGCAACACCTGGTCGGCGTCGTTGCAGGCCACCGGTGCGCTGGTCGAGTTCGACGACGCCGCACTGCAGGCCGTCGGCGGCAAGGACCGGATCGTGCCCGCCGCGCTCGCCGCCGCCGGCGCGCCCGGCAAGCCGCCGGCCGCCGTGCCGCTCTACTCCATGGCGTACAGCCTGTACTACAACAAGAAGTCGTTCGCCGACGCCGGCATCACCGCGCCGCCGACCACCTGGGAGCAGCTCGCCGAGTACGGCAAGAAGCTGAGCACCGGCGGCAAGTGGGGCCTGGCGATCGAGGGCGCCAACCCGTCGGAGAACGCCCACCACGCCTTCACCTTCAGCCAGCAGTACGGCGGCGAGTGGTTCGACTCGGCCGGCAAGCCGACCTTCGACACCCCGCAGAACGTCTCGGCGATCAAGCGGTACATCGACTTCATGGCCGCCGACAAGATCACCAACCCGAGCAACGCCGAGTACGCGCAGAACCAGTCGGTCTCCGACTTCGCCAACGGCAAGGCCGCCATGCTGCTGTGGCAGTCCGCCGGGTCGAACCTGAAGACGCAGAACATGCCCGCCGACGCGTACGGGGTGGCCCCGGTGCCGTTCCTGGCCAGCCCGCCGGCCGGCGGCAAGAAGGTCAACAGCATGGTCGCCGGGATCAACATGGCGGTCTTCAAGCACACCAAGAACAAGGACGGCGCCCTGAGCTTCGTCAAGTTCATGACCAGCGATGAGGAGCAGACGATCCTCAACAAGACGTACGGCTCGCTGCCGGCGGTGAAGACCGCGGCCTCCGACCCGGCGTTCAGTGCCCCTGAGCAGAAGACCATCCAGGAGACCCTGGTCACCACGGCGGCCCCGCTGCCGCAGGTGCCCGATGAGAGCACCTTCGAGACCCTGGTCGGCACCGCGATGAAGGAGTTGTTCGCCGACGCGGCCAGCGGCAAGCCGGTCACCGAGGAGTCGGTGAAGGCCAAGCTGACCGACGCGCAGCAGAAGATGCGCTGACCCAGGCGTCACCGGTGGCCGTGGTCGGGCGCTGAGCCCGGCCACGGCCACCGCCTCCGAGAGGACCCCGATGGCAACCAGCACCACCGCGCCGGACGCCGACCGGCGCGAACCCCGGGCCGGGTCGCCGACCCGGGGGTCGGCCCGCCGGCCCCGCGGCCCCCGCCGCTCGCTCCTGCCGTACCTGCTGCTCGCACCGGCCATCGTGCTGGAACTCGCCATCCACGTGATCCCCATGGTCGTCGGGGTCTGGATGAGCCTGCTGGAGCTGACCCAGTTCCACATCCGCGACTGGTCCACAGCGCCCTTCATCGGGCTGGAGAACTACCGGGCGACGCTCGACCTGAACAGCGCCGCCGGCAAGGAACTGCTGCACTCGTTCTGGATCACCCTGGCCTACAGCCTGCTCTCGGTCGGCTTCGCCTGGCTGCTCGGCATCTCGGCGGCGGTCGTCCTGCAACGGCCGTTCCGTGGACGGGCGATCCTGCGGGCGCTGTTCCTCACCCCGTACGCGCTGCCGGTCTACGCCGCCGTGATCACCTGGAGCTTTCTGCTGCAACGCGACACCGGCCTGGTCAACCACGTGCTCGTGGACCAGCTCGGGCTGATGAACGAACGGCCGTTCTGGTTGATCGGCGACAACAGCTTCTGGTCGCTGCTGGTGGTGTCGGTCTGGCGTAACTGGCCGTTCGCGTTCCTGTGCCTGATGGCCGGGTTGCAGAACGTGCCCGGTGAGCTGTACGAGGCCGCCGCGATCGACGGCGCCGGGTTCTGGCGCCGGCTGCGCTCGGTCACCCTGCCGATGCTGCGGCCGGTCAACCTGGTGCTGCTGCTGGTGCTGTTCCTGTGGACGTTCAACGACTTCAACACCCCGTTCGTGCTGTTCGGCGGCTCCGCGCCGGAGCAGGCCGACCTGATCTCCATCCACATCTACCGCAGCTCCTTCAAGACCTGGGACTTCGGCTCCGGGTCGGCGATGTCGGTGGCGCTGCTGCTGTTCCTGCTGGTCGTCTCGGCGGCGTACCTGCTGATCACCAACCGTCGGAGGGACGACCATGCGTGAGACCGCCGGTGAGCGCTGGGGCCGGCGCATCGTGCTGACCCTGCTCGCCCTCTTCGTCGTCATCCCGCTCTACGTGATGGTCACCTCGGCGGCGAAGCCGTTGCAGGACGTGCAGAACGGCTTCACCTGGTGGCCCAGCCGGCCCACCCTGCAACCGTTCATCGACATGTGGAGCACCGTGCCGCTGGCCCGGTACCTGGTGAACAGCCTGGTGGTGTCCAGCATCGCGGCGGTCTGCTCGGTGGCGGTGGCCATCTTCGCCGCGTTCGCGGTGAGCCGGTACCGGTTCCGCGGTCGCGGTGTCTTCTCGGTGACGGTGCTGTCCACGCAGATGTTCCCCGGCATCCTGTTCCTGCTGCCGCTGTTCCTCATCTACGTCAACCTGGGCAACGCCACCGGCATCGAGCTGTACGCCAGCCGCACCGGCCTGGTCATCACGTACCTGACCTTCTCGCTGCCGTTCTCGATCTGGATGCTGGTCGGCTACTTCGACTCGATCCCCCGGGGTCTGGACGAGGCGGCGCAGGTCGACGGCGCCGGTCCGCTGCGCACCCTGTTCCAGGTCATCCTGCCGGCCGCCGTTCCCGGCGTCGTCGCGGTCACCGTGTACGCGTTCATGACCGCGTGGGGTGAGGTGCTCTTCGCGTCGGTGATGACCGACGAGGGCAGCCGCACCCTGGCCGTCGGCCTGCAGGGCTACTCCACCCAGTTCAACGTCTACTGGAACCAGATCATGGCCGCCTCGCTGGTGGTCAGCATCCCGGTCGTCGTCGGGTTCCTGGCCCTGCAGCGCTACTTCGTCGCCGGCCTCACCGCCGGCGCGGTCAAGTGAGTCAATCAACCCCAGAGGAGAACCGACCCGTGCCCGACCTGTCCAAGCTGCCACCCGACTTCCTCTGGGGTGTCGCCACGGCGGCGTACCAGATCGAGGGGGCCGTCGACGTCGACGGCCGGGCGCCGTCCATCTGGGACACCTTCTCGGCGACCCCCGGCAACGTCGACAACGGCGACACCGGCGCGGTGGCGTGCGACCACTACCACCGGTGGCCGGAGGACCTGGCGCTGCTGCGCCGACTCGGCGTGGACGCGTACCGTTTCTCGGTGGCCTGGCCCCGGGTCATGCCCGACGGCGTCGGGCGGGTCAACGCCGCCGGGCTGGACTTCTACGACCGGCTCGTCGACACGTTGCTCGCCGACGGGATCCGGCCGTTCGTCACGCTGTACCACTGGGATCTGCCGCAGGTCCTGCAGGACCGGGGCGGTTGGCCGGAGCGCGCCACCGCCGAGGCGTTCGCCGACTACGCGGCGGTGGTCGCCGGCCGCCTCGGTGACCGGGTCGCCGACTGGTGCACTGTCAACGAGCCGCTCTGCGTGTGCTGGATCGGGCACCTGGACGGGAACATGGCCCCCGGCGAGCGGGACCTCACCCGGGCGGTGCACGCCTCGCACCACGCGCTGCTCGGGCACGGGCTGGCCACCCAGGCGATCCGCGCCAACGCCGCCCGGCCGGCCTCGGTGGGTCTGGTGCTCAACCTCAGCCCGATCGAGGCGGCGACCGACCGACCCGAGGACGTCGCGGCGGCCCGCCGGGCCGACGGGCACGTCAACAGATGGTGGCTGGACCCGATCCACGGGCGCGGCTACCCCGCCGACATGATCACCACCTACGGGGTCGAGCCGCCGGTACGCGGCGACGACCTGGCGGTGATCGCCACGCCCACGGACTTCCTCGGGGTGAACTACTACTTCCGGCAGCTGGTGGTCGACGACCCGACCGGCGCGGCCCCGTACGCCCGGCAGGTGCCGGTGCCCGGCTCGGTGGAGACCGCGATGGGCTGGGAGATGTACCCGGCGGGCCTGGAGCGGCTCCTCGTCGACGTGCACGAGGAGTACCGGCCGGGCCGGATCATCGTCACCGAGAGCGGCTCGGCGTGGCCGGACGAGGTCACCGCCGACGGCACGGTGGAGGACAAGGAGCGCACCGACCACCTGGAGCAGCACCTGACCGCGTGCGCCTCGGCGGTGGCCCGAGGGGTTCCCCTGGACGGCTACTTCGTCTGGTCGCTGCTGGACAACTTCGAGTGGGCGTACGGCTACGACAAGCGCTTCGGGCTGGTGCACGTCGACTACGCCACCCAGCGGCGGACGGTGAAGGCCAGCGGTCTGCGCTACGCCGAGTTGATCCGCGCCCACCAGCGACTCGCCCGCACCACCGGCACCGCGACGCCGGTGGCCTGAACACCGGCGGCGCGAGCGGCCGCCCGGGGTGTCGACCCTGGGCGGCCGTTCCCGTCCCGATCGGACGAAACCGCCACCGACCGCGGTGCCGAGTGGCTAGCCTGCGGCAATGTCCGCAGCACCAGACGAGGCCGAGCAGCCCGGTCCCAGGGATCGGGTGTCGGCCACCGACCGGATGACGGCCTTCAGCGACGGCGTCTTCGCCATCGTCATCACGCTGCTGGTCATCGAGCTGCGGGTGCCCGAATACCACGAGGGTGAGCTGCTCACCGGCCTGCTCGGCGAGGGCGCCTCCTACCTGGCCTTCGTGGTGTCCTTCGTCTACATCGGGGTGCTCTGGCTCAACCACCACGCGCTGCTGCGGCTGATCCGTGGCACCACGCTCACGCTGAGCTGGATCAACCTCGGCGTGCTCTTCGGCGCGGTGATCATCCCCTTCCCCACCGCGGTGCTGGCGTCCGCGTTCACCCACGGTGACACCGACGACCAACGCGCGGCCGTCGCCCTGTACGCGCTGGCCGCGGCCCTGATGTCGGCCCCCTGGCTGGTGTTCTTCGGCTACCTGCACCGCCACCCGGCGCTGCTGGAGCGTCGGGTCAGCCCCGAGTACGTGCGTACGCAGCGGCTGCGACCGGTCACCGGCCTGATCCTGTACGGGCTCAGCGGTCTGCTCGGCTGGTTCGTCAGCCCGCTGCTGGGCCTGATCGGCGTCATCGTCATGATCATCTATCACGCCGTCACCAGCGAGGGGCTGCCCCGCTGGCTGACCCGCCGCTGAGCGGGCGGAGTCGGAGCAGGTCGGCCGGGGTGTCCACGTCGGCCGGGGACCCGACGTCGTCACAGGGCACCTCGACCACCAGGTCCGGCCGGTCGCGCAGCAGGTCGCGAGCGCCCCGGTCGCCGAGGGCGCACCCGCTCAGCAGCGGCCAGGTTCGTCGAGTCAGCAGGATCGGGTGCCCGGGCCGGCCGGCGTAGGTGGCGACCGCGACGGCCGCGCCGTCGGCGTACGCCGTGCGCACCCGGCGCACCGCGACCGGGCTGAGCAGCGGCTGGTCCACGAGGACCACGACGGCGGCCGGGACGGCGGCCGGCAGCGAGGCCAGGCCCCGCAGCAGCGACGAGCCCAGCCCGTCGGACCAGCGCTCGTGCCGGACCGGCACCGCGCCGGGCAGGTCGGGCATCTCGTCGGCGCCCGCGCCGAGCACCACGTGCACCGGTGCGCAGCCGCCGTCGCCGAGCAGCCGGATCGCGCGCCGCACCAGCGGCTCGCCGTCCAGCTCGACCAGCGCCTTCGGCCGGCCGTAGCGCCGACCGGCGCCGGCGGCGAGCAGCAGCCCGGCGGTCACGTCGTCACCTCCCGTACGAAAGGCTTTGCGTAATTCGCCCTGAGATATACCGACAAAGCTAGTCTGGGCCGGTGCAGGACGGACCGGAGAACGCGACGACGATCGACGAACGCCACTCGTCCCGGGTGACGGTAGAGGTCAACGGCGCGTCCCGCGAGGTGACCCTGGACAACCGCACCACACTGCTCGACACGCTGCGCGAGCACCTCGACCTGACCGGGGCGAAGAAGGGCTGCGACCACGGCCAGTGCGGCTCCTGCACGGTGCTGCTCGACGGCCGCCGGGTGAAGAGCTGTCTGGTCTTCGCGGTCACCGTGGACGGCCGGTCGGTGGTGACCGTCGAAGGGCTGGCCGGTCCGGACGAGCTGTCCCCGTTGCAGGCCGCCTTCATCGCGCACGACGCGTTCCAGTGCGGCTACTGCACCCCCGGGCAGCTCTGCTCCGCCCGCGGCATGCTCGACGAGGTCTCCCGAGGTTGGCCCAGCGCTGTCACCGACGACCTGAACACGCCCGCCGAGCTGACCGACGCGGAGATTCGCGAGCGGATGGCCGGCAACCTGTGCCGCTGCGCCGCGTACCCGCACATCGTCGCGGCCGTGCGCGAGACGGCGGCGTCCTCGTGAGGGCGTTCCGCTACCACCGGCCCGCCGACGTGGCCGAGGCGGTCGCCGTGCTGGCGGCCGAACCACAGGCCGCCTACCTGGGCGGCGGAACCAACCTGGTGGACCTCATGAAGCTCGGGGTGCAACGCCCCGACGTGCTGGTGGACGTGACCCGACTTCCACTCGACACCGTCGAGGGGCTGCCCGACGGTGGGCTGCGGATCGGCGCGACCGTCCGCAACAGCGACCTCGCGGCCCACCCGGTGGTACGCCGCGACTACCCGGTGCTGGCCCGCGCCCTGCTCGCCGCCGCCTCCGGACAGCTGCGCAACATGGCCACCACCGGCGGCAACCTGTTGCAGCGCACCCGCTGCGTCTACTTCCAGGACACCGGCAAGGCGTGCAACAAACGAGAGCCGGGCAGCGGTTGCGCCGCTCTGCACGGCCAGAACCGCGATCTGGCGGTGCTGGACTGGTCCGAGCAGTGCGTGGCCACCCACCCGTCCGACCTGGCCGTCGCGCTGGCCGCCCTCGACACGGTGGTGGAGGTGCACGAGGCCGACGGCGCCCGCGACATCCCGATCGCCGACTTCTACCGCTCCCCCGGCACCCACCCGGAACGCGAGACCACAGTGACCCGGGGCGCGCTGATCACCGCCGTACGGCTGCCGCCCCTGCCGGCCGCGCGCCGCTCGACGTACCTCAAGGTGCGCGACCGGGCCTCCTTCGCCTTCGCCGTCGGCTCGGTGGCCGCGGTGCTGGACCTCGACGGGGACGTGGTTCGCGACGTGCGGCTGGCGTACGGGGCGGTGGCGCACCGGCCGTGGCGGGCGTACCGGGCCGAGGAGGAGCTGCGCGGTCGTCCGTTCAGCCGCGAGTTGGCGGCACGGGCCGCCGACGCGGAGCTGGCCGAGGCGCGCCCGTTACGACACAACGGCTTCAAGCTGCCACTGACCCGGGCCATCACCGTGCGGGCGCTCACCGAACTGGCGTCGTCGTGAGCACCGGGGCGGTCGGACGGGCGTACCCCCGGCTGGAGGGCCCGGCGAAGGTCACCGGCACGGCCCGGTACGCGGTGGAGTACCCGGTGGACGGGGTCACCTACGGCTGGGCGGTGCCGTCGGCGGTGGTGCGGGGCCGGATAACCCGGATCGACACGACGGAGGCGCTGGCCTCGCCCGGTGTGCTGGCCGTGCTGCACCACGGCAACGCGCCCCGGATGGCGCCCGGCCCGCAGCCGGAGCTGCGGCTGTTGCAGGAGCCGACGGTGCACTACCGGGGGCAGTTCGTCGCCGTGGTGGTGGCCACCAGCCTGGAGGCGGCCCGCGAGGGCGCCCGGCTGGTCCGGATCGACTACGACGCCGCCCCACACAGCACCGTGCTCACCGACGACCATCCCGGCCTGTACAAGCCGGACCAGGTCAATCCCAGCTATCCGACGGACACCGCCGAGGGTGACTTCGACGCCGGGTACGCGGCCGCCCCGGTGCGGGTGGACGTCACCTACCGCACGCCGGCGTACCACAACAACCCGATGGAGCCGCACGCCACGACGGCGCAGTGGCACGACGGACGGCTGCTGGTGCACGACTCCAACCAGGGCGCGTCGTCGGTGCGGGCCACCCTCGCAGAGCTGTTCGAGGTGTCCCCGGAGTCGGTGCGGGTCGTGACCGAGCACGTCGGCGGCGGTTTCGGCAGCAAGGGCTACGCCAAGGCCGCGGTGGTGCTGACCGCCCTGGCGGCCCGGCACGTGGACCGACCGGTGAAGCTGGCGCTGACCCGCCAACAGCTCTTCGGGCCGATCGGCTACCGCACCCCCACCATCCAGCGGGTCCGCCTCGCCTCCGACGCCGACGGGCGACTCACCGCCATCTGCCACGACGCGATCAGCCAGACCTCGACCATCCGCGAGTTCGCCGAGCAGACGGCCGTCTACACCCGCAGCATGTACGCGGCACCCCACCGCCGCACCACGCACCGGCTGGTCCGCCTCGACGTGCCCACACCGTTCTGGATGCGCGCCCCCGGGGAGTGCCCCGGCGCGTACGCCTTGGAGTCCGCGGTGGACGAGCTGGCCATGGCCGTGGGCATGGACCCGGTGGAGTTGCGCATCCGCAACGACACCGCTGTCGACCCCGACCAGGGGCGGCCGTTCACCAGCCGCAACCTGGTGGCCTGCCTGCGCGAGGGCGCGCGGCGGTTCGGCTGGGCCGGCCGTGACCCGTCGCCCCGGTCCCGACGCGACGGGCGCTGGCTGGTCGGCACAGGGGTGGCCGGGTCGAGCTACCCGGCCCGGTCCCGGCCTTCCTCGGCGACGGCCACCGCCCGACCCGACGGGAGCTTCCTGATCCAGATCAACGCCACCGACATCGGCACCGGCGCCCGGACGGCGATCTGGCAGGTGGCTGCCGACGCGCTCGGGGTGCCGCCGGAGCGAGTGGAGATCCACATCGGCGACACCATCCTGCCGACCGCGCCGGTGGCCGGGGGCTCGATGGGCACCGCCAGTTGGAGCTGGGCGGTGATACGCGCCGCTCAGGCGCTGCGCGAGAAACTGCGCGACGGCGGGCCGCCGACCGGCGAGGTGACCGCCGAGGCGGACACCGCCGACGAGGTGGGCGGGCAGCCCGCGCTGCCCCGGTACGCGTACGGGGCGCACTTCGTCGAGGTACGGGTCGACGCGGACACCGGCGAGGTACGGCTGAACCGGATGCTCGGGGTGTTCGCGGCGGGGCGGGTGGTGAACCCGACGACGGCGCGCAGTCAGCTCATCGGCGGCATGACGATGGGGCTTTCGATGGCGCTGCACGAGGAGGGCCTGCTCGACGAGCGGTACGGCGACTGGGTCAACCACGACCTGGCCACCTACCACATCACAGGCTGCGCGGACGTGGAGTCCATCGAGGCGTACTGGTTGGACGAGCGGGACGACGAGCTGAACCCGGCCGGGGTGAAGGGCCTCGGCGAGATCGGCATCGTCGGCGCCGCGGCGGCGGTCGCCAACGCGGTGCACCACGCCACCGGCGTACGGATCCGGGAACTGCCGATCCGGCTGGACAAGCTCATCGGAGTATCAGACTTGGCTTAAATAAGCCGTCAGTGATACAACTGTCGTCGTGCACGCCTTCGACGTGCTGGGCGATCCGGTCCGGCGCCGCATCCTGGAACTGCTCGCCGGTGGCGAGCAGACCGCCGGCGCGGTCAGCGCGGTCATCCGCGAGGAGTTCGGCATCTCCCAACCCGCCGTGTCCCAACACCTCAAGGTGTTGCGCGACAGCGGCTTCGCCACCGTGCGGCCGGAGGGCACCCGGCGCCTCTACGCGGTCGACCCACGCCCACTGCGCGAGGTCGACGGCTGGCTGGAGCACTTCCGCCGGTTCTGGACCCCACCCCTGGCGGCACTCGCCACCGAGCTGGCCCGGGGCCGACGCGAGCGTCGGCTGCGCGGGCCCGCCGACCCACCCGACGAGAGGAACACCTGATGTTCGACGCCACCGAGCAGATCAACGCCGTCCAGCGGAAGGTCGGCAGCCGCACCCTGGAAGCCGGTGAAGCGCGGGTCACCACGATCAGCCAGACCTACCAGGCGACGGCCGAGGATCTGTGGGACGCCTGCACCAGCGCCGAGCGCATCCCGCGCTGGTTCCTGCCGATCTCCGGCGACCTGCGGCTGGGCGGCACGTACCAGCTCCAGGGCAACGCCCACGGCACCGTCGAGAGCTGCGAGCCGCCGCACCGCTTCACCGCCACCTGGGAAATGGGCGGCGAGGTGAGCTGGATCGAGGTGCGGGTCACCCCGGTCGGCGACGAGCGGGCCCGTCTCGACCTGGACCACATCGCGCACGTCGACCAGGACCGGTGGGTCCAGTTCGGGCCGGGCGCGGTCGGCGTCGGCTGGGACCTCGGGCTGCTCGGCCTCGCCTCGCACCTGGCCGCCGACGGCAGCGGGATCACCCCGGATCAGGGCGCCGAGTGGACCGCCTCCGCCGAGGGACGACGGGCCATCGAGCTGAGCAGCCAGCTGTGGTGCGAAGCGAGCATCGCCGCCGGCACCGACGCCGACGAGGCGAAGGCCGCCGCCGAACGCACCACCGCCTTCTACACGGGCGACCCGGCAGCCTGAGCGCGGGACGAGGCGGCGGCGCGGCGGGCGAGGCGGCGGCGCGGAGGGCTGAGCGCCAGACGAAGCGGCGGCGCGGCGGTCTGGGCGGGCATCGGGGTAACGTGCTGCGGCATGACCGGCACGCCGTACTCGCACTGCTCCTACTGCGGCGCCGCCTACCCGGCGACCGCCGGATGGCCGCGAGTCTGCGCGGTCTGCGGCGAGACCGTCTGGCGCAACCCGCTGCCGGTGGCGGTGGCGGTGCTGCCGGTCCGCACGGCCGAGGGCCTGGGTGTGGTGGTGGTCCGCCGGGACATCGAGCCGGCCCGCGGCCTGCTCGCGCTGCCCGGCGGCTTCATCGAGTACGGCGAGGAGTGGTCCGACGCACTCGTGCGTGAGCTGCGGGAGGAGACCGGCCTGATCGCGGCGGCCGAGGACGCCCGCCTGTTCGCGGTGCACGGCGCACCGGCAGGCGGCACGATGATGGTCTTCGGAGTGCTGCCCGAGCGGGCGGCCGAGGACCTGCCACCGTCTGCGCCGACCGAGGAGGCGACCGAGTGGCTGGTGCTCACCGACCCGGTCGAGCTGGCGTTCTCCACCCACACCCGGGTACTCGCCGACTTCCTCACCCCCAACCACCCCGCCTGACCCACAACCCCGCACCCCGCCCCACCCCACCCCGCGATCTTGCACTTACTGTGCCGACACAAGGGGGCGTACCGCGCATATCGACAACCGAAACTGCAAGATCGGCGTGACGGACGCGCGGACGTCAGTGCGGTGCGTCCTCGGTGATCGGCAGGAGGACCCGGAAGGTGGTGCGCCCCGGCTCGGTCTCCACCCGGATGTCGCCGTGGTGTTTGTGCACAACGATCCGGTACGAGATGTCCAGCCCCAGGCCGGTGCCCGCGCCGACCGGCTTGGTGGTGAAGAACGGTTCGAAGATGCGCGGACGCACCTCCGGCGGGATGCCCGGCCCGGTGTCGGTGATCTCCACCGCCAGTTGGTCGCCGACCCGTCCGGTGCGGACGGTCAGCACACCCTTCTCCCCCATCGCGCCCAACGCGTTGTCGATCAGATTGGTCCACACCTGGTTCAGCTCGGCCGCGTACGCCGGGACCGGTGGGAGGTCCCGATCGTACTCGCGGGCCAGCTTGACCTCGGCGGGGATCTTGCCCTTGAACATCACCAGCGTGGCGTCCAGCAGGTCGTGCACGTCCACCACCCGGTGCGGCGCGCGATCCAGCTGCGAGTACTGCTTGGCGGCGTCCACGAGCCCGGAGATCCGGGTGACCGCGTCGCCGATCTCGCGCATCAGCAGCTCGGTGTCGACGGTGTAGGTGAGCCAACGCACCGCCGCCTCCAGGTCCGCGGCGCCGACCGCGGCCTTGACCTGCGCCAGCCAGGCCGCGTCGAGCCCACCGCCGACCAGGATCGGCGCCAGGTCCCAGGCCCCGCCGACGCCATGGTCCTCCAGCCAGTCGGTGAGGGCGTCCTCGGCGTCGGCGGTGGCCATCGGGGTCAGCTTCGGCGCGGTGGCCACCCGGGCGACCGCCTCCTCCTGCAAGGCGACCAGGCCGTGCAGGGCGCTTCCGTCGAGCCGCCCGTCGGCGATCATGGCGAGCTTGTGCCGCATCCCGGCGACCCGGTCCCGCAGCACCGACGTGGCCCGCACCGCCGCCGCGGCCGGATTGTTCAGCTCGTGGGTCAACCCCGCCGAGAGCGAACCGAGGGCCAGCAACCGCTCCCGCTCACCGACGATGGCCTGACTGTCCCGCATCCCGAAGAACAGCCCCTCCAACAGGTGCATGGGCATCGGGAACCAGGACCGCAGGGCGTACGCGAAGTCCCCCGCCGGCAGCACGAAGAACTCCGCGTCGGTCACCGCCCGCAGGCTGTTGCGGTAGATCTGGTCGACCTGGTCACCCAGGTACGCCTGCGTGGCCCCGCCGTACACCCCGCGCTGGTCGGTCCGGCTGACCTCGACGTCGTCGCCGCGCACCAGGCGACTCAACGCCACCGCCCCGCGCACCAGCACGAAGAAGCAGGTCGCGGGCTCACCCTCGCCGTACACGAGGGTGCCGCCGGCACGCTGCTCGACCCGGCCGTGCTCGGCCAGCCAGTCGAGCTGCCCGTCGTCGAGCGCCTCGAACAGGAACAGAGTGCGCAACTGCGCCGGTGTCAGCCGATCAGACTCGGTGGTCACAGGGACTCCTTCGCTCGCGACTGCGGGGCTCGCAAACCCGGCTCATTGGGCTTCCAGGTACCGGTGCACCAGCGACACCGCCATCGCACCCTCGCCGACGGCCGAGGCGACCCGCTTGACCGACTCGGCCCGCACATCCCCGGCGGCGAACACGCCCGGCACGCTGGTCTCCAGGTGGTACGGGTCGCGCGACAGCGACCAGCCGGCCGGCCGCCGCCCTCCGGCGAGCAGATCCGGACCGGTCACGATGAAACCACGGTCGTCGCGGACCAGCACCCCGTCCAGCCAGTCGGTTCGGGGCTCCGCGCCGATGAAGATGAACAGCCAGGAGGTGTCGACCGAGTGGGCCTCCCCGGTGCGGGTGTCGCACAGGGTGAGCCGTTCCAGGTGGTCCTCCCCCGCCCCGCCGACCACTGCGGTGTGCGGGTGCACGGTGATCCGGTCGATCCGTTCCAGCTGGTCGATCAGGTAACGCGACATCGAGGCGGTCAGGTCCGCACCACGGATGAGCAGGTGCACCCTCGACGCGTACCGGGAGAAGTGGACCGCCGCCTGGCCGGCGGAGTTCGCCCCGCCGACGATGTAGACGTCCTGCTCGACGCAGCTCGGCGCCTCGGTGGCGGCGGCGCCGTAGAACACCCCCCGCCCGGTGAAGTCGGCCAGCCCCGGGGCGTCGAGCACCCGGTACGACACGCCGGTGGCCAGCACGACGGTGTGCGCGGCGATCTCGGTGCCGTCGCCGAAGCGCAGCAGCCGGGCACCACCGGCCTCGCTGAGGCCAACCACCTCCCGGGCGCTGAGCAGCTCGGCGCCGAACTTGACCGCCTGCCGCCGGGCCCGATCGGTCAACTGCGCGCCGGAGACACCGTCCGGGAAGCCCAGGTAGTTCTCGATACGGCTGCTCTGCCCGGCCTGACCGCCGGTCGCCCGCCGCTCCACGAGGACCGTGCGCAGCCCCTCCGACGCGCCGTACACCGCCGAGCCGAGACCGGCGGGGCCACCGCCGATCACCACCAGGTCGTAGAAATCACACGCCGGCACCACCGTCAACCCGGCCAGCGCGGCCAACTCGGCCTCGCTCGGGGCGACCAACGCCTTGCCCTCCGGCGTCACCACCAACGGCACGTCCGCCTCGGTGGCCCCGGCCGCGTCGAGCAACCGGACGCCCTCCGGATCGTCGGACAACAGCCACCGGTACGGCACCAGGTTGCGGGCCAGGAAGTCGCGGACCTTGAACGACGGCGCCGACCAGCGGTGCCCGACGACCCGGATCTCCGCGCTGGCCGCGTCCGGGGTGACCGCCCACGCCTCCAACAGCCCGTCGACCACCGGGTACAGCTTCTCCTCCGGTGGGTGCCAGGGCTTGAGCAGGTAGTGGTCCAGGTCGACCACGTTGATGGCCTCGATCGCGGCGTCGGTGTCCGCGTACGCGGTGAGCAGCACCCGGCGGGCGGCCGGGAAGATGTCCATTGCCGCTTCCAGGAACTCGACGCCGGTCATCTCCGGCATCCGGTGGTCGGCCAGCAGCAGCGCCACCTGTTCGCCGCGCAGTTTGACCTCGCGGAGCGCGTCCAGCGCCTCCGGCCCGGAGGACGCCCGCAACACCCGGTAGCGGTCGCCGTAGCGGCGCCGGATGTCCCGGGCCACCGCCCGGGACACCACGGGGTCGTCGTCGACGGTCAGGATCACCGGGTTCGCCATGGCGCCATGAAATCACCTGCCGAGGGTCAACCGCACCATCGCCGAGACCCGGCCCACGGTTGACCGCCTCGGGGATGGGTAAGCCGGGGAGCCGCGCGGGTGGCCGGACATCGACGACCCGCCCGGTTGCCGCGCACACCTCGGGGGGCCCATGGCGGACGCGACACCGACCGCACCGACGCCGTCGAGCGGAATCGTCGAGTTGCGGGTGCACGGTGTCTCCGGCGCGGGCGCGGACCAGGTATTGGACCGGCCGCACGTGCACCAGGTCGCCGGGGACCGCAGCGGCGGGTTCTACCGACCCCGTCCCGGCTATCCGGACTCCACCGGGACGGACGGGGTGACGCTGGAGGCGTACCGCTGGAGCGACCTGCCGTCCGGCACGGCCGTGCGGACGTTGTCGCTGGTCTTCCTGCTCCCGTTCATGCTGTGCAACGTGGCGCTCTGGATGCGCCCGGCGAACACCGTCTCGCAGCGCGGCTTCATGGCGCTGTGCCGGGTGCTCGCGCTCACCCTCACCGTGCTCTACGTGCTCTCCATCGTCGGGGTGGCGCTGGACCTGATCGCGTGGCGCTGCATGGGCACCCCGTCGTGCCTGGCCGGCCGGAGCTCGCTGTCCTGGCTCGGCGGACGCCCGATCGGGCTGCGCCTGGGTGTGCTGGCGCTCGTGCCGGTCGCCGCCATCGGGCTCGTCTGGTGGCTGGGCGCCCGCCCGGGCCATTCGTTCGACGCGTTCCGGACGCCGTCGACGCCGACGTCGAAACACCAGTTGAGCGCCGTCGGCCAGTGGGACGGCGAGCCGCTGGTGGGCCGGTTGCGCTCGGTCCACGTCGCGGCGGCGTTCGCCACGCTGAGCGCCAGCCTGCTGGCCGCGCGAGCCAGCCAGCACCGCTCGTGGGTGATGGTGATCCTGCTGACGGCCACCGGTGCGATGCTGCTGGCCTGCCTGGTCCTGGTCACCGTGGTGCCGAGCATCGACCGCACCGACCCCTCGCCCCGGGTGGACGGCGTCTTCCGCGGACTGCGCACCATCGCCTGCGGCCTGACGATGCTGGTGATCGTGCACATCGTCATCAGCCCGGCGCCGTGGCCACAGGGCGGTGCGCTGCCCGGTTACGGCGCGATCGTGGCCTGGCTGTTCGTCAGCCAGACGGTGCTGGTGGTCGCGCTCGCCGCCCTGGTGATCTGGCGGCGGGGCGGCGGGCAGAGCGGGTCACCCATACGCGCGCTGGGAGCGCCGGTCTTCATCACGATCTCGGCCGGGCTCGCCGTGGCGTTCTCCGCCGAACTGGTCTACCGGGTGGCGGACCTGCTCGACCGCGAGGGGACGACCGCGGACAGGCTGGCGACCAGCCCTCCCCTGGCGTACAAGTGGGCGATCTTCGGGTTTTTCCTTGCGGTGGTGACCGCTCTGCTGGTGGCCGGCCTGGTCACCAGGGTGACCCGTCGCGGGCGACGGCGGGCCGCGCGGGCGATCGTGGCCGCCGACTTCCCGGACGCGCCGCCGCAGGCGGCGGCGCGGCTGCGACGGGTCGAGCAGGCGGTGGCCCGGGCCCGCTTCACCGAACGGTTGGAACCGCTCTCCGTGGTGTACGCCGGCCTGGCGGCGCTCGGCCTGGCCACCAGCGTGCTCGGCCTGCTCCAACTCCTACCGGGCGACGTGGCGCAGCGTTACGTCGGAGTGCCGGAGGGCATGGTCAACTTCCTGATCGGTTCGGGTAGCTACGTGATCGCCGCGATCCTGCTCGGCCTGGTGGTGGGCGGCATCTTCGCGTACCGGACGGCGCAGTTCCGTCGGTACGTGGGGGTGCTCTGGGATCTGGGCACCTTCTGGCCCCGGGCGGCGCACCCGTTCGCGCCGCCCTGCTACGCCGAGCGGGCCGTGCCGGAGCTGGCCAAGCGGATCACCTACCTGGTGGAGCAGGGGCAGGGGGTGCTGCTGGCCGGACACAGCCACGGCTCGGTGCTGCTCGCCGCCACGGTCCTGCAACTGCCCACCCGGATCACCGAGCGGGTCGCCCTGCTGACCTACGGGTCACCGCTGGGCCGGCTGTACTCCCGGCTGTTCCCCGCGTACGCCGACGAGCCGGCGCTGCGGGAGATCGGCGAACGGATCGGCTGGCGCTGGATCAACCTGTGGCGCGACACCGACCCGATCGGCGGGTGGATCTTCGCCTCGCACCGTCCCGGGGAGGCCGAGACGCTGACCGGGCCGGCCGCGACGGTGGACCGGCGGTTGACCGACCCGCAGGACGTGGTGCCGGCGCCCAGCGACAGCGTTCCCCCACCGATCCTGGGACACTGGCCGTGTGAGTCGCAGGAGGCGTTCTCGGACGCGGTACGGGACCTGACCGCGCGACTACGCCCGGCGCGCGGCTGAACCGGCCGGTACGACCGCCCCGGCGGCCCGATATCGTCGCCTGGTGACCCCGTCCAAGCCGCCCGCACGCCGGTTGATCGCCTCGAACAAGAAGGCCCGGCACGAGTACACAGTGCTGCGCACGTACGAGGCGGGCATCGTGCTGGTCGGCACCGAGGTGAAATCGCTGCGCGAGGGGCGGGCCTCGCTGGTGGACGCGTTCGCGCACGAGCGCGACGGCGAGATCGTGTTGTACGGCCTGCACATCGCCGAGTACGCCTACGGCACGTGGACCAACCACGCCCCGCGCCGCAACCGGAAGCTGCTGCTGCATCGGGCCGAGATCGACCGGATCCTGGACAAGGTCCGCGAGGGCGGAGTGACCCTCGTCCCGCTGTCGATGTACTTCGAGAACGGCTTCGCCAAGGTCGAGTTGGCTCTCGCCAAGGGCAAGCGCTCCTACGACAAGCGGCAGACGCTGGCCGAGCGCGACGCCAACCGGGAGATCGCCCGCGAGTTGGGCCGGCACCTCAAGGGCCACCCCCGCCGGCCCTGACGCCGCAACGGGTCGTCCGCGCGCCGCTCAGTGGGGGGCGCATTCGCAGGGCCCTTCGCGGGCTCTCTTCGCGAGCGCCGTCGCACGCGCTGCGTGCAGTCGCCTTCGCATGCGGTTTTTCGCTGGCGCCGTTCGCATGCGCGTTTTCGCTGGCGCCTTCGCGTGCGCGTTTTCGCCTGCGCCTTTCGCACGCGTGCTCTCGCGGGCGCCTCCGCACGCGTGCTCTCGCGGGCGCCTCCGCACGCGTGCTCTCGCGGGCGCCTCCGCACGCGTGCTCTCGCGGGCGCCTCCGCACGCGTGCTCTCGCGGGCGCCCTCACACAGGCGCTTCGCAGGCGCGTTCGCCTGTGCTTCGCGTGTGGGACGCGGCGTGGCGCGCCGGGACATCGTTGACGTCGTCCGAGAGACGTGGTCTGCTCAGTCGACGCCGTTATTGAAAACGGTAATCATTAGATGAAGTGGAGGAAAACCATGTCACTCACCGTCCCGCCCGCCCTGCTCGACGCCGCCGAACGCGGCCCCATCGACGACGAGGCGTTCATCGCCTGCGTCCGTGACTCGTTGCCGTACGCCTGGGCCACCGTCAGCCGGGTGGTCGCGGAACTGGAGGCCGGCGACGCCGACCTGGCCGACAACGTCGTCCCGCCGCCCACCGACGCCGACCGTGGTCAACTGCTCCGCGTGCTGGCGAGCGACGCGATCCGCGCCGGCCTGGAGCGACACTTCGGCGTACGCCTGGCCTTCCAGAACTGCCACCGTGTCGCCGCGTTCCGCCCGTCGGCCGTCGACGGCGAGCGCTACCGCCGCTTCGTGTCGACCCGTGGCCAACTGCTCAACCAGTCCCCCGAACTCCGCAACTGCTGACCGTCGCGGCGGGCGGGCTCACGCGAACCCGCCGCCGCGCACCCCACGGCCACGGCCACGGCCACGGCGACAGCGACGGTCACGGTCGCGACGGCGACGGTCACGGCGACGGCGACGGCACGGCGACGGCGACGGCGACGGCGACGGCCCAAGATCTACGCAACTTCCCGGATGTTGCTGCCTTCGACGCGGGAGAGGCAGCAACATCCCTGATATTGCGCGGATCTTGACTACAGACACCGTGCCCGACCGACCGGGCGCGGGTTTTGGGGCACCCCGCACCCCGCACCCCGCACCCCAGATCGTGCTCGCACCAGGTGGTCTCATCGATACGCCGACACCGCCACTTCCTGGTTCGAGCGCGATCTTGCGGGAGCGCCCCAGGGAGCCGTCGGCGTTCAGACCGAGCGGGCGGGCGCAAATGCTGGCTTTGCGGCCTTCAATAAACGCGGTTGCTGGCCATGCCAGGCTTTCGCGCTGGCAGATGCGGGCTCTAGGGTGAGCGGGTGACGACGTACCGGATTGGGGAGGCGGCCGATCTGCTCGGCGTCAGCGCAGACACCATTCGCCGCTGGGTGGACGCCGGGCGCCTGACGGCTGGGCGTGACGAGCACGGCCACCGGGTCGTCGACGGCGTCGACCTGGCGTCGTTCGCTCGCGCTCAGGCCACCGACCCGGACGCGGGCGCCGAGTTCTCGTCGGCCCGCAACCGGTTGCGCGGCATCGTCGTCGACGTCCGTAAGGACACGGTGATGGCCCAGGTCGACATTCAGGCGGGCCCGTTCCGGGTCGTGTCGCTGATGAGCCGGGAGGCCGTCGACGAGCTAGACCTGCGGGTCGGTTCGGTGGCCGTTGCGGTGATCAAGTCGACCACGGTCGTGGTGGAGCGGGCCGCACCCGTCCCGGCGCGCGGACGGTCGGCCAGATGAACGCGGGGATGGTCGGGCGGATGAACGCGCGGAGCAGGCGTACGGCGATGGCCGTTCTGGTGGCGGCCGGCCTGGCGGTGACCGGCTGCGGCGCGGGTGACGGCCGGGCAACCGGCAGCGGTGGGGACGGGCGGGTGACCGGCCCGGTGACCGTGTTCGCAGCCGCTTCGCTGACCGAGTCGTTCACCCGCATCGGGAAGGACTTCGAGGCCGCCAACCCGGGCAGTCGCGTGACCCTCAACGTCGCCGGCAGTTCCGCCCTGGCCAACCAGATCACCCAGGGCGCGCCGGCGGACGTGTTCGCCTCGGCCGCCGCGACGAACATGACCACGGTCATCAAGGCCGGCGACGCCGACGGCACGCCGAGCGTCTTCGCCCGCAACCAGCTGGTGATCGCGGTGCCCCGGGGCAACCCGAAGGCGGTGGGCGGCCTGGCCGACCTCACCAGCCCGGGTGTGAAGGTGGCGCTCTGCGCCGCTCAGGTGCCCTGCGGCGCGGCGGCCCGCACCGCGCTGGACGCGGCCGGCGTCGCGCTGACGCCGGTCACCCTGGAACGGGACGTCAAGGGTGCGCTCGCCAAGGTGAAGCTCGGCGAGGTCGACGCGGCACTGGTCTACCGAACGGAAACGCGGGCGACGAGCGCCGACGTGACCGGCGTGGAGTTTCCCGAGTCGGCGCGGGCGGTCAACGACTACCCGATCGTCGCGTTGAAGGACGCGCCGAATCCGGACGGCGCACGGGCCTTCGTCGCGTACGTCCGCTCGGCGCCGGCGCAGGCGGTCCTCGCCGAGGCGGGGTTCCAGGCTCCGTGAGGCAGGTCCACGACCACGACGCACCCCGCGGGCGCCCGGCCACGCGCCGACGGCGGGGGCGGGTGCCGGCGGCGCTGCTGATCCCCGCCGGGCTGGGGTTGCTGTTTCTCGTCCTGCCGTTGGCGGGGCTGCTGATCCGGGCGCCGTGGACGACACTGCCGGAGCGGCTCACCGAGCCGGGGGCGTTGACCGCACTGCGGCTGTCGGTGCAGACCGCCACCCTGGCCACCGCGCTCTGCCTGCTGCTCGGGGTGCCGCTCGCCTGGCTGCTGGCCCGGGTCGAGTTTCCGGGCCGTCGGCTGGTACGCGCGCTGGTCACCGTGCCGCTGGTGCTGCCGCCGGTGGTCGGTGGGGTGGCGCTGTTGCTGGTCTTCGGCCGGCGCGGCCTGCTCGGCGGCTGGCTCGACAGCACGTTCGGCATCACCCTGCCCTTCACCACCACGGGTGTCGTGCTGGCCGAGGCGTTCGTCGCCATGCCGTTCCTGGTGATCGCCGTGGAGGGTGCGCTACGCGCCGCCGACCACCGCTTCGAGGAGGCCGCGGCGACGTTGGGCGCCAGCCGGTGGACCACCTTCACCCACGTCACGCTGCCGCTGGTGGCGCCCGGTCTGGCCGCCGGGGCGGTGCTCTGCTGGGCGCGGGCGCTCGGCGAGTTTGGTGCCACCATCACCTTCGCCGGCAACTACCCCGGTCGGACGCAGACCATGCCGCTCGCCGTCTACCTGGCGTTGGAGACGGACCTGGAGTCGGCGATCGTGCTCAGCCTGGTGCTGCTCGTCGTGTCGGTGGCCATCCTGGTGGCGTTGCGGGAGCGCTGGATGACCACCGCATGAGCGACCGACTTCTCGACGCGCGACTCGTCGTCGACCGGGGTGTCTTCCGGCTCGACGTGCCGCTGCGGGTCGCGCCGGGCGAGGTGGTGGCGCTGCTCGGCCCGAACGGCGCCGGCAAGACCACCGCGTTGCGGGCGCTGGCCGGGCTGCATCCCCTCACCGACGGGCACGTCACCCTCGACGACATCGACCTGGACCGCCCGGCGACCGGCGGCTGGGTGCCCACCGAACGCCGGTCGATCGGCGTGGTCTTCCAGGACTACCTGCTCTTTCCGCACCTCAGCGCATTGGACAACGTGGCCTTCGGGCCGCGCCGGCACGGCGTCGAGCGGCGGGCCGCCCGCGCCACGGCCCGGGAGTGGCTGGGTCGGGTGGGGCTTGACGCGCAGGCGCAGCGCCGGCCGCGGCAGCTCTCCGGCGGCCAGGCGCAGCGGGTGGCGCTGGCCCGCGCGCTGGCCGTGGCGCCGTCGCTGCTGCTGTTGGACGAGCCGCTCGCCGCGCTGGACGCCCGCACCCGGCTGGACACCCGCGCGGAGCTGCACCGGCACCTGTCGGCGCACGCGGGCGCGACGGTGCTGGTCACCCACGACCCGCTGGACGCGCTGGCGTTGGCCGACCGACTGGTCATCGTCGAGGGTGGCCGGGTGGTGCAGGAGGGCGACGGGCCGAGCGTCACCGCCCGCCCGCGCACCGATTACGTCGCCCGGCTGGTCGGGCTGAACCTGTACCGGGGTCGCGCCGACGGGCACGGGGTGCGGGTGTCGCCGGAGCTGACCCTCACGGTCGCCGACCGGTTGGACGGCGAAGCGTTCGTGGCGTTCCGTCCGGCTGCGGTGGCTCTGCACCCGGCCCGGCCGGAGGGCAGCCCACGGAACACCTGGGCGGGCACTGTGGCCGGCGTGCAGCGCCACGGTGACAACGTGCGGGTGCAACTGGACGGGCCGATCGGGGTGGCCGCCGACGTCACGCCGGCCGCCGCCGCCCAGCTGCGGCTGATCCCCGGCCAGCGGGTCTGGGTGGCGGTCAAGGCGACCGAGACCCACGCGTACCCGGCCACCGGTTGACCCGACGACCGCCGGCCGGCGCGGACGCGAGTCAGCCGGCGAGCAGGTCGGCGTGTGCGGCACGCAGCCGGGCCAGCGTCGGGTCGCTGCCCGGGACGACCCGGCTGTCCAGCTCGGCCCACGCCTCGGCCAGCGCCGCGCGGACCGCGCCAAGCTCAGCGGCGTGCCGTTGTGTGCTGCGTCGGTGCTGCTCCTCGAGGCGGCGGGCCCAGCCGGCGGTGACCGTCGCGAGCCGGTCGGCGTCGGCGCGGGCGTGGGCGCCGCTGCGGGCGGCTGCGGCGGGGACGATCGCGGCGACCGGGCGGGGATCGCCGTCGCGGGTGACGACGGTGACCGCGTCGGTCAGCTCGGCCAGCGCGACGAGCTGGCTGAACCGGGTGCGCGCCTCACGCAGCGGCACGGAACGCGGCGGGTCGGAATGAGGGGTGAGCGCGGGGACGGCCATGGATGCATGGTGCCGCGCGGGTATGACAACTATTCGCCGTCGTCAGTGGACGGTGCGTGGCGGGCGGACCACTCGTCGGCCAGCACCGACCAGACCTCAAGGTCGATCCGACCGTGCGGACCCGGGCTGACCTGGCGCAGCGTGCCGTCTAGGCGCAGGCCGAGCCGGTCGGCGAGGGCCTTGCTGCGGGTGTTGTCGGCGTTGGTACGCCATTCCACCCGCTGGATGCCGCGCTCGCGCACCGCCCAGTCGACGATCCGGCGCACTGCCGGGGCGACCATGCCTCTGCCCTGCGCCGCCGGCTCCACCCAGCAACCGACCTCGCAGACGCCCCGGGTCACGTCGAACGACACGAACATCACCCCACCGACGAGCGTGCCCCGCCACCACAGCCCCCAGATGCCACCGCTGTCGCTGGCCCAGAGGTCGGCGTAGCGCTGCAACACCGCACGGGCCGACGGCAGGTCGGTGGCGACGAAGGACGGCGACACCCAGGGCTGGATGTGCTCACGGGCCCGATCGAGGTGGGCGAGGAACTCCTCGGCCCGCCACGGGTTCAGCGGGCGCAGCTCGACGTCCTCGGTCAGCGGCAGGGCGAACACCGGGCCTCCACTCAATGCGCTTCTCACGTCGGTAGCAGGCTCGCACAGGCACCTCGGTCGAGGCACGGCCGCCCTCCGGGCTCACGCCGACAGGTGGGTCTGTAGCGCGGCGAACTGGGCCACGGTCAGGTAGGAGGGGTTGGCGGCCTGCGGCTGACGGAACACCTCCAGGGCGGCGAGCCGGTCGTCGGCGCGCAACAGCAGCCGGGACACCCGGTCCCGTTCGGCGAGGATGGGCAGATTGAGCGGTACCGACCACGGCTGCCCCGGCGCGCCTGGTTGGGCCGCCCCGGTGACCCGCCCGACGCCCCACACTCCGTACGGCAGTCGGCCCCGGCTGCCGCTGGCCCAGAAGACCACCGGCTGCCCGGCGCGCATGAACCGCGCCCGGTAGCCGGGACGCACGCACCAGCTCGTCACCAGTGGCTCACGGGCGAACCGGGCGGCGAGGTCGACCAGGTCCGCGTTGCCCTTGATCAGCCAGGCGCCCAGGTCGTCGAGGCGTACCCGTGGCTCGGTCATCGCGTACATCTTGCCCGGCCGACGGCAGCCTCAATCAGATGATCATGTGGGTCCAGTAGCTGAGCCAGAGCACGAACAGCACGCCCTGCACCACGGCGAGCGTCGCGGTCAGCCACACGTCGACGCTGGCGTGGCGAGCCCAGCGGGCCAGCACCAGCGCCACCGGAAAGGCGGCGAGCAGGTAGCGCAGTAGGCTCTTGTACACCGGCGGGCCCATCGACAGCGGCACCAGCACCATGAGAACGCCGTACACCAGGTAGGCCAGCTCCCTGCGGCGGAACCCGGCGACCAGCACGGCCAGGACGGCCACGGCGAACCACGCCCGAGCGGCGTCGCGCGGCTCCCCGGTCAACCCGTTGAGCAGCACCCGGACGGGGTTCTGCACCGTGATGCCCCATCCGGTCTCCTGGGCGTGCTGGTAGGCGAACCAGTCCCCACCCCGCCACCGGCAGTACGCCATGAAGGTGAACCATCCGGCGGGTAGCAGCACCAACGGCCAGCCGATCCGGAGGTAGCCGAGCAGTGCGCGCGGGCCGAGCCGCCAGTCGTGCTGGCGGAGCAGCACCAGGGCCAGCGGCAGCGCCACGAGCAGGCCGACGGAGCGGCTCATCGCCAGGAAGTAGCCGATCACGCCGACCAGCAGCCACCGGTGTCGCTCGGCGTAGTAGAAGGCGGCCAACGCTAGGCAGACGAAGAGCGACTCGGTCAGCGCGGCCTGGAACAGGAACGCGGTCGGCAGCAGCACCAGGTACCGGGTGAACCGGCGGGCGGTGTCCGCGTCGCCGAGAAGCAGTTCCGCCAGCCGGTAGCCGTACCAGAGCGCCAGCAGGAACGCGACGTTGCTGATCACCAGCAGGGCGAGGGCGTTGTCGCCACCGAGCACCGCGCCGAGGGGCCGGGCCAGGAACGGGTACAGCAGCGGGAATCCGAAGTCTCGCCACGGCCCGGTCAGCGGCAGTTCGCTCAGCCGCAGGTAGAGCAGCGAGTCCCAGGCGAACCAGAAGGAGATCCACCGGTGCCCGGAGATGTCCCGCTGTTGCGCCCACATCAACGTCTCGTCGGCGGGCGGCGCGCCGGGGATGTCGTCCCAGGCGTGCAGGGCCAGCAGCCCGAGCAGGGTGAGCAGCAGCTTCGCGCCGAGGAACAGGCTGATGACGTACGGCCAGGGCGCCGGCACCCGGCGGGCCAGGCGCGCTCCGCCGCGGCCGGCCGCGGCCGCCCGGGCGGCCAGGGTCGCCGCGCCGCTGCGCCACCGGTCCATCCGCCCCGCTTCCCCGCTCCCCCGGTCCGCCGGCCGCGCGGGGAAGTCGCTCTTCTCGTGGTACGCCGCAGCGCGCCCCGCCGAAGCGAGGACCAGCTATCGCTAAGTGTGACATTCTGCCCATAGCGGGTAGACGCCGCGCCTCAATCATGGCGCTGAGCAGGGAGCGCGTCAGCATGAGCGAGCAGAACGGCACGGTGGTCATCGGTGCGGGGCCGGCCGGGCTCACAGCGGCGTACGAACTGCTCCGGCACGGCCGGTCGGTTCAGGTTTTCGAGGCCGACGAGGTGGTCGGCGGGATCAGTCGGACCGTGGAGCGCGACGGGTGGCGGTTCGACATCGGCGGGCACCGGTTCTTCACCAAGGTGCCCCGGGTGGAGGCGTTCTGGCACGAGATCCTGCCGGACGAGGACTTCCTGACCCGGCCCCGGATGAGCCGCATCTTCTACCGGGGCGCCCTGTTCAACTACCCGCTCAGCGCCATGAACGCGCTGCGCAACCTGGGTCTGCCGGAGGCCGCCCGCTGCCTCGGCTCGTACGCCCGGGCCCGGCTGCGGCCGCCACGGGACCAGTCACACTTCGAGGGCTGGGTGTCGGCCCGGTTCGGCTGGCGGCTGTACTCGATCTTCTTCAAGACGTACACCGAGAAGGTCTGGGGTATGCCGGCGGACCGTTTGCAGGCCGACTGGGCAGCGCAGCGGATCAAAAATCTGTCGCTGGCCACGGCGATCCGCAACGCGCTACTGCCCCGGCGTCGACGCACCGACGTGACCAGCCTGATCGAGGAGTTCCAGTACCCGAAGTACGGGCCCGGGATGATGTGGGAGCGCTGCGCCGAGCAGGTCCGCGAGCGGGGCGGGCAACTGTCCACCGGCAGTTGGGTCACCGCCGTGCACCGCGACCCGGCCCGTCGGCGGGCGATCAGCGTGACGGTCAACGGCGCGGGCGGGCAGCGTACCGAAGCTGCCGACCACGTGATCTCGTCCATGCCGATCTCGGAGCTGGTGACCGCGCTCCATCCGCCGGCGCCGCCGGAGGTGCTGGCCTGCGCGGCCGACCTGCGCTACCGCGACTTCTTGACTGTCGCCCTGGTCGTACCGGCGGAGTTCTCGTTCCCGGACAACTGGATCTACGTGCACGACCCGGGGGTACGGGTGGGCCGGATCCAGAACTTCGGCTCCTGGTCGCCGTACCTGGTCAAGGACGGCCGCACCTGCCTGGGCCTGGAGTACTTCGTGTTCGAGGACGACGAGATGTGGCGTACCCCGGATGCCGACCTCGTGGCCCTCGCCACCGCGGAGCTGGAGCGGTTGGGGTTGGTTCGACCCGGCGTGGTGGAGGCCGGCTACGTCGTGCGCATGCCCAAGGCCTACCCGGTGTACGACGAGCGCTACCAGCACAACGTGGACGTGATCCGGGCCTGGCTGACCGAGGCGGTGCCTAACGTCCACCCGGTGGGCCGCAACGGCATGCACCGCTACAACAACCAGGATCACTCGATGCTGACCGCGATGCTCACCGCCGAGAACATCGCCACCGGGAGTACGCACGACGTCTGGTCGGTCAACGTGGAGCAGGACTACCACGAGGAATCCGGCGGTGGCGACGGCCGGCGGGGCACCGGCCGGGACGCTCCAGTGGTGCCCAGCCGGATCATCGCGGCCCCGATCACCGTGCCGGAGGGGTCGGACGACCGAGCCTCTGTCGCAGCTCCCCCGTCTCACGCGTGAAGCCGAACACGCTGCCGCGGCACGAGTCGACGGACGGACCATCGGCACTCTGCGGGCAGGTGCTCAACGCGGCAGGTGCGTGCAGTGGGCCACTGTGGCGTCGTCCGGGCTGTGCGCATCCGCGCCGCCGGTGGTCTGCGCCTCGGCCTGCCGGACGCAGGCGATGACGCCGGCCGGCCCGCTGGCCTGAAGCAGGTCCAGCACGCCCGGCCAGTCGGTCCGACCGTACGGGCTGACGATGCGGCTGGCACCGTTGCTGAGCAACGCGACACCGTTCAGGTCGGCGAGGGACCGGCTGCCGGTCACCGCTTCCCGCGCCGCGCGCGGGTCGTCCTTGGCGATCCAGTAGCCGCCCGGCTTGTTCCGGCGGGCACGCAGCGCGCTGGCGCAGGAGGCTCGCACCCGGTCGTACTCCGGCGTTTCCTGAGCAATGCCGGCCAGCGGCGCCGAGCATTCCCGCCGGGCAGTCATCTCGCGCTCATCGGTGATCACCAGCGGGCCGCCGTCGACCTGGTCGACAACGAGGAAGGAGTCCGCGAGCAGGAGCCAGTCCACGCGGTCCTGGTGAGCGCGGACCATCGCGACGGTGGCCTGCGGGCTGCTGGGGTCCGCGATGTCGCAGGTGTCGCCGTGCTCGGCGGCGATCTCGCCGATGGCGGTGGCGAGGATCGCGGCGAGCTCTCGCCCGTCGCCGCGCGACAGGTGGCCGAGCAGCGCGCCACCGAGGCGGTGCGTGTACCAGGCGACGCCGTGGGAGCAGAGTGATTCGGCTCCCGGAATGCCGGCACCGTCGAGCAGGACGACAGCGCCGGGAACCGCACCGACGAAGTCCTCGTTCGACCGATCGGCCCTTCCGGAACTCGTCGCCAGGCTGACGTCCACTCGTGGGCTCCTGTCTGGACTCGCGAGGCGCTGGCCGCAGCGCTTCGAATCACGTTGGGTGTCGGCGGGTAATGCCGTCCAGGATGGTGGTCAGGTTGTGGTCGAAGGTCTCCTCAGCGTTGAGGTGGGCGCCGTCGATGACGAGCCTGGCCACGGTGGGGTACCTGCCGGTTTTCAACATGCGCGTGAGGTAGGGGCCGAGGCTGGCCTGGAAGGCAGCTTCATCGGTGCCCGTGGAACGTGCGGTGCGTCGTTCGGTGACCTCTCTGCGGACCGATCCGATGATGAAGGCGTTGAGGGCGCCCACGGCTCGTTGGAGATCGTCGATGTCACGCACGCCGGGGGCCGCACTGAGCGCCGCGGCGGTTGCTTCGCCCACGGCGAACGCGTGTGGTCCCAGGTGTGGCCGTCCGCCGAGCACGTCGGAGAACCATTCATGGTCAAGGGCGGCATCGCGGGTCGCGTGGGCGATGGCCAGCACCGTGTCGCGCCACCCGGAGCTCTGGTCCACCTCGGCGATCCGGGCATAGACGACGTCGACCATGAGATCGAGTAGCTCCGACTTGTTGATCACGTAGTCGTAGAGCCGCATCGGACCGACACCGAGCTCTTTGGCGATCTTGCGCAATGACAGCCCGTCGAGGCCGTGTGCGTCGGCAAGCCTGATCGCCGTAGCGGCGATCTTCTCGCGGCTCAACGACACCGGCACCGCCCGCGGCTGAGGTTCGGGCCGCTCCCAAACGGGCACCGGCCCACTACCGTACGGTGTATCCACCAATACAGTGTACGGTAGCGCAGTGAGAACGCGAATTGCGATCGCCGGTGGTGGACTCGGCGGGTTGACGCTGGCTCGGATCCTGCACCGACACGGCATCGACGCGGTGGTGTACGACCGGGAAGCAAGCCGATCCGCGCGGCCCCAGGGCGGCGCCCTCGATCTGCACCCGGAGTCCGGGCAACTGGCCCTGGCCGAGGCGGGTCTCGCCGGCCGATTCCGGTCGAAGGCGCGGCCCGACGGCGAGGAACATCGCATCCTCGACCCGACCGGGCGCACCCTGGTGCACCACGAGCCGCAACCTGACTCATTCTCCGGACGTCCCGAGATCGACCGGAGCGCACTGCGTGATCTCCTACTCGGCTCCCTCCCCGGCGACACGGTTGCCTGGCGGCACCGGCTTGTCGCGGCGACCCCCCGACCCGACGAGGGCTGGGAACTGACGTTCCACGACGGACACCGAACCAGCTGCGACGTCCTCATCGGCGCGGACGGCGCGCGCTCAGTCGTCCGGTCACTGCTGACCGACGTCGAGCTGTCCTACGTGGCGACTCTCGTGCAGCTCAGCGTCGGAGACGTCGACCGGCGGCATCCCGATCTCGCCGAGTTGGTCGGCCCCGGGAACCTGTGGTGTGTCGGCGTGAACCAGATCCTGGCAGCGCAACGTCTCGGCGACGGCAGCCTCCAGGTCGGGATCTCGCTGCGCGCGGAGGACCAGCCCCTCGACACTTACCGCAGTAAGCGTGCCCTGCTGGACATGTTCGCCGGCTGGAACCCCCGCCTCACCGCGCTCATCGAGGCCGCCGAGGGCGCGCCGACGCCACGCCTGATCGAGGCGATGCCCATCGGTACGCGCTGGACCAGCCGACCGGGCGTCACCCTCATCGGCGACGCCGCGCACCTCATGCCACCGGTCGGCGAGGGCGCGAACCAGGCCATGCTCGACGCCGCGGAACTCGCCAGCCAGCTCGCGGCCAACCCCGCCGACCCGAATTCGGCGATCCGGACGTACGAAGAGTCGATGTTCAGCAGGATTCACCCGATCGCCGAAATGTCCGCACGAGCCCAGGCGATGATGCTGTCCCCCACCGCGGCGGAAGACATCGTTCGCTTCTTCACCCGGCCAGCGGAAGCGGCACGCACAGACTGACATCTGGCGCTGTCGATGTTCCTGGCGATAATCGTTGCATGACGACGGATGTGCACCCTGAGTCCGGTCTCCGGACGGCCACCTTGACGGATCAGGACCTGGTGGAGACGTCTTGGGATTACTGCCGAATTCACGCGCTCGCCGTCACCGACGACGAGGGTCCGCCCGAGGACCAGACCCTGGACTATCGGGAGGACGACGACCTCGATCCCACCGCACCGTCGGCCTTGGAGCTGCATCTCGACCTCGACTACATCGTGCGCCGGATCGATCCGGGGCCGATGCGGGACGTGCGCTTCTGGGTCGCGCCGACCACGTTGATCTTCCATAACGTCTGGGACATCGTCGGCAGCCTGCACTCCGTCTGTCTGCCGTTCGAGTTGAAGGACCTGCGCCGGGAGGCTCCCGCACGGTCAGGGGAGCCCTGCTGGCACCTGGAGGGGCGCGACCTGGACCTGCGGTTCCAGGCGTCGGGGTACACCCTCCACCTGCGCCAACCCCCGCGTTACGGCAGTCGAGTGCTCCGGATGGCCGATCGGGGCGGCATCAGCTTCGACCCGAAGCCGTTTGCCTGACCCAGAAAGGGCCCGGCCCGTGCCTCGACGTTCGACGCAGGTGGCGCGCTTCCCCTGCCCAGGTCGACGGGACACGCCGCATCCGTAGAGTCACCGGTCGTATCCGGAGGACATCCTCAGCCGTACCCATGGGCCTGTGGGGCCCACCGACGCGCGGACGCCACCCGGGCGGGAAACCGCTTACCACAGGGCTATTGACGGTCGTCACTGGCTGTCAGTACCGTGATGCGGGCAGCGAGAAAGCGCTTTCCGACCCCTCACCGTCCGACAGGGAGCGCCCCCATGCCCCGAAACCTCCGTTCGCTCTGCCTCATCCTGCTCGCCGTCGCCGCCGTGGTGAGCACCACCACCGCCCTGCCCGCCGAGGCCGCCCCGCGCTTCCGGGTGCTGGTCTTCTCCAAGATCACCAACTTCTACCACGACTCGATTCCGGCCGGCATCGCCGCGATCCAGCAGCTCGGCGCCGCCCACAACTTCGAGGTCGTCGCCACCACCGACGCGGCGGCCTTCACCGACGCCAACCTCGCCACCTTCGACGCTCTCGTGTTCAACAACACCAACAGCCTCCCGACCTCGGGCGACCTGCTCAACGCCAGCCAGCGGGCCGCGTTGCAGACGTTCATCCGCAACGGCGGTGGTTGGGCCGGCCTGCACGCCGCCTCGGCCAGCGAACGCGACTGGCAGTGGTACGAGGGCCTGGTCGGCACGATCTTCGACTACCATCCCGACTTCTCGTCCACCGGTGGCACCTTCCCCGGCCGGGTCAAGGTGCTCGACCGGGCGCACCCCTCCACGCGCAACCTGCCGGAGCTCTGGGAGCAGAGCGAGGAGTGGTACAACTGGCGGACCAACCCGACCGGCAACGTGCACACCCTGGCCCAGATCAAGGTGCGTGACGGGATCAACGGCCTGGACGAGGGCGTCGACCACGCGTACTCCTGGTGTCAGCGCTACGACGGCGGCCGGTCCTGGTTCACCGCCGGCGGGCACGCCAGCTCCCAGTTCAGCACCCCGACGTTCCTGGAGCACCTGCGCTACGGCATCGAGTGGGCGGCCGGCGCTGTCGCCGGTGACTGCTCGGCCACCAAGACCAGCAACTTCGAACGGGTGGGGCTGGTCACCGAGAACCTGGCCGACCCCTTCGAGCTGGCCGTCGGCCCGGACCGAAAGGTCTACTACATCCAACGCACCGGCGCGCTGAAGGTGGTCAACTCCGACACCCTCCAGGTCACCACGCTGCTGGACTTCGCGTACACCTCGGCGATGACCGACCAGTCCGACGGGCTGCTCGGGATGACCCTGGACCGCAACTTCGCCAGCAACGGCTGGATCTACCTGCTCTGGTCGGACAAGACCCTCAAACAACTCAACCTGTCCCGGTTCACTGTCGCCAACAACAGCGTCGCGCTCTCCTCGGAGAAACGCCTGCTGACCATCCCCACCTACCGGGGTGAGGGTCGGGCCAACTCGCACATGGGCGGGTCGCTGGCCATGGACGCGGCCGGGCGGCTCTACGCGGCGATCGGTGACAACACCGACCCGTTCGCCTCCAGCGGCTACACCCCCGTCGACGAACGCGCCGGCCGCGCCGCCTGGGACGCCCAGGGCACCGCCGGCAACACCAACGACCTACGCGGCAAGATCCTGCGGATCACCCCACAATCCGACGGTACGTACACAGTGCCCAGCGGCAACCTCTTCCCGACCGGCACCGCGAGGACCCGGCCGGAGATCTACGCGATGGGCATGCGCAACCCGTTCCGGATCACCATCGAACCGCAGACCAACGCGGTGCTGGTGGCCGACTACGGTCCGGACGCCCGCGCCGCCGACCCCAACCGTGGCCCGGAGGGGACTGTCGAGTTCAACCGGATCACCAGCGCCGGCAACTTCGGATGGCCGTACTGCGTGGGCAACAACATCCCGTTCAACGACTACAACTTCGCCACCAACACCTCGGGGGCGAAGTTCAACTGCGCCGCACCGGTGAACAACTCACCCAACAACACCGGCCTGACCACCCTGCCGGCGGCGAAGTCCGCGCTGGTCTGGTACGCGTACTCCGCCTCTACCCAGTTCCCCGAGCTGGGCACCGGCGGTGGCGGGCCGATGAGCGGCCCGGTCTACGACTACGACCCCGCCAACACCCGCACCACGAAGTTCCCCGAGTACTTCGAGGGCAAGTGGATCACCTACGAGCTGACCCGCAGGTGGTTCAAGACGCTGTCGATCCACAAGACGGCGCAGACCTTCGGCAACGCGCGCTTCGGCCCGACCGCCGTGGGTGACCTTCAGTCGATCAACGGGATCTTCGGCAACATGAGCTGGATCCAGCCCTTCGAGGCGGAGTTCGGCCCGGACGGTTCGCTCTACGTCATCGACTTCGGCGAGGGCACCGGCAGCGGTCGCGGCGGCAGCAACGCCGGCGCGGGCATCTACCGGATCGACTACGTCGCCAATGGGCGGCCACCGACCGCGAAGATCGCCGCCACCCCGGACAGCGGACGTACGCCGCTCGCTGTGACGTTCTCCTCGGCCGGGTCGTCCGCCGGTGACGGGTCGGCGCTCAGCTACGCCTGGGACTTCACCAACGACGGCAGCACCGACTCCACCGCCGCCAACCCGAGCCACACCTACTCGACGGCCGGGAAGCACACCGCCCGGCTGACCGTGCGCAACAGCGGCAACGGGTTGACCGCCACCGCGGTCACCGACGTGGTGGTCGGCAACACCCGACCGACGGTGACCATCAGCGTTCCCGACGGCGGGTTCTTCGACTTCGGTGACAAGATCCCGTACACGGTGACGGTCACCGACCCGGAGGAGACCACCATCGACTGCGCAAAGGTGACAGTGCAGACGCAGCTCGGCCACGACTCGCACGCCCACCCGCTGGACGTCTACACCGGTTGCTCCGGGCTGCTCGCCACCGAGGCGGACGCCGGTGACGGCCACGGGCCGGGGCAGAACCTCTACACCCTGATCACCGCGCAGTACACCGACGGCGGCGCGGCCGGCGGCGTACCGGCGCTGACCGGCTCGACCCGCGTGCAGTTGCAGCCCAAGAGCAAGGAGGCCGAGCACTTCAGCGCCCAGTCCGGCGTCACCGTCAACGACCGGGCCACCGCCCGCGCCGGCAAGCGGCTCGGCGAGGTCGACCACAACGACTGGGTGGCGTTCGGGCCGGCGGACCTGCGCAACGTCGGCTCGGTCACGCTCGGGGTGACCAACGGCGGGCTCGGCGGCACCATCGAACTGCGCACCGGCTCGCCCACCGGCACGCTGATCGGCACTGCCACCATCGGCTCCACCGGCGGGTGGGACAACCTGGTCTCCCCCACCGTCACGCTGACCAACAAGCCCACCGGCACGACCACTCTGTACGCGAAGTTCGTCAACGCCGCCCAGGTCAATGGCACCCCGGACCTGCTCGCCCTGGACTGGCTGCGGTTCAACGGCGCCGGGGTCAAACAGGAGCCGGGCGGGACGTTGTCCCTGGCCGCCAACCCGACCGGCGGCGCCGCACCGCTGACCACCACGCTCACCGCCACGGCGACAGCGCCGGCCGGGCAGAGCATCACCGACTACACGTGGGACTTCGGTGACAACAGCGCCAGCACGCACGGGGCGACACTACGGTCGACGACCCACAGCTACCCCCGCAAGGGAACCTTCACCGCCCGGGTGACTGTCACCTACACCAGCGGGGAGACCCGCTCGCTCAACCTGACCATCACTGTCACCTGACCGTCGGGCGATGGCGGGCGGGGGCCAACCCCGCCCGCCGCCGCCCGGCAGGGCGCGCCGCGGCGCAGCCGCGCTATTACGGGAAGGTCACCTCGGCCTCGGACAGGAGCTTCCGCACGTTGGCGCCGTGCACGGCGGCCTGGTCGTGCAGGCGGGAGGCAGGCCCGGGGCCCCACAGGCGGGCCGCCAACTGCTGGTACTCCGGGAGCTTGGGCATCTTGCTGTCCAGGCGGAACAGGATGGCCAGCGGGCGGCGGCGCCACCAGCGGCTGATCCAGTCGACCGGCTGCGTCACCAGCAGGGCGCCGTAGCTGGCCGGCAGGGCCGGGGCGGCGGCCACCTTGACCGCCTTCTCCGTCAAGTTGAGCATCTCGGTCACGGAGACCGCCTCGCGTCGCGGGCCGCTCGCCTCCTCCAGCAGTGTTCGGTAGCGGGCCAGCAGCTTGCGACGCTCGCGGATCGTGTCAGCGGCCTGCAACTCGGCCTTGAAGTCACCGAAGTAGCGACGGTAACCGCTGAACTCGTCTCGGACTCGGAGCAACTGCTCGGGAATGTCCTTGAGGCAGGACGCGCGGGACAGCACGAGCGCGGCGATCGGCGGGATCGGGATCGTCGACATGGCCGTCCACTCGGCGACGACGTCGCCTCCGGTGAGCGGCTCTTCGAGCGATTCGGCGATCTTGTCGTACAGCTGGCGCGGCAGCGACCGGTAGGTCTTCTGCAGGGTGCCGGCGACGAACGGCACCCGGTCGAAGTCAGGAAAGTAGTCGAGGCCGTGCGCGGCGGCCACGACCAGGTAGCCGTTGCCCCGGTACATCCGGTCCTTCACCAGAGCGTCACCTGCGCTGGCGTAGCCGCCGAGCCCGTCGACCTGGGCGAGGAGATTGTTCAGGCCCGTCGTGTAGTCCAGGCCGGCCACCGCGCCGGTCTCGCCGGCCTCGGACGGGTCGTCGCCGTTGCCGTGCCTGACCCGCGTCGCGAGTTCGTCGGGCAGTCGCAGCGCGACCCGGCGGAGTTCGTCGCGCGACAGAGTCGGCGCAAACGTGCGGTACAGCCCCTCGCGAGCGAGCCGGCTGCTGAGGCCACTGACGTACTCGCCCGAGGCGCCCAACGCCTCCATGCGGTCGAGGAGAACCGTGGCCTCGCAGAGCGAGCAGAGATCGAGGAATCTGGGGAGGGTAAGTGCCTCCGGCCGGGCCAGGACGCCACTGGCGTTGGCCATCAGCGTCTGCGTCACCAGCGCCACATTCTGTTCGGTCCCGGCCATGGCATCCATTCTAGGATCGGCCCATGATGCTGGGATCGACGGGCGTCGAGGTGATCGAGTTCGCCGGAACAGATCTCTGCGCCGTACGCGAGCTGGTGGCGGGCGGTCAGATCGTCCTGCTCCGCGACGAGGTGCCCGCCGACCACAAGACGGATCAGTGGCCGCGAGACATCGTCGAGTCGGTCGGCGAGTGCGCCGTGGTGCCCTTGTCCGGCCTGACCGGCGAAGGCGGGCCGCGCTATCCGCTGGTGATCGGGAAACGCGAGAGCATCCGTTACCTGTGCTCCTATGCCGACCGGGTGCCACCGCCGCCATTTCCGTACGAGGCCGGGCCGGTGGTGACCGACTACCGCGAGTTCCGGGATCTGTGGGTGGCCGAGCCGGGCCGGTTCACGCCGGACACGGACGGCTACGCCATCGGCCATACCCTGGCGCTCCTGCACTCCCTCAAGATCCTGCACGGCGACGCACATCGCGGCAACTGGCTGTTCGACCACGAGGGCCGGGCGCTGGTGGCCGACCCGAGGCCGGTCTTCCTCCACTGTCCGCCGAGCCCGGAGCAGTGCGCGACCGACATTCGCCCGCTGCTGCCCGCCCTCGACTCGAACGGCTGGATCAGCTTCCGGCTCAGCTACCGCAAGACCTGGCCGGAGGAGGGCCGGGTGATCGACCTGATCCAACTCACCGATCGGACCGGCTGGGCTGCCGCGTTCCGTACCCGGGACTACGAGCGCGCCGCCGAACTGATGGGCCGCCAGCTCCTCGGCGAGTGCACCCCGATCGTGCGCGTCATGCTGCTCGCCAACCGGGCGATGGCGCGCAGCCGCACCGGCCGCCACGACGACGCGTTGCGGGACATCCTCGACGCCGCCCGGTTGGCGAAGGAGCGCAGCCCACACGTGGTCAACGGACTGGGGATCGCCCTGGCCGTCGTGTGGTGCGACCAGGGCGACCGGGCGGCGGCACTGGACACGTTGTCGAGGGTGACCGGGCAGCCCGAGCAGTTGCTCGCCCGGCTGGAGCCGGGCGACGCGCAGCTCCCGATCATGAATATGTGAACCAACCGCCGGCGCCAAGGGCGATCAGTCAGCTGCTGCGGCCTCATGTGCGCAGCAGCTTGGGCGAGGCGATCGGGGAGATCCGTCATCGATGGCTGCTGTCTGTTGCTCAATGAACTGGAAGCGCGAGCCGACATCGCTGCGCGGCAGGGTGCTGAGCTCGTAGCCGTGTTGGGTGTAGGCGGCGACCATGGCGTCATGGGTACGCACGGCTTCGGCGAAGTCTTGGTGTCGTTCGCTGTCCGTGGTGTAGATCTCCGGCCACGGCGGGGCGATAAACACACGCTGGTGGTAGCGGAACAGCCTCGCTGCGGCTGTCACGTGCGCTGGAACGGACTGGCCGAGTAGGAGGTAGTAGCCGACCAGGTCCGGGATCGCCCGGTCGAAGAAGACGGGTCCGGGATGCTGGCTGGCTTGGCGGTAGGAACGGATCTCCCAACTGAGCATGACCTCGGCGAACAGTCGTGAGTCCCCGGTGTGCAGCGCCTGACCGCCGATCGACAACTGGTCCTGGATGATCTGTCGCCCCGCCTCGTCGACGCAGGCGTGACCGGCACGCCGCAGGCTGTCAATCAGCGTGGTCTTGCCAGCGCCGGGTCCCCCGGTGATGACGATGTACCGGCTGCTCACGTTGTCCTCTCTGACAGGCGTCTGCTGCCTGGTGCAGGTGATCTCCTCAGCCCGCCAGGAATGGATCTTCCCGTTCGCTGGGCTGACGCCCCCCAGCTCCGCATGCTGGTCCGAATGGTCGCCGAGCGTGTGTTCGAAGTGTCGCATTCCGCCGTGCTCCACTCGGTCACGAGACAGCCTTAGCTGCGGCAGGCGCGCCCCCCGTCTCGACACGGCCGTGGGCGATAGCTGTCGTACCTGTGTGTGAGGCTTCGGGGCATGGCGACATTCGTTCTGATCCACGGCGGCGGGGGCAGCGCCTGGGACTGGCATCTCCTTGTCCCCGAGCTGGTCAGCCGCGGCCACGACGTGGTGGTACCGGAACTGCCGATCGAGGACAGATCCGCGGGGTTCGCCGAGTTCTGCCAGGCGGTCGTCGACGCGATCGGCGACCGGAGAGATCTCGTGGTCGTCGGGCACTCGTACGGTGCGTTCACCGCGCCGCTCATTGCCGACAAGCTGCCGGTGCGGCTACTCGTCCTGCTCACACCGATGGTCCCCAAGCCCGGTGAAAGGCCCGGTGACTGGTGGGCCAACACCGGTTACCGCAGCGCCGAAGGGCTCAGCGAGGAGCAGCAGTTCTACAACGGTGTCCCGGCCGAGGTCGTCGCGGAGGCAGCATCACACAACCGGGACCAGGTCAGCGCGGAGGGCGACGAGCCCTGGCCCCTGGACGCCTGGCCAGACGTGCCGACGACGGTGCTCCTCGCACGCGAGGACCGGTTCTTCCCGGCGGACTTCCAACGCCGCGTTGCCGCCGACCGACTCGGCGTCGTCCCCGACGAGATCGAGGGCGGGCACGCGGTGCCGCTCAGCCACCCGAAGCAACTCGCCGACCACCTCACCGCGTACCCGCTTTCCTGAAGGCGGGACCACGGCCGTCACGATCCGAACCTCCGGGCGGTTGATCCGGCGAGATGCGAGGCTGAGCGGGTGACCTACCCGCTCGCGCGCCGCGTCTACGACGTTCACAGCTGACGGGCTGGCCACAGACCCCGAGCAGGGCTGTCGTGAAATCTGGCGCCCGAGGCGCTACAACTCCGCGCCGCCCTCCCCCGCCGCGACGACCTCTGATCAACTAAGTCAACGGGTGATCGCGATAGAAGTTTGGAGCAGCCGAGCCTCGTCAAATCCCACCGCCAGAATGGGCGGGCCCTCGCCACTAATGGACTACCGTCGCTGTCTTGGCGTCAGTCTCTACGATGCGGTAGACCGATCGTTGTGGCGTGCCCGGCAGGCGAGGATACATCGAGGATGTGGAGGGCATATGCGCCTTGAAGTGTCGTGGGTCAATGACGTTCACGGTGGTTTGAGCGATCTTGAAACGAGTCTCGGGCAGGATCCACGTTTCGATGACGTGCCGATCGCCCGTGGGCGGCCGGTCGTCCCGGGACATACCCTGGGCGCTGCGGAGGTGCTGGAACTCGTCGCTACGAACGTCGGCCTCGGGATTGTGGCGAATGCGCTGTACGGCTATCTGCGGCAACGGGTGCGCGCCGGCCTTGCGGAGCGCGACGCGAAGTTGCGGCTGACCCGGATCGATCTTCCTGACGGCGTCCGTCAAGTCGACATTGAATATTCCGGGCCGGCCGCGAATGTCGAACAAATCATGCGTGGCGCGCTCGGCGACGATTGGCCGCGACGATGACTCAGGTGTCATCGTGGGACGCCGACGTCGGCCGGCTCGATCCAGGCCAGTCGGTGGCTGTCCTCATCGGCGTCACGGACTATCCACGCTCGGATTTTCCGTCCGTGCCGCAGGCTCGGGAGTCGGTGCGACGCCTTGCCGCCGAGTTGGCCGACGCGTCGGTGTGGGGTCTGTCTCGACCGTCGCGGCTGTTCGAGCTGATCGATCCTGACCGGGCCGCCGTACTGCGCACGGTGGCCGACGCTGGGCAGCTGGTCAAGCGGCAAGGCATGCTGCTGGTGTATTTCGTCGGCCACGCGGAGCCCGCAGGTGGCGAGCTGTGCCTGGCGATGCGCGACGCCGATCGGCAACATCCCCGCGCCACGATGGTGCCGGTGTCCGAGCTGGTCGCCGCCGCGGGCGGATCGCGCGCCGACAAGCGCATGCTGGTACTGGACTGCTGCTTCTCCGGGCGGGCCGCAACGGCGCTGCCCGGGGCGTCGGTGAAGATCGGCGAGACTGCTGGCTGGTATTTCATCGGTGCGGCCGACGGGGCGACCGAGGCGTCCGTTCCCCCGGACGGCGAGCTGACATTGTTCACTGACCGGCTCGTCCAGGCCCTCGACGGCCTGTCCGACGGGCCGGAGTGGTTCACTCCCGCGCACGTGTGGCGGGCGACCGCCGCGCAACTGCCACCTGACCATCAGCCGGTCCACAACGACCTGGCGTGGGCCGACCGGCAGCCATGGGTCCGCAACCGCCGTTGGCTGCCCCGGCCGCGCCGCGCCGCCGCGCCGACCCTCGGCATCGCGGGCGCCGACGCGATTGCGGCACCGCCCGGGCTGTACGCGGTACCGCGATACCTCGGCTCCCACGCGTTCGTGGGCCGGGCCGGTCAACTGGAGACCCTCGACGACTGGGCCTCTGCGGCGCAGCCACACCCTGTCCTGCTGTTCGAGGCGATCGGCGGCACCGGCAAGAGCATGCTGACCTGGCAGTGGGTCACCAAGTACGCCCCGATCGTGCGCCCGGACTTGGCGGGCCGAGTCTGGTACTCGTTCTACGACAGTGGCGCCACGATGGCCGACTTCTGCCGCCACGCAGTGGCTTATATGACCGGCCGCTCTCTTGCCGACCTCCGTGACATGAAGGTGACGAAGCTGGCCGAGTTGCTGCTGGAGCAGCTGCGATCGCGGCCGTGGCTTCTGGTGCTGGACGGTCTGGAACGGCTCTTGGTGGCCTATCACCGCCATGACGCCGGCCAACTTCCGGACGAGCTGGCCGGGACCTCCGAGGAGTTCGCTGACCGCGACCCGTGCAGCGCGATCCGGCCGGTCGACGACGAACTGCTCCAGCAATTGACCGACGCCACACCGTCGAAGGTACTGGTCACCTCCCGGCTGACGCCGCAGGTGCTGCTCAACGCCGCGAACCAGCCGATCCCTGGCGTGCTCGTCGAGCGCCTGCCCGGCCTGCGTCCGGCCGATGCGGAAGCCATGCTGCGCGGCTGTGGCGTTACCGGCGACAGCCACCGGATCCAGGACTACCTGCAACGGCACTGCGACTGCCATCCATTGGTTGCCGGCATCGTCGCCGGCCTCGTGAACAACTACCTCCCGGCGCGCGGAGACTTCGACCGGTGGGCGACGGATCCGGAGTTCGGTGGCCGGCTCGATCTCGGCGACCCCGACCTGCCGTGGAAGCGCAACCACATCCTCACAGTGGCGCTCGACGCGTTGCCGGAGGCGAGCCGCCGCCTGCTGTCCGCACTGAGCATCCTCACCGATGCGGTGGACTACACCACCATGGCGGCGCTGAATTCGGACCACCGACCGACACCAACTGGCGGCGAGCGGCCCGACTACCCCGTACCAATGTCGTCGAAACGGCAGTCGTCGACGGCGCTGGCCGCGAGCGTCAGCGATCTGGAACGTCGAGGGCTGCTGCAGTATGAGCGCAACGCGCGGCGGTGGGACCTGCATCCCGTCGTGCGCGCCACCGCCCGGGCCCGCCTGCTGCCAGGCGAACGGGACCGCATCGGTCAACAGATCATCGACCACTTCTCGCAACAGTCACCCAACACCTACGAGCATGCGGCCAGCCTCGACGACCTCCGCGACGCACTCACCGTTGCGCGGACAATGGTCCAGATTGAACAATTCAACAACGCTGCCGAGCTGATTTGCGACCTGGCCGAGACCTTGGCGTTCCGCTTGGAGGCCTATCCCGAACTGGTCGCCCTGACCCGCCCCATACTCACAGTGGACCGATCGGCGCAGGTGGTGCGTCCTCCCCTCCTTTCGAGACTGGCGACAGCGGCCGGAGTAGCACTGGGCGCACTCGACCTGGAGCACGAGGCAGCAGAATGCGCCAAGCTGTCCCTGACACTCAGGACGGAAATAGGCGACCCCTTCAATATTTGTACGGACTTGAGGAGCATCGCCATTTGTTTCACGCGTTTGCGCCGCTTCACCATCGCTGGACGCTGCATCAATCTGACGCTTGAGCTCACCGGAGCGATCGAACGCCGAGAGGAGCAACTGCTGACTTCTCGAGTGTGGGCCATGTCGTATTTCGGCCAGCTGGGACGTTGGGCCGAGGCCGAGCGGTACTGGCGCCTGCTCGAACCGATGAACCGGGAGGTGGACCTCAACCTCATGCGCCCCGGCACCCCCAATATCTGCTACCTCGCATACGTTGCGTTCCCGCAGGGCAGACTCACTAGCGAGGCACTATCCCAGGCCGAGCGCATAGCCGCCGGGGGGTGGAACCGAAGAGGCGTTCGCCAACTGCACCTCCTGCGCGGACGGTGGCTCCTGCAACGCGGTGAGACTGCCGAAGCAGCCGAAGCGTTGCAAGAAGCGCTTTGCATGGCCCGGGAGTCCGGTTTTCCAGACGTCGATGCCGAAGCGCTCCTCGCCCTGGCTCAGGTACGCACCCGGTCCGGCCACCAAAACGATGCCCGTGCGGTCGCCCGCCGGCTCTCATCGCTCAACAAACCTCCGCACCAGACGCTAGCCGAGCTCTGGCACACGCTCGGCGACACCGCTCAAGCGATCACCCACGCCCAGGCCGCCTACGCCCACGCATGGGCAGAAGGTGAACCATACGTTGATCGATACCAACTCACCCAGGCTGAAACGCTCCTGCGGGTCCTCGGCGTCCAACCGCCGAACCTGCCGCCCTACGCCGCGGCAAACCACCCGATAGAGGACTGGGAACGCCAAGCGGCCGAGGCCGTCGCCGGTTATCTCGCTGAAACCAGGTCGTAACCGCCCACCTACCGGAAACCGTCGCAACGCCAGCCGACGATCCCGTGGCGGTTGATGCCCAACACATTCCGGCCGGCAGACCCACGTCACCACCTGACCGGCGGTTCCGGGTGTGGGGCGATGCACGTCGGCACCGCCCCACACCCGGCTGAACGGTTACTGCCAGGAACTCTGTTGGGTGTAGACGAGGTTGCCGGGGACCACCGTGCCGTTGGTGCTGTACTCGGTGTACGCCCAGAAATCACCCTCGGCCAGCGGCTTGTTCGGCTTCAGCGTGAAGTTGAAGCCCTGACCGCGCTCCGAGGTGGAGGGCAGCATGAGGGCGGCACCCGAGTACTTGGCGTTGCGGCCGATGATGACGTGACTCAGATCGAAGTCGACGACTGGACCACCGGGGTACTGTGCGAACACGTATGCGGTGTAGCGCCCCGGCTCGGGCAGGAACTTGTACGCCTGCTCGGCGCTGGTCCAGTACCTGTCACTGCTGTAGATGAGCTTGTCGCCCTTGTACAGGTAGAGGTCGAGGTTCGTGATCGGATCAGCGGTGTTGGCCTCGACGACGATGCCGGCGGTGTTCGCCGGCACCGTGAATTCGACCTTCTTCACTCCGGTGGCGCTCGGGTCGAACACGCCGCCGTAGACGCCGGCTGGCATCGAGTACGACGTGCGCCGCATCGGGGTGTAACCGGTGCTGCGACCGACGAGCGGGCCGCTGAAGCCCGGCTGGACCATGCCGAAGGCACCGTTGGTCATCCGAGCGAACTCCTCCCCGTCATCCGCGTACGGCCGGGCCGAGATGCCCCACGGACGGGCGGCGACCGGGATCCGGGCGCTGTGGGCCTTACCCTGCCAGGTGATCGACCCGGTCACGTACCGGTCCCAGGGCGCGCTGCCCCGACGCAGCGTGATGGTGACCGTCGCGGACTTGCCGGGCGTCAGGGTCACCGATGCCGGCGACACGGTGACCTTCATGCCGGGCAGACCGGACACCGTCGAACGGTAGGTCTCCCGCGCCTTGCCCACATTGGTCAGGGTGCGGGTGAGGGTCACCGGGCGGGTCCCGTCGTACTCGCGCAACGAGATGGCCGGCAGGTTGAGTGCCTTGCCGTCGGGTTCGGTCGTCTCGCCGAACTCGGTCAGCTCCGCCGCCGTGGGCTCGATGACCAGTCCCGGGTCGGTGGCCCGGGGCAGATTGATGAAGCCGCTGCCCTGGTCCAGGGGGCTGCTGGTGCCGACGGTGTCGGTGGCGGTGGTGCGCAGCGCGGAGGCGACAGCACCGGGTGACCAGTCCGGGTGCGCGGCGCGCAGGATCGCCGCCGCCCCGGCCACGTACGGCGAGGCCATCGAGGTGCCGGAGTACGCGTCGTACTGTCGCCCGAAGTTGCCCGCCGGTGAGACCGCGGCGATGATGTTCGACCCGGGCGCGACCAGGTCCGGCTTGAAGACGCCGAGGGTCACCTTGTCCGGGCCGGTGGAGGAGAAGTCCGCCACGCTCGGTATGCCCGGGACGCTGGAGCCGTCACCGCCGGTACGCAACGAAACGGTGGCATCGGTGGGGTGGCGCATCAGGTAGTTGAACAGCGTGCCGGCCTGCTTCTCGGTCGGCAGGTAGACCACCGGGAAGTTGAAGATGGAGTTGATCCGGTAGTTGCCGACCGGGTTGAACACCACCATCGCCGCCCCGCCCTTGGCCTTGATCTCGGCGGCGGAGCCGAACATGTCGGACAGTGCGCAGGCGACCACCTTGCCCTTGATCTTGGCGGGGTCCAGGCTGCCGGGCTCGCAGTAGACCGCGCCCAGATCCGGCGAGCCGGCCTGTTCACCGAAGACCAGCGGCCGTGCGCCACCGCCGGGAAGGGCGTCCAGCGAGCCGCCGACCAGCTTCGTGCCGTCGCCCAGCTTGGCGGTGGCCTCGTCGAGCTTGGTCACCGCAGCGCCGACCGTGGTCACCCAGGGCGCCGCGTTGCTGATGGCTCCACTCACGATGCCGGTGTTGCCGGCCGACGCCGCCACGAACACCCCGGACAGAGTGGCGTTGAGGAAGGCGATGCCGATGGGGGTGTTGGCCTCCCAGTCGCCGAGCTGCGAACCGATCGAGAAGTTGATCACCTGCACGCCGTCGGCGACGGCCGCGTCGATGCCGGCGATGATGTCGGCGTCGTAGCCCATGCCACCCCAGAGCACCTTGTAGACGGCGATCTGAGCATCCGGTGCCACCCCGGAGACGGGACCGAAGCGGCGGCCGTCGATCGTGACGTTCGAGATCGGCAGGCCGGCCGCCGTGGAGGCGGTGTGGGTGCCGTGCCCGGCCGCGTCGCGGGGGGACAGGAACTCACCCTCGGGCACCGAGCCACCGCCGGCGAGCCACGAGTCGGCGAAGTACCGGGCACCGACGATCTTGCCGTTGCAGTGCTCGGCCACGAAGGCCACACCGGTCTGGCAGGTGCCGTGCCAGTTCGCGGGAGCGGGCATCTTCTTGGCGAACGACGCGCTCTCCGGCCAGATGCCGGTGTCCAGGACGCCGATCACCATGCCCGCGCCCGTGCCGGGGCCGGGTTTGGCCGGCCGGCCGGCGCGGTCCGTCGGCGCCGACTGCTCCGCGCCACCGGGGGTGGCGGGCGTCGGGTTGGCGGCGGTCGCCGTGGTGGCGGTGGGCGGCGCCGAGGGGGTGCCGAGGGCCCGCGAGGCGGTGACGGCGCGGACGCGCTTGTCCGCCCGCAACGTACCCACCTGCTGGGCGGTCAGCTTCGCCGAGAACCCGTTGAAGGCGGTGGTGTAGACGGCGTTGACGGTGACCCCGGCCGCGGCGGCGACGGCGCCCCGCTGCGTGTCGAGGTGCCGGCGGTACGCCCGCGACGGCGTCGACGTCACGTCCAGCCGGTTACCCGCCGCCGGGCGGGTCCGGGCCAGACCGGACACCCCACCGGTGTACGTGGTCAACGGGTCTTCGGCCAGTTCGACGACGTACATGCCGGCGCCGGTCTCGTCGACGGCTGCCTTCGGCGTGGCCGCACGGTTGCCGCCGGGTCGGCGCTCGGCCCCGTCGGTCAGGGTGACCTTCCGGTCGGACCCCGCGGTGAAGTAACCGGCGCCGCTGCCGGGTGAACCTGCGGGTGCGGCCGACGCCGTTCCCGCGACACCGGTGGTACCGGTGATCAGGGCGACGACAAGCGTAGGTAACGCCAGTCTTCGCAGCCTGTTTCCGCTCGTGCCTGTAGCCACGAGGCTCCTTTCGGTTGCTCCCTTGTGGAGCGGTCTTTCATTGATCGCGACCCGCCAGTGGGAGCGCTCCCCCACCTAAGCCGCCGATGGTTAATCGATGGTTTGCACGGTGTTACGGATCGCCGGTGCGTATAAGATCACGTTCTGCCGGCCGCGCCTAGATCACTTTTTCCGAACGGCGCCAGAGCAGGGCGTACACCCCGACCAAGGCCAGCCCGAGCAGCGGCGCAACGCCGGACCCGCGATGAACCGTGTGTTCCCCGCTCGACGACCCGGCACAAGCTGCGGGCCTGACTGACCCAGTCGCCACCCAAGACGGCGGGAAGCCGGTCCAGCGAGACCCGAGAGTACGCAACGGACGGTTCTTCCCCGCGCAACTGCCGGAGGCGCGCGTTCAGGGGTTTTGCCGGACCCTCGCCATGTTCAGTTCCAGCTTGGAGCCGAAGAACCTGGTGAAGTCCTCCAGCGAGTCCGATCGAAGAATCTCCCGCGCGCCATCGAGGATTGCCACTGCGCCGGATGGAAGGTCGAAGAGGTAGCCAACGACCTCCTCGTCCCTGATGAGAACGAAGACCTGTGGCACTTTCGCCACGACAACCGTTGGGACGTCAGGCATCGGCGGTTCGCTGACCGGGAGCAACTCTGCCGGCTCGCCACGAGTTCCCATCATGTACGCCCCTTTCAGAGGCACCACGAAGCGCCCGTCCCGACGGAAGACCTCGACGGGACGTCCTCATCTTCATCGAATTGTCTTGGGACAATCTATCTACGATAGTGTGGGGACAATCTGACTCAGAGTCAAGGACTGTCATGGGACAATCCGGAAGGGCGTAGACGTGCCGGTGCACTCCCGCTACCTGGACATCGCGTCCATGATCCGAGAGCGGATCGAAGCCGGGGAGTGGGTGCCGGGCGCACGGCTTCCGACCCTCAACAACCTCGCCGCCGAGTACGACGCCAACCGCGACACCATCGGTCGGGCCATCGCCCTCCTTGAGACAGAGGGCTATGTGTGGGCCGTCCAAGGACGGGGCATCGCCGTTCGATACGGAACCATGCGCCCACGTCGACCACGCGGTGACCTGGTCAAGCGCAACGAGCAAGCAACCGGATACTCGTTTCCCTCAGCAAGCAGCCAGGAGGTATGGGTTCGCCACGGCGAGGCCGTTAGCGCACCGGCCCCGCTGGACAATCCGCGCGTCGCCAAGCTTCTCGGCGTAGACCCTGGCACCGAGGTGCTTCGCCGGTTTCGGGTCACCGGGCCGGCGTCCGAAGCCCCATTCCAGATCAATGTCTCGTGGATTCACCCACGTGTCGCCGACATCGTTGCCGACTTGGACGCGAACCCCGCGGCGGGCGAGTGGCTGCACCGCGTTGAGAACGCCGGCCACTGGCCCATCAGTTGGATGGAGATTCACCGCGCCCGGATGCCCAGCAAGGGCGAAGCCGCCCTCTTGGAGATCCCCACCAGCCTGCCCGTACTGGAGATCGTGCGGGTCGGCACCTCGGGGGCCGACAACAAGCCGGTGGAGGTGACCGAGTACGTCGTGGCGAGCGACCGTGTCGAGACGGTCCACATCTTGCACCGCGCCGAAAACGCACAGCAGCCCTGGCCCGACCCCGGACCGAGAGGCGAGTCATGACCGTCACCCTCAACGTCGAAGCCGCCAGCCGAACACACCAGGGCCTCGTCCGCAAACGAAACGAAGACTCCCACACCCATGGGCAATGGCTCTATGTCGTCGCGGACGGTCTCGGCGGCCACGTCGCCGGTGATATCGCCAGCAGCACGGTGACAAACTCCTTGGCGGCGTACGACCGTCCTGTGCAAGCGAAGGATCTTGCCAGTCTCCTCGGGCGGGCGATAAACGAGGCGAACGAGGCGTTACGCCGGAAGATCCGCGCGGACCCGAAGCTGGCTGGAATGGGAACCACGTTGGTCGCTCTGCTGTGGTCCGGCGGCGAGGCGGTCGTGGCGAACGTCGGGGACTCCCGCGCCTACCTGATCCGGCACCACGGCTCCCGCGACAACACGATGCTCCAGATCAGCGAGGATCACACCTACGAACATCTCGTCGCCAACGCTGGCAATGTGCCAAATCTGGGCGAGAAGCTAACCCGCTTTCTCGATGGCCGCAACGACGGCCGATCGCCCGACCTGACGCCTCTCCAACTCCGTCCCGGCGACCGAGTTCTGTTGTGCTCGGACGGTCTGAGTTCCTATGTGCCCCACAAGCAGATACAGACCACGCTCGCATCCGACAAGAGTCCCGGAGAAGTTGCCGACCAGCTCATTGACCTGGCGGTGGACCAGGGTGGGCACGACAACGTCACCGTCATCGTGCTTGACGCGACCCAGCGCTAGACGCCGCTTCTCACGACCGGGTTGCCTCGAACCGAAGCGCTGCCTACGTCGCGACTCCTCGACGCCGCCAGAGCACGGTGAGTGCCCCGGCCAGGGCCAGCCCGAGCAGCGGGGCGACACCCACCCCGACGAGCGTGCAGGCCACCGCGAGCAGCGCCGGCGGCATCCAGCACCAGGCGGGCACGGTACGCGGCACACGACCGCGCCGACGGGCCGCCGCTTCCACTGCCATCGGCACCACCAGCACCGGCAACGCGGCGGCCAGCAGGGTCAGCCAGGGCAGCACCAGACGGTCGAACCGCGCCACCGCCAGCATCCCGCCGAGCACCGCGACGAGAAGCATCGCCGCCCGCGCCGGCAGGCGGGGAGCCAGGCCCCGCAACGCCAACGAACCGGAGTACGTGGTGGTCAGCGCCGCCGCGAAGACAGCCACCGCGACGAACAGATTCGCGTACGCGGCCAGCCCCGAGCCGGCGGCGAGCAGCGCGACCACGTCGGCCGAACCGGTCCGCAGCCACAGGCCGGCCCCGGCGAGCACCCCGAGCAGCGCCGGCCCGATCAGCAGCGCCACGCACCAGGCCAGGTCCCGCCTCCGGGAAAGGCCCACGCTGAAGTCCGGTGCGCGCAGCGCGAACACGGCCGCGTAACCGATCAGCGCGGCGGCGTCGGCGAGCCCACCGAAGGCGAGTCGGACCGGCGCACCGGGTGGGGGCAGCACCGTCAGGCACCAGCCGACCAGCACCACAGCGCTGAGCGTGGTGACCACAGCGACCCGGTTGCCGAGCCGGGCCGGCGCCCACGAGACGGCCAGCACCGCCACCTCCAGCAACGCCGGCCCGGCCCAGCCCGGCAGGTGCGTCAGCGCGGCCAGCGAGGCCCCGCCGAGCCCGACGTTGAACCCGTTCCAGCCGACCATCGACACGGCCAGCACCGCCGCCAGCAGCAACCGCGAGGTGTCCCCCAGGTACGCGGGCAGCACCGCTGTCAACGTTCCGCCGTCGCCGAGCGGCCGGCGCAGCCCGATCCGGCCCTGCCCCCAGAGCAGGGCCGCCATCAGCACCCCGCCGACCAGCAGCCCGGCCACCGGCACCGCGCCGCCGTGTCGGGCGGCCATCGCCGCGCCGAGCACCAGCGTGGCAGGTGCGGTACCGATGCCCAGCCAGGCGCCGACCGCCGCCGGCCAGCGCCGTTCGGGGACGTCAGGCAACGTGGCGCAGGTAGCCGGCGATCGCCGCGTCCAGCACCTCCGCGCCCGGACGCGCCCACACCTCGGCGGAGAAGACCTCCACCTCTATCGGGCCGACGTAACCGGCCGCGTCCACCGCCTCACGCAGCCGACGCAGCTCGATGCAGCCTTCACCGGGCAGCGCGCGGCCGAGCAGCACCCCCTCCGGCAGCGGGGTCACCCAGTCGCAGACCTGGAACGCGGCGATCCGGGCGGCGGCCCGCGCGATCTGCGCGTACACCGTGTCGTCCCACCAGACGTGGTACGCGTCGACGACCACGCCGACCACCGCCGGGTCGAACCGCTCGGCGATGTCGAGCGCCTGGCCGAGGGTGGCGATCACGCACCGGTCGGCGGCGAACATCGGGTGCAGCGGCTCGATGGCCAGCCGTACCCCGGCGGCCTCGGCGTGCGGGGCCAGCTCGCCGATGGCGTCGGCGACCCGGCGCCGCGCGCCGTCGACGTCCCGGCTGCCGGCCGGCAGCCCACCGGAGACCAGCACCAGCTCCGGGGCTCCGAGGGCAGCGGCCTCCTCGATGGCCCGCAGGTTCTCCGCGCGCCAGTCGTCGGCGGAGAAGAACCCGCCCCGGCACAGCGATGTGACGGCGAGGCCGGCGTCGCGGACCAGTTTCGCCGAGCGGGCCAACCCGTACTCGGCCACCGGCTCCCGCCACAGGCCGAGGCCCGGTACGCCGGCCGCCACGCACCCGGCCACCACCTCGGGCAGCGGCCAGCGCTGGGCGGTGGCCTGGTTGAACGAGAACCGCGCGAGGCTCACTGGGCCACCCCCGCCACAGTGAAGAAGGCTCGGGCGCGGGCGGCGGCCAGGTCGGCGTCGGGCAGCAGCCCGGCCGCGTCGGCCAGGGTGAGCAGGGTGGCCAGGTGCGCCGGAGACCGGCCGGACTGCGCGCCACCGACCATCGTGAAATGGTCCTGGTGCCCGGCCAACCAGGCCAGGAACACGATCCCCGTCTTGTAGTGCCAGGTCGGCGCCGCGAACAGGTGCCGGGCCAGCGGCACGGTGGGCCCGAAGATCTCGTCGTACGCCGTCAGGTCCCCCCGGTGCAGGGCGGCCAGCGCGGCGGCGGCGGCCGGCGCGATGGCCGCGAACACCCCGAGCAGCGCGTCGGAGTGACCCACCTCGTCACCGCGGATCAGCTCCGGGTAGTGGAAGTCGTCACCGGTGTAGAGGCGTACCCCGGCCGGCAGGCGGCGGCGCAACGCGACCTCCCGGTCGGCGTCCAACAGTGACACCTTGATGCCGTCCACGGTGGACTGGTGGGCCTTGATCAGCTCGACCACCGTGTCGGCGGCCAGGTCCAGGTCGACCGCACCCCAGTAGCCGGTCAACGCCGGGTCGAACATCGGACCCAACCAGTGCAGCACCACCGGTTCGTCGGCGGCGCTCAGCAGCTCGTCGTACACCCGCAGGTAGTCCTCCGGGCCACGTGCCGCGGCGGCCAGGTGCCGGCTGCACATCAGCACCGGCCGGGCGCCGGCGGCGCGGACGTCGTCGAGCTGCTCGGCGTACGCGGCGGTGACCGCCGCCACTGTGGCCGGGCCGGCCGGCAGCTGGTCGGTGCCGGCCCCGGCGACGATCCGCCCGCCCACCGCGCGGGCCTCGGCGGCGCTACGTCGGATCAGCTCCCGGGTGGCCGGATAGTCGAGCCCCATCCCCCGCTGGGCGGTGTCCATCGCCTCGGCGACCCCCAGCCCGTACGACCAGAGGTGCCGCCGGAAGGCGAGGGTGGTGTCCCAGTCCACCGCCGCCGGGGCACCCGGCACGTTCTCCGCGCCCGGGTCGGCGACCACGTGCGCGGCGGCGTACGCGATCCGGCTGGTCGCCGGCGCGTCCGGGCGGGCGAAGCCGCCACCCCCGGCCAGCCGGTGCCGTCGCCCGCCGGGCAGCACCACCTCGGCGGTCATGAGTGCAGCTCCGGCACCTCGACACGGCCGCCCTCGCGGGCCGAGCGCAGCCCCAGCTCGGCAAGCTGCACCCCGCGCGCGCCGGCCAGGAAGTCCCACCGGAACGGCTCGCCGGCCACCACGTGCCGCAGGTACGCCTCCCACTGCACCTTGAAGCCGTTGTCGAACTCCTCGTTGTCGGGCACCTCGGCCCACTGGGCGCGGAAGTCCTCGGTGGCCGGCAGGTCCGGGTTCCACACCGGCTTCGGTGTGACCGCCCGGTGCTGCACCCGGCAGTTGCGCAGGCCGGCGATCGCGCTGCCCTCCGTGCCGTCGACCTGGAACTCCACCAGCTCGTCGCGGTACACCCGCACGGCCCAGGACGAGTTGATCTGCGCGATCACCCCGCCGTCGAGTTCGAAGGTGGCGTACGCGGCGTCGTCGGCGGTGGCCGCGTACGGGTGACCGGCCTCGTCGACCCGTTCGGGCACGTGGGTGGCGGTCACGCAGGAGACGGCCGTGACCCGACCGAACAGCTCCTCCAGCACGTAGTGCCAGTGCGGGAACATGTCGACAACGATGCCGCCGCCGTCCTCGGTCCGGTAGTTCCACGACGGCCGCTGAGCGGACTGCCAGTCGCCCTCGAAGACCCAGTACCCGAACTCGCCGCGCACCGAGAGGATCCGGCCGAAGAAGCCGCCGTCGATGAGGCGCTTGAGCTTGCGCAGACCGGGCAGGAAGAGCTTGTCCTGCACGACACCGGTGCGGACGCCGGCCGCGTCCGCCGCCCGGGCCAGGTCGAGCGCCGCCGCGGTGTCCTCGGCCAACGGCTTCTCCGTGTAGATGTGCTTGCCGGCCTCGATGGCCTGCCGGATCGCCTTCTCCCGTTGCTGGGTGACCTGCGCGTCGAAGTAGATCTCGACGTCGTCGCGGGCCAGCGCCGAGGTCAGGTCGGTGGTCCAGTCGGTCAGCCCGTGCCGCTCGGCGAGCTCCCGGAGCTTCGTCTCGTTGCGCCCGACCAGGACCGGTTCCGGCCAGATGGTGGTGCCGTCGGCCAACGCCACACCACCGGATTCGCGGATGGCCAGCAGCGACCGGACGAGGTGCTGCCGGTAGCCCATCCGTCCGGTCACGCCGTTGACGATGATGCCGATCGACCTGCGGGTCATGGTGTTCCTTCCGTCATGCTGGTCGTGCCGATCCGCGCTCAGTGGTTGGCGGCCGCGCTGCCGAGCAACCCACGCAGGTCGGTGGCGAGCCGGTCGAAGCGGGGATCCGACATCACCTGCGCGTAGTCGCGGTGCGCCGGCAGCTCGACCGGGAAGGTGCGGATGATCCGGCCGGGCCGGGGACTCATCACCACGACCCGGGTGCCGAGGAAGACCGCCTCAGCGATGGAGTGGGTGACCAGCACCACAGTGGTGCCGGTCTCCCGCCAGATCCGGTGCAGTTCGGCGTTCATCTGCTCCCGGGTCAGCGCGTCCAGGGCGCCGAACGGTTCGTCCATCAGCAGCACCGGCGGGGAGTGCAGCAGCGCGCGGCAGAGCGCCACCCGCTGCTGCATGCCGCCGGACAGCTCGTGCGGCAACGCCTTCTCGAAGCCGGTCAGGCCGGTCATCTCGATCAGCTCGTCGGCGCGGCGGGCCGCCTGAGCCCGGTCCATACCGCGCATCTCGGCCTGCAGCAGGATGTTGGCTCGGGCACCGCGCCACTCCAGCAACGCGGCCTTCTGGAAGACGAAGCCGATCTCCTTCTGCGGGCCGCGCACCGGGCGCTCCAGGAGCGACACCTCGCCGCTGGTCGGTTTGACCAACCCCGCGACGATCTTCAGGAGGGTGGACTTGCCGCAGCCGGACGGGCCGACGATCGTGACGAACTCGCCCGGCTCGATGTCCAGCGACACGTCGTCCAACGCTGTGGTCTGCGACCGTCGGGTGGTGAACCGGACGGTCAGCCCGGACATCCCGATGGCGGTGCCGGTGGCTGCCGGCGCGGCGGTCACCGGGTCACCCCTGCGCCGCGTACGAGGAGTCCCAGTACGCGCTGGGCGCTCCCGGGTCCTTCAGCTCGGCGTAGCGGGACATCAGGTCGATGGTCTCGGTCCACTGGGCCTCGGTGTTCACCCCGGGCGGGCCGTCCGCGCCGATCAGCGGCATGTTGAGGGTGAGCTGCTTGGTGAGCACCTCGGGCGCCGGCTCGTTCTCGGCGAGAGCCGTCATCGCGCTCACCGCGCCGGCCGGGTCCCGGGCGGCGTCGGCCCAGGACTTCTGGGTGGCCCGGACGAACTTGCGGACCAGCTCCGGGTCCTTCTGCAGGGTCTGGGTGTTGGCGATCAGGCCGGTGCCGAGCAGGTTCATCCCGTAGTCGGCGAAGAGCAGCACGTCGACCTTCTTGCCGGTCTTGCTCTCGATGGTGGGCGCCTGATCGTGGAAGAAGCCCATGATGGCGTCGACCTTGCCCTCGGCCAGGGCGGCGATCTTGCCGGCGGCGTCGACGTTGACCACCTTGACGTCGTCCTTCTTGAGGCCGTTCTTCTCCAGCCAGGCCGGGAAGGTCGCGTAGAGGGCGTCGCCGGGGGTGCCGCCGACGGTCTTGCCCTTGAGGTCGGCCGGTGTCTTGATGTTCTCCTCGGTGAAGAATTCCACCGAGGAGGGTCCCTTCTCCAGGTACGCGCCGAGGCTGCGCACCGGCATGCCGCTGGCCACCGACTTCAGCAGCACCGGGCTGTCCGCCCACCCGAAGTCGGTCTGCTTCTGGGCGACCTGCTTGACGGTGTTGCCCGAGCCGTTGCCGGGCAGGATCTTCAGGTCGATGCCCTCGGCGGAGTAGTAACCCTTCTGCAGGCCGTAGTAAAAGGGCGCATGCTCGCCATAGGGCACCCAGTTGAGGGTGAGGGTGACCTGCTTGCTGCCGTCGGCGTTGGTGCTGCCGGCGGGATCGTCACCACCGCAGCCGGCGGCGGCGAGGAGCAGGGCGGCGGTGGCCAGGATGGTGGTGGCGGTGCGTTTCATCGGTGCCTCCGTGATGGGGTCGGTCAGGAGGTGGTGAGGGACACGCCGGCCCGGCGGCTGGCGTGCCACGGAATGAGCAGTGCCTCGGCGATCTCGACCAGGACGAACAGGACGATGCCGATGGCCGACATCAGGATCAGGTCGGCGAACAGCAGTGGGGCGTCGAGGTTGCCGTTGGCCAGCAACAGGACGTAGCCGAGCCCCTCGCTGGCGCCGACGAACTCACCGACCACGGCACCGACCACGGCGAGGGTGACGGCCACCTTCAGGCCGGCCATCAGGTGCGGCAACGCGTTCGGGAAGCGGATCTTGCGGAAGGTGCGCCATGGCCCGGCGCCCATCGTGGCGGCGAGGTCGAGCAGCTCCGGGTCGGTGGAGCGCAGCCCGGCCACGCCGGAGATGACCACCGGGAAGAACGCGATGAGCACCGCCAGGATGATCTTCGGGGTGAGGCCGAGGCCGAACCAGACCACCAGCAGCGGCGCGATGGCGATCTTCGGGATGACCTGTGCGAACAGGACGATCGGGTAGAGCGCCTTGTCCAGGGTGCGGGAGTAGGCGATGGCGACCGCGGTGACCAGACCCAACGCGGCGGCCAGCACGAAGCCGAGCACCGTCTCGTAGAGGGTGACCACTGTGTGCCGGGCCAGCTCGGACCACTGCGTGGTCATCGTCTCCCACACCTGGCCGGGGGTGGGCACCAGGTAGTTCGGGACGTACTCGCGGGCCGCCACGAACCACCAGGCGGCGAAGAAGACCGCGAGCACCAGCGCCGGGCGCCAGAGCGAGTCGGCGAAGGTCACCGCGCGGCGACCGAACGTGGGACGTGGTGGACGGCCGCCACCGGGTGGCCGTTTCACCACCGTGGACGAAGCCGTGCCGTCGAGGCCGTCCGCCGCATCGACACTGCCAGGCCCGGCAGCGGCTGCTCGCGCACCGCCGGCCCGGTCGGCGGCGGCCTGCCGGCCCGCCGTGTCCAAAGAGTTCTCGGTCACGCGGAACCTCCTCGGGGCCCGGTACGGCACCCATGGACCGGGCCGCCGGCGGATCAGGCAAACGCTTTCCTGGAGCGTAGGCGGCCCCCTCACGCCGGGCAAGCCCTTTCCTCCATCTGTTTCCGCCGATGCCTGGCAGTGGCCCCAGCTGTCCCGAAGGGACGGTCAGCCGGCCGCCGGGTAGGTGTCGAGGAGGCCGCACATACCCAACCGGCCCCGCTCGACCGGCTCGTTCACCGCGTACACCCCGGCGTCGCCCAGGTGGCCGGGATCCCCCCGCTCCAGGGCGTCGAGCTGCGCGGCGGTGTCGGCGGCGGCGCGGCCCGCGCCGGCCTCCCACCGCTGCCGCCACCGCGCCAGCAACGGTTGGCGCAGGGCGGTCGCGGCGGCGTGGAACGCGGCCAGCGCCGCCGGCCCACCGGAACGCAGCGCCTGGAAGCCGGTCACCGCCAGATCCCGCCGACGGTACGCGGCGTGCACGTCCGCGCCCGGCGCTCCCCCGCCGGGCAACGCCACCGCCGCGGCGTACGCTGCCGGGTCGGCCAGCACCTCGGGTGGGAAGGTCAGCACCGCGTCGCCGGCCTCGGGCAGCCCGCTGTTCTGCATCAGCACCACGATGCTCAGCCCGCCGGTGTTGACCAGGCGGTGGACGGTGCCCGGCTGGAACCAGACCACCACCCCCGGCCGCAGCGGCGTCTCCCGGAAACCGGCGGTGGTCAGGGTCTGCACCGCGCCCTCGCCGTCGGTCACCACGTACCCCTCGGTGCAGCACAGGTGCACGTGTGGGGTGCCGCCGACCAGGCCGTCCGAGGCCACCGTGTCGTAGACGCGCAGTCGGGACACCCCGATGCCGCCGGGGAGCGGCGCCGGCCGATCAGGCATCGAAGTACTCGTCGGTGTCGTCCGCTGCCGGCAGGGACACCAGCAACACCGTGAGGTCGCCGATGGCCCGGTGCCGGCAGCCCGGCTTGATCAGGAACGCGGACATCGGCCGGGCGGGATGACGTACCCCGTCCAGCTCGATCTCGCCCTCACCGGCGAGCACGACGTAGTACTCGGTGGCGATCCGGTGGTGGTGGGTCACCGCGTCCTGCACCTGGAGCAGATGCACGCTGGCCTGGCCCTCGCTCTCGGCGATGAAGCCCCGGCGGGTGGTTCCACACGAGCAGCGCCGGGCGGGAAGGTCGTCAAGTTGAAGTACCGCGAAGCGATCGGACATGGCCGGGCCTCCCTGCGGGAAAGGGCTTTCTCTGCGGTACGGTGACGCTAGCCGGCACGACGAAACGCCGTCAACAGATCGAGGGGGCGGGCCATGGCGACCCTGTCCGATGTGGCCCGCCGAGCGGGCGTATCGCCCGCCACCGCCTCCCGCGTCATCAACGGCAGCAGCAAGCCGGTCACCGACGAGCTGCGCGAACGGGTGCTCGCTGCCGTCGCCGAGTTGCAGTACGTGCCGAACGCGCACGCCCAGCTGCTGGCCCGCTCGCACCGCAGCGCGGTCGGCGTGATCGTGCACGACGTCTCCGACCCGTACTTCGCCGAGATCACCCGGGGGCTACAACGGGTCGCCACCGACCAGGGCCGGCTGCTGATGATCTGCAACAGCTACCGGGACCCGGACCGCGAGTTGGAGTACGTGGAGCTGCTGCGCGGCCACCAGGTGGCGGCGCTGATCCTGGCCGGCTCGGGCTACCACGACGAGGCGTTCACCCGGCAGCTCAACGAGAAGCTCGCCGCGTACGAGGCCACCGGCGGGCGGGTGGCGGTGATCGGCCGGCACGAGCACTCCGGCGACGCGGTGATGCCGGACAACCGGACCGGCGGCTACCTCGCCGGGCGGGAGCTGTGCGGGCTGGGGCACCGGGCGATCGGCGTGGTCGCCGGTCCGCGCATCCTTACCACCACCACCGACCGGCTCGCCGGGCTCCGGCAGGCCCTCACCGAGCAGGGCCGCGAGCTGCCCGAACGGCGCATCCGGTACGCGGAGTTCGACCGCGACGGTGGCGCCGAGGCCACCGCCCGACTGCTCGACGCCGACCCGGAGCTGACCGCGATCGTGGCGCTCAACGACTCGATGGCCATCGGCGCGCTCGCCACCCTGCGCGCGCGTGGGTTGGCCGTGCCGCACCAGATCTCGGTGCTGGGTTTCGACGACATGCCGATCGCCCGGGACGTGACCCCGGCGTTGACCACCGTGCGGCTGCCCCTGGTCGACATGGGTGTGCGGGCGATGTCCCTGGTGCTCGGCGTCGGGGCCCCGACGCCCCGGGTCGAGGTGCTCCCCGCCGAGCTGGTCCGCCGCGACACCGCCGGACCCGTCCCACCGTCCACCCGCGCCACAGCGGGTTCCGCCCCACGGGCACGCCGAGGTGACACCGCGTCGTGACCGGCGTCAGTCCGACCCAGCGGACCCTCACACCCGCCGACGTGGCGCACCTGATCGGTGCGTCGGTCGGGCCACAAGCCCGGGTCCGGGACGCCGGTCCGCTGGCCGGCGGCGGGTACGCGACGGTCTGGTGGGCGCTGCTGGACGACGACCGTCGGGTGGTACTGAAGCTGGCTCCGCCGGCCGGAACGCCGCTGCTGCGCTACGAGCACGGGCTCTGCGCCGCCGAGGAGCGCTACTTCCGGCTCGTCGCGCAGCGGGCGCCGCAGGTCCCCGTCCCCCCGGTGCTCTGGCGGGGCGCCGACCCGGCGTACGGCGAGTGGTTGGTCACCGCGCTGCTGCCCGGCCGGTCGCTGTCCGACCTGGCCGAGGCCGGTGTCATGGCCGACGACGGCCCGGCGCGCTACGACCTCGGGGTGGCCCTCGCCGCGTTGCACCGGGTCACCGGCGAGCGGTTCGGGTACGACGACGACCGGGCCGCCGGGCCGACCTGGCGGGCGGCGTTCACGGCGATGCTCGACGCGCTCCTGGCCGACGCGGTCGACTGGGACGTCCGACTGCCGGTGACCCCGGCGCAGCTGCGCGCGCTGGTGGGGCGGCACGCCGACGTGCTCGACGAGGTGCGCCGCCCGGCGCTGCTGCACTTCGACTGCTGGGACGGCAACGTGCTGGCGGCGCCCGACGGCGACGGCCGGTTGCGGCTGCGCGGCCTGGTGGACGGCGAGCGGTTCCTCTACGGCGACCCACTGCTGGACCTGGTTTCGCCGCTGCTCTTCCGACGCGCCGAGGACGAGCCGGAGCACCCTCTGCTGCGCGGCTACCAGGCCAGCGCAGCCGAACCGTTGGTGCTGAACGCTTCGGCACGCCGCCGGCTCGGTCTCTACCGGCTGCATCTGTACCTGCTGATGACTGTGGAGATGCCGAGCCGCGGGATGACCGCGCGCAGCCATCCCGAGCGGTCCGCCCGGCTGGCGGCCCTGCTCGACGAGGAGCTGGCCGCGCTCGCCTCGGGCTGACGCCCGGCGCGGGTGGCGTCCGGCGCGTGGTCGGACGCAGGCCGCACAGATGCACCAGCGGATAACTGATTGTCCGGGGCCCCTGCCCGGGCCTAACCTCCCCGGGTGCTGATTCGGGAGTTCGTCGACCGGGACTGGTCGCAGGTGTGGCCGATCATCGAGGAGGTGATCCGGGCGCAGGAGACCTTCGTCTACGACCCGGCGATGACCGTCGAGCAGTCGTACGGCATGTGGGTCGAGGCAGCGCCGGGGCGGACCGTCGTGGCGGTCGACGGCGAGCGGGTGCTCGGCACCGCGAAGATGGGCACCAACCGGCCCGGGCCGGGCGCGCACGTGTCCACCGCGAGCTTCATGGTCGCCGCCGACGCGCGGGGCCGGGGCGTGGGCACCGCGCTGTGCCGCGACGCCCTCACCTGGGCCCGCCGGCAGGGGTACGCCGGCATGCAGTTCAACGCCGTGGCGGAGAGCAACAGTTCCGCGGTGCGGCTGTATCGGCGGGAGGGCTTCGAGGTGGTCGGCACCGTGCCGGGCGCGTTCCGTCACCCCACCCTCGGCCGGGTCGGCCTGCACGTCATGTACCAGGAGTTCTAAGGCCAAGCCCCGCCCGCGCCCGCTCGTGTCGATCATGGACTTGTGGTGGTGTGCGAAAGGGGCGTGCTTTCACAACGTGCCCACCGTAAGTCCATGATCGACCAGGAGGGCTCAGCCGCCGGCCGGGGCCGGGCGCAGTCCGGGCTGCCCGGCGGCCGGGTCCGCGCCGGCACGGCGGATCGGGGTGAAGAGGCCGCCGACGGCGACCAGCAGGCACCCCGCGCCCGCCGCGAGCGTGACCGCCGGAGCACCGTAGCGGCCGGCGGCCCAGGTCAGCATGACAGCGCCGGCCGGACCGAGGGCGTAGTGCGTGCTCCAGAACGCCGACGTGACCCGACCCAGCAGGTGATCGGGGGTGATCTCCTGGCGCAGGGACATCGAACAGATCCCGCCGACGCTGAGACAGCACAGGTACACCGCGGTCAGCGTGGTGACCGCGGGCACGGTGGTGGCGAGGCCGACCCCCGCGACGGCGAAACCGCAGGTCGCGTGCGCGCCGATCCAGGTGGGGCCGAAGCCGCGACGGCGGCGCAGCGGCGCCACCAGCAGCGCGCCGGCGACCGTGCCCAGCGCCGCCAGGCCGAGCACCGTGCCGACGGTGCCCTCCGAGCCGCCGAGGTCGTACGTGACGTGGTAGATCAGCACGTCGACGAAGCCGTAGGTGAGGAAGATGAAGACCGACAACAGGACGGTCAGCGCACGCAGCACAGGCTGTCGCCACAGGAACCGCGCCCCGGCCACGAACTCAACCAGCGGGCGTTGCCGGGCCACCCCCTCGTCCACCTGGACGGGGCGCAGTCGGATCAGCCACAGGCCGGCCGTCGAGAGCGCGAAGCTCGCCGCGTTGACGGCGATGGCGGTCGCCGGGCCGAAGCGGGCGGCCACCACACCGGCGAGCAACGGCCCGAGCACGGCCGCCGCCGCGTACGTCGCCTGCAACCGGCCGTTGGCCTCGGTGATCCGGTCGGAGTCCACGAGATTGCGCACCGCGGTCACCGCGGCGACCTGGAACAGCATGCCGGCCGCCTCGCAGATGGGCAGGACGACGAAGAGCAGCCAGACCTGCGAACCGGCGAGCCACGCCAGTGGCACCAGGGCGTACAGCACCACCCGGGTCAGGTCCGCCACGATCATCAGGGTGCGGCGGTCGTACCGGTCGACCAGCACCCCACCGAAGATCCCGGCGACGACCGACGCCGCGCCCGCGACGGCGGTGAGCAGGCCCATCTGCGCCACCGACCCGGTCGCCTGGAGCACCAGCAGCGGCACCGCCAGGTAGGCGAACGAGTCGCCGGCCGCCGAGAGCGACTGGGCGACCCAGTACGTGCCGAAGGTCCGGTCCCGCCAGAGCGGAGCCCGACCAGCGGCGGCGGATCGGCTCATCGCGCCAAGGGTAGTGAACGCACCCCTCCGACGCTGGCCGTGGGCGTTGCGGCGCGGTGAGCCGGCCGGCTCACCGTCAGCCGGTGCTGGTGAGGTCGGTGGTCGCCGCGAGTTCCGTCACCACGTCCAGGAACCGGTGCAGCGCGGGCGCGGTGTTGCCCGCCAACCACACCATCTCGGTGTGCGCGTAGGCGCCGGCCAGCGGGACGAACACCACGCCGGTGCGGCGAAGACTCGCCGCCGAGCAGGCGAGCCGGGTGACGCCGAGCCCGGCGGCGACCAGGCCGAGGAGGCTCTGCACGCCGGCCTCTTCCTGAACGACTGTCGGTATGAAGCCCGCTTCCCGGAACTGGTCCTCGTAGGCGCGGTGCCAGGGTTCCCAGGAGCTGCGCGGGGTCATGACCCACGGTTCGTTCGCCAGGTCGGCGAGGGTCAACTCGTCGCGCCCGGCGAGCGGGTGGCCCTCGGGCAGCACCGCGCAGACCGGTTCGGTCGTCAGCCTCCTGGACTCCAGGCCGGGAACGAGCGGGGTCCGGGTGAAGGCGACGTCGAACCGCCCGTCGAGGACGCCCTGCACCAGTGTCGCGATGCTGGTGGATTCGGTGGTCAGGTGCAGGTCGGGGAGGTGGTGGCGGACTGCCCGGACCACCGGGGGCAGCAGATGGTTGGCGACGGTGGTCAGAAAGGCGAGCCGGAGGGTGCCCACCTCACCCCGCAGGGCCCGTTCCACGACGGCGACGGCCTGCTCGGCGCGGTCGATGACGGCGCGCGCCTCGGACACGAACAGGGTGCCGATGTCGGTGAGGGTGGTGCCGCGGCTGTCACGGTCGAACAGCTTCGCGCCGAGGGCGCGTTCCAGGGCGGTGATCTGCTGCGACAGCGACTGCTGGGCGATCATCAGGCGGGCGGCGGCCCGGGTGAAGCTCAGCTCCTCCGCGAGGACCAGGAAGTACCGCAGTTGTCGCAGCTCGGGCATGGCCACAGGAACAGACTGTAGCCACGCCAGGAAGCGCGTGTTGGCCGTCCGGACGGACCTCCGCGCACGATCGGTGCGAAGGGCGGCGCCGACACACCGTACGCCGGTACGGCGAGCCGGCACGGCCACGTGAGGACACCCACCGAAGGAAGACGATCATGTCGGAAACACGCGTCAGCACGCCGTTCGACGCTCAATCCACCGCCGCCGACGTCGTGGCCGGTGTCGACCTGACCGGGCGACGCGCCATCGTCACCGGCGCCTCGTCAGGCATCGGGGTGGAGACCGCCCGGGCGCTGGCCATGGCGGGCGCCGAGGTGACCCTGGCGGTGCGGGACGTGCGGGCCGGCGAGCGGACCGCGCAGGAGATCGGCGCCGGGGCTGGGAACAGGCTGCTCCGGGTCGCGCCGTTGGACCTGTCCGACCAGCGGTCGGTCGCCGCGTTCGTGGCCGCCTGGGACGGGGCCCTGCACATCCTGGTCAACAACGCCGGGGTGTCGGCGACACCGGAGATGCGCACGGCGGAGGGTTGGGAGTTGCAGTTGGCCACCAACCACCTCGGCCACTTCGCGCTCGCCAACGGGCTGCACCGGGCGCTCGCCAGGGCCGGTCGGGCCCGCGTGGTGTCGCTGAGTTCCATCGCCCACGTTTCGGCCCCGATGGTCTTCGAGGACGTCAACTTCCGGGAACGCCCCTATGACCGTCTGCTCGCCTACGGCGAGTCGAAGACCGCCACCGCGCTGTTCGCGGTCGAGGCGAACCGGCGCTGGGCCGGCGACGGCATCACCGTCAACGCGGCCAACCCGGGCGCCGTCGCCACCAACCTGGGACGGCACCTCACCGAGGAGGACTACGCGAACCTTCCGGCGTACGACTTCAAGACCCCGCAGCAGGGAGCCGCGACCTCCGTGCTGCTCGCCGCGGGGCCGCAGCTGGAGGGCATCGGCGGCCGGTACTTCGAGGACTGCCAGCAGGCGGTGCGCCACGACCCGGCGGACCCGCTGCGCGGCGTCGCCGACCACGCGATCGACCCCGCGGCGGCGGCGCGACTGTGGCAGCTCTCGCTGGACCTGTTCGCCGATGCAGAGCGTGCCTGAACGTCCGGAAACGGCCGTGGGATCCCCCACGGCCGTTTCCGGACGACGCGAAACGCTCAGCCCTTGCGCAGCGGAGCGAGCGCCGTGCTCCAGGCGACCACCTGGTCGAGCGTGGCGGTCAGCGAATCCTGGTGGAACTGGTTGGGCTTGAAGACGCTGAAGTTCTCGAAGTCGGTGAAGAGCGACAGCGCGACCTGCGAGCGCACATCGGCCATCTGGAGCTCACCGGAGATCAGACGCAGGTGCTCCACGGCGCGCGTCCCGCCGACCGAGCCGTAGCTGACGAAGCCGACGGCCTTGTTGTTCCACTCGGCGTAGAGGAAGTCGATCGCGTTCTTCAGGGCGCCCGAGGTCGAGTGGTTGTACTCGGGGGTGACGATGATGAACCCGTCGAACGACGCGATCGTCTCGGCCCACCGCTTGGTGTGCGGCTGGGCGTACTGGCCCATCGAGGGCGGGTACGCCTCGTCGAGGTGCGGCAGCTGGTAGTCGAGCAGGTCGATCAGCTCGTACTCCGCGTCGGAGCGCTGCTTGGCGATCTCGAGCACCCAGCGGGCGACGGCCTCGCCGTTACGCCCCGGGCGGGTGCTTCCGAGGATGATCCCGATCCTGGTCATGTGTGGCGCCTTTCAGAGGTCATTGCCTGACGACGGGAACGCTAACCGGTGCTTGATTGGTCAAGCAAATAATCGACCTATGGGCGTGGTCACACGGAGGGTGAGCATTTGCTCAGTCAAACAAGTATGGTAGGAGGATGTCCAACCCCTCCGCAGCGACTCCGCAACCCCTCACTCCAGACGAGGAATCCCTGGTCCGCGCCCTGGGCCAGGTGATGCACGTCCTGCCCCGTGCGATCGACGCGGACATGGTCGGTGACCGTCAGCTACCGCTCACCGAGTACACCGCGCTGATGAACCTCTCCGAGACACCGGACCGGCGGATGCGCATGAACGAGCTCGCGGCGCTCTGCTACCTCTCGCTCAGCGGCATGACCCGCACGATCATCCGGCTGGAGACGCAGGGCTTGGTCCGGCGGGAACGGTGCGAGGAGGACGCGCGCGGCTGGAACGCCGTCCTCACCGACGCGGGCTACGCCCGCCTGCAGGAATCCTGGCCCAGCCACCTGGCCGCCGTACGCCGCCGGTTCCTCCAGCACTTCGAGGGCTTCGACCTCGCCCAGCTGGCCCGCGCGTTCCAGCGGGCCGGCACGGCAGAGCCGACCGACTGAGCCGACGCCGGCCCGGTCGGTCGCCCTCCCATCCGGCCTCAGCCGAGCAGCCGACCCTCGGCCACCAGCGCCCACGCCAGCAACCCGAAGGCACCGGTCGACGCGACGGCGCGGACCACGTTGCCGCGTACCCAGGTGACCTCGAACCGGGCCCGCAGCGCCGCGAGGTCGGTGGCGTCGTCGACGTCGCCGGCGCGGGCCAGCACGTTGTTGAGCGGCACGTTGACCACGGCGGTGACGCCGAGCACCACCAGGTACAGCAGCAGCCCGGCGACGGTCCACGGCAGCACCGCCCGACGCTCGGCCCCCAGGTGCAGCACCGCCGCCAGCAGCGTGAACAGCAACGCGCCACCGAAGCACACAGCGAACCAGCCGTTGAGGATCGACTCGTTGATCCGCCGCATGGCGAGCACCAACGTCCGGTCGTCGGTGCGGGCCAGACCCGGCATGACCGCGTACGCGAAGGCGGCGAACAGCCCGGCGGTCAGGCCGGTGGCCAGCGTGGCGGCGAACAGGCTCGCGGTACTCAGAACTCCCATCCGCCTATTGCACCCGTTGGCGTGCCCGCTGACCAAACGCGACTGCGGTCACCGGGCCGGGGCGTGGGCGGCGAGCGGGTTGGTGAGGGTGCCGACGAACTGGAGCGCCGCCGACGGGTCGGCCAGGTCGATCATCTGCTGGTTGTCGCGCAGTTGCAGCCGGTTGAGGCAGGACAGCGTGAACTCCGGGGCGAACAGGTCGTAGTGGCGGACCCGCTCGGCCAGGTGCGGCACCCGGTTGAAGTAGTCGGCGGCGCAGGCCGCGACAGTGCGCCAGAAGTCGCCCTCGGCGAGCACACCGGCTTCGACCAGGACCGCGTTGAGGTGCCGCAGGAAGCAGTCCACCACGTCGGTGAAGATGGTCAGCAGCTTGGTGTCGTCGGGCACCTCGACGCGGATCCGCTCCACCGCCGGCGGCAGCTCGACCTTGTCGCTCATCACCGCGATCTCCTCGGCGATGTCCTTGAAGATCACCCGCTGGACGGTGTCCTGCTCGTCGAGGACCAGGATGACGTTCTCGCCGTGCGGCATGAAGGCTAGGTCGTGGGCGTAGAAGCTGTGCAGCAGCGGGGTCAGGTAGGCGTCCAGGTAGCGACGCAGCCACACCTCGGGCGCCAGGCCGGACCGGGCGATCAGCGCCGCCGCCAGTGAGCCGCCCTCGTCGTCGACGTGCAGCAGCGCGGCCATGGTGGACAGTCGCTCCCCCGGTGCCAGCTCGGGCACCGGGCTCTCCCGCCACAGGGCGGCCAACATCTTGCGGTACGGGGAGGTGCGCTCGGTCGCCGCCTCGTACTGCCGGTGCCGGTAACCCACTGCGGCCCGCTCCCGGATGACGGTCAGGCCGGTGCCGGTCAGCACCTCGTCGGCGGCGATCAGGTCGGCCAGCCAGTCGTTGATCGCCGGGGTGGCCTCCATGTACGCGGCCGACAACCCCCGCATGAAGCCCATGTTCAGCACCGACAGCGCGGTCTTCACGTAGTGCCGACCCGGCGCGCTGACGTTGAAGAAGGTGCGGATGGACTGCTGGGCGAGGTACACGTCCGGCCCGGGGCCGAGGTGCACCAGCCGCCGCTCGGCCAGCTCCCCGGCGAAGGTGACCGCCAGCTTGTTCCACCACTGCCACGGGTGCGCCGGGATCAGGTGGTAGTCGGCGAGGTCCAGCCCGAGATCGGCCATCGTGGCCGCGAACCGGGCCCGGGTCTCGGCGTCCAGCTCGCCCTCGATGAGCGTGTCGTAGTCGAGGTCGGCGGCGCTGCTGAACGTCGAGTGGTCCCGGTGCGCGGCCAGCCACTCCAGCCGCACCGGCGCGGCGGCCTCCGGGGCGTACCGGTGGTACTCGTCGACGCCGAAGCCGAGCCGGCCGTTGTTCGCCACGAAGCAGGGGTGGCCCTCGGTCATCGAGGTCTCGATGGTCTGGAAGTCCGCCTCGGCCAGCTCGGCCGCGCTCGGCGCGGCCTGGGCCAGCTTGTACGCCGTACCCGCCAGCGTCGAGGTGATCTCCTCCAGGTAGACCGGGAGCACCCGCGCGGAGAGCCCGAGGGTGTCGCGCAGTTCGACGATGAGGTCCACCGCGTCCGGGGCCAGGGAGGTGCCGTCGCGGTCTCGGGTGATGCTGTCCGCGTCGATCTGCCAGTGCGCCAGGGCGAGCACTCGCGCCGCGAACCGGTAGGTGACAGTGCCGTCGTCGTTGCGGACCTCGTACCACTGCCGGTCGTCGGGGCCGGCCACGGCCTCCGGGGTGAGCAGCCGCTCGTGGGTGAACTCGGCGAGCGCCTTGCGGACCAGCAGCCGGTTGGCCCGGGCCCAGCGCTGCGGGGTGAGGTGCCCGACCGGGTCGCCGAAGGCGTTGTGCGCGGTGGCGACGGGCGGGCGGGTGGGGACGGCGGTGGTGGTCACGCCGGGGCTCCTTCGGTTCGGGTGACAGCGGCGCGGTCGGCAGCGGCCTGGAACTGGGCTCGGGTGCAGACGCTGAGCAGCGCGCCCTTCTCGGGCTTGGCGATCGGGCCGACGACGGTGAAGCCGACGGCGGCGTTCAGCGCGTGCACGGCGGTGTTGCGCACGTCCGGTTCGACCACCACCCGCCGGGTCGTCGGGTCGCCGAAGAGCCACGCCATGACGGTGCCGATCACCGCCCGGGTGAAGCCGTGCACGGGCGCGTCGACCGGCGCGCAGAGGAAGTGCATGCCCACGTCACCGGGCTGGTGGTCGTACAGGCCGACCAGTTCGACGTGGGCCGGGTCGTAGCGCTCCGCCAGGAAGGCGGGACTCCCCTGCCACAGGCCGAGGTACGCGTCGTGGTGCGGGTGCTCGGCGATGCGCCGGTACTCCTCGGTGACCTGGGCCAGGTCGGCGTCCTGCATCATCCAGAACGCCGCCTTCGGGTGGGTCACCCAGGTGTGCAGCAACGCCGCGTCGCCGTCCGGATCGAGCGGCCGCAGCGCGAACTCACCGAGCCCCTCGTCAACGCGGGTGAAGACGGTGGTCACGACGACACCCCGAAATCCTGGAAGGTGATGCTCTTCTCGATCGGGTAGTGCTCGCGGCCGAGCAGCTCGCGGATGATCCACGAGTTGCGGTAGGCGCCCATGCCCAGGTCCGGTGAGGTGATGCTGTGCGTGTGGGTGCCTGCGTTCTGCAGGAAGATGCCCCGCCCGCTGTGGTCGATGCTGTAGTTGCGGGCCACGTCGAAGCGGCCGTGCGCGTCCCAGCGGATCCGGTCCCGTACCGGCGTGAGGAACTCCGGCACCCGGTAGTGGTAACCGGTGGCCAGGACCAGCCCCTCGGTACGCAGCACGAAGTCGCGCTCCTGCTCCACCTGACGCAATCCCAGCGTGTACTGCCCGTCCTGGTGCTCGGCGGCGACCAGTTCGGTGTTGGTGAGCAGGCGGGTGTTCACCGGCCCGTCCACGCTGTGCGCGTAGAGCAGGTCGAAGATGTCGTTGATCAGGTCGGCGTTGATCCCCTTGAAGAGGCCCTTCTGCTCGGACTCCAGCCGGTAGCGGGTCGCCTCGGGCAGCGCGTGGAAGTAGTCCACGTAGTCCGGTGAGGTCATCTCCAGCGTCAGCTTGGTGTATTCGAGCGGGAAGAACCGCGGCGACCGGGTCACCCAGTTGAGCTGGTAGCCGTAGCGGTCGATGTCGCCGAGCAGGTCGTGGTAGATCTCGGCGGCGCTCTGCCCGCTGCCCACCACTGTGATGCTGCGCTTGGTGCGCAGCGCCGTGCGGTGCTCCAGGTAGTGGGAGTTGTGCACGGCGTCGCCGGGCAACTCGGCCACGGCCGGGGGCAGGTGCGGCGGGGTGCCGGTGCCGAGCACCAGATGCCGGGCCCGGTACTGCACGGTCTCTCCCGTGCCGGTGCTGGCCCGCACCACGTACCGCCCGTCCGCGGGGTCGTACTCCACAGTGGTCACACTCTGACCGAAGCGCAGGTTCGGCAGTTTCGCCGCCGCCCACCGGCAGTACGCGTCGTACTCACTGCGCAGCGGGTAGAAGCTCTCCCGGATGTAGAACGGGTAGAGCCGGCCGATCTCCTTGAGGTAGTTGAGGAAGGAGTACGGCGACGTCGGGTCGGCGAGGCTGACGAGGTCGGCGATGAACGGGGTCTGCAACCGGGCCGACTCCAGCAGCATGCCGGGGTGCCAGGCGAGGCTCGGCCGGGCCTCCAGGAACACCCCGTCGAGTTCCTCGATCGGCGCGGTGAGGCAGGCCAGGCCCAGGTTGTACGGGCCCAACCCGATGGCGATGAAGTCATGGGTGGACATCGGGGTCTCCAGGCGCGGGTTCGTGATCACCGGCGTCAGCCGACGGGACAGGTCAGGTCGGCGTCGACGTGGTCGTGCACGTACTGGCCGGCGTGGGTGGCGATCAGGTCGAGCACGTACCCGACGTCGTCGACTGTGGTTTCCGGGTTGAGCAGAGTGAACTTCAGGAAGTGCCGGCCGTCCACCCGGGTCCCGGCGACCACGGCGAGACCGGACGCCGCGAGAGCCTCCCGGGCGTGCAGGTTGGCGGCGTCGGCCAACTCCCGGCCGGGGCCGGTGGGCAGGTAGCGGAACACCACGGTGCTGAGCTCCGAGCGCGTCACCACTTCGAAGCGCGGGTCCTCGCTGACCAGTTGCCAGGCGTCGGCGGCGCGGTCGACGACCTCGTCGAAGAGCCCGCCGAGCGCGTCCGGTCCCATCACCCGCAGGGTGAGCCAGAGCTTCAGCGCGTCGAAACGGCGGGTGGTCTGCAAGCTCTTGTCGACCTGGTTGGGAATGCGCTGCTCCACCATCCGGGCCGGGTTGAGGTAGTCGGCGTGGTAGGTGACGTGCCGCAGCGTCCGCCGGTCGCGGACCAGCAGCGCGCTGGAGCTGACCGGCTGGAAGAACGACTTGTGGAAGTCCACAGTCACCGAGTCGGCCCGCTCGATGCCGTCGAGCAGGTGCCGGCGCGTCGGCGAGACGAGCAGACCGCAGCCGTACGCGGCGTCCACGTGCAGCCAGACGCCAGCCGCCGCGCAGATCCCGGCCAGGTCGGTGAGCGGGTCGATCGAGCCGAAGTCGGTGGTTCCGGCGGTGCCGACGACGGCCATCACCACCAGCCCGGCCTGCCGGCACCGGGCGATCTCCTCGCGGACGGCGGCCGGCCGGATCCGTCGCCGGGCGTCGGTGGGTACCGCGATCACCGCGTCCGGGGCGAGGCCGAGCAGTTTGGCCGACTTCTGCACGCTGAAGTGGCCGGCGGCGGAGGTGAGCACGCGCAGTCGGGGCAGCAGTTCGGCGCGCGCCGCCGGGCCGATGGCGTCGGCGCACGCCTCCTCCCGGGCCAGCAGCAGCGCCTGGAGGTTGGACTGGCTGCCGCCGCTGGTGAAGATGCCGTCGGCGCGGGGGCCGAGGCCGATCCGCTCGGCCGTCCAGTTGATCAGCCGGCGCTCGATGAGGGTGGCGCCGGCGCTCTGGTCCCAGGTGTCCAGTGAGGAGTTCACGGCGGTGAGCACCGCCTCACCGAGCAGGGCCGGAATGGCCACCGGGCAGTTGAGGTGGGCCAGGTAGCGGGGGTGGTGGAACCAGACGGCGTCGCGCAGGTAGACGTTCTCCAGCTCGTCGAGGGCGGCGCCGGCGTCACCGAGCGGACGGTCCAGGTCCACCCGGTCGACCAGTGGGGCCAGCTCGGCCGGCGTGATCCCGGTGCCTGGACGGTCCACGGTGGCCACTCGGCGGGCGACCCGGTCGACGCCGTCGGCGATCGTCCGGCGGTACTGCTCGACCGAGCCGCCATGCAGCAGCTGGGCCCGCGCGGCGGTTGACGCCGGTGGCGGCGTGGTGGTCTCGACGGGGTACGTCGGCACGGTCACGGAATGTCCTTCCACGTTCTCGACGAGGGGCAGCCGGAATCGACCCCAGGCGCAGCGGCGCGCCTCGGGGAAGCGGTGTGCGTCAGCTGACCTTCTTCGCGTTCCGGATGGCGGTGGCGAGGTTCTCCAGCAACGGCGCGGAGCCGGCGTACGAGAAGCGGGGTACCGCGTCCCACGGGCTCACCTGGTTGGCCTTGACCGCCGGCAGTTGCTGCCAGGTCGGCTTGGCGGTGAGGTCCTTGGCCTGCAAGGCGGTGCTGCGGTTGTCCAGCAGGATCAGGTCGGCCGGGAACTTGCCGGCGCTCTCCCAGCTCAGCGCCTCGAAGTAGTCGCCGGCTTCGAGCTTGGTGGGCACCACGATGTCGACGCCCAACTCGGCGAAGTACATCAGGTCGGTGCTGACCTTCGGGTTGGAGACGTAGAAGAGGTCGGGGCTGCCGGAGCAGGCCATCACCTTGATCCCGGGATTGGCCTTGACCGCCTGACGGACCGCCTCGGCGGCGGCGTCGAAGCGGGCCTTTCCGTCGGTGACCTTCTTCGCGGACAGGTCGGCGCCGAGCGACTCGGCCAACGCCGCGTACCGCTCGATGGGCTTGGTCATCGGCACCCGGGCGGTGGTGATCGCCACACTCGGTGCCAGCGGGAGGATCTTGGCCTTGCTCTCGTCCGGCACGTACCAGAGCGCGTCCGGGTCGTACATGTGGGTGACCAGCAGTTCGGGACGCAGCGCCGCGTACTTTTCCAGGCTGAACTCGCCCCACACGTTGCCGAGGATCTCGACGCCCTCGACGTTCAGGTCGCCGGCCTGTGGCTCGGCCGTTCCGTCGGCGCGCCTGGTCTCACCGAACACGCCCACGAGCTGCTTGTCGAGACCGAAATCGATCAGGGCCGCCGCCACACCGGTGAAGGCCACCACGCGGGTCGGACGGGCCGGGGCCTCGACCTTCGTGCCACGGTCGTCGGTGAACGACCAGGGCCCACTTCCGTTGCCGGCGGCGGGTTTCGCGGCGTCGTCAGTGCCACAGGCGGCGAGCAGGGTGGCCAGCGTGGCAGCGCCACCGGCGGCCAGCAGACCACGGCGGGAGAGGCGGCGGGCGGACAGGGCATCGGGCATGGTGTTGTCTTTCGATCAAGGGTTGGCCGGGGTCGACCGGGGCAGCGGGGTTAGGTTAGCCTAACCTCGGTCATTGTCAACAGCGGTACGCCGTGTCGCCACCACCCCGGAGCCCACACTGGACGCCACACCCACCGTCACCCGACCGGCACCGCCCGTGCCGGCCAGGGAAACGGCCGCACCCCCGAGCCGGCGTGGCCGTCGGGCGGCCCGCGCCGCCGGCCTGGTCACCGCCGTGGCACTGCTCGCGGTGATCGTGGTGCTCAGCATCGCGGTCGGCGCGAAGGCCATGCCGCTCGCCGACGTCTGGTCCGGGTTGCTGCACCGCGACGCCACCGAGTACGCCGTGGTGCACCGGATGCGCCTGCCCCGCACCCTGCTCGGGCTGATCGCCGGCGCCGCCCTCGGTGTGGCGGGCGCGGTCATGCAGGCCCTCACCCGCAACCCGCTCGCCGACCCCGGACTGCTCGGCATCAACGCCGGCGCGTCCGCGGCCGTCGCCACCGCCGCCGCGTTCCTGGGCGTCACCGCCGTCGGCGGGTACGTCTGGTTCGCGCTGCTCGGCGCGGCGGCGGTGACCGCGCTCGTCTACGCCGTCGGCGGCGGACGCGGCGCCACCCCGGCCCGACTCGCGCTGGCCGGGGCGGCGCTCAACGCCACCCTCTACTCCTACGTGAGCGCGGTGATGCTGCTGGACACCGCGTCGCTGGAGCGGCTGCGTTTCTGGACGGTCGGCTCACTGGCCAGCGCGGACTCCGCGACCGTGACCCGGGTGCTGCCGTTCATCCTCATCGGGCTGCTGGTCGCGCTCGGTGCCGCCCGCCCGCTGAACGCGCTGGCGCTCGGCGACGACGCGGCGCGAGCCCTCGGCGCTCGACCCGCACTCGTCCGCGTCGCCGTGATCGTCGCGGTCACCCTGCTCTGCGGCGCGGCGACCGCCGCGTGCGGACCAATCGTCTTCGTCGGGCTGCTGGTGCCGCACCTGGTCCGCGCCCTGACCGGCCCGGACCTGCGCTGGCTGCTGCCGTACTGCGCGGTGCTCGCACCGGCGTTGCTGCTCGGCGCCGACGTGCTCGGCCGGGTGCTGGGCCGCCCCGGAGAACTCCAGGTCGGCATGGTGACCGCCGTGCTGGGCGGCCCGCTCTTCCTGTGGCTGGTCACCCGCCGACCGGTGGCGCAACCGTGACAGTTCTACGTACTTCATGGGGGTTGTCGCTGCGGTTCCGGCCCCGCGCGTTGGGCGTCGGGGCCGGCGCGACGGTGCTTGCCGCCGGGTTCGGTCTGGTGGCCCTGGGCAGTGGTGACTACCCGATGGGGCCGGCGGACGTGCTACGCACGCTGACCGGCGGTGGCACTGTGGCGGAGCAGTTCATCGTGCTCGAGCTGCGCCTGCCCCGGCTGGTCACCGCCCTGTTGGTCGGTGCGGCGTTGGCTCTCGCCGGCACGGTGTTCCAGTCGCTGGTCCGCAACCCGTTGGGCAGCCCGGACATCCTCGGCTTCACCCAGGGCGCGTCGACCGGGGCGCTGGTGGTGGTCGTCCTCGGTGGCAGCAGCCTGGCGTTGGCCGGCGCGGCGGTCGTCGGTGGCCTCGGCACCGGCCTGGTGATCTACGCGCTCGCCTGGCGGCGCGGAGTGCACGGCTACCGACTCATCCTGGTCGGCATCGGGGTGGCCGCGATCCTGACCGGCGTCAACGGCTACCTGCTGACCCGGGCGCCCCTGATGGAAGCCGCCCGCGCGGTGCTCTGGCTCACCGGCAGCCTGGACGGGCGAGGCTGGGCCAACGCCGGGCCGCTGCTCGCCGTCCTGGTCGTGTTGGCGCCGCTGGTGCTCGTCGGCTGCGCCCCGGCGCTGCGGATGATGGAGTTGGGCGACGACGCGGCCAGCGCCCTGGGCGTGCCGGTACGCCGGCTGCGCCTGGTGCTGCTCGCTGCCGCCGTGCTGCTGGTCTCGTTCGCGGCGGCCGCCGCCGGGCCGGTGTCCTTCGTGGCGCTCGTCGCCCCGCATGTGGCGAAACGACTGACCCGGGCCCCGGGTCCGAACCTGCTGCCGTCGATGGCCGTCGGCGCGGCGCTGCTGGTCGGGGCCGACCTGGTGGCGCAGCGCGCGTTCGCCGGGCACCAACTCCCGGTCGGCGTGGTGACCGGCGTGATCGGCGGCGGCTACCTGGTCTGGCTGCTGGCGATGGAACGTCGGGCGGGCCGGCTGTGAACACCCGTGACGCCCTCGAAGGAGCACCCATGCGACCCGGCGATTCCCGACTCGGCGGCACCGCGCTGACCCTCGCCTACGACCAGCGCACCATCGCCGAGAACCTGACCGTGGCGGTGCCCGACAGGTCCTTTACGGTGATCATCGGCCCGAACGCGTGCGGCAAGTCGACGCTGTTGCGCGCCCTGTCCCGGATGCTGCGCCCCAGCGCCGGTGCGGTGCTGCTAGACGGACGGGACATTCACGATCTGCCGGCCCGCACTGTGGCCCGTACGCTCGGCCTGCTGCCGCAGTCGTCGATCGCACCGGACGGCATCAGCGTCGCCGAGCTGGTCGCCCGGGGTCGCTACCCCCATCAGGGGCTGCTGCGGCAGTGGTCCCGCGAGGACGAGCGGGTGGTCGAGGAGTCGATGACCGCGACCGGGGTCGACGATCTCGCCGACCGGGCGGTGGACGAGTTGTCCGGCGGGCAGCGGCAGCGGGTCTGGATCGCCATGGCGCTCGCCCAGCAGACGCCCCTGCTGCTGCTCGACGAGCCGACCACGTACCTCGACATCGCCCACCAGATCGAGATCCTGGACCTCTGCGCCCGGTTGCACGAGGAGCAGGGCCGCACCCTTGTCGCGGTGCTGCACGACCTGAACCACGCGGCCCGCTACGCCACCCACCTGATCGCCATGCACGACGGGCGCGTGGTGGCCGCCGGGGAGCCGGCGTCGGTGGTCACCGCCGAGCTGGTGGCGGAGGTGTTCGGGCTGCCCTGCCGGGTGATCGACGACCCGGAGACGGGCACCCCGCTGGTCGTCCCCGCGGCCCGACGCCGCGCTACCACCCTGGCCCCGGAGCCGGCGTGAGCGAGCAGAGCGGGCGAACCAGCAAACACAGCAACGAGCGCCGTTTCCGCGACCCGTGGGGGGTGCCGCACCTGCGGGCCGACGACCCGCTCGCGCTGGCGGCGGCGCAGGGCCGGGTGACCGCGTACGACCGGGCCTGGCAGATCGAGGTGGAACGGCACCGCGCCCAAGGCACCAGCGCGGCGTTCCTCGGCCCCGACGCGCTCGGCTGGGACCGGTTCGTCCGGCAGGTCCGGCTCGACGACACCGCACGCCGGTGCCACGCGGCGCTGGACCCGGCGACCGCCGAGTGGGTGGGCGCCTACGTGGACGGCGTCAACACCGGTCTCGCCGCCGGGGCGGCCCGGTCACCGGAGTTCGCCGCCACCGGGCTGCGCCCGGGTCGGTGGGAGCCGTGGACACCGCTCGCGGTCTGGCTGGGTCACCACATCCTGTTCGCCGGGTTCCCCGGCAAGCTCTGGCGCGAGCACGTGGCGCAGCGCCTCGGGCCGGACGCGATCGACCTGTTCGCCACCGACGGACCGGCCGTGGCCGGCAGCAACGGGTGGCTGCTCGCCGCGGAGCGCACCGGCACCGGGGCCGCGCTGCTCGCCGGTGATCCGCACCGGTTCATCGAGGATCCCGGCGTCTACCAGCAGATCCGGCTGGCCTGCCCGGAGTACGACGTGGTCGGGTTGGCGGTGCCCGGTGTGCCGGGCATCGCGCACTTCGGGCACACCGGTCCGGTGGCCTGGGCGATCACCAACGCGATGGCCGACTACCAGGACGTGTACGCGGAGCGGCTACGCCGCGACGGCCCCCAGGTGCAGGCGCTCGGCCCGGCCGGCTGGCGACCGGCGCACAGCCACGTCGAGACGATCGAGGTGGCCGGGGCCGAGCCGGTCGAGGTCGAGGTGGTAGAAACCGATCGTGGTCCGGTGATCGCCGGTGGGCCGGACGACGAGACGGCCGTCAGCCTGCGCTACCCGCCCCGGGTCCGGGGCGACCTCGGTTTCGCGACGCTGCCGGAGCTGCTGCGCGCCCGCACGGTGGCCGATGTCGACCACGCGCTGCGGCACTGGGTGGAGCCGGTCAACGTGGTGCAGGCGGCGGACACCGCCGGAGGGCTGTTGCACCGGGTCGCCGGGGCGGTGCCGGTACGGCACCCGGAGAACGGCCGGCGGGTGGTCCCCGGATGGGACGCCGCGTACGCCTGGCAGGGCTGGCACGCGCCGATGCCCCGCGCCGAGGTGGTCGGTCGGGCGGTGATGGCCAACGAGCGCGGGCTGGCGGCGCCGCTCGGGGTGGAGTTCGCCCCACCGCACCGGGCGCATCGCATCGCCGAGCTGCTCGACGCGCGTTCGGCCTGGACGGCCGACGAGATGGCCACTGTGCACACCGACACGTACCTGGGCGCGGCCGGGCCGCTGCTGACCGTGCTGGAAGGCTTGACCGGGCTCGGCCCGGCCGCCGCCGCGCTGCGCGAACGGCTGCTGCGCTGGGATCGCCGGATGGCCGCCGACAGCACTGACGCGGCGGCCTACGCCCTCCTGCGGGCGGCTGTCGTACGCCGGATCGCCGCCCACCCGGCGCTGGCCGCGCTGGCCGAGCTGCCCGCGTACCCCGAGGTGTTCGCGCCCTGGCTGGCGCTGACGTCACGCGTCGGTCACGCGCTGGAGCACCTGCTCGGCACGACCCCGCTGCCCGGTGTGGACGTCACCGCGCTGGTACGCGCGGCGGCCGAGGAGGTCGCCGACGCGACGGCCGGGCAGATGCCCTGGGGGGACCTGCACCGGCTGGCGCCGTGGCGGGCCCTGCCCGGCCCGGACGCCGGGCCCGGCCCCCGGCTCGGCGGTGACCACGACTGCGTGTTGGCCACCTCCAGCGTCCCCGGGGTCACCCACTGGTGCTTCCGGGGGCCGGCCGCGCGCTTCGTCTGGGACCTGGCCCGCCGCTCGGACAGCCGCTGGGTGGTCCCCCTGGGCGCCTGTGGGGTGCCCGGCGACCCGCACCACGACGACCAGAGCGCCGCATGGCTGGCCGGGGACCTGCTGCCGGTCGTCACGGACTGGGACCAGCTCGCCGAGGAACTCCACTGACGGCACCGGCCGCCGCTCGGGGTGTTTCGCGCACCCTGAGCGGCGGCCGGCCGCAGTGCTGTCAGCGCAGGCCGAACGCCCGGCTGATGCTCTGGCTCACGGTGTTGCCGGCGGTGTCGCGCGCCGTGGTGCGCAGGCTCACGAAGCCGGCCTTCGCCGGCGCGGCCAGCGAGGTACGCCAGCCGTCGCCGTGCCGGGTCAGCCGCTGTTTCTGCCAGGTCGCCCCGTCGTCGTAGGACACCTCGACGGTCACCGCGCCGATCGTGCCGGTGACGTCGGGCAGGTGGGAGGCGACAACGGTCAGCGGTGCCCGCCGCGACGCCCTGCCGGCGGAGTCGATGGCCACCTGGTAGTCGAGCTGGATCATCGGCAGCACCTCGGCCGATTCCTCCCCGGTGACCGCCGAGTGGAAGCCCCACTCGGTGCGGGTCTGCCGGGAGTACGGGTTGGTCCACGCGGCCCGGTCGTTCTCCACCACCAGCCGGTACGGCAGTCGCTGAGACGCCAGCCCGGAGACCTGGAGGTACTCGGCGTTACCCCAGTTCAGCTCCCTGTCGCCCTGGTAGAGGGTGGTCCGGTTGACCATGTCGTAGTTCGCGTACGCCTCACCGATGTGCCCGCCCCCGTCGCCCCAGCCGGGCGCGGGCAGATAGACGGTGTCCAGGTACCGGACCGGCACGTAACTGCCGCCCATCCGGGGACGCTGGATCGGCCCGAACCAGGTGACGGCGTTCGGCTTGCCGGCCGGGTACGTGGTCACCGCCATCAGGTGCTGACCGGTCTCGCCGGCGATGAACGCGTCGTCGATCCACCGCTGGTCGGCGCTCACCCAGTCGGTGCGTCGGCCCTGCGCCGGGGCCGGCTCCTGGTTGCTCGACGCCCAACCGCGCCAGATGTCGGTGCGGAACTCCAGCGCCTTGCCCTGCCGGTAGTTGCGGAACTCCACGTCGACCCGGGCCAACTGCCGCTTCGTGGGCCGGTAGGTGGGGTCGGCCGGCACCGTGCCGGTCCAGTGGTGCGCCACGTCGTACAGGTAGCTGGTCTCCGGGTGCGACTCGACGGTGAGCCGCACCGCGCCGCGCTCCAGCGCGGCGATGAGCTGCCCACCCTCGTCGGCGCCGAGGGTTGCCACTGTCACCGGGGCCGGGCTCTCCGGGCTCCACGCGAACTCGTCCCACGGCTGGAGCCGCCCGACACCGTCGTTGACCACCAGCAGCAGCTTCGCCCCGGCCGCCGCGGCGGCCTGCGCCTGGGTGGCGATGTCCACGCTGTCACTGCGACGCACCACCACGGCCCGGTCCCGGACCGGCCGCTTGGCCAGCCCCGCCGCCGACGCGTCGGCGACGTAGACCGCGTCAAGCTGGCGACGACCGGCCGGCAGCGCCGGGGTCGCCCGCTTCACCAACAGATCGTCGTACGAGCGACCGCCCGCCGAAACGGTCAGGGCCGGCTGCTCCAACCGCCACCGGGCACCGAACTCGAACTCGCCGTCGGTCACCGGACGGCTCGTCGGCAACGCCCACATGCTGTCGTACGAGTCGTCGGGCAGCACCTGACTCTCGGTGAGACCGTTCTTGGTGGACCGGTGGATGTCCATCCGCAGCGCGCTGGCGGTGGCCTCCTGCGGCACCCGGGCCTGCACCTGTCGGGCGGCGCGCGCGTCCAGGGTGACGGTGCGGTCGCGGTCCAGGTGCACGTCGGTGAAGCTGAGCATCGCCATGCCCTTGGAGTGCGGCCCGTGCGCACCGCGCACGTCCGCGGAGATCCAACCGTTCCAGCTCGCCACCGGCAGCCGCAGCGTGGCGGTGCCGCTCTCGGGCAGGTCCACGGCCGTGAACAGGGTGTCGGCGGTGAGGATGACCTTGCCGACGAGCGGCTTGCCGTCGCGGTCCTTGGCGACCAGCGTCAGGTTCTGCCGCTGACCCTCCTTGCCGGCCCCGATCAGGGTGCGGCCGCGCACGGTACCGGCGTCGTCGGTGGCGACGATCATGCCGCTGACCTGCTTTTCCACCGGCAACTTGTCGTACGCGGCGGTCACCGTCACGGTGGCGGTGCCGCCCGCCGGCACGGTGACCCGGTCGGCGGAGAGCGCGAACAGTCCGGCCGGCGCGGTGGCCGCGTCGAGGGCCAGCTTCAGTGCCACCGGCGTGCTGCCGAGGTTGGTGTAGGTGACCGTACGGTCGACGGTCGAGCCCGGCTGCTGCGGCCAGGCCTGGAAGCCGGAGTAGGCGCTCGGGGTGGCGAAGACTGTGGCGTGCGCGGCGGCGACCGCGTCGACCCGGCCGGCACCCGCCTGGTACGGGGTGTACTCGGGGGTGGCCTTGACCGTGCTGACCAGCGCCTCCTTGATCCGCTGACCGGTCCAGTCCGGGTGCGCGGCGGCGACCAGCGCAGCCGTGCCGGCCACGTGCGGGGTGGCCATCGACGTGCCGCTCATCAGCGTGTAGTCGCCGGAGCCCCGCACGAGGTGCGAGCGGGCCGCCAGGATGTCCACGCCGGGGGCGGTGATCTCGGGCTTGAGCCCGCCGTCGCCGGCGCGTGGCCCCTGGCTGGAGAAGTCGGCGAGGTGGTCGGTGGCGTCGACGGCACCCACCGTGAGCGCGGAGTTCGCGGCACCCGGGCTGCCGATGGAGGCCGGGCCGCTGTTGCCGGCGGCGATCACGAAGAGGGCGCCGGTCTCGGCGCTGAGTCGCTCGACCGCCTGGCTCATCGGGTCGCTGCCGTCGGTGGCCTCACCGCCCAGGCTCATGCTGACCACCCGGGCCTTCTGCTCGCGGGCCGCCCACTCCATGCCGGCGATGATCCACGAGTTCTGACCGCTGCCCTCGCTGTTGAGCACCTTGCCGATGTGCAGCCGCGCGCCGGGGGCGACGCCCCGCTCGACGCCACCGGACGCGGCGCCGGTGCCGGCGATCGTCGAGGCGACGTGCGTGCCGTGGCCCTTGTAGTCGAGGATGTCGGGCTCCTCGGGCACGAAGCTGCTGGACTCGGCGATCTGGCCGACGAGGTCCGGGTGTTCGGCGTCCGCACCCGAGTCGAGCACCGCGACGTCGACACCGGTGGCGGTGTTGCCCTCGGCCCACAGCTTCGGCGCGCCGATCTGCGCGGTGGACTCGGCCAGGTCCGCGTGCACCCGACCGTCCAACCAGACCTTGGCGATGCCGTTGGCAAGGGTCGGGGCGTCACCCGTACGCCGGGTCGAACCGGCGGTCAGCGCGGTCCAGAACCGGTCGGCGGTGGCGCGCTGACGGGTCAGCGCCGCGCCCTGCACGCTGTCCAACTGTCGGACCAGTTCCCCGCCGTCGACGGTGGGGCGGGTGCGGTTGCGGGCCGCCGCGTCGGTCATCGTGACGATCAGCGGAAGCGCGTCGGTGTGCGCGTCGTCGTAGCCGTCGGCGATGAGGTCGGTGACGTTGAACAGTTGCCGGTCCAGCACCCCGCTGGTCACATAGGACAGGGCCGCGTCCGGGTAGACGTAGGTGTCGCCGTCGCGCACGGTGCGGTGGAAGCTCGGGGTGCTGCCGTCCGGCCGGCGCACTGTCGACACCGTGCTGCCGTCCGCCGCGGTGGTGACAGTGACCGTGTCACCGGTGATCAGGGTGACGGTGGACGCGCGTCCGGCTGCGGCCGGGGGTTGACCCGCCGGGCGGTCGGGGTTGTTCGGCGGGGCGGCGGCCGCTCCCGCGCCGGGTGGGGTGAACCCGGCCGCCAGGGTGAGGGCGGCGCCGAGGGCGATCAGCCCGGATCGGCGGCGCCGGTGAGACAGAGTCACGATGACCTCTTTGCGTCGAGAAGTGGTACGCACCACAGCATCGACGCAGAGCCCACCCCAATCGCCCACCGCACCCCGACGCACTTACGCCATGGCGCAACCCCGCCACCCGCCCCTCCCTCCCCCGCCCCCTCCCTCCCTCCCCCCGCCCTCCCTCGCCCCCTCCCGCCCTCCCTCGCCCCCTCCCGCCCCGATCCGCCCCGATCCGCCCCGATCCGCGCCGATCTTGCACTTTCTGTCGCGACCAAAGCCGCGAAACAGGACGCATCGACAACCGCAAGTGCAAGATCGGCGGGGTGGGGCGGGGTGGGGTGGGGCGGGGTGGGGTGGGGCGGGGTGGGGCGGGGTGGGGCGGGGCGGAGGGAGGGAGGGAGGGAGGGAGGGAGGGGGCGGGGGTGGGAGGGGGTGGGGGCTAGGGGGTGGGGCGGGTCAGGGTGGCGAGGGCGTCTAGTTGGCTGGGGTCGGAGAGGGCGGAGCCGACGGCCACCACGCGTACGCCTGCTTGCAGGAACGCGCCGGCGTTGCTGGCGTCGAGGCCGCCGGTGGCGACGAAGCGCAACTGCGGCAGCGGGCCGGCGACGGCCTTGAACCAGGCCGGGCCGAGGGAGATCGCGGGGAACGCCTTGAGCCAGGTGAGGCCGTGCCGCAGTGCCTGCTGGGCCTCGGTGGGGGTGGCAACACCGGGCAGGTGCGGCAGACCACGTGCGGCGGCGGCGTCGGCGACCGCGAGGTCCAGGCCGGGCGCGACGGTGAACCGGGCGCCCGCGTCGGCCGCCGCGGCGACCTGGTCGACGTCGAGCACGGTGCCGGCGCCGACGATCCGGTCGCGCTCGGCCCCCGCCTCGACGGCGGCCCGCAGCGCCGGCACCGCGTCGGCGGTGGCCACCGGAACCTCCACCACGTCGATGCCGAGATCCCAGGCACGCTCGGCGAGCCGAACGGTCTCGGCGACCGGCAGGCCGCGCAGGATCGCCATCACCCGGGCGCCGCCGAAGATGTGGTCGAAGTCCGGTGTGGTCATGGTGCACTCCATCCGAGGTCGCGGTGAAACTGTTGCTGCTGGTCGGGTCGCAACCCGCCGGCCCGACTCAGGTCGTCGCCCCCGGGTCGGTCAGGTCGAGCGGCGACCAGGCGTCGTCGGGGGCGTCGATGAGTTTCTCGAACCAGGCCCACGGCGGGACCGGGGCGTTGTCGCCGCTGCTGGTCAACGCCTGCGCCGCGACGAGGTGACCGAGGCGCAACCGCCGCACCGGGTCGAGACCGCGTAGCAGCCCGGCCAGGTAGCCGGCGGCGAAGGCGTCTCCGGCACCGACCGGCTCCACCACCGTCACCCGGGGCGCGGGCACGAAGAACGGTCCGGCGTCGCGGACCAGTGCTGTGGCGCCCACCGCGCCGTCCTTGACCACCACCGTCTGCGGATCGGGCAACAGCTCGCGCACGGCCGTCGGGTCGGTGGTGCCCCAGAGGGTCTCCGCCTCGTCCTGCCCGACGAAGACGAGGTCGCAGCGGTTGGCGAGGTCGCGCAGCACCGGCGCGGCCTGCTCGGCGGGCCACAGCCGGGCCCGGTGGTTGACGTCGAAACTGACCAACGCCTGCGCCAGCGGCCGATCGGTCACCGCGTGCTCGACCAGCGCCCGGCAGGAGGCGGAGAGCGCCGGGGTGATCCCGGACAGGTGCAGCACCCGGGCACCGGCCAGCGCCGGGTCGGCCAGCGTGGCGGGGTCCATCCGGGCGGCCGCCGACCCGGCCCGGTAGTAGTGCACGGCGGTCCCCTCCGGGCCCGGGTCCTTGACGTACAGGCCGGTGGGGGCGGCCGGGTCCACGCACACCTGGTCGACGCGGACGCCGGCGGCGGCGACGTGCCGAACGACGGCCCGGCCGAAGGGGTCGTCGCCGACCCGGCTCACCCAGGTCGTCAGGTGTCCCAGGCGGGCCAGGTAACCGGCCACGTTGGACTCGGCCCCACCGACCGACACGGCGACCCGCTCGGCGCGCTCCAGCGGCTCACCCGGCGCGGGACAGAGCACCACCATCGTCTCCCCCACCGCGGCCACCTCGACCGACGGAAGGCCGGCCGGGACACTCGCCTGGTCAGGTCGGGGGGCGGTCGGCATCGGGCACACGTCCTCGCGGCGGGGGTGCTGGGCGTCGCCGAGCCTAGGTGTCCCGCGCGGGACGGGCAAGCGGTGTCCCGCCGCTCAGGGCAACGTCAACCCGTACGCGGCCAGCACCTCCGCGATCGGCTGGTAGTAGGTGGTGCCGCCGGCGGTGCAGTTGCCGGTGCCGCCGGAGAGGATGCCGAGGATGGTGCCGGTGGCGGCCACGTAGAGCGGTCCGCCGCTGTCCCCCGGCTCGGCGCAGATGTTGGTGCGGATCAGGCCGTAGATCACGCCGGTGGCGTAGTTGACGGTCTGGTTGAGACCGGTGACGGTGCCGCAGCGCACCCCGGTGGTGCTGCCGCTGCGGCACACGGCCTGACCGATGTACGCGTTGCCGGGGCCGTTGATGGTCAGCAGGCCGGGGTAGGTGTAGACCGCGCTCGGGTGGGTGATCCGCCCGGTGTAGCGGATCAGCCCGTAGTCGTTGGTGGGGTAGCTGGTGGCGGTGCGGGTGCCGAGCACTGTGGTCTGGGCGCTGTCGGCGTACCAGGTGGCGGCGGCGGTGGTGCAGTGCCCGGCGGTGATCACGTAGTAGGTGCTGCCGCTGCGCGCGTTCGCGCCGAGCGAGCAGCGTGCGCCACCACCGCCGTAGATGCCCTGCCCGCCGGCGATCAGGGGGCGCAACGTTCCGGGTTCGCGGCGCAGCAGCACGCCGGCCCGGTCGGCCACCGCCCGCAGTGCGGCCAGCTCGCTGGGGGCCACTGTGTCGTCGACGGTGAGGGTCATCCGGCCGGTGGCAGGGTCGAGACCCCAGGCGGCGCCCACGGTGCGTACCCCGGTCAGCAGGGCCGCCGGGTCGGCGCCGGGCGCGGCGGCCCGGTCGGGGACGGCGGCCTGCGCCGCGCCGGGCGCGACGAGCAGCAGGATGGTCAGGACGAGGGCGGCCAGCGGGGAGCGGCGCATCCGAACCTCCAAAGAGATCGATATTGATGGATGCGGACAAGCATCGCCCGACGTCAGACGCCGTGGCAACCTCCGGCCGCCCTCTTCCCCGACCAGCGGGAATCGCCGATCCGGGGACGGCCCGTGTCGGGGCCGCCGATAATTCCCCGGGAGACGCGGCGGGAGGCCAGGCATGACCACCAGAGGGAATGCGGCGCTGGTACGCCGGCTGGAGGGGTCAACCCGGGCCACGCTGCTGGAGTTGCTCTTCGACGTGGTCTTCGTGGCCGCCCTCGCGCTGACGTCGACACTGTTGACCGAGGAGCACTCCTGGTCCGGCAATGCCAAGGTGCTGCTGATGCTGACAGCCATCTGGTGGACCTGGTCGCTCACCGCGACCACGACCGAGTTCTACGATCCCCAGCAGCGCCCGATCCAGGCCATCCTGATGATCGCCATGGTCGGTTCGGTGGGGATGGCGGTGGCGCTGCCGATGATCACCACCGGACATCTGCTGCTCTTCGTGGTCTCGTACGTCGGCACACACCTGATCCGCTGCATCATCCTGGTCTCCGCCCTGCACCGGCAGGGACACTGGACGGCCAGGGCGCGGGCCACCCGGTTCCTCTTCTGGTTCACGGTGTCCGGCGTCTTCTGGATCGCCGGCGCGCTGGTGTACGCCCCGAACTGGGCGCTCTGGACCATCGCCATCACGATCGACCTGGTCGCCTCGGCGGCCCGCTACCCCACGCCCCGGCTGGGCCAGGTGCCCATCGCCCAGTACAAGCGGATCACCGGGCACCTGGGCGAGAGGTACCAGCAGTTCGTCATCCTGGCCCTCGGCGACATCATCCTGTTGCCGACCCTGCAGGTCAGCCGGAGCGAACTCGACCCGTTTCGGATCGCCGCCCTGCTCGGCGCGTTCGCCACCATGCTGCTGCTCTGGCAGATCTACGCCTTCCGGGCCGGCGAGTTGCTGACGGCGACCGGGGACAACATGTGCCGGCCGGCGCGGCTGGCCCCATACACTCATCTGCTGTTGCTGGCCGGTGTGGTCGCCACGGCGGCCTCGTTCGAGATGGTCGTCGCCCATCCGACCGGAACGACACCGGTGCGGCTGCTCGTGCTGATCATCGGCGGCCCGGCGCTGTTCGTGCTCGGCCGCGTCGTGTTCACCATGCTGGTGTCCGCGCTCGTACCGTGGCGCCGAGTGGCCTGGCTGATCCTGCCGCTACTGATACTGCCGTGGGCCGGCGGCTGGCCGCCGCTGCTGGTCAGCGCGATCATGCTGCTCGGACTGGCCGGTCACATCGTCGTCCCCGGCGGAGATCGGGAGACCACGCGGGGGCTGGACATGCGGCGACCCGACGACTAGGGCCTGTTTCATAAGGGCCGCCCAGCGCCTGCGGCGCCGGCGACAGCCCGACCGACAGCCAGGCGGCGACGGCGCTCGCCGTGGCAACCTCCGGCAGTCCTTCCCGGACCTGCGGGAACCGTCGATCCGGGGACGGGCCGTGCCGCTGCCGCCGATAATCCTCAGAGACACAGCGGGAGGCCGGGCATGACCACCGGAGGCACCGCGGCGCTGGTACGCCGTCTGGACGGGTCGACTCGGGCGACGCTGCTGGAGTTGCTCTTCGACGTGGTCTTCGTGGCCGCCCTCGCGCAGACCTCGAAGTTGCTCGCCGACCAGGAATCCTGGGCGCGCAGCCTGGCGGTGTTGCTGATGCTGACGGCGATCTGGTGGACGTGGTCGGTCACCTCCACCACGACCGAGTTCTACGACCCGCAACAGCGCCCCATTCAGGCCATCCTGATGGTCGCCATGGTCGGATCGGTGGGGATGGCGGCATCGCTGCCGATGATCACCAGAGGGCAGTCCATGGCCTTCGCGCTCGCCTACGTCGGCACCCACGTGGTACGCGGCATCGTCCTGGTCAGCACGTTGTACCGGCAGCAGCACCCCTCGGCCATGGCGCGAGCAACCCGATTCCTGTTCTGGTTCCTGGTGTCCGGCGTCCTCTGGATCGTCGGGGCGCTGGCAGGCACCGCTCGGTGGTGGATCTGGACCACCGCGATCGCCATCGACCTGCTCTCCGCGGCGGCGCGCTACCCCACACCGTGGCTCGGCCGGGTGCCTCTCGACCAGTACGACCGGACCACTGCGCACCTGGGCGAGCGGTACCAGCAGTTCGTCATCCTGGCCCTCGGCGACATCATCCTGGTGCCCACCCTGGAACTCAGCCGCAGCGAGTTCGACCGCCTCAGAATCATCGCCCTGCTCTGCGCGTTCGCCATCATGCTGCTGCTCTGGCAGATCTACGTCTATCGGGCCGGCGAGTTGCGCGAAACCGCGTCCACGTCAGTGCCCGGCCGGTCCTCCCGGATCGCTCCGTACACCCACCTGGTACTACTGGTCGGCGTGCTCGTCACGGCGGCCTCCTTCGATCTTGTCGTCGACCGACCGACCGGAACGACACCGGTACGGTGGCTGCTGCTGATCATCGGCGGACCGCTGGTGTTCGTGCTCGGCCGGGCAGTGTTCGCCTACCTGCTCTCCGCCCGCGTGCCGTGGCGGCGAGTGGCGTCGCAACTGCTACCCCTGCTGGTGCTGCCCTGGGCCGGCGGCTGGCCACCGGTGCTGGTCACCGCGATCGTGGCCCTCGCGCTGGCCGGGCACGTCCTGGTCCCCAGGGGCGGCAGCCGGGAGACCACGCGGGGGCTCAGACTGCGACGGCCCGCCGGATGACCCTCGACGGTCAGGTGAGGTGTCGACCGGCCCAGTCGGCGAGGTCCCGGGCGCACGCGTCCACCGACTCCTGCCAGGTACGGGCGGCGCCGTCGCCCGCCTCGTCGCTGACCTGCTTGACCAGCCGGCACGGCACGCCGGCCTGCGCGGCGGCCCAGGCCACCGCGTACCCCTCCATGTCGACCAGGTCGGCACGCTGCGCCAACCGGTCCCGCTGCTCGTCGTCGGCCACGAAGGTGTCACCGGTGGCCAGCACCGCGCCCTCGGCGGCCAGCGACAGCGGCGCACCGTAGGTCTCCCCGGTGAGCGTGCGCAGCAGGTCGGTGTCCAGGTCGTGCTGGAGAACGGTGGCGACCTCGTGGATGCCGGCCAGCCCGGGGCGCAGCGCGCCCGCCGTACCCAGGTTGAGCAGCAGGGCGGGGCGCGGCCCGGCGGCCAGCACGGCGGCCACCGCGCTGGCGGCGTTCACCTTGCCCATGCCGGTGAGCAGGACCGGCAGCTCGGGCGGCAGGTAGCGGGCTTCCTCCCCGACGGCGAGAACCACCAGCGGGCGATCGGCGCGGACCGTGCCTCGAAGATTCACCGGAGCATCGTACGAGCCCGGCTCTCCCTCACCAACCGCACCCAGCCATCGTTCAGCGCGGTCGCATGTCGCGTTCAGGCACGTGGGGCAGGCTGGTCCGGCGAGCCACCGGACGTCGGCGGTCCGGGCCGCGACGAAAGAGGTGACGACGGTGTACGACGGGCAGGAGTTCCTCCGTGACAACCGCTGGTGCCTGAGCCGACGTGCCCTGCTGACCGGGGCCGGTGCGGCCGGTGCCGCCGGCCTGCTGAGCGCCTGCGGCGTCGGTGACAGCCCGGCCGGTCAGGCGGCAGCCCCGGCCGGCAGCGTGCTGACCAGCACCACCGACGTACCGGTGGGCGGGGGCACGGTGACCGGCGGTGTGCTGGTCGTCCAACCCGAGGCGGGCACGTTCAAGGCGTACGACGCGACCTGCCCACACCAGGGCGCACTTGTCGGCGCGCCCCGCGACGGCGTGGTCACCTGCCCGGCGCACAACTCCACCTTCGCGGTCAGCGACGGCTCCCGCCAGGGCGGCCCCGCCACGAGGGGCCTGACGGAGATCCCGATCAAGGTCGACGGCACCACGATCACCCGAGCCTGACCGACCGCCCCCTGCCCGCCCGATCGCGGATGGTCAGTCCTCGGTGAAGCGGTACAGCACGAAGTCCTTCTCCGCGCCACAGGCGATCACGTGGGTGTTCCACGAACAGGACGAGCTGCGCACGTCCTTCAGCTCACCCAACTCGTCGACCTCGCCGGACTCGGCCCACACACCGGCCAGCACCCGGTTGTCCGCGACCACGCTGGGCGCCTTGGCGAAGACCAGCAGGTTGCCCGCGTCCAGGCGGACCGCCACCCCGCCCCGGTCCCGCAACACCGGCTTGCCGGCGGCGTCGAAGACGGTGACGCTCGGCTCCGGGGACTCCCGCTGGGCGAGCACCTGCTCACCCAAGGCAACCAGACCGGTCACGCCCGGCGCCGACCACCTGATCATGCGCGCACCCTCGGTGGCCGCCACCACCTCGGTGCGCGCGACGTCATTGTCCGGCACCTGCAACAGGCAGGCCCGCCGCTCACCGCAGGCCACCAGGTCCTTCGGGCGGTACTCGTCGTTGCCGGAACGGTGCAGCACCACCGGCTCGGCATCGGAACCCAGGTCGTACGCGAGCAACTGGTAACCACCCTCGTTGGCGGCCACGTACAGGCGGTCCTCGTGGGCGACCACCAGGTCGTCGAGGTCGGCGACGCTCCCCCACTGGCGCAGCACCGCGCCGGATGCCATGTCGAGCAGCCGTACCGACCGGTCCGCACCCACCTGGACCAGTCGCCGCCCCTTGCTCGCCCAGGGGTTGCGGGGCGTGCCGTCGAGGAAGGCCGGCCCGCCCGCCGCCGCGTCGGTGCCGACCGGCCGGACCACGGTACGGCCACCGGTGTACTGGCTGCGGGGGTTGGGCTGCCTCCACTTCGCCGAGCCGTTGGTCAGGCGCAGGCCGACCAGTTCGTCCGCGGCCCGGTCCACCAGCACCGCCGTGTCGTCGGCGAAGTAGACGTCGTCGTCACCACGCAGAACGCGCTGCCAGCGCTGCTCGCCGGTACGACCGTCGAGGACGGCCAACGGTCGGGGGGTGCTGTCGCCCGGTGCGTCGGCGAGGACCGCGACCGCCCCGGGAACGGCGATGATCGCCTCCCAGTCGTCGGCCCGCACGTCGGTCTGCTCGCGCCACAACTCGCGGCCGTTGCCCGCGTCGACGGCCACCACCTCGAGCCGGTCGTCGGGCAGCGGAAACGCCAGGTAGGCCCGGTCGTCGAGCACCGCTGTCCACGTGTCGACCGGCCGTTCGGCGCCGGCCGACAGCCGGGACAGCTCGCGCAGCGAGGCGAACTCCAGATCCGGGTAGCGGTCCCGGGTCAGGTAGAGCGTCGCCGCGGTGGCCACCCCGGCCAGGGCCAGCACCGCGCCGAGCACCACCCAGCGCGCCCGTCGCCAGCGGGTAGCGCCGCCCGGCGGGGTCGGGGTGGTGCCGGCCAGGCCCGGCCCGGGGGGCGGGCCCGCCGGTGGGGTGGATCCCGGCCAGGGCTGCGACGGTACGACCGGCGCGGGCGCTCCGGCCGGGGCGGGCGGGCTCCCCGGAGCCGGCGCGGGTGGTGCGAGCGGCGGTCCCGCGTACGCCAGGGCGGGCACCGGCCTGCGCAGCGGCAGGTCGGTCAGGGCGCCCTCGGCCACCGGCAACTCGGGCTGGTCCAGCACCGTCGGCGCGATCCCCAGCTCGGCGTGCAGCATGCGGGCCACCAGCGGGATCCGTGACGACCCGCCCACGAGGAACAGCCCGTCGAGCTGGTCGGGGCGCAGGCCGGCGGCTGCGATGACCTCCCGGGCCCGCTGCACCGCCCGGCGCAGCAGCGGCGTGGCCACCCGCTCGACGTCCGCCCGGGTCAGCTGGATCGTCTCGGCCACTCCCGGCACCGCGACCGGGGCGACCGCAGACCGGGACAGGGTCTCCTTCGCACCTCGTACCTCGTCCCAGAGCCGGACCTGGTCGCGGCGCTGCGCCGGATCCGCCGGTCGGGTGAGCCGGGCCCACTGCGCGGCGTGCCGCTCACCGACCAACTCGCCGACCCGCCGCACCAGCGCGGCGTCGAGGTCCAGACCGCCCAGGTCGGGCAGGCCACCGTCGGCGACCACGCTGAAGCCGGAGTCACCCCAGGGGTCCGCGCCCTCGTTGCGCAGCACCGCGACGTCGAGTGTCCCGCCACCGAAGTCGAAGACCGCGATCGCCCCGCCGACCGGCACCGGACGGTGCAGCACCTGCGTGTAGTAGCGGGCGGCGGCCACCGGCTCCCGCAGCAGCCGGGTGCCTGGCGGCGTCGGCCCGGCGAGGGTGTGCTCGGCCGCCTGCGGCCAGCCCGCCCGCAGCAGCGCGTCGGCGAGGACCTGCCGCCGCGTCGCGTCCCAGGCGGCCGGGCAGGTGACCACGGCCGGCGGCAGGAAACCCACAGCGCCCACCGCCGCCCGGCCGACCGCCGCCAGCACCGCGGCGAGCAGATCGGCCGGCGGGTACGCGCGGTCGCCGAGCTGCACGGTCGGCTCGTCCACCCGACGCTTCGGGTTCGCCTCGAACCGGGCCGGGTCGGCCTGCGCCAACCGACGGGCGTCCCAGCCGGTGTGCAGGGTGCCGTCCGGGTCGGCGTAGACGGCGGACGGACTGAGCGGTTGACCGTCCATCAGCAGCGGACGGGTCCGCCCGTCCGGCCAGCGCAGCACCGCGACCGTGTTGGACGTGCCGAGGTCGATGCCGAGAGCGAAACCCTCGTGCTGGCCTGCCATTGCCCGATACCTCCGCCGCGACGAGGGGAACTCGACCCCGCATCGTACGCAGGCCCCGCCGCAGCGCTGATCACTCGGTCCGGGGTGGTCGGTGGCGTCCGGTCAGTGGGTGGAGCGGACGCCCACCACCTCGTCCTCGCTGGTCTCCCCGGTCAGCTGGAACCCGAGTTTCAGGTAGAACTGCTCCGGGCCGTCCGGCCCCGGCTTCCACGTCGTGTAGACGCGATCGTGCCCACGTCGGCGGGCCTCGTCGCGGACGGCCTGTACCGCGAAGCGGCCGTACCCCCGGCCCTGGTGCTCGGCGGCGATGTTCAGCCGCCACAACCCTGAGCGCCTGTCGTCCGGTTGGGCCGGATCCCACACGATGTCGAAGAAGCCCATCAGGAAGCCGACGATCTCGTCATCCTCGACGATCAGACGCGGCCACGCGATCTCGGGCTGCGCGTACGCCTCGGCGAGGGACCAGGCGACCGGAGACGAGAACTTCTCCTGGTCGGGCCGCACGCTCACCCGGCACGCGGCTTCCACATTGACATGAGTGACTTTCACCAGTCGCGGCACGCCGGCCACCCTACCGAGCGGGGCTGTGCAACAGGCCGTCGAGCAGGCCGCGCAGGCCGAACAGGAACCAGGTGTCCAGGTCGGTGTCGGGTCTGGTCTGCCCGGCCGCGGCCAGCCATGGTCGGTCGCGGGTACGGCCGGTCCGCTCCAGCCGGGTGAGGGTCGCCGACCACCAGGCGTGGTAGGTGGTGTCCCCGGGGTCACGCCGGATGAGCAGGGCCATCCCCTGGATGTAGCCGCTGAGCGCCAGGTAGGCGCGGAACGCCTCGGCGGGGTCGTACCCGGCGCCGGTGAATGCCGCCACCACCCGGTCGACCATGGCGAGTACCGCCGGCCCGGTCGGTGGCCGGTCGGTGGCGAGGATGGCCAGCAGCCACGGATGGCGGCGGTACATCGCCCACTCGTCTCCGGCCAACCGTTCGAGCCGTCGGCGCGGATCACGCGGTAGGGGTGCGGTGCCGGACGGGCGGGTGGCGGTGATCTGCTCGGCCATCGCGGCGAGGAGGTCGGCCCGGTTCCGGACGTGCCGGTACACGGCGTGGGCGGGCAGGCCCGCGCGTTGGGCGAGGACCCGCAGGGAGACGGCGTCCAGACCCCCGGCGTCCGCCAGCTCGACCGCGAGGGCGACCAACTGGTGACGCGGGTCGCCGCCGGTCGGCGCGGGAAGGTTCCGAATCCGACGCGGGGTGCTGGTGGGGCCGTGCTCACGACGCCTGCGGTACGCGCGGGCCTGGCAGCGTCGGGAGCAGTAGCGGCGCGGGCGCCCCCGGCCGGCGCCGACGGGCAGGTCCGCCTCGCACTCGACACACCGGGCACTGAGCACGCCGCCTCCGGTTTCGTCACGCCACTCCGTGTGACGAAAGTACTACGGTCGAGCAGCCGGGCCGTGCCGATCGGTCCCTGCGGCGCGGAGCAGCCGGAGCTGACCGATCTCCGCGACGTTCTTCATCAGCTCCGAGTTGACCCAACAGATCGTGTGGGTGACGGTGTGGTCGGTCCCGTCCGGCCAGGGAAACGTCGCGATGCGGTCGAGGTCGCTGTCGTCGAGCTGGTCGAGCAGACCGAGCCATTCGGTGCGCAGGTCACGCAGCCAGGCGACGCTGGGCTCGCCCGCACCCGGCCAGACAACGGCCGTGCGCTGCCGCGCTGATCCACCCCGGAGATGGTCCATCGCCACGGTCCACCACCAGCCGACGTGCCAGGTGAGCCAGCCGATCGTCGGCACCGGGACCGGGTCGGGTTCGGTGTCGGCCCAGTCCGGGGTCCAGGTTCCGTCGGTGCTCTGCCGCACCGACCAGCAGTGGTCGGCCGGCTCCCAGAGGAAGTCCGCGGGTTCGAGTCGCTCCAGGTGGTACTCGAACAGCGACCACGTCAGGTCGAACTGCCAGCGCAGCAAAGCCAGGCTCGGTACGGACATCCGGAAATCCTGTCCGAACCCACCCCCACCGTCCACACAATAACCCCACCCACCCAGTCTGGTTGATCATGAGGTTGGCGGGTTCTGCCGAGATCAAATCACCCGCCAACCCCATGATCAACCGTTAGGGCGTGCGGGGCCGGTGTGGCAGCGGGTGGAGAGGGCGTAGCGGAGCAGGACGACGTCGCCGATCTGGCGGGCCTCGGCCAGGCGGGCACGACGACCCGGGTGCCAGGGGAATCGACCCTCGCCGACGAACCGGGGCGCCCGGCCGTCACCGACGAAGAACGGGGCGACCACCAGGTGCAGTTCGTCGGCGAGGCCGGCGGCGAGGAACTGGGCGTGCACCGTCCCGCCGCCCTCCACCATCAGCCGCTGTACGCCCCGGGCGGCCAGGTCGGTCAGCAGCCACCCCGGGCCGACGGGCTCACCCGCGTCGATCACGGTGGCCAGTCGGCCGACCCGCTCCTCGGTCTTCTCCAGCGCGCCGGTGGCGCAGTAGACGAGCCGGGCCGAATCACCGGCGGTGAAGAAGCGGGCGGTCGGGTCGAGGTCGCCCTGGGCGGTCAGGGTGACCTTGGTGGGCGACGCGGGCCGACCGGCCGCCACCCGCTCGGCCCGGCGGCTCGGGGATCGCACCAGCAGCCGAGGGTCGTCTCGTCGGACGGTGCCAGCGCCGACCAGGATGGCATCGCAGCTGGCCCGGACCGCGTCGACGCGGTCCAGGTCCTCCTCGTTGGACAGCAGTAACCGCTGCTCGGAGGCGTCGTCGATGTACCCGTCGATGGAGGCGGCACAACTCAGCAGCACGTACGGCCGCGTCGGCCCCGGCCGCCCGCTCATCGGGAGACGGGTCGCTCAGGAGCACGGCCCGCGAGCGCATCCGCCGCCTCGGCCGCCTCGACCTCCGCAGCCTCGACCTCCGCCGCCTCGACCTCCGCCGCCTCGACGTCCGCCGCCTTGGCCTCTGCCGCCTTGGCCGCCTTCGCCGCCAGGTAGTCGGCGTTGGCCGGCGAGAGGAAGACGCTGGTGAGCACCCGTTCGGCCACGTCCACGCCCAGCCGGGTCAACTGCTCGGCCTTGTCCGGGTTGCTGCTCAGCAGTCGGACCCGCGGCACACCCAACGTGGCCAGCATCTGCGCGGCGGCGGTGTAGTCCCGCTCGTCCTCGCCGCGGCCCAACGCGACGTTGGCCTGGTAGGTGTCCAACCCGGCGTCCTGCAACGCGTACGCGTCGAGTTTGGCGTACAGGCCGATGCCACGGCCCTCCTGTCGTAGGTAGAGCAGGAAACCGCCGGTCTCGGCGATCCGCTGCACCGCCTCGCGCAGTTGCGGGCCGCAGTCGCAGCGTTGGCTGCCGAACACGTCGCCGGTCAGGCACTCGCTGTGCGGACGGACCAGCGGGGCTTCTCCCCCGACGGCGAGCCGGTCCAGGGCGCCCGCCCAGTCGCCAAGGCCGAGGGCCAGGTGCTCCCGACCGTCCACCAGGCCCTTGAAGGTGAACACCCGGGCGGTCGTGGTGTAGCCATCCGGAAACGCCAGCGGCACCGTGACCTGCGTGCGGATCGTGGCAACCGGCAATGCTTCGGGCATGGGACTCCTTTGTCCGGCGCCACCGCCGTCCGGCGACGCGTACCGTCTCACAACCGACTCAACATCCGCCGCCGGAGGCGGCTTCCCGAGCGGCGGCCGGAATTCGGCGCCGACGGGCCAGCAACACGGCGGCACCGGGCAGGCTGGCCACCAACACCAGTGCGCCGTAGACGGTGGCGGTGGCGACGCCCTCGGCCGCGCTGAGGCCGGCCGCGCCGAACACCCACGCCGCCACCCCCTCGCGCGGCCCGAAACCGGCCACGTTCAGCGGCAGACCCATGGCGAGCAGGGCGAGCAACGTCAACGGCAGCAGTCGGGACAGCGGCGCGTCCGACCCGGCGGTACGCGCCGCCACCAGGAAGGTGGCCAGGTGTCCGGCGATCATCACGGCCGAGGCGACCAGCACACCGAACCAGGTGCGCCGCGCCAGCAGCCCCGACCGTACGTCCGCCACGGCGGTCCGCAGTGCCGTCGCCCAGCGCGACCCGCCACCGTTGGGAAGGCCCCGGGCCAACAGCACGACGAGCAGCCCGCCGGCGACGAGCAGCGCGACGGCGACCGGCAGGTACGGCCGTACCGGGGACGGGAAGGCGGCGAGCACCACCAGCGCGACCCCGACCAGGACCACCTGCCCGGCGGCACGTTCCCAGACCACCGCGCGGATGCCCCGGCTCACGTCACCGGCGTCGCGGCCGTGGCGTACCGCCCGGTGCACGTCACCGAGCACCCCGCCGGGCAGGGTGGCGTTGAGGAACACGGCCCGGTAGCAGTGCGCCACCGCTGTCGCCAGCGGCAGGCGTACGCCGAGACCGCCGGCGACCAGGCTCCACCGCCACGCCGCGCAGACAGTGGTGAGCACTCCGATGACCAGCGCCGCAGCCAACGCTGACGCGTCGATCAGTCGTACTCCGGCGAGGAACGGGCCGCTGCCCACCTGCCACAGCAGGACGGCGAGCAGACCCACCCCGCCGACCACTCGTGCCCAGGCCCAGAACATCGGCGCCGGCCTCCCCTTTGAAGATCGTCCACTTGCCCTAGTGCACGTACCCAGGGTGTGAACGGTTCATCCACCGGCGAGGAGGTCAGTGTGTTCGACAAGCACTGTGAGTCGACCGGCCGCGTCGGCCAACCGGCGGCGGGCGTACGCCTGGGCGGGCCCGGCCAGGTCCGGGCGCTGCTCGCAGGCCGCCCCGAGCCACCCTTGGAACCATTCGGCGATCAGGTCGGCCTGCTCCGGGCCGAGACGCCACGGGCTGGGTCGTTCCCGCACGTCGACGCCGCGCCGGGCGAACGCGGCGGCGGTGGCGGCGGCGGCATCCGGGCCAAGCAGCCGCCGGCCCTCGGCGGTACGCCGCTGGTGGTCGTTGAACGCGGCCTCGACCGCCTCGTCGAGCGGGTCGGTCGGGGTGAACCGGACCCGCCCGGTCACCGAGATGGCGAACAGGGCTGGTCGGCCGACGCAGGCCGCCGCCACCCGTTCGACCTCCTCCGCGGTGAGCATGTCCAGCAGCGCGGACGCGGTGACCAGGGAACCGTCGGCGAGGTCGGCGGCGGTCAGCCGGGTGAGGTCGCCGCAGCGGGTGTGGACGGTGACCGGGGTGCCGTCGGCGGCGGTCACCCCCCTCATGCCCTCGGCGGCCCGGGCCAGCAGGTCGGCGTCCCGGTCGTGCAGCACCCAGTGCTGTGGCCCGGGCAGCCGGGCGGCCAGCCACCGACTCATCGACCCGGTGCCGCTGCCCAGGTCGTGGATCACCGTCGGGGTGTGCCCGGTCAGCCGGGCCCGGACGGCGTCCAGCAGGTCCTCGGCGCGCGCCGCCGCGTCGGCCGGCTCACGCAACCGCAGCCAGTCGGCGAACGGCAGGGTCTCCTCGGCGGTCATTCCGCCACCTCCTTCAGCACGCCGGCCAGCAGCGCGGTGGTCACCGGCCAGTCGGTCAGGGTGTCACGCCGGGCGAGAGCGGCACCCCGCAGCCGGGCGCGCAGCGCGTCATCGTCCAGCCAGCGGATCAGCGCGGCGGCCAGGGCCGCCGGGTCGCCGGGCGGGACCAGCAGTCCCGGTCGGTCACCGTCGGGTGCGTGACCGAGCGCCTCCGGCAGGCCGCCAACCTCGGTGGTCACCACCGGCAGGCCGCGGGCCAGCGCCTCGGTGACGACCATGCCGTACGTCTCGCCTCTCGATGGCAGCACCAGCAGGTCGGCGTCGGCGAACGCGTCGTCCAACGCCGCGCCGGTCAGCGGGCCGACCAGCCGCACCCGCTCGGTGAGGCCCGCTCCGGTCAACCGGTCGCGCAGCCGGTGCACGAGATCCGGTTCCCGGGCCAGGGTGCCCGCACAGACCATCGTCCAGGGCCGGCCGACCAGCGTCGCCAACGCGTCGACCAGCACGTCGTACCCCTTGTGGTGGGTGACCGCCGCGACGCAGAGCAACCGGTCGCCGGCCACCGCGCCGGCCGCGGCCGGCGCGGGCCGCACACCGGGCGGCGCGGCCCGGACCCGGCCGGCGAGGGCCGGGTGGCGGGCCAGCAGGGCACGGCGGGTCCATTCGCTGGTAGTGACGACGGCCCGGGCGGTGGCCAGGGCGCGGGCCTCCGGCTCGTCGTCCAGCGGCAGGTGCACCAGGAGCACCAGGCGCAGCCGACTGGCGTGCGGGGCGAGCAGGTCCGGCACGGTCGAGGCGATCAGGCCGTCGATCAGCACCACGGCGTCGTCGGGAGCGGCGGCGAGCACCCCGCCCAGCGTCGCCCGGTCGGCCAGGTCGGGGTGCGGCCACGCGCCGGGCACCTGATGCTCGTGCACCGACCAGCCCCGCTCGCCCAGCCCCGCGCAGATCCGCCGGTCGTAGGAGTTGCCGCCGCTGGGCGTGGCCGGGTCGTCGATGTCACCGGGCAGGACGACGTGCACCGCCCGGCCCGCGTCGGTCACAACGACCGCTCGTAGCTCGCCCAGGCGATGTGCGACTCGTGCAGGGTGACAGTGATGCCGGTCAGGTCGCGCGCCCCCGCGCCCAGCTCACCGGCGTGCACCCGCTCGACCAGCCGGTCCGCGACCGTACGGGCCAGCACCTCCGTTGTGGTGTTCACCCCGGCGAACGCCGCCTCGTCGTCGAGGTTGCGGTAGGTCAGCTCGCTCAGCACGGTCCGTAGCTGCTCGGTGGCCAGGCCGATGTCCACCACGATCCCGTCGGCGTCCAGGTCCGGCCGGCGGAACGTCGCGTCCACCACGAACGTCGCGCCGTGCAGCCGTTGGGCGGGCCCGAACACCTCGCCTCGGAAACTGTGGGCGATCATCATGTGGTCCCGAACTGTCACGCTGAACACTGTCACTCTCCGTCGTCGTAGGTGATGAGGTGGCAGAGCGCGGGCAGGTCGCCCGAGGTCAGTCTGGCGAGCACGTCCGGCAGCTCCGCGAAGCGCGACGCGCCGGTGATCAACGCGTCGAAGGCCGGGTCGTCGAGCAGGTCCAGGGCGAGCGCCAGTCGGTCGGCGTAACTGCGCCGTCCCCGTCGGGCGGGTGCCACCATGCCGACCTGGCTGCTGCGCACGCTGAGTCGACCGGAGTGGAACGCGCCGCCCAGTGACACCTGCACCGGGCGGTCGCCGTACCAGCTCAGCTCGATGACTGTGCCCTCCGGGGCGAGCAGGTCCAGCGACTGTTGCAGGCCGGCGGCGGTGGCGCTGGCGTGCACGACAAGGTCCCGGTCACCTTGGGCGTCGGCCGGGTTGGCGAAGTCGACGCCGAGGGCTCCGGCAACGCCGGCCCTGCGCGCGTCGGTGTCGACCAGCTCGACGTGCACGCCGGGGAACCGGGCCAGCAGCGTCGCGACGCAGCAACCCACCATGCCCGCGCCGATCACGGTGACCCGGTCGCCGACCAGCGGCGCCGCGTCCCACAGCGCGTTGACGGCGGTCTCCACAGTGCCGGCGAGCACCGCTCGGGCGGCCGGCACCCCCTCCGGCACCGGCACCACCGCACTCACCGGCACGACGTACGCGCTCTGGTGCGGGTGCAGGCAGAACACCGTCCGCCCGAGCAGCTCCGGCGGGCCCTGCTCGACCACGCCGACGCTGAGGTAGCCGTACTTCACCGGGCCGGGGAACTCGCCCTCCTGAAACGGCGCGCGCATCGAGGCGTACTGGTCGGCGGGCACCCGGCCGGCGAACACCAGCGTCTCGGTGCCCCGGCTGACCCCCGAGTAGCGGGCCCGGACCAGCACCTCGTCGGGGCGCGGGGCGGTCAGCGACACCGGCCGGATCTCGGCCACGCCGGGTTCGCGCACCCAGCAGGCGTACGCCTCGCGGATCACCGTCGCGCACCTCAACTCTGCTCGGGGCCAAACCGATCGGCCAGGTCGGATCCCCGGTCGGGGGTTGTCGATCATAAACACGGAAGGTCGGCGCGCACAGTTCGAAGCCCGCCCGGCAGGACTGTCATTCGGGTCCGGCCCTCGCGGCACGTCACCCGACGACCACGACGGTCGACGTCACTGATTCGGGAGTGGCGCAACCACCTCGGCAACCGCCACGCCCTGCTCGCGACGTCGTAGGCCAGGAGCCGGCCGAGGACCGCCGCGGGCACCGCGCGGTCCGTCGTTTCGACAGCCACGTAGCAGTCGTCGTGCCCGGAGAACAGCAGGCGTGAGCCTGCCAGCACGGGTAGGACCGGCTCGTCGGACGTGGCCGTTTCCGATGACGACGATCATCTCGTCGACCCGCGCGGCGGAAGGCGTATGCGTTCGAGTACGGCCAACGCCTTGCAGCGCTGCCGCAGCCGGTCGATGTCAGGAAGTTTGGCGGCGACGTCGTAGACGGTCACCGGGTCACCCTAGTGAGGCGTCAGCACCCCGGACCCGGGGGCGAGGACCCGAGTGAAGAACGCCAGGGTGTCGCGGACCAGCGGCTCCAGCGGCACTCCGGCGAAACAGTGGTCGGCCCCCTGCACCACCGACAACTCGACCTCGGCACCCGCCGCGGTCAACGCCGCGGCAAGTTCCTCGCTCTGCCCCACCGGTACGACCAGGTCCTGGTCGCCGTGGATCAGCAACATGGGCGGAGCCTGGTCGGTGACGTAGGTGATCGGACTGGCCGCCGAGCCCAGCCGCGGGTTGTCGGCCAACGGGGCGCCGATCAGCAGTGACTCGGGTGAGTCCGCCGCGTCGTGGTCGATCGTCCCGGACGGGTGTGCCTGTGACTGCATGGTCAACAGGTTCGATGGCGCGTACCAGCAGACTGCCGCCCGGACGCCGCTGTCGTCCTGGTCGTCCCCCGTCAGCGCGACCATCGAGGCCAGGTGCCCACCGGCCGACTCACCCCACACGCCGATCCGCTCGCCGTCCACGCCGACCTTGTCGCCGTGTCGGCGCAGCCAACGCACCGCCGCCTTGACGTCGTCGAGTTGAGCGGGGAAGTGCGCCTCCCCGCTGAGCCGGTACTGCGCGGAGGCGACCGCGAATCCCGCACGGATGGCGGCGGTGAACGGATCCGCCTTCATGAGCCAGTCCGCCGGGTGCTTGGGCGAGCCGAACAGCCACGCGCCGCCGTGGATCCACACCAGGACCGGGGCCAGTCGGGGTGCCCCCACCGGCAAGACAATGTCCACCGTCACCGGGCGGAAGCCCGGCGCCTCGTTGACGACGATGTCACGGTGCTCAATCCGGTCGTTCCAGCGCGGGGGTTCCAAATCGGTCATCGCGTCATCGTCGCACCGACGGTCCGGGCGTGCGGACCAGCCGACCGGGCAGAGTCGGGCTCGATCACTGCTGCTTGTCGGGCCATCAGGGCCGGTCGGACCACCACGGTGGTCGCCGTCGGTACCGCCCGCCATCCCCGGACAGGGCCCACCAGCGCCGGTACGCTCCGCGCCGGTCTCAGCCCAGCTCACGGCAACCCCGGGAAGTAGGTAGGCCATTGATACCGTGTTTCACGAGGAGGGCTGTTGCGGCTGCCCGTCGATGGGCTTCGGCTTGGCCGTGCCGGTGTCCGCAGGTCTGCTCACCCCGGTGACCGACAGGTCAGAGGTGTCCGAGCTGGTGTGAGCCTTGACGTCGTCCGCCGCGAAATTCGAGGGCCAGGACCGGGCCGAGGTGAGAAGGATGGAGCAGTACATGATTGTTCCGCAGGGGTTCCGCGCGGTGGTCGCGAACGCCGGGCTCAAGGAGGACGAGGACGACTTCGCCGCCCTGGTCTCCGAGGTGCCTGCGGTCAGCGCCGCAGTGTTCACCCGCTCCCGGTTCGCCGGCCCCAGCGTCGTGCTCAGCCGTTCGGCGGCGTCGACATCGTCCGCCCGCGGCGTCGTGGTGCTCTCCCGCAACGCGAACGTGGCCACCGGCAAGGAAGGGCTGGAGAACGCCCGCGAGGTGCGGTCCATCGTGGCTCGCGCCGCCGGGCTGGACGACGACGAGCTGCTGATCGCGTCGACCGGGGTGATCGGGAAGCAGTATCCGATGCCGCGGGTGCGACAGCGCCTGGCCGAGCTTCGGTGGCCCTTTCCTGCTGCCGATTTCGACCGGATCGCACGGGCGATCATGACCACCGACACCACGCCCAAGGTGGTGCGGGTCAGCTGCGGAGCGGCGAGCATCGTCGGTGTCGCGAAGGGCGTCGGCATGATCGAACCGAACATGGCCACCCTGTTGACGTTCTTCTGTACAGACGCCCGCATCGAGCCGGTCGACCTGGACCGGGTGTTCCGGTCGGTTATCGCTCGCACCTTCAACGCGGTCAGCATCGACACCGACACCTCCACCAGCGACACCGCGGCCGTCTTCGCCAACGGCCTGGCCGGGCCGGTCGATCTGGACGAGTTCGAACAGGCGTTGTACACGGTCGCACTGGATCTGGTGCGGATGGTCGCCCGCGACGGGGAGGGTGCCAGCAAACTCATCGAGGTACGGGTCAGCGGCGCCCGGGACGGCCAGCAGGCCAAGCGGGTCGGCAAGGCCATCGTCAACTCACCGCTGGTGAAGACGGCCGTGCACGGCGCGGACCCGAACTGGGGCCGGGTAGCCATGGCGGTCGGCAAGTGCGAGGACGACGAAGACATCGACCAGCAACGGGTACGGATTGGCTTCGGCGGTATCGAGGTCTATCCGACACCGGCCACTGAGGAGACCCTGGTTCGGCTGCGGCGTCACCTCGAAGGCGACGACGTTGTGATCGAGGTCGACCTGGGGATCGGCGCCGACGCCTTCACCGTGTACGGGTGCGACCTCACTGAAGGATACATCCGGATCAACGCTGACTACACCACCTGAGCGACGATGCATCCGGGCGGTACCCCACACCGGCCCACTGCACCCGGGTGGCGCGCTCGCGCAACACGACCCGCGCGAGCAGGAGCGTGCTGACCGGGTAGAGCGATGCCAGCAGTTGAGGCGGCCGACCAGATTGCTCAGACCCGGCGACTCACCGTCGAGGCTCACCGCAAGTGGGGTTGAGCAGCGCCTGGACACTCCACTCCCGAAGATTCGTACGGATTACCGCTGCTTGTCCGGTGTGGCGGGGCGGGCGCGGACGTGCAACCGTTCCCCCTGCGGCCCGAAGAGGCTGAGGGCTTCGGCGGTGCCGGGGCCGGGGTTGAAGAAGAGGTGCGGAATGCGGGTGTCGAACTCGGCCACCTCCCCCGGGGTCAGCGTCAGATCACGGTCACCGAGCAGCAGGCGTAGCCGGCCGGAGAGCACGTAGAGCCACTCGTACCCCTCGTGGGCCTGTGGGGTTCGGCCCCCGGCGGACGGGTCCGGCGGGAAGATCTGCTTGAACGCCTGCACGCCGCCCGGTCGGCGGGTCAGCGGCAGGTGAGTCACGCCGTGGATGACGATCGGTTTGGGGCGTACCCGGGGGTCGCCGGTGGCGGGGGCGTCGACCAGTTCGTCAAGCGCCACCTGGTAGGCCCTCGCCAGCGGGAGCAGCAGCTCCAGGGTGGGCCGACGGCTACCGGACTCCAGCCGGGACAGGGTGCTCACCGAGATGCCGGTCAGGTCGGCGAGCTGGGTCAGCGTGGTCCCGCGTTGGTGACGCAGGGCACGTAGCCGGGGGCCGACGGCCGCCAGCGCGGCGCTGTCCTCGTTTGCCATAACGGCAAGGATAGTTGCCACCATGCCGACGGCGACGGATGGTGGGCGCAGCCGACAGAGCAAGAGGGAGATATACCGGTGGACGAGACATATGACGTGGTGGTGGTGGGTGGCGGTGCCGCAGGGCTCAGCGGGGCCCTGGCGCTGAGCCGGGCCCGACGATCGGTGCTGGTGATCGACTCCGGTGAGCCGCGCAATGCGCCGGCCGACCGGATACACAACTACCTGGGCCGGGAGGGGACGCCGCCGGGCGAGCTGCTCACGATCGGCCGGGCGGAGGTGGCCGGGTACGGCGGGCAGTTCCGCACCGGGCGGGTGCAGGCTGCGGCCCGCGACGACGACGGGTTCCGGCTGAGCCTCGACGGCGGGGATTCGGTGCGGGCCCGCCGGCTGCTGGTGACCACCGGTCTGACCGACGAGCTGCCCGACGTGCCCGGCCTGGCCCAGCGGTGGGGTCGCGACGTGCTGCACTGCCCGTACTGCCACGGGTGGGAGGTTCGCGACCGGCGGATCGGCGTCCTGGCGACCAGCCCGTTGAGCGTGCACCAGGCCGAGATGTGGCGACAGTGGAGCCCGAGCGTGCTGCTCCTCCTGCACGACTCCCCGGCGCCGGACGCGGAGACAGCCGAGCGGCTCGCCGCCCGCAGCATCGCGGTGGTGCCCGGTCCGGTCGCCGCCGTGGAGGTGACCGACGACGCGCTGACCGGTGTACGGCTCGCCGACGGCCGGGTGGTGGCGCTCGACGCGATCGTGGTGGCGACCCGGCTCACTCCCCGCGCAGACGTGCTGGTGGGGCTGGGCCTGGCTCCGGAGGAGGTGACGATGGGTGAGCACGTCATCGGCGCCCAGATCCCGACCGACGCCACCGGCGCGACGACCGTTCCGGGTGTCTGGGTGGCGGGCAACGTGGCCGACATCCGCGGTCAGGTGATCACGTCCGCCGCTGCCGGCCTGAACGCGGCGGCGGCGATCAACGCCGACCTCATCGCCGAGGAGACCCGCGACGCGGTGTCCGCGTACCGGCAGTTGGTGGCCACGACGTTCGAGGAACCCGCGTGGGAGGAGCGCTACCAGTCCCGCCCCTCGGTCTGGAGTGGCCGGCCGAACCCGCAACTGGTCGCCGAGGTCACCGACCTGGCCCCGGGCCGCGCCCTGGACGTGGGCAGCGGCGAGGGCGCCGACGCGGTGTGGTTGGCCGAGCGCGGCTGGCAGGTGACGGCGGTGGACATCTCCACCACGGCGTTGAGCCGGGCCGCCGCGCACGCCGAGGCCGTCGGCGTGGGCGACCGGATCGAGTTCACCCACGCCGACCTACGGGACAAGCCGCCCACCGAGGAGGCGTACGACCTGGTGTCCGCGCAGTTCATGCACCTGCCACCGACGGAGCGGCGGGAGCTGTTCGGCCGCCTGGCCGCGGCGGTGGCACCCGGTGGCGTCCTGCTGATCGTCGGGCACCACCCGTCCGATCTGTGGGGGTTGGCGCACCGGATGCACATGCCGGACGCGATGTACACCGCGCAGGACGTGGCCGCCGATCTGAAGCCGGCCCACTGGGAGGTGCTGGCGGCGGAGGAACGCTCCCGCCTCGCCACCAACCAGAACGGCGAGGACATCACCCTCCACGACGCGGTCCTGGTCGCCCGCCGACGCTGACCTCGCGCGACCACGTCGCCGTACGGTTCCCATGTTGGCCTGCGTCGATCATGGAGTGGTGCTGGATGACAAAGGTGGTGGAGCACCACCTTTCCGACACGACGAGTCCATGATCGGCGCGGGATCGGGGCAACGCGGGATGGCAACGTGAGAGGTGGTGGGGCAGGACTTCGCATGAGGTCCGCTCGGCGGTAGCGTTGCGCCACACTGACGGCCCGTGGGGCAGGCGACCGCCGACCCTGACGCCCCGATCGTACGGAGGATGGTGCATGTCCCTCGGCGCTGAGCCGCACGCAGCACGCGACGATGCGGCCTCCCGGCCGAGCTTCGAGCTCGCCCTGCGCGGATACGACAAACGCCAGGTGGACCGGCACCTGGAGCAGCTGGACGGCCAGATCGCGATGCTGAGCGGGGAGCACGGGCGTTCCGCCGTCCGCGTCCGTGAACTGACCGCCGAGGTGCAGCGGCTGCGCGCCGAACTGGCCGAGCTTCAGGAGCAACCCGTGCAGGTGGACCGCGCTTCATTCCACGATCTGGGCCCGATGGTCGGCGAGATCATGGCGCTCGCCGAGAAGCAGGCTGGCATCATCACCGAGTCGGCCACCGACCGGGCAAACGAGCTGCGCAGCGAGTCCGAGCGGATCCTCGCCGACACCCGTGAGCGGGCCGCGCAGGCACGTCAGGATCTGGCCGAGGAGCTGGCCGCCCGGCGGGCCGAGCAGGAGCAGGCGCACGAGGAACGGCGCACCCTGGCCGAGGCCGAATTGACAGCGATCCGCGAGCACGCCGAGCAGTTGCGGGCCGACGGTGAGGCCGCGCACGAGCGCGCCCAGCACGAGGCCAAGCGGATCACCGAGCAGAGCGCGCAGCAGCTCAACCAGACCCGGGTCGCCGCCGACGCGCTGATGAAGTCGGCCCGTACCCAGATCCAGCAGGAACTCCAGTCGGCCCGCTCCAAGCACCAGCAGGAGATGGCCCAGTGGCAGGCCAACGTGGAGCGGGAGGTCAACGAACGACGTACCGCCGCCGAGCAGGACATCGCCGAACAGCAGGCCGCCGCCGAGCAGGAGCTGGCCGAGGAGCGCAGCGCGACCGAGCAGCAGATCGCCGGGCTACTGGCCGAGGCGCAGCAGCACGTGACCGAGCTGCGCAACCGCGCCGACGAGCAGGCCGCCAGCCATCAGCAGCAGCTCGCCGCCCTGCAGAAGGAGCTTGAGGAGCGCCGACAGGAGGCCGCCGAGCTGAACACCGAGCTGAACACCGGCCGCCAGCAGCTCGCCGAGATCCGCCAGGAGGGCGAGACGCTGGAGAACGAGCTGTCCCGGATGCAGCAGCGACTCAGTGAGGTCCGGCGGGACCTGACCGCCGAAAGCGCCCGGTTGGACGAGGCCCGGCGTGCCGGGGACTCCGCCGAGCGGCACGCCAAGGAGGTCCGCGCCCGCGTACAGCGGGAGGCGAAGCGGGTGGCCGACCTCGCCGCCGCCGCGGTCATGGCCGCGGCAGCCGGCGGTACGGAGACCGCCGAGTACCCGATGGTGGGCTCCCGCTTAAGCGCCGAGCGGCCCGCCCCGGAGCGGGTAGGTGTCGAGCGGCTCAACGTCGACCGCGTCGGCGTCGACAGGCACCCCGCGGAGCGACCCACAGTGGACGACGCGGACGCCGACCGCGCCACTACCGACCGCGCCCCGCTCGACGCCGCACCTGCCGACCGGAGCCCGGTCGAGAACGGCTACGCCGACCTGATCCCGGTGGAGCAGGCCAGTGGCGACCGAGCCCCGGCGGAGCAGGCGAACGACGAGCATGCGGACGCACCGGCGGTGGCGGACGAGTCGACGACGTCCGAACGCACGGCGGCCCGGGAGGTCAACGCCGACGACGCCGAGCGGGCCTTCCCTCGGCACATCGGCACGGACGCACCGACGCCCGTACCATTCCTGGCCTTCGGGCAGCCGGTCAGCGAGAACGGCGCCGCCCGGCACTGACCTCAGCCGCGGTTGCAACCGGGCCCGGAGCGGATCCGCACGGGCCCGGGCCGACCGCCGCCCGGTCGTCGATCGATGACCAAGCCACTCAAGAGGGCGACTGGGCCGACCGCTCAAGGAACGCCCCGCCCGCGCCGATCTTGCAGTTTCGGTCGCCGAGATGCGCGGAATGCCCCCTTACGTCGGGACAGTAAGTGCAAGATCGCGGAATGGGGGCGGCCCGGGCGGATTCTGCGTGGAACCGGGTCGCGGTATCCGGTTGAGCTGGCAGGCTGGGCTGGCCGCCGCGCATCAGCGGTGGCCGCCGGCCTGGCCGGTGACCGAGAGGAGCGCCCGGTGACCGACCAACCGGAGGAGTTCGACCTGCTCGTCGTCGGTGGCGGCAAGGCCGGCAAGACGTTGAGCATGGACGTCGCCCGATCCGGTCAGCGGGTCGCCATGGTCGAGCGCGCCATGATCGGCGGCAGCTGCATCAACGTCGCGTGCATCCCGACGAAGGCGCTGGTGACCAGCGCGCGGGCCGCCCGCCAACTGCGGGACGCGTCGGCGCTCGGCCTGACGGTGGAGGGCGGCCGGGTCGACATCGACCTCTTGCGCGCGCACAAGCAGGACGTGGTCGAGGGGATGGTCGCCGCCAACCGGCAGCAGTTCCTCGACTCCGGCCTGCACCTGGTGATCGGCGAGGCCCGGTTCGTCGGCCCACGAACCGTACGAGTGGCACTCGCCGACGGCGGCGAACGACTGCTGCGCGGCAGCGACGTGGTGATCAACACGGGCACCCGGCCCCATCTGCCGTCGGTGCCCGGGATGGCCGAGGCCGGGGTGCTCACCAGCGACGAGTTGCTGCACCTGGATCGGCTGCCGGCCCGGCTGGTGGTGCTCGGCGGCGGCACCGTCGGGGTGGAGTTCGCGCAGATGTTCGCGCTGTTCGGCAGCGCGGTGACAGTGGTCGAGGGTGGTCCACGGCTGCTCACCCGCGAGGACCCGGACATCAGCGACGCGGTGATGCGCGTCTTCCTCGATGATGGCATCCACGTACGGGTGGGTGTCGCGGTCGCGCGGGTCGACCGGGAGGCCGACGGCTCGCTGCGGGTGACGCTCGACGACGGCAGCGTGGTGATCGGGGACGACGTGCTGGTGGCGGCCGGCCGGGAACCGGTCACCGACGGGCTCGGCTTGGACGTGGCCGGCGTGCGGCTCAGCGAGCGGGGCTTCGTGGAGGTCGACGAGCACCTGCGCACCAGCGCCGAGCGCACCTGGGCGGCCGGGGACGTCGCCGGCAGCCCGCAGTTCACCCACGTCTCGTTGGACGACTACCGGATCATCCGGGCGAATCTCGCGGGAGGCCAGCGCAGCACCGCCGACCGGCTGATCCCGTACACCGTCTTCACCACCCCGGAACTGGCGCGGATCGGGCTGACCGAGACCGAGGCGCGCCGCGCCGGGTACGACATCCAGGTTGCCCACCTGCCGGTCGCCGCCATCCCTCGGGCACGCACCCTGCGCCAGACCCAGGGCATTTGGAAGGCGGTCATCGACACCAGCACCGACCGGATCCTCGGCGCGGCGCTGCTCGGCGCCGAGGCCGGTGAGGTGATCACCTCGGTGCAGTTCGCCATGCTCGCCGGGATGCCGTGGACCGCACTGCGGGACGCGGTCATCACCCACCCGACCATGACCGAGGGCCTCAACCTGCTCTTCGCCTCGCTGGAGTCCCGCCCGGTCCGCTGAGCGCCGCAGGGCCCGCCCAGCGACCGCTACCCGGCGATCTCGTCGCGTACCCGTTGTTGGAAGGCGCGGGCCTGCCCCCCGGTGGGCGGTGGCCCGCCGTGGCGTGCGGCGACCGCCTGACGGATCACCTCGGCCCGGTCGCCGGCATCGATCAGCCGCTGACCGGCGGCGACCTTCGCCAACCAGACGCCGTCGCGGTGGCGCACCAGCGAACGGCAGGCGCCGAGTACGGCGTCCTCGGTGCCGGGCGCGGGTTGGTCGGCCGGCGGTGTCGGCAGGGCGAGCCACCAGGAGAGCGCCTCGATGAGCAGCCGGCGCAGGTCGGCCGGGGCGAGGTCGGCGAAGGCCTCCCCCGCCGACGGGCCGAGCAGTGGGAGTCCACTCTGGTGCAGGATGCTGCGATCGAGGGCGTACCAGAATCGGCCGTCGGCGGCCGGGCGGTCGCCGGGGTCGAGGGTACGCCGGAACGGCATGGCGGCCCCGGTGTTCAGTTCGACCTCGAAGCCGGGCTCCGGGGTGCCGGAGGCGGCCACCGCCCGGTCGTAGACGACCAGCTCCAGTCCGCGCGCGGGGCAGGGCAGCGCCTCGTGCCGCAGCCGGGCGACCAACGTCTGCTTGGCGACCTCGGTGAGCGGCCCGGCGCTGAGCAGCGCCACGTCCACGTCGCTGCGGCCGGGCTGGTACGCCCCGAGCCCCACCGAGCCGGCCGCGTACGCGCCGACCAGGTCGGTGCCGAGCACGCCCCGGGCGGTGCTGACGAGGTCATCGAGGTAGCGCTGAAGATCGGAGTCCACGGGCCATCATGACGCACGGGTCGGCACCCGGTCGGGGCTACCCCGCGTAGAGCAGCAGCAGACCGGCGACGGTGTAGGCGACCATCAGTGCCAGCAGGGGTAGTTGGCCGGCCACCGCCCGGGCTCGGGGAAACAGGTACAGGGCGCGGTCGTGGGCCAGCAGCGTGCCGAGCAGGTGCCCGAGGATGATGACGGTGATCTGGAGGGTCGCCACCCCGGAGGGCGTGATCAGCGCGGTCTGCGGTTCCCAGTCGGCGGTGCCGAGCCAGTTGGCGCCGGTGCCCAGGGGGTCGGAGAGCAGCGCGACGGTGCGCTGGCCCTCCAGGATCAGCAGCGAGTAGTAGTGCGCGACCACGTACCCCACCGCGATCGGCACGATGGAGTGGGCGATCTCGCCCGGCACCCCACGGGCCTCGGCCGCGTCGGCGCGGCCGATGCGCGCCGCGGCACCGGCGGCGGCGAGGTACGCCACCGCGACGGCGGCGATGACGAGGCTCAGACCGGCGCTGCCGGTGACCGCCGGGTGCAGGCCGTTCTCCTGGCTGAAGCGCAACCAGCCCGGCGCGTTGGAGAGGCTGTCGAACATGGTCGAGCCGAGCAGCACGATCACCACGGCGACCAGCCCGGGGCGGGGTCGCAGGCCGGCGATCCCGTCGAGCGGGTTGCGCCACACCAGCACGCCGTCGGCGGCCCGGCCGAGCGGGGCGAGCTGACCGATCACCGTGCTGTACGCCTCGAACGGGTCGGCGTGGTCGAACCAGCCGGCGCCGAACAGCACCGCGCCGGCCAGCAGGACCACCGCGTACCCGGCCAGCCAGGCGGTGATGACCGGCAGGGTGGCCCGGTCGGGGGCGACCAGTTCCAGCCAGACGAACCCGAACACCGTGGCGGCGGCCGGCCACCAACCGACGCCGTCGGGCAGCTCACGGAGCCCGCGGTTCGGGTCGCGCCGCGCCGCCAGCGCCACGAGCAGGTGCACCGTACGCAGCGGGTTGACCGCCCGCCAGATCGGGCCGAGCAGCAGCGACAGCGGGGCCAGCCCGACCCAGAGCAGCACGTAGAGCGCCCCGGCGGTCGGGTTGCCCGCGGTGTCCGGCCCGCCCAGCAGACCGAGGCAGAACCAGGCGGCGGCGAGCAGGCCGAGCCCGCGCAGCGTCCACCGGAACGCGGGCGCGTCGACGAGTCGGACGAGCCACCGCGGCACCGGGCGACCGCCGGTGGCCTCCCGGTCGAGCCGGGGTTCGCGCCAGAGCAGGCCCAGCGCCACGAACGTGACGACGAGGGTCAGCGCTGCGGCGACGACGAGCTGTGGCAGTGTGATCGGCAGGTCCTGGCGGCCACCGACGCCGTGTGCCAGCAGCGTGGGAGCGGCCGTCATGTCGTTCAGCGGACGACGAGCTGGAAGAGCACCAGCTCGGACTCGTGCGTCTCCACCTCGAACAGCCCGGTCTTGTCGGCGCGGAACTCCACCGAGCCGGGCGTGCCGGCCGGCAGCCGGGCGCCCTGGTCGTAGCCGTGCACGTGCAGTTCGTCGGCCACGTCGGAGGTGACGGTGATCCGGACCAGCTGGCCCTTACTGACGGTGACCCGGCCGGTCGGCGGATCGACCCGCTTCTTCGCGATCGTGACGGTGATCTGTTGGTCCACCGCGGTGGTGCTGGCGGAGGCGCTGGGCGTGCTGGTGGCCGTCGCGGTCGGCGCGGCGGGGGCGGCGCTCGACGGGGTCGCGGACGTCGGCACCGTCGAGGGGGTGGCCACCGAGGGGTCGTCGTCCTGCCCGCAACCGGCGAGGAGCAGGGCGGCGAGGGTGGCGGCGGCGAGGGCGACGGCGGTCCGGGCGGCGGGGGTACGGACGAACACGGGCGGGCTCCGAACGACGCGAGGGGGGCGGGTGTCGGGTTGATCGTCGGGGAGGAGAACTCTACGTCTTGTTCGGTGCCGGGGAAATGACCATGATGAACGAATGCGATCGAATCTGGTCACTGTGCGTAAGATCCTGAGCCGTGTAGTGGTGGCGCTGGCGGCGACAGTGGTGGTGTCGTTGCTGCTGCCGGTCGCCCCGGCGTCCGCGCATGGCCAGCTGGCGACCTCGACGCCGTTGAAGGGCACTGTCGTACGCGAGCCGCTGACCCAGTTGGCGTTGTACTTCACCGAAAAGCCAGCGTCCAACGCGCACTTCGCCATCAGCGGTCCGGACGGGTCGCGAGTGGACAACGGCTGGTCCTACGGTGAGCCGAAGCGACTGGACAAGCCGGTCACCGAGTACTTCATGGTCAACGGCGTGTTCGAGCCACGGCTCTACCACACCGGCTTCCCGGCCATGGTGACCGTCGCGCACTGGCCGGCGAAGGGCCGCTACACCGCCAGCTACCTCTCGGTCGCCTCCGACGGCGAGGCGGTGCGGGGCGAGGTGACCTTCGACTACCAGGGCCCGGGCACGCCGGCCCCGGCCGGCTGGTCGGCACCCACGGCGGGGCCGGACCCGGCGCTGCTCGCCCAGGCCGAGGGCGAGGGATCGACCAGCCCCGGGGCCAGCGGCAGCCCGGTCGCCCCCACCGGCCCTGCGGCGGACGACCCGGCCGGCGCCACGCAGGAGCAACGCGGCAGCGGGTTCCCGGCCTGGCTGATCCCGGCCCTGATCGTCGTCGTGGTCTCGGCGATCGTGCTGGTGGCGGCCCGCCGTCGACCCGCCACGCGCGGAGCCTCCGCTGTGGATCGCCGGTCCGCCGGCGGCGCGGGCCGGGGCGGAGCCGCAACCCGCAAGTCCACAAACCCGATCCGGAAGAGCGGCAACCGGCCCGGCGGTCAGGCGCGGCGCGGACGTCGGTAGACCGTCGCAATAGCCGGGCATTCTTCGCGTACCCTCGCGAACTTTCGCACGGACATTGGAAACTTTTGATGTATCGAGGCGAAGCCATGGACAGTCCAATCGAAACGCCTTAATGTTCCGAGCCATCCACCCGGTGTTTCCGCAACGTCACTCGTCGGCGTCGAGGACGTTACGGAGCCGGGCCGACGGTCATCCTCACCGCTGCTCCACGCCGGCCGTCGGACACTCCACTGCCTCCTGGAGGAACGATGGGCACACGCCTGCTACGCCGACTCCACCATCCCGTCCTGGGTGCGCTGGCACTCGTCCTCGCCGCCGGTCTCTGGGCCGTCCCCGCCAGTGCCGCCCCCGCGCAGGAACCGGGCGTCACGCTGCGCGTCTTCGACGTGCAGGTGCCGCTGTCCGAGCTGTGCACGCTCAAGCCCGCCCAGACCCCGAACGTGGACAAGCTGATGTCCACCATCAACTGGACCTCGGCGGCCGACTTCGGCTTCGAGGACAACTTCGTCTCGCAGGTGCTCGGCAACATCACCACCACCCAGGCCGGCAGCTACACCTTCCGGCTCAGCAGCGACGACGGCTCCAAGCTGTCGATCGACAACGCCGTGGTGATCAACCATGACGGCCTGCACGGCGCGACCCCGCCGAAAGAGGGCACTGTCACCCTCACCGCCGGTCTGCACCCGCTGCGCATCGACCACTTCGAGCGTGGAGGCGGGCAGCAGATCACCCTGGAGTGGAAGACTCCCGGTTCGTCGACCTTCGTGGTCGTACCGAACTCGGCGCTGAGCACCGACGCCGGCGTGGTCCGGGTGACAGCACCCGGGCGCAAGGAGTGCGAGGGTGTCTCCGACACCCCCGGTGACGGCCTGCCGCTGACCGGCGTGCACCCCGGCTACACGCTGACCAACCTGCGGCCCAGCGGGTTCCAGCCAAAGGTCACCGGCATGGACTGGCTGGCCGACGGCCGGCTGGTCATCAGCACCTGGGGCGGCAGCGACCAGTCCGGCACCTCGCAGGACGGCGAGGTCTGGATCCTCGGCAACACCGGCGGTTCGACAACCCCGGGCAACGTGACCACCAAGAAAATCGCCGGCGGCCTCAAGGAACCGATGGGGCTCAAGGTCGTCGACGGGGTGGTCTACGTGACCGAGAAGCAGCGGTTGACCCGGCTGGTGAACACCGGCGGTGACGAGGTGGCCGAGCGCCTGGAGACCGTCGCCACCTGGCCGTACGGCGGCAACTTCCACGAGTTCGCGTTCGGCCTGCTCTACCAGGACGGGTTCTTCTATCTGAACCTGTCGGTGTCGATCAACTCCGGCGGCGCCACCACCAACCCGCAGCCCGCCACCAACCGGGGCACCACCCTCAAGGTCAACAAGGACACCGGAGCGGTCAGCTACGTCGCCGGCGGTCTGCGTACGCCACACGGCATCGGCTGGGGCCCGGAGGGCGGCATCTTCGTCACCGACAACCAGGGCGGCTGGCTGCCCTCGTCGAAGCTGGTGCACGTCAAGCAGGGCCGGTTCTTCAACCACTTCACAAACCCGGCGGGTCCGTTCGACACCGCCCCGGTCACGCAGCCGGTGCTCTGGATGCCCCAGAACGAGATCGCCAACTCGCCCAGCACGCCGCTCTACCTGACCAGCGGTCGATACGCCGGCCAGTTCGTCATCGGCGACGTGACGTACGGCGGCCTGCAACGGGCCAATGTGGAGAAGGTAAACGGCGAGTACCAGGGCGCGCTGTTCCGGCTCACCCAGGGCCTGGAGGCGGGCGTCTCCGAGGTCAACGTCGGCCCGGACGGCGCCATCTACGTCGGCGGGCTCGGCGCGGGCGGCAACTGGGGCCAGACCGGCAAGCTGTCGTACGGCCTGCAGAAGCTCACCCCGAACACCGCCACCGCGTTCGAGATGCTCGCGATGCGCGCCACCACGACCGGCTTCGAGGTGGAGTACACCCAGCCGGTGTCGACGGCGACCGCCACCGACCTGGCCGCGCGCTACAAGCTCAAGCAGTGGCGGTACGTGGCGACGTCGAACTACGGCGGTCCGAAGATCGACGAGGAGACCCTGACCGTCACCTCGGCCACCCTCTCGGCGGACGGCAAGAAGGTCAGCCTCACGGTGCCCGGTCGCAAGGCCGGCCGGGTGGTGCACCTGCGGTCACCGCGCCCGTTCACCTCCACCAGCGGCCAGTCCCTGTGGAGCACCGAGGCGTGGTACACGCTCAACTCGATCCCGGGCAGTCCCCCGCCGCCGACCGGCGGCACCATCACCGGCGTCGGTGGCAAGTGCCTGGACGTCGACAACGCCGGCACCGCCGACGGCACGAAGATCCAGCTCTGGACCTGCAACGGCACCACCGCACAGTCGTGGACGAAGGTCGGCGACACGTACCGGGTGCTGGGCAAGTGCCTGGACGTGGACAACGGCGGCACCGCCAACGGCACGAAGGTTCAGCTCTGGACCTGCAACGGCAGCGGCGCGCAGGTCTGGCAGCCGCAGGCCGACGGGTCGATCCGCAACCCGCAGTCCGGCAAGGTCCTGGAGGCCGCCGGCGGTAGCAGCGCCGACCGCACCCAGATCCAGCTCGGCACGTACGCGGGCGGCGCACACCAGAAGTGGGTGGTCAGTAGCGGGGTAACCGGCTGACCTCGGACGAAGGGGCGCGGTCTGACCGGCGGGTCAGGCCGCGCCCCGGCACGTTCGCCGCAGGTCACCGGCGAGCAACGCGTACAGTGCCAGCGCTGCGGCCAGCACCCCGCTCACCGCGACGACGAACCCGCGCTCGGCACCCTCCGGCGCCAGGGCGACCCCGACCGCCAGCGCGGCGAGCGCGGCCATCGCCATCAGCAGACGGGCGGCGTCCTCCAGACGCGGGGACCGGCGTCGGGCCGCGAACATGATGGTCGGCACGCCGAGCGCGCCGGCCATTCCGATGATCGACCAGGACACCCCCAAAGCGCGGGTCGGCGCGTCGACAGCGCTCACGCCGGCATACGTCAGCAGGCCGAATGCGACGAACAGCAGACCGCCACGCAGCCGGGCTCGCGATCCGCCCACACCATCCGGGGTACGCGTCGCCATCGCCTGACCTCCACGGTTGACCGCCGTCGCACCGGCATCATCCCCCGGTGCGGCGCTCCGGGGAAGGACCGCCGTCCAGCGTGCCGTGGGAGACGCGCCCCGGTTCGGAGCCGAGGCGTCGGTCAGGGGCCGTGCGGCAGCGGCTGCGCCAGTGCCCGCAGATCCGCCGGGAGTTGGGCCAGGGCGTCCTCGAACTCCCGGTGCCCGACCACCCGGTGCATCGTCTGGAGCACCGCGCGGGTGCCCCGCTCGGCAGCCGGGCGGTCGATCCCGGCGCGGTCGGCCACCCGGCGCAGGAACTCGTCGTAGCCGAACGTCTCCGGCGGCTCGGCGGCCTTGACCAGCAGCGGGCTCAACTCGTCGGCCAGGTGGGGGGCCAAAGCGCCCGCCTCCCCGCCGCTGAGCCGCTCGGTGAGGGTCCGCAGGACCGCCTCGGTGAGCGGGCGTGCCTGTTCCGCCGGGAGACCCGCCCGTGCCGCAACCTTGTCGACGAACGCCAGCTCGGCCATGCCCCCGCCCTTCGCTTTCGGAAACGCGTGGCTACCCGGGCCCACCGGCGGCAAACCCGCCAGCGACAGCGGGATGGTTCTGCTTGTTGCCCCGCGCGGCACGGTCCGTTTCTCGTACCGTGAGGTCGGACCGGGAACCCGACGGCTGCCCGACGGCGGCCCGTGCCGCAGGAGGAGCAGATGGCCCTCGACCTGCCCGACGTGATCGACCGGTACTTCCGGGCCGTCAACGACCGGGACCTGGACGCCTTCGTCGCCTGCTTCGCGGACACCGCGAGCGTCGCCGACGAGGACCGCCTGTACGACGGGCGGGCCTCGATCCGCGCCTGGCGACAGAAGACGATGGACGCCTACTCGTACACCGCCGAGCCGGTCCGGGTCACGTCGCAGGCGGGCGACTCGTACCTGGCCATCACCCGGGTGTCCGGTGACTTCCCCGGCAGCCCGATCGAGCTGCGGTACCGGTTCACGCTGCGCGACGGGCTTGTCGACGCCCTGGACATCCGCCCCTGACGCCGAGTTGGTCCACCGACACGAGGGGAACGCCACGGTGACCAGGTCCGCGGGGTGGCCCTCGACGTCAACGACCCCGCCGCCGCCCGCCCCGCTGCCGTGGACACGTTCGGAAGCTTGGACGTCCTGGTCAACAGTGCGGCAGCTGACCGAGTCGATCGCCTTCCACCCGGCTTCCTGACCCCTACGGACCGACGAGGCTGGTCGGGCCGGCCCGCAGGTGATCAACCGCCGAACGGACGAGACGGTCAAGGGGTCGATGGATGACATGATGTGGCGACACCAGCTGTCGCTACGAGAAGGGTTCCGGCTGCCCGATGGCGCACTTCGAGGCTCGCACGCCCACGGCAACCGCGCGGAACGCGGTGCCGCTGGCCCGGGCAGCCGCACCGGGCGGGCTGATGCCGGGCGAGCGACGGGAGACCGTGGCCGAGCAGAGTGTCCCCACCCACGCCGCGGACACCATGGCGTATCAGGTCGCGACCGACATACGAGCGCTGCGCGCGTTCGTCAGCGCCGCGGCACTGGCCCGTGGCTTGTCGACCGAGCGGGTGGAGCTGTTGACGCTGGCGGTCAGCGAGCTGGCCACCAACACGTTGCAGCACACCACCGGCGGCGGCTGGGTACGGCTCTGGGCCGAGCCGGGTCAGCTGTTCTGCGACGTGGTCGACCAGGGTCCGACGCGGGCGTTCGGCCGGAGCATGCCGGCCGCCGACTCGGTACGGGGTCGCGGGCTGGCGATCGTGGAGCAGATCTGTGACGAGGTCGCGGTGCTCACCAGCCCCGGGGAGACCGCCGTACGGATTCGCCTGGGTCTGTGAACATCGGCGGCGATCCCCACCCGCCCAGGCGAGGTTGGCTGCCACAATGCGGACAGCCCGGGCCGACTGTGGCACCGGGTCGGACCCGAACGGGAGGACGCCACGATGCCGGACAGCGCACGCGAGGCCGAGCTGCTCGACGCCGAGCGCACCCTGCAGGCCGCCCAACGGGCCGGCGACGTCGCCGCCCTCGATCAGCTGCTGGTCGACCAGCTGATCGCCATCGGTCCTGATGGGCGTACCCACAGCAAACAGGATGACCTGGCCGCCCACCGGGACCGCCGCTCGGTCGTTGAGGAGTTGGTGGAGGAGGAGCTGGACCTGCTCGTCGTCGGCGCGACGGGGGTGACGTTCTTCCTGGGCCGGGTGTCCGGGGTCTTCGAGGGGGCGCCGTTCGCTGCGCGGCTGCGCTACACCCGGACGTGGGTCCACGACGACCCGCACGGCTGGCGGGTCCTGGCCGCACACATCAGCCCGGTCTGACTCAGCTGCCGTCCTCGTCGTCATCGTCGAGCAGACCCTGCTCGTCGAGGAACGCGAACCACCGGTCGTCGGCGGGGGTCAGGTCGGCGTAGCCCGGCCCGAGCAGGTAGTAGTCCACGAAGGATTCCACGTCGGGGGCAAGCTCCTCGAACGCGTCGGACATGAACCACTCGGTGCCGTTCGGTGGGAAGTACCAGATCGCTCCCGTGCCACGGTCCATGAAGATCGGCTCGTCGCTGCGGACGCCGACCACCAGCCAGCCCGCCCGGTCCTGCGGGATGGACGAGAAGTCCGGCGCGTAGTCCAGGTGGTACTGCATCCCGGCGAGGGTCGACGAGGACGCCAGCTCGACCCGACCCGCCCGCAGTCCGTCGGCCACCAGCAGGAGGTCCCGCAGGTCGGCCGGGAGCCACGCCGGTACGGCGTCGATGGCCGCCCCCTCGCCGAACTCGGCGTAGGCCAGGCTGTCCGGCAGATCGGCCAGCTCAGCTCGCAGCTCCTCGATGAGCTGCCGCAGCTCGAGGTTCAACGCACCACCTCTGTTCGGATGAGGTCCCGTCCGGCACTGCCCCCGGCTGCCCGGAGACCTGCGAGCCGATGAGCGGTTTGGTTCTACCACGCACCAGCTCGCCAGAGCGTCACCTCGCCGAATCCGCCAGCCGGGTCAAGGGACGGCGCCGGTCAGGTCGACGTACACCATGCCGGTCCGGGAGTGCTGGCGTCGAGCCCTTTCCTCAGCTCACGACGGCGTCGATCGGGCCGACGCGCAGGGTGCCGTCGTTGAGGGGTGTGCAGCGGATGCCGCCGGTGGTGCGCAGCGCCTTCCACGTCCCCGGGCCGACGGTGACGTCCATCCAGGCGCACGGTCGGGCCGCCCGGTTGACCCGCAGGCTGACCGGGCCGTCGCCGGAGTCCAGCACCAGCACCCTGCCGATCAGTTCGTCCACCGCGATCCCGGTGGTGAGGATGTTTCGCCGCACCTCGGCCAGGCCGATGCCGACCGGCAGCGACTCCTGGGCGATGACGGTGACGCTGGCGTCGCGGTGTGCCTGCTGGCCGAAGTACCGGTCGCCGACGATGCCGAGGCCGGCCCGGATCCGGACGGCGTCGACCAGCTCGCCGGGCGGGGCCGGGGCCGGGCCCTCGGCGGGCCGGCCCAGGAAGCGGTGCACGGGCGAGGCCAGCAACTCGACGATCTCCGGCATGGCAGGAAGTCTACGAACCGGACCGGGTCCACCGGGGCAGGTCGACGAATGGCGCGGTGGGGACGCCGGCATGAGCGCCGTCGTCCCCACCGCGCCCCCGGTTCAGGCCGGTGTGCCGGTGACGGTCAGGTTGCGCAGTCGGCCCACGTTGTCGAACGAGCCGAAGCCGACGCGTCCTGAACCGAACGTGGTGTCCTTCGCGGTCAGCAGCGGGTCGCGGTGCCCGTCGACGTAGACGGCGATCTCGCCGGTGGCCGGCAGGTGCACCACCCGGACGCGGTGCCACCGGGCATCGGTGATCGCCGGGTTGGCGCCCCGGGAGCGGCCGTTCCACTGGTGGTCGATGCGCTCCCGGTCGGCGTTGTCCACCTTGAAGATGCCGTTGTGCGGATAGATCGTGTTGTCGGTGGAGAGGTGGGCGTAGTAGAACTCGGTGTCCGAGCGCCAGCCGAAGACGATGATCACGTCCCGGTTGGTGACCTCCACCGGTGTGTCGAGCCGTACCTGGGCGTCGACCTGCACCGACGACCACGCCGGGCCGTTGGTCAGCACGGCGTACTCGAAGGGCCGGCGCGGGCCCGGCCGACTTTCCCCGGCCTCGGCCAGGATGACCTGGTCGTGTGTGAACTGCCACTTCGCCGGCGTCACCGGCGCCCAGTTCGCCGCCCCGGCGGTGCGGCGGACTGTGACGTCCCCGACGTCACCGCTGGCGAACTCCCGGGCACCGGTCACCTTCCACACCTTTCCGTTGGCCTTCGCGACGACGTAGAGCTCACCGACGGCGTCGGTGCCGAAGCGCAGGTCCACCCGGTTGGGGTCACCGGGCGCGCCCGGCGCGGACAGGTCGCGCATCCGGACCGGGGTGCCCGCCGCGTCGAAGAGCGCGAGCTGGTGGATCGTGGCCAGCCCTCGGCCCCGGCGCATCTCGTTGGCCTCGGTGTAGAGCACCCGGCCGTCGACCAGGTCGCCGAAGACGTACTTGCCGCGCAGCGCGGGCAGCGCCCGCCCCCGGTAGACGAAGCCGCCGGCCACCGCGACACCGACATCGTCTGTGCAGTTCCAACCGGCGGCGGGGTCGTGGTCGTACGCGGCGACCGGATAGGTGTAGCCGTACCTGTCGTCGTCGGCGGGCAGCGGGAGCAGCCGGTCGCAGGGGTTCGTGGCCGCCTTGTCGAAGACGAAGGAGCCCTCGCGCTCGCTCCAGCCGAAGTTGTCCCCGGCGCGGACCTCGTAGATGGCCTCGACGGCGTGTTCACCGATGTGCCCGAGGTACATCCGGCCGGTCGCCCGGTCCCAGCTGAACCGGTGCGGGTCGCGGAAACCCACGGCGTAGAGCTCGCCGAGCGCGCCGGCCCGGCCGACGAACGGGTTCCCGGCCGGGATGCCGTAGCGCCCGTTCGCGGAGTTGGTGCCCCGGGGGTCGATCCGCAGCAGCTTGCCGTGCGGCAGGGCAAGGTTCTGCGGGTCGGTGTTGCGCGCGCCCTGGCCACCGTCGCCGACGGCGAGGTACAGCAGGCCGTAGTCGCGGTCGTGGCGCTTGGCCGTGGGGTTGAAGTTGATCTCCTGGATGCCGTGTACCTGGCCGCCGAAGCCGATGCGCAGCACCTCCCGGTGCGTACCGGCGAAGGTGGCGGCGGCCGGATCCGTCGCCGTCCACTCGGTGATGACGCCGTGGAAGAGCGTGTTGGGCTGGGCGAAGTCCGGAATGGCGGTCGTCGTCGACGCCAACTCGGTGTGGATGGTGTAGAACCGGCCGTTCACCCCGAACTCCGGGTGGAACGCGACGTACCCGAAGCCCTGGCCGAGCCCACGACCGGAGAAGAACCGCGGCGCGAACGTCGCAGCCACGTCCAGGTAGACGTGCGGCACGCCGCCCTCGACCAGGTAGAGGCTGCCGTTGAGGTCGGGCACCGCCCGCCGGCCGGAGCCGTCGGGCACCTCCATGATGGTGTTGATCCGCGCGGTACGCATGAGCCGCGCGTCGGTCGGCGCCGGCGTGGGGTACGACTGCGGGAAGCTGGCGTACTCGCTGAGGACCAGCCCCAGTCGGGACTGGACCGGCATCTCGGGGATCGGGTCGTAGACCGCGTCGGCGGCGCGCGCGGGCGTGGCTACCAGTGTGGACAGGATCAGCACGAGGGCGGTGAGACCGGCCCTCACTGTGGGCCGGCGGACGGTGCCGGCGCGGCGGTGCAGGGTGCGCACGCGTGTCTCCTTCTCGGTGGGACGGTGCCGAGGGTGGTCAGCGGGCAAGGTTGCGGTACTGCCTCCGCACGTCGTTCGCGGAGACCACACTGTCGAGGAACATCAGGCCGTCCATTCGGCAGTCGCACGGGTTGCGTTCCAGGGTGTCCTGGGGGAAGCTGCCGCCGATCTTGATGCCCCGGGGGTCGGACGCGGTGGTCACGTGCGGGCCCGGCCCGGACACCAGCCACGGGTCGTCGGCGCGGGTGTAGAAGCCGTCCACCGGTTCGCCGTTGCGGTAGAGGGCGAGCGCGCCGGTGTTGAAGTCGAAGGTGGCGGCCAGGTGCGCCCACTCCCCCACCGGCAGCAGCTCGCGCCAGTCCCGGGTGGCGGCGAAGGTCTGTGAGTTGCCGCCGTCGAGCCGCCGGCCGAGCGCGACGAGACGCAACTCCCCGTCGACGTCGATCAGCTCCAGCAGGGCGCGGACGCCGTGGCCGTCGGAGTCGCCGGTCAGCACTCCGGCCAGGCCGATAGCGTTGTACCTGTCGTCCGGGTCGGCGGTGGTGGAGTTGGGTAGCGGGCTGTCCATGTTCAGCTTGAACCAGCCCATGACCGTGGTGCCGGCGGTGGCGCTGAAGGCACGCAGTGTCCGCACTCCGTTGGCCGACCAGGTGCCGGCCTTCCAGTCGTCGTTGCCGGCGACGGCGGGGGCGACCTGCCGGGTCTGCACCGCGTTGCGACTGCCCCGGTAGGCGCGGTCCGGCACCCGCATGGCGGTGCCGCCGTTGATCAGCTCGATCTCGGTGCCGGAACGCCCCTGGTCGCGTTCCAGCGCGGGGTCGCCGGGCACCGGGTGGTCGAAGTCGTACGCGGCGACCAGGTGCGCGCGCAGCGCCGGATGGACGTCGGACGAGATGCTCCGATCCGCCTGCGCCGGTGGCGCGCTGGCGCCGGTCAGTGCGCCGATCGCCAGGAGGGAGACGGCCGCTCGTCGGGCCCTGGACATGGCTGTCACCTCGTTTCGCGGCATGCCGGATGCCGGTCACGTAAGCGCTTACGTAAGCGCTTACGTACCCTAGGCTTCGATCGATGCCACTCGCAACAGATCGGATGGCATGAATGTTTCCGGAGGGTTGCCGATGCCCAGGGCCAGCCAACGGCCGCGCCTCGTGGACGTCGCCGAACACGCCGCCGTCTCGCTGGCGACCGCCTCCCGCGCCCTCGCCGGCCGCGACGGGGTCAGCGCCGAGGTGGCCGACCGGATCCGGCAGGTCGCCCGTGAGCTGGGCTACGTGGCCAACCCGTACGCCCGCACCCTGGCCAGCGGGGCCACCTCCACTGTGGGGTTGATCGTCCACCAGGTCGACGACCCGTACTTCTCAGAGATCGCCGCCGGGGTCATCCAGCTCGCCTCCGAGCAGGGGCTGCTGGTGCAGATCTGCCAGTCCGGCCGCGACCCCGACTACGAGCTGCAACAGCTGCGCCACCTGATCGCCCAGCGGGTCGGCATCGTCCTGATCAGCGGCTCCGGCTACGACGATCCCCGGATGGAGAGCGCGGCGCGCGCCGAGCTGGCCGCGTTCCAGAACCACGGCGGACGGGCCGCCGCCATCGGACGACACGCGCTCGGCGTCGACGCCGTCCTGCCGGACAACGAGGCCGGCGGCCACGCGCTCGCCCAGCACCTGATGGATCTCGGCCACCGGCGGATCGCGGTCGCCGCGGGCAGCGCCGGCCTCACCACCGTCGCCGACCGGCTGGCCGGAGTGTCGTCGGCTCTGCGGGAGCGCGGGCGGTCCCCCGCCGACCTCGCCGTCGTGCACAGCGACTTCACCCGCGGCGGTGGGCGCGCCGCCGCCGAGCAGATCCTCAACGACCATCCCGAGACGACGGCGATCATCGCGCTCAACGACGCGATGGCCATGGGCGTGCTGTCGACGTTGCGGTCCCGCCGCGTGCCGGTGCCCGCGCGGATGTCAGTGGTCGGCTTCGACGACGTCTCCGTGGCGGCCGACCTCGCACCCAGCCTCACCACCATCCGCCTGCCGATGACCGAGATGGGCCGCACGGCACTCACCCTCGCGCTCAAGCCACGCACGACACGCCCTCGCCGCCGCCCCACCGGGCACCTGCTGGTCGTCCGCGACTCGACCGGGCCCGCGCCGACGACCTGACCGCTCCACCGTCTCGCCGGCTCAGACCGCCAGGGCCGCCCGGACCTCCCGCTCGGCCGTGACACCCCCGTCGCCGTGCGAGGTGACCCGACCGGACTCCAGCACGTGGTAGCGGTCCGCCACCCGCAGCGCGAAGCCCAGGTGCTGCTCGACGAGGAGCACGCTGAACCCGGACTGCCGGGTCAACTCGACGATCCGCTCCTGGATCTCCGCGACCACCGACGGCTGGATGCCCTCTGTCGGCTCGTCGAGCATCAGCAGCCGCGGCCGGGTGATCAGGGCGCGGGCGATGGCCAACTGCTGACGCTGACCCCCGGAGAGCAGCCCGGCCCGACGCCGCAGCAACTGGCGCAACGCCGGAAACAGATCGAGCACCTCCGCCGTGGCCACCGCCCCGTCGCGCCGGCCGTCGGCGACCAACCGCAGGTTCTCCGCCGCAGTCAGGTGCGGGAAGCACTGCTGGCCCTGCGGGACGTACGCCATCCCCCGCGCCACCCGCTCGTGCGGCCCGGCGCGGGTGATGTCCTCGCCGTCCAGCTCGACGGTGCCGGCACTCGGGCGCAGCAGCCCCGCCGCGACCCGCAGCAGGGTGCTTTTGCCGGCACCGTTGTGCCCGAGCACGGCAGCTACCCCGTCGGGCGGGACCGCGAGGTCGACCCCGTGCAGCACCCGGGATCGCCCGTACCCGGCGTGCACCCCGCGCAGCGTCAGCATCATGCCTCCAGGCCGGTGCGGGCCGACCCGGCGTCGACCGGGTGGCCAAGGTAGACCTCCTGCACGCTCGGGTCCGCCTGGACCTGCGCGACGGTGCCCTCGCTGAGCACCCGGCCGGCGTGCAGCACTGTGACGCTGCGCGCGAACCGACGCAGGAAGTCCATGTCGTGCTCGATCACGACGACAGTGCGATCCCGGCTCACCGTCTCCAACAGGGCGCCGGTGGCGTCGCGTTCCTCGTGGCTCATCCCGGCGACCGGCTCGTCCAGCAGCAGCAGTCGCGCGTCCTGCACCAGCAGCATGCCGATCTCCAGCCACTGCTTCTGGCCGTGCGCGAGCGTCCCGGCGAGGTCCGCGGCCCGCTCGGCCAGACCGATGGTCTCCAGCGCGGCGGCGATCTCGTCGGGCACACCCCGGCGGCGGCGGACGAGGGTCGCCCAGCTGCGCCGGGCGCCCGCCGCGATGTCGAGGTTCTGCAACACCGACAGCTCCTCGAAGACCGTCGAGGTCTGGAAGGTCCGCCCGATGCCGAGCCGGCTGATCCGGTGCACCGGCCGGCCGAGCAGTTCCTCGTCACCGAACCGGACCGAGCCGGTGGCCTTGACCAGGCCGGTGATCGCGTCGACCAGTGTGGTCTTGCCGGCGCCGTTCGGCCCGATCAGGAAGCGGATGTCACCGGCGGGCACCTCCAACGAGACGCCGTCCACTGCGGTGAAGCCGTCGAAGCTGACCCGCACGTCACGGACGGACAACCCGTCCAACCGCTCGCCGCTCATGCCGCCGGCACCTCCGTCCGCTCGGCGCGTCGTCGGCCCAGCGACAACCACCCCCGGCGCAGCGGCGGCGCGGCGACGTCGCGGCGGCGGGCCAAGGCCCACAGCGACGCCAGGCCGCCGGGCAGGAACGCCACCACGACCACGAAGAGCAAACCCTGAAGGTACGTCCAGGTGCCCGGGAACCGCTCGGAGAGGGCGGTACGCGCCCAGGCCACCGCCACCGCGCCGAGCACCGGCCCGAGCAGGGTGGCCCGGCCGCCCACCGCGACGCCGATGACGAACTCGATCGACGGGACGATGCCGATCAGTGCGGGCGAGATGATGCCCACCGCCGGCACGAACAGCGCCCCGGCCAGCCCGGCCATGCCCGCCGCGACCACGTACGCCACCAGCTTGACCGACGCCGGGTCGTAGCCCAGGAAGCGGACCCGCTCCTCACCGTCGCGGACCGCCACCAGCAGCTCGCCGTAACGGCTGTGGATGAGCTGACGGGTCAGCGCGAGCAACGCCAGCAGCGTCCCGGCGATGATGAAGTACACCATCCGCTGGTTGACCGGGTCGTCCAGGTCGTAGCCGAAGAAGCCCTTGATGTCGGTGAGTCCGTTGGTGCCGCCCGTGGTGCCCTGCTGGCCGATCAGCAGGATCACCATCGCGGCGGCCAGCGCCTGACTGAGGATGGCGAAGTACGCGCCGCGGACCCGGCGACGGAAGACCAACGAGCCGAGCCCGAAGGCGACAGCCATCGGCAGCAGCACCGTGGCGGGCAGCGCGAACCACGGGCTGGCGAACGGCCGCCACCACAGCGGCAGCTCGTCGAGTTGCCCGTACAGCTGCATGAAGTCGGGCATCCCACCCGGGCCCGCGTCGGCGAGCTTGAGGTGCATGGCCATCGCGTAGCCGCCGAGGCCGAAGAAGACCCCCTGGCCCAGGGTGAGCATCCCGCCCCGGCCCCAGGCGATCCCGATGCCGACAGCGACCATGGCGACGCAGAGATACTTGGCGAGCAACGCCAACCGGAAGTCCGACAGCACCAGCGGGGCGACGGCGAACAGCAGCGCCGCGCCGAACGCGAAGCCGGCCAGCGTCCGTAGCCGCGAGCGGCCGGCGGCCCGACCCGGTGGTACGGCGCCGGCAGGCGCCGGGCGGACGGCGGTGCTCGGTGGCGCAGGGGTGACGGCGGTCATGCGAGGCTCCTGGTCCGCAGTGTGAACAGGCCCTGTGGCCGCCACTGGAGGAACGCGACGATCGCCACGAACACGATCACCTTGGCGACGCTGAGGGTGGTGAGGTACTCCCCGGTGGCCTGGAGCACGCCGAGGGCGAAGGCGACGATCACACTGCCCTTGAGCTGGCCGATCCCGCCGACCACGACGACCAGGAAGGCGTCGATGATCAGGTTGGTGCCCATGGTCGGGCCGATCGGGCCGAGCAGGGTGAGGGCCACCCCGGCGAGCCCGGCCAGGCCGGAGCCGAGGAAGAAGGTCGTCCGGTCGACCCGGGAGGTGGCGATGCCGGACACGGCGGCGAGGTCGCGGTTCTGCACCACCGCGCGGATACGACGCCCGAGCGGGGTGAGGCGCAGCGCCACTGTGAGCACCGCGACGGCGGCCAGCGCCAGGGCCAGGATGAACAGCCGGTTGTTGGCGACGGTCAGCCCACCGGGCAGCGCCACGTTGCCGGTGAGCAGCTCGGGCGCGCGGGTCTGCACGTTCGGGCTGCCGAAGATGTCCCGGGCCAGTTGTTGCAACATCAGTGACACACCCCAGGTGACCAGCAGGGTGTCCAGTGGCCGGGCGTAGAGCCGGCGGATGAGCAGCACCTCCAGCAGGACACCCATGGTGCCGGCGACCACGAACGCCACCGGCAGCGCGACCACCAGCGACAGGCCGGCGCCGGTGATGCTCTGTTGCAGCACGTAGGTGGTGTACGCGCCGGCCATGATGAACTCACCGTGCGCCATGTTGATCACGTTCATCTGGCCGAAGGTCAGCGCGAGGCCGAGCGCGATGAGCAGCAGCACCGCGCCGATGCTGATGCCGGTGAAGAGTTGACCGAAGAGGACTGTCACGGTGGGTACTCCGAACTGCTGGTCGGGTGGCCCGGGCGGAGCGCGCGGCAACGCGTTCCGCCCGGGCCGGCGTCGTCAGCTCAGGCCGCTCGCCCACGGGTAGGTCTTGAGGTACGGGTCCGGCGCGACCGGCTTGCCGGAGTTCCACACCTCGGTGATCAGGCCGTCCGCGCCGATCTTGCCGATCCGGGCGGTTTTGGAGATGTGCTGGGTCTTGCCGTCGACGGTGACCAGACCCTCCGGCGCGTCGAAGGTGATCCCGTCCGAGGCGGAGCGGACCTTCTCCACGTCGAAGGCGCCGGCCTTCTCGACCATCGCCTTCCACAGGTGCACGCCGACGTACGCGGCCTCCATCGGATCGCTGGTCGGCTTGTCCGCGCCGTACTTCGCCTTGTACGCGGCCACGAACTTCGAGTTCGCCGCGCCCGGGGTGGTCTGGTAGTAGTTCCAGGCCGTCAACTGGCCCTCCAGGTACTGGGTGCCGATGCCCTTGACCTCTTCCTCGGCAATCGACACCGACACCACCGGCATCGCGGCGGCGCTCAGGCCCGCGGACTTGTACTCCTTGAAGAAGGCCACGTTGCTGTCACCGTTGAGCGTGTTGAACACCGCGTCCGCGCCGGACGATTTGACCTTGTTGACGATGGTGCCGAACTCGGTGGAGCCCAGCGGCGCGTAATCCTCACCCAGCACGGTCATCCCGTTCGCCGTGGCGTATGCCTTGATGATTTTGTTGGCGGTTCGGGGAAAGACGTAGTCGCTACCGACCAGATAGACCGACTTCGCGCCCTGCGACTTGAGATAGTCGAGCCCGGGAACGATCTGCTGGTTGGTCGTCGCGCCGGTGTAGAAGATGTAGGGCGACTGCTCAAGTCCCTCGTACTGCACCGGGTAGAACAGCAACGCCTTGTTCTTCTCGAACACCGGCTTGACCGCCTTGCGGCTGGCCGACGTCCAACAGCCGAAGACGGCTGCCACCCGGTCCTCGGAGATGAGCTTCTCGGCCTTCTCCGCGAAGGTGGGCCAGTCCGAGGCGCCGTCCTCACCGACCGGCTGGATCTTCTTGCCGAGGACGCCGCCGGCCGCGTTGATCTCTTCGACGGCGAGCATGATGGAGTCGCGGACGGTGACCTCGCTGATCGCCATGGTCCCGGAGAGCGAGTTGAGCAGGCCCACCTTGACGGTGTCGCCGGAGACGTCGGCGGTCACGCCGGTCGCGCCACCCTCGTCGGTGGTCTTGCTGCCGCACGCGGTCATCGCGGCCGCGGCGACCAGGGTCATGGCACCCGCCAGGATGCGGCGGCCCCGGAATATTGACATCTACTCTCCCTGCGGTGCACTCAAGTGGCGAAAGGACGGTCGGTGCGGTCCGATGGAGCTGACGTGGGCGATGCCAGGGTCGGCGGGTGGACGCCGCGCAGGGCACCGGATCGGATATGGGCACCGAAAGCGTCGACCGGCATGATTGCGCGGGTGTTTCCCGGTCCTTAATTGACTGTTTCCGAAGGACCGTCAGGGCGCGCACGAAAAACGGCCGACACCGTTGGGGAGGAAACGGTGTCGGCCGTTGGGAAAGACGCAGGATAAGTGCCACCACAATGGTCGACGGACGAATCCGCCGACGGTGGGCACGCAATGGTGAGATCTGACCCCGTGGCCAGATACTTCACGCAGGAAGCATCTTAGGACGGTGTTGGGTGGCGCTGTCAAGGGTCGGGTGGGCCGACTGGCAGTGCGGGGTTCAGAGCTGGGCGAGCACTGTGAAGTCGAGCCCGTCGGCCTCGGCGAGGTAGATGCGCTGCCGGACGTGCCGCTGACGCAGCCGCAACCGCCCACGCGGCCCGTGGTAGGCGACCGTGTCGGCGGCCGTCTCGATGGCCCGCACGTCGAGGGTGCGGGCCTGGCCGATCAGCGCGGCGAGCAGCATGACGCCCTCGTAGCAGGACTCCCCCAGGCTGCCCAGCGGCGGCGCCTCCATCCCGAAGCGCCGCGCGAACTCGCCGTGGAAGTCGAGATTCTCCTGGGTGACCAGCCCGGCGAAGAAACCCGCAGTGCTGTACAGCCTCCGGGTCGCGCCGGCACCGCTGGCCAGCAGCATGTTCTCGTCCATCAGGGTGCTCAGCCGCAGGCAGCGCTGATCCAGGCCGGATCGGGCGAACGCGCGGTTGAACCGCACCGCGTCCGCACCGACCAGCAGCATCAACACCGCGTCCGCGTCACTGTGCTCGATGCGGCGCAGGACCTCGGTGAAGTCGTGCGCGTCCAACGGCAGGAAGTGCCGGCCCACCACCTGCCCACCGCCGCGCAGCGCGTACCGCTGGGCCGCCCGCGACGTACGGCGCGGCCACACGTAGTCGTTGCCCACCACGAACCAGCGGTGCACGCCCTGCTCCCCGGCGAGCAGCCGCATCGCGGGCCACAGCTGGGCATCGGGTGTCTCGCTGGTCAGGAAGACCCCTTCGGTGCGTTCGCCGCCCTCGTAGAGCGCGGTGTAGACGTACGGCACCCGGTGCGCGACGCGGGGCGCCAACGCCTGGCGCACCGAGGAGAGGTGCCACCCGGTCACCCCCTGCACGGCCCCCACCGACACCAACGCCTCGACCTCGGCGGCCACTTCGGCCGGCGGTGCGCCACCGTCGACCGGCACCAGGCGAACCTCCCGGCCAAGCACGCCACCGCACCGATTGATCTCCTCGACCGCGAGCTGCGCGCAGAGCTCACAGGTGGGGCCGAACATGCCGGCTGGCCCGCGCATCGGGTAGACCAGCGCGATGCTGACCACGGCACGGTCGACGGTCAGCCACGGCGGTGCCGGCGCGGACATGAGCACATGATTGTCCGGCCCACGACGGAAGACCAGCACTCACCACTGACCGGGACGACTCGCTACCATGACAGGGTCACCGGACCAGGGAGTTACATGTCGGACGTGCCCGGGGCGCCAGCCGACCTGCTGCGCTCGCTCACCCGCGCCGAACGGCTGCTCTCCCGCCGGCTGGGCGCCATTCTGGCCGACGACGCGATCAGCATCGAGGCATGGCGGGTGCTCTGCCTGCTCGCCGACGGCCAGGGTCACCCGATGAGCGAGGTGTCCGTCGAGGCGTCACTGCCGCCGGGCACCCTCACCAAGCTGGTCGACCAACTCGTCGACCGCAACCTTGTCTTCCGTCGGATCGATCCGATCGACCGCCGACGCATCCGGGCGTACCTGACCGCTCGGGGCCGCCGCGAGCACGCCCGCCTGGACGAACGAGTCCGAGCCAGCATCGCCGAACTGGGCGTGGAGCAGGCGGCCGACCTGATCGGCCGCCTCGACGACCTGATCGGCCGCCTCGACCCGACCCGTCAGCGGGAACACGCCGACGCGGTCGGTCCAGACCACCGCCCCCTTCCCCGCTCCCCCGGCTTCCCGGCTTCCGGGCGTCCGGCGCGGCAGTGGGCGCGGCCGGCCCTCGCACCCCATACGGCAGAGAGCGTGATGTCGGTGAGTCATCATGATGACTCACCGACATCACGCTCTTGAGAGTGTCCGCCGGGCCGACGCCGTCGTTCTCCGCACCAACCTGACCTCGGGAACGGCCTCGGTGGCCGAGGTCAATCCCTTCAGGACCGGCAGACGACTCGGCAGCGGCTTCCTAGACGCTGAGGTGGGCGCGCAGGGTGTGCGCGTCGGGAGCGGTGGCCGTCCACAGTGCCGCTGGGCCGCCGGCCAGCGGTAACCGGGCGACGCCGCCCTTGACCGTCGGAGGTTCGGCGGGCTGCGACGGGTCGACCACCAGCAGTGATCCGGTGGCCGGAGCACCGCCGAGCACCGCCGGGCCGGCCCAGCCCGGCGCGTGCGGTCCCACCGCGAGGGACTGGCGCAGCAGTGGTCGACCCGCGTAGTCGACCTGGGTGTGCACGACGGCGCCGCCGGGCGCCTCGCCGTACCGGCCGCAAATCAGCTCGTCGCGCCACCGCAGGCTCGCACCGGCGGCCAGCTCGATCCGGGACTCGGCGAGGTGCGCGCAGCCGGCCGCCGCGACCAACTGTTCCGGAAGCCAGTGCAGCGTGGCACCGGTGTGCACGACCGCCCGAATCGCCATCCGGGAGACGGCACCCGCGCGACCCGGTAGGGCGATCGACGCGGCGACGCTGTGCACCCGGACCGCCGCACCCGCGCCGACCTCGATCTCCAGGCGCAGATCGTCGCCAGCGAGCGGCCCGGCCGCCCCGCCGACGAGGTGCACCGTGGCGACACCACCGTCGGTCGGGGTCTGGCGCAGCAGCAACGGCGTTTCGCCGTGCAGCTCGACCAGGGCCGTGCCACCCCGACCGTCGGTCCGGGCGACCAGCCGAGCGAGCGCTCGCATCAGGCCGGGCCGACCGGCACGGCCAGTGGGTGCACTGCGGCGTGGTGAGCCAACTCGTGCCGGATCCAGTCCGCTACCGACGTGGCAGTGGGGTCTCCCACGATGGACAGGAAGAGGGTCGGGAGGTCTCCGCGCCGGGCCCGCGCGTCGCGATCCATGACGGCGAGATCGGCACCCACCATCGGCGCCAGGTCGGTCTTGTTGATCACGAGAAGGTCGGCGGCGGTGACCCCCGGCCCGCCCTTGCGGGGCACCTTGTCCCCGCCCGCCACGTCGACCACGAAGATCTGCCGGTCGACCAGCCCCCGACTGAAGGTCGCGGTCAGGTTGTCCCCACCGCTCTCCACCAGGACGAGGTCCAACGGACCCACCGCTTCGGCCAGTTCGTCGACGGCGTCCAGGTTGGCGCCGATGTCGTCGCGGATCGCGGTGTGCGGGCAGCAACCGGTCTCCACCGCGCGGATCCGGGCCGGGTCCAGCACACCGGCCCGCCGGAGGAAGTCGGCGTCCTCGGTCGTGTAGATGTCGTTGGTCACCACGCCGAGCCGCAACTCGTCGGCGAAGGCACGGCAGAGCGCGGCAACCAGGGCCGTCTTGCCGGAACCGACCGGGCCGCCGATGCCGACCCGCAGGGCACGGCCGGCACGCGCCAACGGCGGATGGGGGTCCACCCCCGGCTCCGGATGGGTGTGCGGAACGGTCTCGTCGTGGGGTGGGGTGGCCGGCGACGGCGTGGTCGGTTCGACGGCGGGCACAGCGCTCGGCTCAACGGTGTCAGGACGCAAAGAGACGCACCTCCCAGGTGGCATGGATTTCGGCATGGATGTCGGCGAGTGGAGCAGCGGCGGCCGGCAGCCGCTCCGGTGGGTCATCGGCGGCCCGCGCCGCGTCGGCGGCAGTGCCGTCGCAGGCGTCGGCCAGGCCGACCAGCAGGGCCTGGACCTGGTACGGGTCGAGGCCGAGCAGACGTACGCCGGCGCTGGCCGCCCCGGTCAGCGTCCCGTACGCGGCGATCGTGGCGGTCTCGACGCGGGACAGCCCGGCCGCGGCGCAGAGCAGCCCGAGCACCAGCGGTTGGTGTGTGCCACCGGGCGTCGCGGGCAGGTCGGCGAACGGGGCGTCCGGCCAGATGGCCCGGCCGGCCCGCAGCAGCGCCCGGCCCTGTCGGCGCGAGACCGCCCGCAACGCCGGGGCGGCGGTACGCGCGTCCAGCTCCGCGTCGAGCCGAGCCAGCGCCCCCGACCGAGCGGCGGTCTCGGCCGCCGACGCTCGGTGTGCGGCCGCCGCGAACGCCGCGCCGACCAGACCGGCGGTGGCCAACCGCCCGGCCAGGAACGCCTCCAACGAGGCCAGGTCGGTGACCCGGCCGGCGGCGACGGCCGCCTCCAGACCACCCGAGTGCGCGTGCGCCCCGGCCGGGAAGCGTCCGTCGGCCAACAACAACAGCAGGCTCGGCGTCGCCATCAGAACAGGAAGTACCGCTGGGCCATCGGCAGCCGGGTCACCGGGTCCGGCTCCACCACCTGCCCGTCGATCCGTACCGTGAAGGTGTCCGGGTCCACCTCGATGCGCGGCATCGCGTTGTTCTCCGGCAGGTCGGCCTTGCCCCGCGACCGTACGTCGCTCACCGGCACCACCCGGCGACGCACGTCCAGGCGGAGCCCGGCGTCGAGGGCCGCCGGGGCCACGAAGGCCAGGCTGGTGGCGGCCGCCGCCGCGCCGTACGCCCCGAACATCGGCCTCGGCAGCATCGGCTGCGGTGTCGGGATCGAGGCGTTGGCGTCGCCCATCTGGGCGTACGCGATCATGCCGCCCTTGAGCACCAAGTGCGGTCGGACGCCGAAGAACGCCGGGTCCCAGAGCACCAGGTCGGCGAGCTTGCCCGGTTCGACCGAGCCGATCTCCCGTTCCAGCCCGTTGGCCATCGCCGCGCAGATGGTGTATTTCGCCACGTACCGTCGGGCCCGGTGGTTGTCGGCGGGCCCGTCGCCCGGCAGCGCGCCGACCCGGTCCTTCATCACGTGGGCGCTCTGCCAGGTCCGCATGATCACCTCGCCGACCCGGCCCATCGCCTGTGCGTCGGAGCCGATGATCGAGATCGCGCCGAGGTCGTGCAGCAGGTCCTCGGCGGCCATCGTGGACGGTCGGATCCGACTCTCGGCGAAGGCCAGGTCCTCCGGAACGGACGGGTTGAGGTGGTGGCAGACCATCAACATGTCCAGGTGCTCGGCCAGGGTGTTGGCCGTGTACGGCCGGGTCGGGTTGGTCGATGACGGCAACACGTTCGGTTCGCTGGCCACTGTGATGATGTCCGGTGCGTGCCCGCCACCGGCTCCCTCGGTGTGGTACGAGTGGATCGCGCGTCCACCGATCGCCCGCAGGGTGTCGGCGACGAACCCGGCCTCGTTGAGGGTGTCGGTGTGGATCGACACCTGGACCCCGGACGCGTCCGCCACCCGCAGGCAGGCGTCGATCGCCGCCGGTGTGGTGCCCCAGTCCTCGTGCAGCTTGAAACCGCCCGCACCGGCTCGCAACTGTTCCCACAGGGCCTCGCTGGAGACGGTGTTGCCCTTGCCGAGCAGCAGCACGTTGACCGGCATGGTGTCCAGCGCCTCGTGCATCCGGGCCAGGTGCCAGGCGTTCGGGGTGACAGTAGTCGCGCGGGTCCCCTCGGCCGGCCCGGTGCCGCCGCCGACCATCGTGGTGATGCCACTGGCCAGTGCCTCGGTGACGATCTGCGGGCAGATGAAGTGCACGTGGGTGTCGACCGCGCCGGCGGTGAGGATCCGACCGTTGCCGGCGATCACCTCGGTCGACGGGCCGATGACCAGGTCGGGGAGGACACCGGGCATGGTGTCCGGGTTGCCGGCCCGGCCGAGCGCCACGATGCGCCCGTCGCGCAGCCCCACGTCGGCCTTGACCACGCCCCAGTGGTCGAGCACCACCGCGCCGGTGATGACGGTGTCCAGTGCCCCCTCTGCGCGGGTGGCAGGGGACTGCCCCATCGACTCGCGGATCACCTTCCCGCCGCCGAAGACCGCCTCGTCGCCGCCCACGCAGTGGTCGGTCTCCACCTCGATCAGCAGGTTGGTGTCGGCCAGGCGGATCCGGTCACCGGTCGTCGGCCCGTACAGGTCGATGTAGCGGTCCCGCCGCACGACGCTCATCGCGGCGACCCGTCGGCCGTGACCGCGTGCGGCGGCTGGTCCAACGGCCCCGCGCACTCTGCGCGCAGGCCCGGCACGACGCGTGCGCCGCCAAGTGGCACGAGGTCGACGCTGCGGTTGATGCCCGGCTCGAACCGGACGGAGGTGCCGGCCGGAACGGCGAGCCGTTGCCCCCAGGCCGCCCCCCGGTCGAACGACAGCGCCGGGTTGGCTTCGGCGAAGTGGTAGTGCGAGCCGACCTGCACCGGGCGGTCGGCGGTGTTGACCACGAGCACTGTGGTCACCGGACGACCCACGTTGATCTCGACGGGGTCGGCCGCCGGCAGGATCTCCCCGGGGATCACGGGATCGGGTGGTGCACCGTCACGAGCTTGGTGCCGTCCGGGAACGTCGCCTCCACCTGCACCTCCCTCAGCAGCTCGGGGATGCCGTCCTGGACGTCGTCACGACCGAGCACCGCCCGGCCGGCGGACATCAGGTCGACCACCGACCGGCCGTCGCGGGCCCCTTCGAGGAGGAACGCGGTGATCACCGCGATGGCTTCGGGGTAGTTGAGGCGCAGGCCGCGTTGGCGGCGGGCGCGGGCGACATCGGCCGCGACGTGGACGAGCAGGCGGTCCTGCTCGTGCGGGCTGAGGAACACGGGCTCTCCCGGTGGGTCGGCGTGCCCCGGCTCGCCGTCGGCTCCACGCGGAGCCGCCCGGGCACCAGGACCCGAGGGGACGAACTGGGAGTCACACGACCGCCGGGTCACCGCCGACGGGGCGACCCGGGACTCCACCATCCCGGCCCGCACGACGGGCAACCGGCGGTGTCGGGTCGGATGCGGACCGCACCGCCCACCGCTGAGCAGACCGTAGAGGATCGCCACCGACCGAGGCAACAGTCCGATGGGGATCACTCCGGTCGGCGGCTGGATACCGGTCCGTATTCCCGTGGGGCGGCGGGCAGGGGATGATCGCCGGATGACGGCGACGAGGGGTACGCGCGCACTGCTCGGTGTTCTGTTCCTGGCGGCGGCCACGGTCGGTGCGTGGATCCTCTGGCTGGGTTGGGACACCCGGTACACGGTCGACGCGCAGACCGGCGCGAGCAGCGGCCCGTACGAGCCGTGGCAGGTGATCGGTTGTGTGCTGACGCTCGTGGTGCTGGCCGCGCTCGCCGGGACGCGGCTCAGTCCGTGGCTGGTGGCACCGGTGATGACTGTGGCGTTCACGGCGGTCTGGTCGTGGCGGGCCGCGGGGACCGACGACAGTGGGCTGTGGGTGGTCGGGGCGATTCTGGTGCTGGTCGGGATGGCGGTCGGCAGCGCCCTGGTGAGCCTCGCCGGGCGGCGGGTCGGCCGACGGATGGCCGGCCGACCCGCCTCGAGATAGCCAGTCGCCCCGTGGGTGTCGATGTGCTACAAGGGGACGTGTCTGACCTGACAAGCTCCCCTGCTGCCACGTCCCTCACGACTCCGCGGCTGCTGTTGCGCCGCTGGCGAAGCGATGATCTGGACGGGTTCGCCGCGGTCAACGCGCAGCCCGAGGTGATGCGCTACATCCATGACGGCCGCACCCTGGACCGGGCCGCCACCGCGGAGCGGCTGGCCACCTATCAGCGGCACTGGGACGAGCGCGGCTTCGGCCTGTACGCGGTGGAGATCAGGGAGACCGGCGAGCTGGCCGGTTTCACCGGACTGGCGGTGCCGGCCTTCCTGCCCGAGATCATGCCGGCCGTGGAGATCGGCTGGCGGCTCGGCCGCGCGTACTGGGGTCGGGGCCTGGCCACCGAGGCGGCCCAGGCCGTTGTCGCCCACACTCGTGCCAAGCTCGGCCTGCGGCGGCTGGTCAGCATCCACGTCGTCGGCAACGAGGCGTCCGCGCGGGTGATGGTCAAGCTGGGCATGTCGCTGGAACGCGAGACCGTGCAGCCGGACACCGGCCGCCAGGTCCGGGTGTACGCGATGGACCTGTAGGCGGCAGTGGGCCTGATCCGGGCGTGACCATCCATCGTGGAAACGTGTGATGTGTGGTCTCATGTCGTGGTGATCACTCCGACTCCCCTCATGCGTCTGGTGGCCGGTGTGTGGGGGTTCAAGACCCTCGCAGCCGGCGTTGAACTCGGTCTGTTCACCCGGCTCGCCGGCGGGCGGACGATGACCGTCGAGCAGGCCGCCGCCGAGTTCGGGCTGCCCGACCGGCCCGCGGACCTGCTGCTGGCCGCCAGTGCGTCGCTCGGCCTGCTGGAGAAGGCCGGCGACGGTTACCGCAACTCCGAGTTGGCCGAGCAGTTCCTGGTCGAGGGTCGCCCGTACTACTTCGGTGCGCAGGTCCGCTACTCGGACCTGCGCACCTACCTGCCCTGGCACCGCATCGGCGAGGCCCTGCGCACGGATCGACCGTTGACCTGGGACCCGGAGGCCCAACAGTCGATGTTCGACACCGCCGACCCGGCCATGCTGGCGCAGTTCTGGGACGCGATGTTCTCCACGTCCAGCTTCACCGCCAGCGCGTTGGCCGACGCGTACGACTTCTCCGCGCACCGGCGGCTGCTCGACGTGGGCGGCGGGGCGGGCGCGTTCCCGATCGAGTTCTGCCGACGCCTGCCCGAGCTGCGGGCGACCGTCCTGGACCTGCCGCACGTCTGCGTCCGGGCCCGGGAGCGGATCGCGGAGGCCGGCCTGACCGGGCGGATCGACGCGGTGGGCGGTGACTTCCTCGCCGACCCGGCGCTGCCGGACGGGCACGACGTCATCCTGCTCAGCATGATCCTGCACGACTGGGATGAGCCGACGAACCGGGCGTTGCTGGCCCGGTGCCACGAGGCGTTGCCGCCCGGCGGGGCGATCGTCGTCTGCGAACTGCTGCTCAACGACGAACGCACCGGGCCGCCGGAGGCGGCCCTGATGGGGATGAACATGCTGGTCGAGACCGAAGGCGGCCGGAACTACTCGGGCGCCGAGTACGCGGCCTGGCTCACCGACGCCGGCTTCGTCGACGTGGGTACCGTGCCGTTCGACGCGCCGGGCGCCAACGGCGCGGTGGTGGCCCGCCGGCCCTGACCGACGACGACACCCGGCCCCGGCGCGAACCGTGGGCCGGGTGTCGCGGCGCCTTACGGCGCTGGCGTCCGATCGGCTACCGGTACGGGTCAGGCGCGAGCCTTGGCCGGCTGCTTCATGAAGTCCAGGACCGCCTTGTTGACCTCGTCGGCGTGGGTCCACGGGATACCGTGCGGCGCGCCCTTGAGCGTGACGAGCGTGCCGGTCGGCATCATCGGCCCGAGCCGCTGACCGGTCACCGGATAGGGCAGCACCCGGTCCTGGTCACCCTGCACGATCAACACCGGAATGTTGATCTTCGGCAGATCCTGGCGGAAGTCTTCCTGCCAGGCGTCCACGCTGTCGTGGGTGGCCTTACCGGAGGCCATCGCGCCGATCTGCCAGTGCGCCCGGTACGCCTCTTCGCTGACCCGCTTGCCCATGTTCTGGTCCGGGTTGAAGAACGCGTCGCAGAAGGACGTCAGGTAGGCGAACCGGTCCTTGATGATGGCGTCCTGGAAACCCTTAAACAGGCTCCGGTCGACGCCCTCCGGGTTGTCGCTCGCCTTGGCCAGCATCGGTTGCAGCGGGCTCAGCAGCACGGCTCGGCTCACCCTTTGCGAGCCGTAGTTGCCGAGGTAACGGACGACCTCGCCGGTGCCCATCGAGTGACCGATCAGGGTCACCTCGTTCAGGTCCAGCTCGGTCATCAGCACGTCCAGGTCCGCCGCGAACGTGTTGTAGTCGTACCCGAACGCCGGCTGGGCGGAGTTGCCGAAACCGCGCCGGTCGATGGTGATCGTCCGGTATCCGGCGTTGAGCAGCGCGCTGGTCTCCTTCTCCCAGGTCGCACCGTTGAACGGGAAGCCGTGGATCAGCACCACCGGCTTACCGGAACCGTGATCCTCGTAGTACAGGTCGATGGGCGCGGAGTTTTCCGTACCCACGGTAATGAAAGGCATGTTTGTCTCCTGCTCCGGTTTCGGGCTGTCGGACGTCCCGCGCTTTCCCGTCGGGTCGCCGGATATGCGGGCCGCCGAAGGCACCTCGGGAGCCGCTCGGTCACCCATTTCCATCGACATTTATCAACCTCGTCGGTAGGGTCGCCGGTAGGAAAGTTTCGGCGCACGGGAGGTGGGCATGCTTCGACGAATCCGCACGAGGGCCGCCGCATTGGCCGTCGGAGCGACAACGATCGCGCTGGGCGCCACGCCGGCCCAGGCCGACCCGGTGGTGCCACGGCACGCCATCGTGGTCTGCCAGAGCGCCAGCTTCTACGCCAACTACGACTCCGCCGGCGGACCCACTGGCCTCAAGCGCACCCTGGCCTACGGCAACAAGATCGGCCACACGCCGGGGGCGCACCCGGTCTACAACGGGTGGGCGGCTTCCTTCGACTTCGGCCCGAACGACTGGGGTTACCTGCGCGCCGAGTGCATCGGCGGGTACGACTCATGGTGATCAGACGTCACGCCCTCGCCGGCCTGCTCGCAGGGATCGTCGCCGCTACCGTGGCCCTGCCGTCCCCCGCGCAGGCCGCCAACGGCACGATCGGTCAACGTGAGACGGTGTGCGCCAGCGATCTGTTCGTCCGCACCCAGCCCGTCGGCGCCTGGATGGGCACCCTCTACCAGGGTCAGACGTTCCTGGTCGAGGGTCCCCGCAGCGGCGGCTACGTCTACGGCTTCGCCTACGGGCACATCAACCGGCGCGGGTGGGTGCAGGACGGCTGGTTCTGTTGACCGAGCCCGCTGGCGGGACAGGGGTGTTCTGATCGGGCCGCGACGGCCTAGCCTCGGAGCGTGAGCCTTCCGCCCCGATTGCGGGCCGTCAGCGACCTGCACGTCGGCCATCCACAGAACCGCGCCTTCGTGCAGGAGCTGCACCCGGACAACGACGGCGACTGGCTGCTCGTCGCCGGGGACGTCGCCGACCGCTTCGCCGACATCGAGTGGGCGCTCGGACTACTGAGCAGCCGGTTCGCCCGGGTGGTCTGGGCACCGGGCAACCACGAGCTGTGGACACCACCGCGCGACCCGGTCACGTTGCGCGGCGAGGAGCGCTACCGCGAGCTGGTCCGGATGTGCCGGCGGCTGGGAGTGCTCACCCCGGAGGATCCGTACCCGGTGTGGGACGGCGACGGCGGCCCGGCGACCATCGCCCCGCTCTTCGTGCTCTACGACTACACGTTCCGGGTGCCCGAGGCGCACACCCAGGAGGAGTCGCTGGCTCTCGCGTACGCCGCCGGGGTGGTGTGCACCGACGAGGCGCTGCTGCACCCCGACCCGCACCCGAGCCGGGAGGCGTGGTGCGCGGCCCGGGTCGCCGAGACCGAACGCCGGCTGGCCGAGCGCGACCCGGCGCTACCGACGGTGCTGGTCAACCACTACCCACTGGTGCGGGAACCCACCGACGTCCTGCGCTACCCCGTCTTCGCCCAGTGGTGCGGCACCGTCCGCACCAGCGACTGGCACCTGCGCTTCGGCGCGTCCACCGTGGTATACGGGCACCTGCACATCCCCCGCACCACGTTCCACGACGGGGTGCGTTTCGAGGAGGTTTCCCTCGGCTATCCCCGCGAGTGGCAGCCCCGGGGGTCGGTGCCCGACCCGGTGCGCACCATCAACCCGGCGGACGACGTGCGACGCCGCTCATCCGTCAGCGGGTGAGGCCGACCACCGTGGCCAGTCGCGCCACGCCCGCCGGCGCCGGCCGCGCGCGGGCAACATCGGCGATCACCGTGTCACCGCTCGGGATACCGCGCCCTTAGCGCGAGCGCACGGGCGCACCCCGACGGTTGCAACCCCGTCTGCGGCACGACGCACGAAGAAGCCCCGGGCCGCCAGCGAAGACAGTTCGGGGTTCTGTAGTTGAGGGAGGAATCAGGATCGGCCGTAGCGCCGACGCGGAGGCGGGAAGCGACGTGCTCTCATGACCGCGTGAAGCTGATGTCACTGATCCGGGCCAGCAAACGGCAGTTCTTCTGCGGTGCGGCGATGTGGGGTATCGGCGCTCCGCTCATGTTCTACGCCCTCTTCCAGGGGATGCCGACGCTCTATCTGGTGGGTTTGGCAACTATGGCCGCCGGCAGTGGCATCGTCGCCAAGTGCCTGCGGCAGGCGGCCTCCCGGCAAGCAGCCAGCGGCCCTCAAGCTCACTGAAAGGCAAACTACCGGCGGGGCCTCGGCCATCTTGGGATGGTTGCGGCCATCCGACGAGTGGCAGCCCCAAGGGTCGGTGCCGGACCTGGTGCGCAACATCCACCCGGCCGATGACAGGCACCGACGAGCGTCCGTCAGCGGGTGAGGCCGACCACCGTGGCCAGTCGCGCCACACCGGCCGGCGCCGGCTGCGCACGGGCAACGTCGGCGATCACGGTACGCGCCAACGGCCGGCACCGAACCTCTGCCGGCGCGACGCTGTCCGCATCGACCAGGGCGCGAGCAGCACCACGCAGGTCACCCACCTGGAGGTACGCCCGAGCGGCGTCGACCAGGTAGGCGCCCCGATACTCAGCCGGCAACCGCCGCCACCCCTCCCGCCGCACCACTGTCGAGTGCCGCTGTAGCGCCTCGGCTGTGTCACCCCGTTGCGCCGCCACAAGCACCCGGGCCAGCTCGACGGCAACCGGCCCGAAGCTGGTGCGGTGCGGATCGTCGTACCCCCTCAGGCTGGCGGCGACGCCCGCAGCCCGGTCGGTCAACTCGTCGGCTTGGCGGTGCTCGCCGCAGCCGGCGGCGGCCAATGCCGCCTGCACCAGCAGCGTCCCGCCCACCGCCCACTCCCCCGGCGGTCGCTGTCGCGCGGGCGCACCCTCGCCTCGTTGATCATGAGGTTGACGGGCGATTTGATCTCCACGAGGCCCGCCAACCTCATGATTATCCGGCTGGGAGGGGGCCGGGAGGATGCGGTTCGCGGCGGTTAGGGCCGCTGTTAGGGCTAGGCGGTCGCGGTTTGACGCCCGGAGCGCCTGGGCTACCGAGATGGTCGCCGTTGCTGCCAGGATCGGGTCGTCGGCGGCGGCGGACATCGCTCGGTCGGCGGCCAGCCAGCCGAGGTCGGCCTCGCCGAGCTTCACCAGCAGCGACGAGGTGATCCGGTACGCCTGTGCCCGCAGCTCTGGTGTCTGCGCGCCCTCGGCTGCGTCGAGCAGACTCGGCAGGACCCTTACCAATTGACCGTAGTGCGCGTGCTGGTAGCTCAACCAGGCGTACCCGACCTGCCTTTTCGCTTCCTCCGTGGTCTGCTTCGGAGCTTGCGGGATGTCGTAGCGGGCGAGCGCGGCCCGGATGTCGTCCACCCCATCCGGCGTGCCCGCCGGGGTGCTGCGGGGCTGCCCGAGTAGCACCTCCGGATCGACCCGCAGGGCGTGGGCCAGCTCCTGGATCACCGAGTACCGGTCCAGGGCGCGCACACCCCGCTCCACCTTGTCCACCCAACTCTTCGACCTCCGCAGCCGATCGGCCAGCATCTGCTGCGTCATCGACCGCCGCACCCGCCACCGCGCCATCCGCCGACCAATCGGAACATCATCGTTGGTCACGCCGCCACCGCCGGTCCGGGACCGCACGGGTCGTGTCCTCCACGGGTACGCGCTCCGCCTCAGCCTGCGCCAGAAGGCGCCGCTTGGCAGCCTCCCGCTCGACCGCGTCGCACTCCTCGCCAATGCTCGTCGGCTCGTCGCCGTGCATTCCCACCACCTCCGTCAGTCGGCGCGCGACGCTAGGACATCGCCGGCACCCAGGACTCCTGCAATCACCGAAGCCGGTCGCCGATCGACGGACCAGATGGCAAGCGATGCGTGCGATTGCGCTGGTCAGGACGTGGGTTGCGCGGGGTTGCGCAGGTCCCCATAGGACCGCATCACCCCATAGGCTCATCACTAGTTGTAGTTGGCTGATACCTGGAGGCGGAACCATGGCGCGACCGGTGACGAACGCAGCATTCGAAGGGATGCTGCTTGCCGCCGGCTACGGCAACGCTCACGCCGCCTTCGCTCGGCAGCTCAACCACGCCGGGCGCAACGAGGGCGCTTGGCGCTACGACGCTTCCAGCGTCTACTGGTGGTTACGGGGTCGCCGGCCGGGCGAGCACGTCCAAGCGGCCATGGCCGAGACCCTAACCCGCAAGCTCGGTCGCTCCGTCGCCGTCAAGGAGCTGGGCTTCGGCGCACCCGACAGCGTCGGAACGTGCGTCTACCCCGCGTCCATCGACGGCGCGATCGATACCGCCGAGCAGATCTGGACGAGGCTCGCCAAGCACCTCAGCTCACAGGTCAGCGGGCCGTTCGACAGCGGCAAAGCCCTACAGGCGGCACTCGGTTGGCGGTATGACCCGAGCGACGTGACCGTCAGCAGGAGCGGCCGACAGCAAATCACCTCCACCGACGTTCACTCGCTGTACGCGCTGGCGGACCACTTCACCGATCTCGATCGACGCCACGGCAGCGGCTCTCCGCGCACCCGTTCCGTCATGGCCGACTTCCTCGTACGCCAGGTCGCACCCATGCTGCACGGCAGCTACACCGAAGCCGTGGGACGCGACCTTATGCGGGCAACTGCGACACTGTGCGGACAACTCGCCTTCATGTCGTATGACGCGGGCGACCATGCCACTGCCCAACAACACGTGACCGTCGCACTGCGGCTCGCCAAGGCCGCCGATGACCGCCTATACGGCGCTCACCTGCTGGCCAACCTCGCCACCCAGGCCGTGCACCTGGGCCACTCCCGGGACGCGGCCCGGCTCGCCGAAGCGGCCATCGACGGGGCTGGGCGTGCGCCGGCCGCCGTGCTCGCTCGGCTGCACGCCACCGCCGCCACCGCGTACGGGCAGTCAGGCGAGCGACGTGGCTGCCAGCTCGCGCTCGCCAAAGCCGAGCGTGCTCTCGACCGCACAGACGCAGTCCCCAGCCCGCACTGGGTCACCTACTTCAGCCCCGCCCACCTCGCCGGAGCCGCATTGAGGTGCCTGGGCGACCTAAAGCTGTATTCGCAGGCCCTTGACCACGCGACGGACGCTCTCACCCTCGCAAGCGAGAACACCCGGACGCGTGCCCTGCACACCGCTCTCGTCGCCGTGACTCATGCTCGCGCTGGGGACACCGACGCCGCCTGCAACTGGGGCCGGAAGTTGGCACAGCACGCTGAGGGCATCCATTCGGCGCGTGTTCAACAGCGCGTCCGCGAACTGACCGCAACGCTCAGCCCTCAGCAGGCGTCGCCCCAGGTCAACGAGGTCCTGCACAGCCTCGCGACCCTGCCGACAGCCGCATAGCGCGAGAGCCCCACCCGGCCCCGTCCGCTAGCGTCACCGAGGTGACCTGGACGGAGCCCGCCACGTGGTACGCCAACCTGGCTTCCTTCTACGCGGCCGCGGCGGCCTTCATCACCGACCCGGCCGGCAACGTGCTGCTCGTCAAACCCACGTACCGCGACCACTGGGCCTTCCCCGGCGGCTATGTCGACGAGGGCGAATACCCACACGACGCCTGCGCCCGTGAGATCCGAGAGGAGTTGGGGATCTCTGTGGTGGTGGGTGACCTCCTCGTAGTGGACTGGGCGCCGCCCGCCGGGCAGCGGCCACGCGCGATTGTCAGCTTCACGTTCGACTGCGGGTCAATGGCCAACCTCGATGGCCTCGTCCTGGCGGGACATGAGTTGGAGGAGGCCGCCTTCATCTCGCCCCAAGAGGCCGAGCAGCGCCTCCCCGACAACGTCGCCACACGAGTTCGTGCGGCGATGAGCGCTCGTGACCTCCAGGCTCCCCTGTACCTTGCTGGCGGTTCGGTCGTTTCAATGGAGCAGAACAGGTAGCAGGGCCTTGGCCGTAGACTGCAGGAACTAATCCCTCATGGGGTTTGAGGATCATCCGCAACCGGGCGGATCGCTGTCCTGGCCTGGGCGAACCTTGCCGTTGCCTAACAGTGGTTGACAGCCCTTGCCGGTCGCAGTTGTGCCCGATGGTCTTCGGCCCCACCCCCACACCCCCGGCTGCGCCCCTCAGCCATCCCGACGGCCTTCGTCCGCACCCCGTGGAGTGGGTGGGGCCTGCCCGGTCAAGGTGGAGCACCCCACCGTGTGAACGACCTTGACCGGGCAGGCCCTGCCCGCTCGGCTCTGCCCGGACGAAGGGTGTCGGGATGGCGCCAACCATCCCAGAGCGCCTGAGGACCCGCCGGAGGCCCTGCGCAATCGAGCCGGGAGTACGCAGGCCGCGCCTCGTGTGTCGCAGCCCGATCCTGCGCGTCCTGGTACTAGAATCCATCGATCCACTCGCCAACAGCTTAGGTACTTGAATGACAATCCTCTCGATCTGGGAAAAAGTGGATACCAGCGTGATGGATCCACCTATTCAGGCCGCGAAGAGGGATCCGGAAGATCCGAATAAACCAAAGGTCAATTGGCGTAGGCGTTTTCGAATCGCGAACATCGCTGCTTCTGCGGTCTGGCTGCTCGCGGTCACGAAGCTCGCACTCGTCGATGTTGACAGGATGGTGCTTGAGCGTGTGGCGCCATCGCTGACGTTTCTTGTGGATTATCGATTCTTTGTAATTCTCGCCCTGCTAGCGACATTTATTTTAGTCGCGAAAAAGGCGTTCCTGTGGCTGGCCTACATCGCCTTCTTCCCACTCTTTGTATTCTTTTGGCACATACCCCGCCTGCTCTACATGAGGAAGAGTTGGACTCTCGCGCTTGCTGTGGTGAGTATTGGATTCAGGCTTTTCCGAAAGTTCAAGCGCAACTTTGCGATTCGCGTTGCTGAATCGATCCTCGCGCTCATCATCCTAGTATCAAACAATGCTCCGCTGCTATGTGGCGCGGCGGGACTGCTGGTCGGATCCCTGGTCTACCACTATCTTGTGGCGCTTAAAGGAAGCTTCACGCCGTCGATATTCTTGCGGAGTCAGAAAGATTTCATTAGCAAGCAATTTACCTCGGAACGTCTATGGACTACAGTGGGGATTGATCCTCAGCTCAAAAGCGCCGAAGTCGTGAAGTTCAATAAAGCGCAGCTTGAGAAGTTTGGTCTCTCGATCTCCTCGGGCCTACTGCTGGTAAAGCTTGTAGACTTCTACGTCGTCTTGCTCGATCGCTACCGGAGAACGAGTGCCGAACTTGCAATGGCAGTAATGTCGTTCGTTTGGCTTTTCCTGCAGTCCGCAGGAATTCTGACGCTGGCCAATTACGCCCTATGGAAAGCCCTTCCTCAGCAATTCACGATTGCGGACGACCCATTCCTTTTGCACTTTGCGTACATGTCTCTGTTGTCGCTTTACGGCAATAGCATTTCGGGTATATCCCCCTCCGGGGGCTGGGCGGTATTGCTCAGCACGTTCGCCGCCTTCTACGGTCCGCTTTTGCTGGTTGCGCTTCTCCTGCAAGTGATATTTGGATACAAGCACTCAAAAAACGAGGCGGTATTTAAGGAGACAGCCGCAGAGATGCGCGCGCGGAAGCGCGATATCGAGAGCCGCTTAGAATCTGACTATGAAGTTTCCCTAGAGGAGGCTCTGCAAAGGCTCGTCGATGCCCGGCTCGGGGCGGGACCGTTTATCGCGTACTTGGCGAGGCGAGTGCCTTCCCCGGATGAGTCAGCACCCCCGGACCCCAGCTCTACCTGACCCTTTCAGTAGCAGCCCCGGAACCGCTAACCATCGGCGGCCCGGAGCTTCTTCGTGTTCGCGCTGCCGGCGGGCTGTAACCGCCGCGCTGGCGGCCGAAGCCCGAAGGCGCGGCGGCGGGCGGCAAGGCTTGGCCCAGGTCTTTGCGAACTTCGAACCGCCACGGGTGAGGTACCCCGCGAAGGCCGTCGGTCTCCCACCAGAGCGGGCCGCTCTGAAAGCGCACAGAAGGATCTAACAGGTACATCTCGGGACAACTCTTGGAATCCAGGCGACCAGTCGGCTGTAGCGAAGCGGTCTCGAAGCGTGGACATGAGGCTATTCCGAACTCGTCAGCCTTGTGATACTAGTTTCAGGTGCAACTATTGAGCGCCGATGACTGGTATGCAGCTGGCTCATTTTGGGCGACCGCCCTGACCGGGCTCGCCGGCTTGATGGTAGGTGCTGCAGGCGCATTCGCAACTTCCCGTGGACAGAAGCAACCAGAGCGCCGACTCATATTCGGCTTACCGGAGGTTACTCCATTGCTGGCGGCGCCTGATGGCGTTCGCGATGATTTGGAATTGCGCCACAAGGGGAGCCTTTTGGGTGAACCGTATATCGCGCAGGTGCTCCTATCATGCCGGGGTAACGTTGATATCGTCAGCGGCGATTTTGATCAACAAAAGCCTATTCGGCTTGACCTTTCCGCTCCCGTAATCGCGATTCTCGCGACTGACGCCAGCCCAGAAGGTCTCCGGGTTCCCGTCGTGGCTATGGCGGGAAGCGGCTTAGAGATTGGCCCAGCTTTTATATCCCGGAAGCTGGATCTCACTCTTACTGTTCTGGTCGAGGGCAGGCCGTCAATCGGCATGGAAAGTAGCATTTCGGGAGTCACCCCTGAGCGGTTGGAGAAGGTCCAGCAGCGAGCCGACTTGATTCAAGACGTGGCACGAATAGTCACTGCGGCCGTACCCTTCGGAGGATCCGCTTTTACTACCGTTGCAGCGAGGGCGATCACGCGAGCGGTAGAGCGCAGTAGCTAGAGTGGTATTTCGTGGGAGGGAAAAACTCTTCTTCGCACGCGGATCCGTCTAGTAGTTAGGCTCTACTGCTGCCGACACTTGATGAGTTCAAGAATCTAGCACTGCGGCTGCCTGCGCTCACAGTTCGCCGCCGCCACGCCTTCTGCAGAAAACGGCCCTCTGGATAGATGGGTTCGCGGTAGAGCTGTAGGCCTCCGAACCCGTAGATCGCCACGTCGCAGCTTGTGGCTTCGAACACAAGCTTTGGAAGCCGCGTCCAGTAGCAGGCAACTAGGCATATCGGGCACGGCTCGCTGGTGACGTACAGACCCCTCCGGAAACCGGCCTCGTCGCTGTGCTGGAAGCCGCCTGATGGACCATCGCGACCTTCCCCCGAGAAGGGTGTCGGGCGCACGAATCGCCTGCTTGCTGCCGCGAATGCCGCGCATGTCCTGGCGTTAGTCTTCCTGGCGCGGCCCGTCGGCCCGGTGGTAGGCCGCGGTCAGACTTGCCTGAGCCGCAGCTGGCGCGGCGGTCCGTCCGGTCCACCTCTATCCCACAGAGCAGACCAGGACCCGCTTAACGTGGGCCTTGGCGAGGTGCGGCCTACGCCCGTTCGATGAGATGGGCGGCCGCCGCTCCCCCGGCGGCCGCCCACGGCTCGATCAGCTGGCGTAGACCTCCAGCGTCGACAGTTGCCCGGCCGGCCAGCCGGTGTTGCCGGTGACGGTGATCCGCACGTAACGCGTCTGGGCAGCGGTGAAGGTCAGCGTCACCTGATTGCCGGTGGCCGGGTTGAAGGTGCGCCCCGCCGAGCCAACGAGCGTGCTGAAGCTCCCCCCGTCGGTACTGCCCTGCACGGCGAGAGTCTGCGTCCGACTCCCCCAGGCCGACGACGGCGGCAGCTTCAGCACCACCCGCCCGACCGAGCGCGAGGAACCCAGGTCGACCTGCACCCATTGCGGGAACGCGCTGTTGGCGCTCTCCCAGTAGCTGTTCGCGTCACCGTCGACCACGTTGCCGGAGGCGTAGCTCTGGACGTGACTGCTCTCCGCCGTGGGTCGACCCCGGGCGAGGTCCGAGTTTGCCGCGGCGTCGGTGGTGACGGTGACCGCCGAGGACGCGCCGGAGGTGTTGCCGGCGGCGTCGCGGGCCACAACCGTGAAGGTGTACGCGGTGGACGGGTTGAGCCCGCTCACCGTCGCCGTGGTGCCCGTGACGGTGGCGACCACTGTGCCGCCCTGGCGTACCTGGTAACCGGTCACCCCGGTGTCGTCGGTGGAGGCCGTCCACGCCAGGGACACGCTCGTCGAGGTCTTGCCGGTCACGGTGAGGCCGCTCGGCGTGGTCGGCGGGTTGTCCGGGACGGTGCTGCCGGCGTACACCTCGACCTGGGCGAGTTGGGCGGCCGGCCAGCCGGTGTTGCCGCTGATGCTGAGGCGGACGTAGCGGGCCGTGGTGGTCGTCAGCGTGCGGGTGACGGTGTTGCCGGTGGCCGGGTCGAAGGTGAACGCGGAGGCCCCGGCGATGGTGGCGAAGGAGCTGCCGTCGACGCTGCCCTGCACGGTGATCGTCTGGGTACGCGCGCCCCATCCGGCGGGCAGCCGCACCACGAGCTTGTTGACCTGGTGGCTGGCGCCGAGGTCGACCTGCCACCAGTGCGGGAAGGAGCCGCCGCCGCTCTCCCAGTAGCTGCCGACGTTCGAGTCCACCGCGTTCGACGCGGGGAACCCGCCGCCCTGGCTGCTGGCAGAGGTGGGTCGGCCGGCGGCCAGGTTGCCGGTGACCGGTGGCGGGGTGCCGACCATCGGTGGGGTCGGGCGGACGGCGGTGAGCGCGAGTTGCCCCTTGAGCATCCGGCCGCCGTCGGCGGTGATCCGCAGGTAGTAGTCGGAGGAGCAGGCGACGCCGTCCTCGTCGAGGGCCCGGATGTTCGCGCCGGCCGGGGTGGTGGCCTGCGTCTCGGACGTCTTGGCGATCTGGTTGCCCTCGTTGTACTCGTCGAACATGGACACGTACAGGCCCTGGGAGCCGAGCCGGACCATGTTGTAGATGTGCCGCCAGTAGAAGTCGCCGTGCTTGCGGTGCCCTCCGGCGAGGTCGCCGGGCATCACGCAGGGCAGGTAGTCGATGCCGCGGGCCGCGCAGTCGGCCATGTCGCCGACGTTGACGTTGTTGTAGTACGAGTCGAGTTCCTCCACGGTCCTGGCCCGGTAGACCATCCACGGCGAGATCGCGTGGAACGCGTGGTAGACGTCGAGGAAGCCGGGGCGGGAGTCCTCGATGCCCTGCCGCCACCAGGTGGGCACACCACCGATGACGTAGCAGCCCTGCGCCTTGAACCAGTTGATGACCTCCAGGCAGGGCCCGGGGGTGAAGGGTCGGCTGGGCTCGCTGAAGCCGAAGCCCCAGATGCAGACGACCGGCTTGCCGTTCTGCCGGGCGTACGCGGAGGAGGCGGTGTGCGCCGCCATCTTCGTCGTCCAGTCGGTCTTGATCTCCGATTGGAAGGTCAGCCAGTCGGTGACGTCGTACATGATGTAGAACTTGCGGTTGTACCGTTCGGCCGCGGAGCGCACCTTCTGTGTCATCGCGTCGCGGGTCGGGCCCTCGTCGCCCATCGGGTTGAACCGTTGCAGGGCGGCGGTGTCGCAGCCATACTCCTGCATCCACCGGAAGTGGGTGTCCACCGTCTGCTGGTCGTACGAGGAGAACAGCGTGGCCGGCTGGCCGTTGCCCAGGTTGGGGTACGCGGTGGGATAGGTGCGCGTGTACTCGCGCATGTCCGGCCAGGACACGATTGTGGTGTTGGCGGGTGAGGGCGGCTGGAACCGGTCGCGGCCCCAGTGCCACCATCCGCCGATCGGCGCCCCGTCGCCGGGGGTGCTGAACCAGCCCTGGTAGCCGACCGTCACCTTGCCAACCACGTCCCCGGGGGGACTGGCGGCGTGCGCGGGGCTGGACATGCTGGTGAGCAGTTCGGTGGTGGAGGCGGTGGCGAGGGCTGACCCGGCCAGCACCGATGTGACGAACCTGCGGCGGGACACCGCCATGAGGACCACTCCTTCGGGACGGAAGGCATTGACGGCCATCGTGGCAGCAGTGGATGCCGGCCCGCAAGAGTTAGACTGATCGATGAAAATGCCGATCAGATAACGGGAATTACCCGCTGGGTCGTCAGTGGCTGACGGCCCGCTCCCGTGCCCACAGCGGGGACAGGATCTGGCCTGGGGCCTGGCGGCGGCGGGCGTCGCGCACCGTTATCCGTACGCCCTCGATGAAGCCGATCTTCGGGTGCCACCCGAGCAACTCTCGCGCCTTCCTGGTGTCCAGCGCCATGTTGCGCACCTCGCCCGGCCAGGGCAGCGGCTCGTAGCGGGCCGCGCTGTCGACGCCGGACGCCTCCCGGACCGTGTCGTACACCTCGTTGACGCTCGTCTGCCGACCCGAGGCGATGTTGACCACACCCACACCGTTGTGGTGACAGGCGACGGCGATCGCCTCGGCGACATCGCTGACGTGGATGAAATCCCGGGTCTGGGTGCCGTCGTCGTAGATCACCACCTGCCGGCCGCCGAGCAGCGCATCGACCATGAGGGACACCACGCCGCGGTCGTTGCCCTCCTGCCGCGGCCCGTAGACATTGCCGAACACCATCGAGGTGTACGACAGGCCGTGCTGACGCCCGTACCAGTCGAGGTAGTGCACGCCGGCGGCCGTGCTGACGCCGTACGGGCTCACCGGGGCGATCGGGTAGTCCTCCCGGACCGGCAGGTCGTGGGCGGCGACACTGCCGAAGATGGCGCTGCTGGCCGCGGTGATCACCAGTCGTACGCCGCTTCGTGCGCAGGCGTCCAGCACGTTGACGGTGCCGAACACGTTCACGTCGGCGTCGTACAGGGGTGAACGATGGGCCGCGGGAACGCTCGGCTGTGCGGCGAGGTGCACCACCACGTCCGGCTGCCACTGGTGGATGATCTCGACGCCCTCCGGCGTACGGATGTCACCCGAGATGACGTCCGCCTCGGTCAGTCCGCCGTACGCGGCGTCGGCCAGGTTCTCGATCCGCCCGGTGGAGAAGTTGTCGAGCACCCGGACCTGGCTTCCCATCAGCATCAGCCGGGCGACCACGTGGCTGCCGATGAAGCCGGCGCCCCCGGTCACCAGCACGCGCCCGGGAATCAGGTCCGTCGGCGGGTCGCCACCGACGGCGGTAACGGGCAGGTCCATGTCGGACTCCTCGGAACGACGGAACGGTCGGCCCGCTGCGGCAACCGGACGGCCGGACACGACCGTAACCCACCAAAGGCCACCAAACGGGCGATCAGTCCGAACGCCTTGTACAGATATGCGAAATCCAGTGCGGAAAAAGGTGTTTTTACCCATTCATCGCCATTCACACTTTCGCGCTAGTACTTTCTCCCCCGGGGGGGTGTCCGCCGGCATGCCCTGGGAGCACCGGACGGAGAGGGAGGACGGCGTGTTGAGAGAGACTCTGGGCCCGCCACCGCGACAACCGGGCGGTGGCGTGACGAGCGCTCCCCTGCTGTCGGTACTGCTGGTCAGCTGGAACACCCGCGAGCAGACCCTCCAGTGCCTGAAGTCGCTGGTGTCGACCGCCGATCCCGATCTGGACTACGAGGTGGTGGCCGTCGACAACGGCTCGTCCGACGGCTCCGCCGACCTGCTCGCCGATCAACCCCGGGTCCGACTGATCCGCAACAAGCACAACAACGGTTTCGCCGCCGCCGTGAACCAGGCGTACCGACGGGCGAACGGACAGCTGATCCTGCTGCTCAGCAGCGACATCCGGTTCCACCCGGGCGCGCTGTCCCGAATGGTCGATCATCTGCGGGAGCGGCCGGACGTCGCGGGGGTCAGCCCGCTGTACCTCAACCCGGACGGCACCTTCCAGCAGCACTACGTTCAACAGCCCAGCTTCGCCGCCACCATCGCGCTGGTGACCGCGCTGCGCCGACTGCCCGGGTTCCGCCAGGCGCTGCACCGGTTCCAGATGCGGGGCGAGGACTTCAGCCGTCCCCGGCAACTCGCCTCGGGCAGCTGCGTGCTGCTGCGCCGCACGGTGCTCGGGCAGCAGACCATCTTCGACGAGACGTTCCCCGTCTACTGGAACGACGCGATCCTCGCGCGGCAGCTCGACCAGGCCGGGCACGAGCTGTGGATGCTTCCGGACGCGGTGGTGACGCACAGCCGTGGCGCGTCCTGTCGGCTGCTCGGGCCGACCATCCGCTTTCGACACCTGCTGGGCAGCCTGGTCGGGTATCTGCGGATGACCCAGCCCCGGTACCGGTTGCCGGTGTTCCGGGCCGTGCTGCTCGCCGACCACCTGGTCAAGCGACTCTTCGGTCGATCCGTACCGCTGGGCCTGGGCGACCTGTTCGCCGCGCTGCGCGGCGACGTCGGCCCGCTGCCCGACGGTGACACCCGCGACTGGGTGGTGCTGTTCAGCCGAACCCGCTGGTCTGTCGACGGGCATCCGACGGTGCTGGGGCAACTGGCGCCCGGGCAACGGTTGCTCTTCGTCGACCCGCCGGGACGCCGGCCGCGCTGGCGGTGCGAGGTGAGCCCGATCGGCTCGGCGGCCTGGCACGCCATCGCACCGACCGCGCTGCCGCTGGGTGACTCGGTGCCGCTGGTCAACTGGATCAACCGGCGGATCGCGGCCGGCGCGCTGCGTGGCTGGCTGGACCGGCACGCCGGCGCTCGCCTGCTGCGACTCGACGACGAGCGCGCCCGCGCGGTGCTCGGCCGCCTCGGCGAGGACGAGTTGCTGCCCGCCGGAGCGCCACGGCCGGTGGAACGGTCGGGCCGTGGCTGAGCACACCAACGACGCCGCCCGCCGCCGGGAGGTCGCCGCCCGCAACAGTTGGTCGGCACGGGGCGTCCAGCCGCGTTCCCTGTTGGAGGGGTTGCCGCGATGAGAGTGCCGGTCGTCGCACCCGGTGTGCTGCTCGCCGGCGTCGGGCTGGGCGGAGTGGTGACCGTGGTGACCCTGCTGCCCGAGCCGGTCGGCTTGGCCGCCGCCATCGGAGTGTCGTGTGCCGGCGCGTTCCTGCTGGCCCTGAGCCGTGCTGCCGGTCGGCATCATCGGCCGCGCCCTGCTCAGCGGCGGTGATGTACGCGGTCACGTACTCGGGATGCAGGCCTTTATCCCGCGAGCGCGGGACCGCCCGAGCGCGTGATTGGCAGGCTCGTCGTGCACTTCGCCGGGTGGCTCCTTCTGCAGGTGGCGTCTTTGCGGGCGTCGCTATTCGTACCGGCAAAGGGGTTATCGACCTTCAGTCGTGACCGGCGTCGGGAACTCCTCGGTGCCGAGCACCCGCAGCAGCGACAGGCGCTCGCGGGCCTCATCGTCGGCCGGCGTCAGCACCAGCAACTGCTGGCCCAGATCCGGGGTGACCAGGGTTTCGCAGTCCATGGTGAGCCGGCCGACCCGCGGGTGCTCGAACGTCTTGCGGTCGCTGCGGCGTACCGCAACCTCGTGTTCCGCCCACAGCCGGTCGAAGTCGGCGCTGGCGGTGCGGAGGGTCGCGATCAGGCCGGTGACCTCCGGGTCGCCTGCCCTTCGGCCAGCCACGGCGCGCAGATCGGCCACGTGCTGCCGGCCTAGCCGTTCGCGTTCCGGAGCGGATGAGACGGGGTGCGTGTCCGGTTCGGTGAACCAGCGATAGATCAGGTAGCGGCGGTAGCCGGTGAAACCGGTGTGATCACCGGCCAGCAGCATCGACGCCCGGTTCTGAGCCAGCACCACGCCCAGGTCGGAGATGACCATAGCCGGGGTGTCACCGAGCAAGTCCAGCATCCGCAGCAGACCGGCCCGGGCCAGTCGGGCGGTGTCGGCACCCGGCTGCGGTTGGTGCCCGGCCAGGCGGAACAGATGGCCCCGTTCGTCGTCGGACAGCCGCAGCGCCCGGGCCAGTGCGACCAGCAGCTGCGTCGACGGCTGGCTGCTGCGGCCCTGCTCCAGTCGGACCACGTAGTCCACCGACATGCCGGCCAGCCTCGCCACCTCTTCCCGGCGCAGTCCGGTGGTGCGGCGGCGCGGCCCGTCGAACAGGCCGACCTCGGCCGGGCGGATCGCCTCCCGGCGGCGGCGCAGGAAATCGGCCAGCTCGTCACGTTCCATGCGACCATAATCCCGCGTCAGGTCGCCTGGGAGACAGGGAGCGGCGCTCCCACGATAAGCGCTCCGCTCCCGGGCCCGGCGGATCCGGCGCAGGCTGGGGACATGCAGAAACGAACTCTTGGTGCGCACGGTCCGATCGTCTCCGCGCTGGGTCTGGGCGGGATGAGCATGTCCGGCTCGTACGGGCCGGCCGACCGCGGCGAGAGCATCGCCACCGTGCATGCCGCGCTGGACGCCGGCGTCACGCTGATCGACACCGCCGACTTCTACGGCATGGGCCACAACGAGCTGCTGCTCGGCGAGGCGCTGCGCGGCCGGGACCGGGACAGCTATCAGCTCAGTGTCAAATTCGGTCAACTGGTCGGGCCGGGCATGCGCTTCTCCGGCGCCGACGGGCGGCCCGAGGCGGTCAAGAACTTCCTGTCCTACACGCTGACCCGCCTCGGGGTCGACCACATCGACATCTACCGCCCGGCCCGGGTCGACCCGCAGGTGCCGGTCGAGGACACCATCGGCGCGATCAAGGAGCTGATCGAGGCGGGGTACGTCCTGTATGCCGGGCTGTCCGAGGCCGGGGCGGCCACGATCCGCCGGGCCCATGCCGTGCACCCGATCGCCGACCTGCAGATCGAGTACTCGCTGCTGTCGCGGGGGATCGAGGCCGAGGTGCTGCCGACGCTGCGTGAGCTGGGCATCGGGCTGACCGCGTACGGCGTGCTCAGCCGGGGCCTGCTCAGCGGGCACTGGGCGCCCGGCCGGGACGGCGACCACCGCAACCACAGCCCACGCTTCTCGGACGAGAACGCCGCGCACAACCTGGCCCTGGTCGACGCGCTGCGCCGGGTCGCCGAGGCCAAGGGCTACACGGTCGCCCAGTTGGCGATCGCCTGGGTCGCCGCGCAGGGCGAGCGCATCGTCCCGCTGATCGGCGCCCGCACCCGGGAGCGGCTGGCCGAGGCCCTCCCGTCGATCGGCCTGGAGTTGACCGGCGACGACCTCGCCGAGATCGAGAAGGCTGTGCCGGCCGGGTCAGCCCGTGGAGACCGATACCCGCCGGCGTTCATGGCCGCCCTCGAGGTCGGCAACTGAACTACATATGGGCCCAAGGAGCGCAAAGAAACGGTGACGAGCACCGGACCGCCCCGCGTGCGTCCGGCACAGCGGAAGGGGAGCCGGGCGCGTGGGGGAAGGTCTCAGCGGTGCAGGTGCTGCTGCTGACCGCTCACCGCTGACCGCTGACCGCTGACACGGAATCTCGCCGCGCCGCGTCACCCGCGCCTCGTACCGACGGGCCGGAGCCATCGCCGGCTCCGGCCCCGTGGTACGCCCGGTCCCCGCTACGGGGTCGGGTACTGGGTCAGGTACACCGGAGCGCCGACCCTGGTCATGTCGGCCGCGTCCCCGACGCCGTTGACCACGTGGTCGATCGTGCCGGCGCTGAGATTGACGGTCATGACGTGGTGCAGCCGCACCCCGGGCCGGTTCGGGACCTCGAAGCCGTTCTCGGTGTGGATCGACGGGTTGTTCTGGTTGAACACGTACACCCCGCCCCCGTACAGGGTGTGGTGACGCACCCGGTCACCGACCTTGTACCCGGCCCAGCCCTCGACCGCGCCGTTCATCCAGTCGGCCTGCGTCGGCGGGTCGTACGGCAGCTCGTTCTGGTAGAGGATCGTGGTGCCGTGCTCGCCGTTCCAGACCGTGTTGTAGCGCTGGAAGTGCTCGACGAAGAGGCCGGTCGCTGTCACGTGGTCGCCGTTGATGACGGCCCCGTAGCGACCGGTGTTGGTACGCCAGCGGTCGGTGTCACCGTTGACGCCCTCGGTGAAGCCCTCGACGCCGTGGTCACCGCGCCACACCCAGGTGTGGTCGATGAGTACGTTGTCGCTGTTGACCTCCAGCGCGGTGTTCGTCCGCCCGATGTGCGGGCCGCCGACCCGGAAGTACACGTCGGAGAGCGTGGTCGGGTTGTGCGGGCTGCTCGCGTTGCGGCCGTGCTCACGTCCGACCCGCAGCAGGACCGGCGATTCGACGAGGCCGGCGTCGATCGTGACACCGGCGACGATCACCCCGGGAACACCGGCCACGTCCAGCGGGATCGCGCCGTTCACGGCGGTCAGCGTGGCGTGCCCGATCCCCAGCACCACGGTGTTCGGACGCCGAACCTCGATGCTGCGCGCGATGTCGTACGTGCCGGGCGTGAGCAGCAGGTGCTTGCCGCGCGCCAACTGGCTGTTGATGACGCGCACCGAGTCCGACGGCTTGGCGATGAAGAAGTCGCCGATCCCGATGGTGCGCCCCGGCGTGATGCCGTCAGCCCAGGAGACGCCCCGGCTGTCGCGCTGCGCGGCGGGCACCCGCACCTGGTAGCGGCCCTTGCCGTCGACGAAGAGGTAGGGCTTCTCCCGGCTCAGCGGGGTGGTCTCCAGGGTGGTGTACGGCGGATCGGGGAACGTGGCGTCGTCCGGTGCGCCCTCGACCCCCGCGAACACCTGGTTCCACACCGCGTTGGACCAGCCGCCGACCTCGCTGTTGCGGGTCAACCACTGTTGCTGCGAACCGTTCGTGGTGGCCGGCAGCCGTGAGTCGGCGATGAACCCGCCGCTGGCGTACTGCGGGCCGGCGGTGCAGTAGTCCATCAGCGACAGACCGCCGCCGCCGATGTTCAGTCGGCGCATCGAAACCGCCTGAGAGACCGCCCAGAAGTTCGCCGACGACCGGCAGTCGTCCTGACCGGTCGCGTTGATGGTGAGCGAGAGGTTGGACAGGGTGCGCCAGAAGTTGACCAGCGCGAGGCAGTTGCCGGTGCCGCCGTCGGCCAGGCAGCGGTTGTAGACCTCCAGCTTGCCGTTGATGGTGACGTCGGTGGGCGAGGCGCCCAGGCCGGACACCTCGGTGTAGTAGCCGACCTTGGCCTGCAACGGCTGCGCGGCCTTGCCGTACGTGCCGGGCTTGAACAGGTAGGCGTGCCGCTCGGTGCCCATCTCGTTGTCGACCTGCCGGGCGTGCGCCGCGTCGAGGGTCTGCTGGATCTCGGCGACCGGCATGGACGGGTCGAAGATCGTCACGTTCGGGCCGAAGTCGGGTGCGCCGTGCGTCGGGCGGCCGGCGCTGGCCGCCGTGCTGGTCATGACGACGGCGGTGGTCACCACCAGAGCAAGAGTGAGGGTACGTCGGGACGGGCTTGTCATCTGGTTCGTCCTCTCCGCTGGCCGGGCGTGACTCCGGCGCAGCTGGGGCGGTGAGAGCGCTCTCTGATCCCTGCCGCCGGAGGTTGGGCCGGGCCGGAAGGGGTTGACATGTTTCTACCCGCTAATTGGGCCGCCCGCCATGACCACGGGCGGCGAACTTGGTGCCGGGCCGATCGGCGAACTCCGACAAGCCCGGATCAAGGCGGGCGCCGTCCCCGCAGCTCGCCCGACTTCAACCTCACGCGATCTTGCACTTCGTGTAGCCGTAATGCGGCTTTCACGACGTATGCCGCCGTCGAAAGTGCAAGATCGCGCGCCGCCCTACGTCGCGGAAAGGTGCCCATGTCCCCGCCCGTTCACGGTCTGCGTCAGGTCACCGTACCGGCGTTAGGATGACCGCCGTGCAGTTCGGGGTGCTCGGGCCGCTCGCCGTGACCACGGACACCGGCGAGCCGGTGGTGGTGCCCGGCACGAAGGTGCGGGCGTTGCTGGCTGACCTGTTGGCCAACCGCAACCAGGTGGTCTCGGCGGACCGTCTCATCGACGACCTGTGGGGTGACGACGCCCCCGCCAATCCGGCCGGCGCCCTCCAGGTGCGGGTTTCGCAGCTGCGCAAGGCGCTCAACGATGCCGAGCCCGGCGCCCGCGATCTGGTCGAGTCCCGGCCACCCGGCTACCTGCTGCGGGTCGACGCGGTCGACGTCGACCGCTTCGACGAGCTTGCCCGCTGCGCCGACGTCGAACGGCTGACCGAGGCCCTCGCGTTGTGGCGCGGCGAGGCGTACGCCGACGTGGCCGACGCCGAGTTCGCGCGGGCCGAGGCGGCCCGCCTCGCCGAGCAGCGCCTCGTCGTTCAGGAACGGTTGGCGCAGGCCCGGCTGGCCCGGGGTGAGCATGACCTGGTGGCCGCGGACCTGGCCGAGCTGGTCGCCAAACATCCGCTGCGCGAGGGCCTGCGGGCGGTGCAGCTACGCGCTTTGTACGCGGCCGGCCGCCAGTCCGAGGCGTTGGAGAGCTACGCCGAGCTGCGGGCCCGGCTCGCCGAGGAGCTGGGCCTCGATCCCGGCCCCGAGCTGGTCGCGCTGCACCGCAGGATCCTCGAACAGGACGCCGGCCTGAACGCCCCGCCGAAGGCGGCGATCATCCGGAACAACCTGCCGGCCGCGCTCGACGAGTTGATCGGGCGGGACGAGGCGCTGGCCGAGCTGCGGGCGTTGCTGCCCCGGCAGCGGCTGGTCACGCTGGTCGGGCCGGGCGGCGTCGGCAAGACCCGACTGGCCACCGAGACGGCCCGCGCGACGTCCTACCCGGACGGTGTCCTCCTGGTCGAGCTGGCCCCGCTCCCGGCCGGTGACGCGCGCGTCGCCGACCAGGTGCTCGGCGCTCTGGGCGCCCACGAGGCCGCCGGAACGACCCACTCCCCCGCCGACCGGGTGGTCACGGCACTGCGGCACCGGCAACTGCTGCTCGTGCTGGATAACTGCGAACACGTCATCGAACCGGTCGCCGAGCTGGTCGCCCGGCTGCTGCGCGACATGTCCGGGGTGAGCGTGCTGGCCACCAGCAGAGAGCCACTCGGGCTGACCGGTGAGCTGCTCTGGGAGGTACCCCCGCTGCCGGTGCCCGACGACGGTGACCTGGACGCGGTCCGGCGCTCGGCGGCGGCCCGGTTGTTCGTCGCCCGCGCCGCCGCGCAGCAACGCGGTTTCCGCCTCGACGGGCAGACCGCGACGGCGGTGGCCCAGCTCTGCCGCCGCCTCGACGGTCTGCCGCTGGCGTTGGAGCTGGCTGCGACCCGGGTCCGCGCGCTGGGCGTACGCGGGGTGGTGGACCGGCTCGACGACCGGTTCCGGCTGCTCACCACCGCGCAGCGGGACGTGGCACCGCGACAGCGGACGCTCACCGCGGTGATCGGATGGAGCTGGGACCTCCTGGACGGGTCCGACCGGGTGGTGCTCGCCCAACTGGCGGTGTTCCCGGACGGCTGCACCCCGGAGGCCGCCGAACAGGTCTGCCGAACCGACCTGGACGCCCTCGCCCGGCTGGTGGACCGGTCCCTGGTGGTGCTCGACGACTCCGGCGCGGCCCCCCGCTACCGGCTGCTCGAATCGGTGGCCGCGTTCTGCCTGGAACGCCTCACCGACGCCGACGAGGTACGCGGGCGGCACGCCACCTACTACACCGAGCTGGCCGAACGGGCCGACCCCGGGCTGCGCGGGGCCGACCAGCAACGCTGGCTGGCGCTGCTCGACACCGAGCTGGCGAACCTGCGGTCGGCGCTGACGCACGGTGGTGGGCTGCGCCTGGCGGTCGCACTGAGCTGGTACTGGTTCCTGCGCGGCCGGCTCACCGAGGCACGGCGGGCGCTGGCGGTGCCCGGCGACCCGGAGCAGGAGGCCCGCGCGGCCCCCTGGCGGGTCGGCTTCGCCCTGTCGCAGGGTGAGGTGATCGCACCGGACGACGTGCGCGCCGCCGTGGCCGGCGACCCGGACAGCCACGCCGCCTGGTTCGCGGCCAACGCGGTGATCGAACACGGCGACCTGGCCCTGGTGTCGGAGCTGCTGCCCACCGCCGCCACCGACCCGTGGACCGAGGCCGCGGTGCTCACCTCCCTGGCCCACATCGCCCACGCCAACGGTGACCAGGCCACCCTGGAGCACACCGCGACCCGCAGCGCCGCGCTCTTCGCCGACCTCGGCGACCGGTGGGGTCGGCTCCGGGCGACCGAGTGGGTGGGTGGGCTGGCCGACATGCGCGGCGAGCACGAGCGCGCCGCCGCGCTGCACCGGGAGGGGCTGCGCTGGGCCGAGGAGTTGGCGCTGTGGCCGCAGGTCTGCGCTGAGCTGTCCTGGCTGGCCTGGCTCGCCGTGCAGACCCGCGACTACGCCCAGGGTCGGGAACTGGCCGAACGCGCCTATGACCTGGCGGTGGAGCAGGGCTCGCCCGGCGCGCTGATCTTCGCGGAGATGAGCCTCGGGCTGGCGGCCCGCCGCGACGGCAAGCTCGATCTGGCCGTCACCCACCTCAGCCACCTCGCCGACCTGGGTCGGGGAGAGAGCCAACCCGCGCTCTACCTGCCGATGGTGCTGGTGGAGCTGGGTTACGCGGTCGAGCAGGGCGGCGACCCGGACGCCGCGTTGGCCCTGCACATCGAGGCGTTCGAGGTCGCCGAGGCGATGGCGACGATGCGGGACGCGATCAACCCACTGGAGGGGATGGCGGCGGCGGTGCGCTCCCCCGAGGTCGCCGCCCGGCTGCTGGGTGCCGCGGCCGCCGCCCGGCTCGCCACGCAGTCCCCCGCCGCGCCGGCCGAACGCGACGACACCGACCGGGTGACCGCGCGACTGCGGGCCGAACTCGGACCGGAGCGCTTCGACGCGTTGCTCGCCGAGGGCGCGCGGCTGAGCCCGGGCGAGGCCCGGGCCCAGCTCTGACCGGTGCTCAGGAGGTCACCTTCGGCTGGTACGAGGCGACGATCACGCCGCTCTTGTGCACCCGGGTGTCGACCAGGTCGAACGACGCCTTGAGTTCGGTCAGCGGCGCGGTGAGGCTGGGGCTGCCCTCCAGCACCGGGTGGATCCAGAACCGGACCTCGTCCACCAGCCCGGCGCGGATCAGCTGGGCGGTGACCGAGCCGAAGCCGTACTGGATGATGTTCTTGCCCGGCTGGGCCTTGAGCGCGGTGACCGCCTCGACCAGATCGCCCTGGAGCACCTCCGTGTTGTTCCAGGTGGGGTTGGTCAGGGTGGTCGAGGCGACGTACTTCTTGACGTTGTTGAAGTACGCGGCGCCAGTGGTCGGGTCGCTCTCGTCCATGTTCGGCCAGGCGGCGGACATGCCGTCGTAGGTGGCCCGGCCCATCAGCATCGCGTCGGCCTCCTCGGTCTGCGCCCCGGCCAGGCTGGCGGCCTCCTCGTCGAAGTACGGCGCGGTCCACATCGGGTTGTCGATGACGCCGTCGAGGGTGATGTAGGTCGAGTTGACGAGCTTGCGCATCGGGATCTCCTGGGTGTCTGTCGTGCTCTCCGGTGACACCCAGAACTCTGCCGGAGCCCGCTTACGATTCGCTTCAGGTGCTCTTACCCGCGTCGTCGGCCCGGCCCTGCGCCGGGTCGGTCAACGGGATCGGCAGCGCCTGCGGGGTCACCGTGCCGCCGCCGGTCGAGTGGGCCGGGGCGGGGCGGTCACCGCCGCGGCTGTGCAGCCGTCCGCGCCCGGCCGGACCGGCCCGCCGGGTCACCTCGACGGTCACCATCCGCACCGGCGGTGACGGCGCGGTGAAACGCCCGACGCCCCACCGCACCCAGATCGGGATCCGGCCGGCGTCCGCCTCCGCGCGCAGCTTCTGCACCGTCCGGGCCCGGTCGGTGTGGTCGACCTCCACCACGACGGGTGGGCCGTCGGGACGGGCACACGCCACGTCGAGCACCGAGTGCCGCTGCTCCAGCGGCGGTGGCAACGGCAGCACGCTGGGCGCGCGCCGGTAGACCCGCCAGCCCTGGGCCTCGGCCCACCGCACCACCGAGTCGATCACCCGCGCGGTGACCTCGTCGGTGTCCAGGTCGACGAAGGTCACCTCGGCCAGCCAGCGACCCAGGTCCGCGGCCAACCGCTCGTCCTGCGCCGCGACCTCCACCGGCGCAGGATAACGCCTCAGCCGACGACGGTCGCGGTCGCGGCGAGGTGCCGGGCCAGCCAGCCGGTGGTGGCCGTACGGGCCGCCTCGGCGTTGGCCCGCGCCAGGAAGTCGTGCCCCTCCCCGGCGAGCACCAGGTGCCCGTACGGCACACCCCGGTCGGCGAGTGCCTGGGCGACCTGCGCCGACTCGCCCGCTGGCACGTTTGTGTCGTTGGCGCCGTGAATCAGCAGCACCGGCACGTCCAGCCGGTCGATGTGGGTCAGCGGGGAGAGGTCGCGCAGCAGGTCGGCGTCCCGGTGCGGGTCGCCGTACTTGCTGACGGCGGCGGCGGCGATCCACGGCTCGGTGCCGGCGAAGAAGGTCTGGAAGTCGGAGATGCCGCACTCGGCGACCCCGGCGGCGAACAGACCGGGGAAGTTCACCAGCACCGCGAGGACCAGGTAGCCACCGTAGGAGCGGCCCAGACAGCCGAGCTGGCCGGGCCGGGCGACGCCGGCGTCGACGAGGAAGTCGGCGCAGGCCGCCACATCGGCGATCGCACCGTAGCGGCCGGCGAGGTTGTCGGCGGCGACGAACGACCGGCCGAAACCGGACGACCCCCGGACGTTGGGCGCGAAGACCGCGACGCCCTGCGCCACCAGGGCCTGGAACAGCGGGTGGTAGCCGGGACGCTCCTGCGCCTCCGGTCCACCGTGCAGGCTGATCGCCGTCGGCCAGGGCCCCGGGCCGGCCGGGCGGTAGAGCCAACCGGAGAGCGGCAGCCCGTCACGGGCCCGCAGGTCGAGAAGTTGCGGTGCCACGCCGGCGTCGTCGATGCGCGGGGCGGTGTCCGGCCGCAGCGGGCGCGGCGCCCCGGTCGACGGGTCGACCAGCCAGACCTCCCGTGGTTGCACCGGCCCCTGCGCGGTGAGGCAGAGCAGGCCGCCGTCGGCGGCGAAGACGGCGTCGCCGAGCACCTCGCCGGGGGCGGTGACGGCCCGCTGCACACCGCTGGCGAAGTCGAGCAGGCTCAGTTCGCTGCGCCCGCCGTAGGTGTTCCACAGCAGCGCGCCGCGCTGCCCGTCCGCGCTGGGCGTGACGTGTTCCAGCTCGGCGTCCGGCCGTCCGGCGAGCCGGGTCGGCGGCTGCTCCGGTCGGGTCAGGTCGACCCGTACCAGCGCGGCGAGTTCGGAGTACGCGTCGGTGCGGGCCAGCACACTCGTTCCGTCCGGGCCGAACCAACCCTGGTCGGTGCTGCCCCGCCCGGTGTCCGGGAATAGCCGCAGCCGAACGCCGGTGGCCACGTCGAGCACCTCCAGCCAGCGGGCGTTACGGGGGCCACGGCGCAGCAGCGCGGTGCCGGCGTCCGGGGTCACGTCCAGGAGGGTGAGCAGGTCGCCCTGGGCGAGCACCCGCCGGCGCCCGGTGGCCGCGTCGACCAGGAGGGCCTGCCCGTGCTCGTCGGTCTCGGTGACCGCCAGCACCGCGCCGTGAGGCAGCCAGCCGGCCAGCGCGGCGCTGCGGCGACCGAACCCGGCGACCTGGTGGCGTCGCGTGCCGTCCGGGCGCAGCACCCACAGCTCGGTGCGGGGCGCGCCACCGGGGGCGACGACACAGGCCAGCCACTGGCCGTCCGGGGACCAGCTCAGCGCGAGGACCGGCTCGTCACCGACGGGCAGCGCGACGGGCGCACCCGCGTCGACCTGGCAGACCCAGACGCCGGGCGTGCCGGCCCGGTCGGAGAGGAACGCCACCCGGCGGCCGTCGGGGGACGGCGCGGGGGCGAAGTCCTCGCTGATCGGCACCGGCGGCGACACCGGCCGGTGGCTCGCGGGTCGGGGCCGCCGGGTGGTGCGCGGCGGCTCAATCCGTACGCTCATCTAAACCCCGATCCGCTGCAACCAGAGCTCCAGCAGCCCGAGCTGCCAGAGCGCGTTGGAGCCCAGCGTGGTCCGCCGGGCGTTCGGCGCGTCCAGCAACTCCTCCAGGTAGTCCTTGCGGAACAGGCCCCGCTCGCGCGCCGGTCGGGCGGTCAGCGCGTCCCGCACGTCGTCGAGCAGTGGGCCGGAGAGGTGCCGGATGGCGGGCACCGGGAAGTAGCCCTTCGGCCGGTCGATCACCTCGTCCGGGACGATGCCCCGGCTCGCCGCCTTCAGCACCCCCTTGCCGCCCTGCGCCAGCTTCATGGCCGGTGGGCAGGCGGCGGCCAGCTCGACCACCTCGTGGTCGAGGAACGGCACGCGGGCCTCCAGCCCCCAGGCCATCGTCATGTTGTCGACCCGCTTGACCGGGTCGTCGACAAGCATCACCAGGCTGTCCAGGCGCAGCGCCGCGTCCAGCGCGGTGTCCGCGCCGGGCGCGCCGAAGTGCGCGGCGACGAACTCCAGGCTGGCGTCGTGGTCGAGCATCCACTCGGGCGCCAGGTGCCCGCCGAGCGCGTCGTGGCGACGGTCGAAGAACACCCGGGCGTACGCCTCGACGGCATCCGCGCGGGCCACATTGGCCATCGGCGGGTACCAGTCGTAGCCGGCGAGGATCTCGTCGGCGCCCTGCCCGGACTGCACCACCGTGATGCGCTGCGAGACCTCCTCGGAGAGCAGGTGGAACGCGACGCAGTCGTGGCTGACCATCGGCTCGCTCATCGCCGCGATGGCCTGGTGCACGGCGGGGACGAACCGCTTCGCGCCGATGCGGATCTGCTGGTGGTCGGTGTCGAAGTGGCGGGCCATCAGGTCGGAGTAGTGGAACTCGTCGCCGCTCTCCCCCGCCGCCGCCTCGAAGCCGATGCTGAAGGTGGCCAGGCCGGTCTGGCCCTGCTCGGCCAGCAGGGCGACGATCAGACTGGAGTCGAGACCGCCGGAGAGCAGCACGCCGACCGGCACGTCGGCGACCATCCGCCGTCGTACGGCGGTGCGCAACGCCGCCATGAGCCGTTCCTGCCACTCGTCGGCCGACATGGCCGGGACGGCGGCCCGGTTGAACTCCGGCCGCCAGTAGGTGGTGTCGGTGCTCCGGCCGTCCGCGGTGATCACCCGCACGGTGGCGGGCGGCAGCTTGCGGACCCCGGCGAGGATCGTGCGCGGCGGCGGCACCACCGAGTGGAAGCTCATGTAGTGGTGCAGCGCCACCGGGTCGAGGTCGGTGTCCACGTCACCGGCGGCGAGCAACGCCGGCACTGTCGAGGCGAAGCGCACCCGGCCCGGCCCCTCGGCCAGGTAGAGCGGTTTGATGCCGAGTCGGTCGCGGGCCAGCACCACTGTGTGTGTGGCCAGCTCGACCAGGGCGAACGCGAACATCCCGTAGAACCGCTCGACGCAGGCCGTCCCCCACCGGTGGTACGCCTTGAGGATCACCTCGGTGTCCGAGGTGGACCGGAAGGAGTAACCGGCGGCGGTCAGCTCGTCGCGCAGCTCCCGGTAGTTGTAGATGCAGCCGTTGAAGACCACGGCCAGACCCAGCTCGCTGTCGACCATCGGTTGGGCGCCCGCGTCGGACAGGTCGATGATGCGCAGCCGGCGGTGCACGAGGGCCACCGGACCCTGCTGCCACAGCCCCTCGCCGTCCGGGCCCCGGGAGGCCAGGGCGGGGAGCATCCGCTCGACGGCGGCCAGGTCAGGTGGTGCCCCGTCGAGGCGGAACTCGCCTCCGATACCACACATGTCACGCACCTCTCATCGGCTGGGGCCGCTGACCGGTCCAGGCTTGGCGGACCGGGTTGCGTCCCGATGACGTGTGGGTCAAGCGTGGGTTACACCGATGGTTCGTCGGCTCCACCGAGCAGCCAGGTGTCCTTCGACCCACCGCCCCGCGACGAGTTGACGATCATGCTGCCGGCCGGCGCCACCCGGGTCAGCGCCACCGGCGCGACCTCGGCGGTGTCACCGAGGAACACGAACGCTCGCAGGTCGACGTGGCGGGGGGCCAGCGCCGTGCCGTCGAAGACCGGGTGGGTGGTCAGCGCGATCATCTCCTGGGCGATCCACCGGTGCGGGGCCGCGAGGATCTGCTCCCGGACCGCGTCCAACTCCTCCGCCTCGGCACGGGGGCCGATCACCACCCGGTCACCGCCGTACCCGTCGACCGGCTTGAGCACCAGCTCGTCGAGCCGGCCCAGCACCTCGGCCCGCTGCTCGGGCAGCCCACACAGGTACGTCGGCACGTCCCCGAGCAGCGGTTTCTCGCCCAGGTAGTACTCGATCAGCCGGGGCACGTACGCGTACAGCGCCTTGTCGTCACCGACACCGTTGCCCAGCGCGTTGGCCAGCGTGAGCCGCCCGGCGTGCACCGCGGCGAGCAGCGGCCACCCCAGCGGCACCCCGTCCGCGCCCGGCGCGTGCAGCAGCGCCTCCTCGTCCATCCGCAGGTAGATCACGTCGACCTCGCGGCGGCAGCCCTCGCGGACCAGCCGGACCCGGCCCTCCTCCACCAGCAGGTCACTGGTCTCGGTCAGCGGCACCCCCATCTCGTCGGCGAGCAGCCGATGCTCGAACCACGCCGGATCACCGGGGCCGCTGCTGAGCACCACCACGGCGGGGTCGTCGGCCGCGGCGGGGGCGGCGGCGACCAGCGCCCGGTACAGCATCGCCGGCGTCTCGTCGGCGGGCAGCAGATCCTCCGGCACCGGCAGCTCCGGCAGCACCGCCCGGGTCAGCCGCCGGTTCTGCACCGCGTAGCCGATCCCGGAGGGCACCCGCAGGTTGTCCTCCAGCACGTACCAGCCGCCGTCCGGGTCCCGGACGAGGTCGGTGCCGGACACCTGGGCGCGGGTGCGCCGCCGGCCCATCAGCGCCCCGGTCGGGCGCAGCCCGGGTGAGGACTCCACCACCCACGCCGGCACCACGCCGTCGGCCACCACGGCCCGGTCGGCGTAGACGTCGCGCAGGAACGCGTCGAGGGCGCGGGCGCGTTGCACCAGGCCGGTCCGCAGGGTCCGCCAGTCGGCGGCGGGCACCACCCGGGGCACCAGGTCGACCGGGAAGAGCCGGGTGCTCGCCTCGCCGGCCACGCTGAACGTCACCCCCCGGGCCCGCTGTTCCTCGTCCCGGTCGCGTTCGCGTTGACGCAGGGCCCCGGCGCCGAGCTGGCGCAGGGCCGCGAGCATCGGGGCGTACGCCGGCTGCGGTCCGGCCGGTCCGAAGACCTCGTCGCCGGCGTCGGCGTACGTGGGCAGCGCCGGCGGTGTCGGCGCACCCGGCAGCGGCCCGCGGACCCGACCCCGGGTCTCGTCGAGCAGCAGGTCGACCACGTCGGCCAACCGGCCCCGTCGCTCGTACGCCCGCCGCTGCCGGGCGGCGGAGCTGCCACGTTCCAACGCGTACCGGGTCAGCTCGCTGACCTGCTCCCAGTCCCCGGTCGCCTCCAGCTGCGGGCGCAGGTCGGTCACCAGGCGACGGACCGCCTGGGCGGCCGGCACCGGTCGGGCCGACCGGGGCAGGTCGAGCAGGTCACCTTCCAACCCGGAACGGGCCGCCCGCCACACGGCGGCGCGCAGCACCGGTGGTCGTACGGCCGTGCGCTCCACCCCGGCGCGCAGGGCGGCGACCTCCCGCCGCACGAGCGCCCGGAACAGGCCGGTGAGCAGGACGATGGTCTCCACGTCGGCGTTGGCGTCGGTGATCCGCAGCTCCACTGTGGGCACGTGCGCCGACGGCCGGACGTCGAAATAGATCATGGCGGGGTCGGTGATGGTCTCGGAGGAGATCAGCTCGGCGACCAACGCCTCGTGGTCGGCGGCGCTGGTCACCTCGCCCGGGTCACCGGCGGTGGGCCAGCGCTGCCAGACCAGGGACCGGACGCTGGCGTAGCCGCTGTCCTGACCCATCCAGTACGGCGAGCTGGTGGAGAGGGCGAGCAGCACCGGCAGCCACGGCTGGACCCGACGGGTGACCGCCACCGCCAGGTCCCGGTCGGAGACGCCGACGTGCACCTGCGCTCCGCAGATCAGCTGCTCCCGGGCGAGCAGCTGGTACTCGTCGAGCATCCGCCGGTACCGGGAGGTGGGGGTGACACTCGGATCGCCGTCGGCGCGCAGCGGCACCGTACCGGCCGCCACGATGCCCAGCCCGGCCCGGTCGGCGACCCGGACGGCGGTCTGCCGCAGCCCGGTCAGCTCGGCGCGGATTTCGTCCAGGGTGCGGCAGACAGCGGTGTTGGTCTCCACCACGCTGCGGTGCAGCTCGGCGGTGAACGAGGCCGCCGGCAACCGGTCGAGCAACTCCCCGGCGCGGGGCACCAACTCCCGGGTGTGCAGGTCGACGACGTGGAACTCCTCCTCCACACCGATCGTGGCCAGGTCAGCCGGGTCGCCGTCGTCGAGCGACAGGGCCGGATGGATGCGCGGCGTGGGCAGTGTCCGGCCGTTGCCGGACCGGCCCACCGGTCCGTCGTACGTCGGCGCGTTCGTGGTGTTGTCGGCCATGGTCACCCCGGTTCGCGTGTCGGTGGTGTCGACTGTCCGACGAGCGTTCCCAGGGTTGGTACCGGGGGTGTTTCGGGCGCGTTAAGGTGAGGCGCCCGTTCTGCCCGGGCTGCTCAGGGCAGGTGATCAGCCTGCGGGTGGAGTCGGGGACCGGCGCGCCGCTAACGGGTCAGGGTCTGCGGCCGGTACTCGATGGTCGCGGCGACCCGGTCACCGTCGTCGACCACCCGCTCGTCGAGAACGGTGACGTCATGCGCACGCAACTCGTCGTACGCGTTGCGGTTGGTGGTCGCCCGCCGGCCGGTCAGCAGGCCGGCGGCGGCGAGCAGCAGCGCACCGGTGCACACCGACGCCATCCACTGCGCCGATGGCGCCAGCGCGACCAGCCTGGCCGGGAGCACGCCGCGTTGCGCCTGGGCCAAGGCACCCTCTGCGGCCCGGTTCAACGGCCGGTACGCGATGACGGTGTGCGCGCTGGACGGTGGTTCGGTCTCCACCACCACCGTCGGCCTGGAGCTGACCGTCACCGCGACGCTCGACGCCCTCGACGACGCCGACACGGTGATCGTGCCCGGGTTCCGCCGTGGCCCGGCACCGCCGCGCGCTCTCGAGGCGCTGCGGCTGGCTCACCGTCGTGGCGCCCGCATCGCGTCGATCTGCACCGGGGCCTTCGCGCTGGCCCAGGCCGGTCTGCTCGACGGCCGCCGCGCGACCACCCACTGGGCGCACGCCGACGCGCTCGCGGATGAGCACCCCCGGGTGCTGGTGGACGCGAATGCGCTCTACATCGACGAAGGTGAGGTGCTCACCAGCGCCGGCCTCGACCTGTGCCTCTACCTGGTCGGCCGCGACCACGGGCAGGATGTCGCCATCCAACGGGCCCGTCACATGATCACCCCACTGCACCGAGCCGGCGGTCAGGCACAGTTCATCCCGGTCGGCGTCGGAGGTGAGGCGACGAGTTGGCCGCGGTCACCGCTTGGGCGAGCAGCAACCTGCATCGTCCGATCACCGTCGCGGACCTTGCCCGACAGGGTGTGATGTCCAGCCGTACGCTGCATCGCAGCTTTCAGAGTCGGTTCCGGATGGGCCCACGAGCGTGGCTGATCCAGCAACGGCTGCGCGAGGCCTGCACCCTGCTCGAGAGCGGCGAAATCACCGTCGACGAGGTCGCGCCGCGCACCGGCCTGGGCACGGCGACCAACCTCCGTGCGCATTTTCAGCGGGCCTTCGCCACCCCTACCGCGTACCGGCGGGCCTTCACCCCCTGAACCTGTCGACGGTGGCCTCGGCGGGATTGATCGACACGGGTTTGGTGATGTCGGGGTATCCCGCCGGCCTGGACACCCCGACATCAGCAGTCTCGATTCGATCAATCACGGCCAAGGAGCGGCCGAGGTCACCTCATGTTCGCCACCACGAACGGCGCGTGGCCGTGCAGGTAGTTGGTCCACCCGCCGGTCACCGGCGCGCCCGGGCTGAGCAGGTTGGTGGTGTCGGTGCCGACGTCGAGCTTCCAGGCCGTCCAGGAGATGCCGTTCGCCTTCATCCAGTCGATCCAGGACTGCGCCTCCGGCAGGCAGGCCCGGCCGTCGAGGCCGCCATCGGCGTTACTGGCGCCCCACTCGGTGACGAACAGCGCCAGACCCGCGCGGATCGCCGCGTCACCCTTGGCGCGCAGCGACGCCCCGTGCGTGCAGGAGTAGAAGTGCAGTGTGTACATCAGGTTGGTGCCGGTGACCGGGCTGGCCGCCGCGACGTCCACGTCCTGTGACCAGGTCGGGGTGCCGAGCACGATGATGTTGTCCGGGTCGGCGGCGCGGATCGCGGAGACCACCGCCTGGTGGTACGGCTTGATGACGTTGGTCCAGCTGACCTGGAGCGGCTCGTTGTAGGGCTCCCAGATGACGTTGGGCAGGTTGCCGTACCGGCGGGCCAGGTCACCGAAGAACGCCACCGCCTGGGACTGGTTGTTCTGCGCCTCATGCGCGTGCCAGTCGACGATCACGTAGACCCCGGCCGTGACCGCGTTGTTGATGATGGTCTCCACCTGCGCGCGTGCCTTGGCCGGGTCACTGAGGTACGCCCCCGCCGGCTCCACGCCCATGGCCGCGCGGATCACCTGGAGGTTCCAGTTGTCCCGCATCCAGCGCAGTGCGGAGAGGTTCTCGGCGTACGGGGCCGTCTCCCAGTTGAGCCACATGCTGCTGATGCCGCGCAGCTGCACCCGCGCGCCGGACTTGTCGCACATCGTGGTGCCGCAGACCCGCAGTTGCCCGTGCCGCTCGACCGGCGTGCCGGTGGTCGGCGGCGGGGTGGTCGGCGGCGGGGTGGTCGGCGGCGGGGTGGTGGGTGGCGGCGTGGTCGGGGGCGGGCCGCCGGCGCAGGACGCGCCGTTCACTGTGCAGTTGACCGGGGTGCCGGTGCCGTTGACGAGGAAGCCGAACGAGGTGGAGGCGCCGGCGGCGAGGGTGCCGTTCCAGGACACGTTGGCGAAGGTGTAGTGGCTGCCCGAGGTCGTCTGTTGCGCGTTCCACGACTGGCTGACGGTCGAGGAGGACGGCAGGTCGAACTCGACCCGCCAGCTGGTGATTGGTGCGGAGGTGTCGTTGGTGACGGTGACCTGCCCCTGGTAGCCGTTGCCCCAGTTGTTCGTCACGGAGAACACGGCGGTGGCCGCGCTGGCCGGTGTGGCGGCGACCACTGCCACCCCAGCGGCGAGCAGGCCGGCGACGGCCAGGGTCGTGACAAGTCTCAGTGTGCGCATGCGGAACCCGCTTCGGATCGACGGTGGTGGTCTGAGGCGGGGCGGCGCCTGCGCGCACAATATCGATCAATGCCAATGTATGCAAGGCTGGCCGGAGGGGGTCAGCGCCAGCACCGCACCCGCCCGGTCAGGGGCGCAGCGCGTTGAGCACCAGGTCGGCGTACCGGCGCCACACCGCCGGGTCGCGCTCGTCGAGCACGATGAGCTGCCGGACCGCCCCGCAGAGGATTACCCGGATGTCCAGTTCCCCGGCGTCCGGGCGGATCTTGCCGGACGCTCGGGCCTCCGCCACCAGCTGCCCGATCAGCCCCAGGATGCGCGCGGCGGGCACCAGCCTGCCCTCGAAGAACGCGTCGGCGAGGACCCGGTCGCGGGCGAGGCGTCCGAACAGGTCGGGCACGTAGGAACACCACTCCCGGTACGCGTCGACGCCGTCGAGCGCCGCGCGGGTGCGCTGCTCCAGCTCCTGGAACTGCCGCTGGACGACCGCGACGATCAGGTCTTCCTTGCTGGGGTAGCTGCGGTAGACCGTCGCGCGACCCACCCCGGCCCGCTCCGCCACCTGCGGCACCGTCACCTGCAGACCCTGCTCGCCGAAGAGCTCCCGGGCGGCGGCGATGACCCGCTCCTGGTTGCGACGGGCGTCCAGACGGCGATGGGGAGCATCCGGGTCGCTCGGCGTCGGTGGGGCCATGGCCTCAGTCTGCCCGTTCGGTCTCGTCGGTCAGCAGCGGCTCGTCGCCGTACACGGTGGTGAGTTCGACGTCGAGCACCGTGGCCACCCGGCCGAACGACCAGTAGTAGCCGATCACCTGGAGTACCTCGACGATCTCGCGCTCGCTGAGGATGTGCCGCACCTTGTCGAAGAGGTCGTCGGGAACGCGCGGTGACCGCACCACCTCGGCGGCGAACCGGATGAGCGTGCGGTCGTACGCGCGGAGGTGCGGGTTGTCGATGTCCCGGCTGCTGATGATCTCGCGGGTGCCCTCGTCGACGCCGGCCGCCTCGGACATGGGAGCGTGCTGGGCCGCCACGAACTCGCACCCGGTGTACTCGGCCACGGTGAGGATGACCAGTTCCCGCAAGCGGGCGGGCAGCTCCAACGAGGTGAACTGCGCCCTCGCGAGCTGGATGAAGAGCTTCACCGTGCCGACCGAGTGGGTCAGCATCTTGACCATCGGGTCGGGCGGCAGGGCGGACAGAACGTCACGGACGTCGGCCGGGATCGCGTTCGGGTCGGGGTCGGCAAGGCGGGGCATGGCTCGCTCCAAGGGTGGTCGTCGAGACGGTTCAGGCGGGCAGGTCGAAACCCGTCTCGCTGAGGTGGCGGAAGCGGCCGTCCTCGGCGTACGTCCCGAAGATGGTGATCTCCCGCCGGGCGGTCGACCCGTCGGCCAGGGTGATCTCGTAGACGTGTCGTTCGGCGTAGCGGAGACCGTCGCGCAGCTCGTCGAGGACCCGCACGGTGCCGCTGACGATCTGACCGCGTACCCGGGTCACCATCTCGACGAATCCGGCCCGGTCGAGGGTCTCGCCGTCGCTGCGGTGGGTGTAGTCGGGGGCGTAGAACTCGTCGAGCGCCTCGGTCAGGTCGCGCGTCGGCTCGAAGACCACAGCGCGCAGGGCGTCGCTGATCCGTACCGGATTCATGGGGCTCCTCGTGGGTAACCGTCGGGGTAGATCCGGACTCGCAGGTCCGCTTAACGCCACCGTACCGGACTCCCGAGTCCACTTTCGGTGAGAGTCGTCACGTACCCGGGGAGCAGCCGCGCCCGCCACGGCGGGTGCGGGTCGGCCGGTCCGGTCGTAGCGTGGGGCGCATGCGAACCACCACGCTGGGCAGCACCGGACCCGAGGTCGGCGTCATCGGCCTCGGCTGCATGGGCATGAGCCACGGCTACGACATCACCGGCCCGCGCGACGACGACACGTCGATCTCCGTCATCCGACAGGCACTGGACCTGGGCGCGACGCTGATCGACACGTCGGACGTGTACGGGCCGTACACCAACGAGGAACTGGTCGGGCGGGCGCTGGCCGGCGGGCACCGGGAGCGGGCCGTACTGGCCACGAAGGTCGGCCTGGTGGCCACCTCCCCCACCGGTGGCCCCGGCAACTCACCGAAGATCGGCAACAACGGCCGCCCGGAGCACATCCGTACGGCGATCGACGAGAGCCTGCGCCGGCTCGGCACCGACCACGTCGACCTCTACCAGTTGCACCGGGTCGACCCGGAGGTGCCCATCGAGGAGTCCTGGGGCGCGATGGCCGAGGTCGTGGCGGCGGGCAAGGCCCGGCAGCTCGGGTTGTCCGAGGTGACGGTCGCGCAGATCGCGCGGGCCCAGGCGGTGCACCCGGTGGGGTCGGTGCAGTCCGAGTTGTCACTGTGGACGCGCGACCCGTTGGCCGAGGTGTTGCCGTACTGCGCCGAGCAGGGCATCGCCTTCCTGCCGTTCTCCCCGCTCGGTCGCGGTTTCCTCGCCGGCCGGTTCACCTCGTTCGACGACCTGCCCGCCGACGACTTCCGGCGTGGCCTGCCGCGCTTCCAGCAGGACGCGCTGCGCGCCAACCTCGCCATCGTCGCCCGGGTCCGGGAGATCGCCGACCGGGCCGGCTTCAGCCCCGCGCAGGTCGCCCTCGCGTGGGTGGTCGCCCAGGGTGACCAGGTCATCCCGATCCCCGGCACCAAGACCCCGGAGTACCTGGTGGACAACTGCGCGGCCGCTGATGTGCGGCTCAGCGCGGAGGACCTGGCCGACCTGGACGCGCTGCCCGCACCCGAGGGTGGCCGTTACTGAGGCTCCGGCGGCCCGGCACCGCGTGGCCGGGCCGCCACCGGCGGGCCGAACCGGACCCCGACACCGGGCGAGTAGAGCACGCTGACCGGCGGCCCGAGCGGGGCCGGCAGCCCGGCGGCGGCCACCAACTCGTCATCCAGGTGCAGCACCTCGGCCCGGTGCAGCGGCCAGCTCGGATGCCAGTTCGGCAGGTGCAGCGTGCGCCCGTACGCCCGGGTGTGCAGCCCCCAGCGGGCGGTGACGAAGTGTTCGAGCGGGGTCGGCTCGACGATCCGCTCCCCCACCCGCACCACCATCCGGCTCGTCGCGCCCGCCGGTCCGGGCCAGCGCCGCCGGCACCGGTAGCTGCGACGGTCGCCGTCGCGATCCAACCGCATCGACGACCAGAGGTACGGCAGGCGCAACGTCGCCCGCGCCACCAGCACCGGCACCAGGCGGGACGCGTCGAGCGACCGGAACACCACCGCTCGTCGGCCGGCCTCGTCGACCGAGTACAGCCGGACGTTGGTCTCCCAGAAGGTGCCGAAGTAGGGCACCCTCGGCCCCCGGCCGAAGCCCAGCCCGACCATCCGGAAACCGATCAGGCCGACGTAGCTCACCCCCTCCAGGGTGTCCGGACGGGTGCCGGCGGGCAGCAGCGGCGCGACGAGCGCCGGAGCGACAGCCCAGTGCAGGAAGGTGAGGTCCTCCCAGCGCTGCCGCAGGAGCGCCCAGGGGAACGCCTGCCGGGGTGCGTGGTCGACCGGTTCGGGGTGCACCCCCTCATCCTGGCTCAGCGGGCTGGCCGGCGTGGTCTCAGGCGTGCGGGCCGACACCGATGGTGCCGATGGTCAGCGACGCCTCACCCTCCAGGATCTCGCCGACCCGCTCGACCTCCTCCCCCAACGCCCGCTGTTGGGCGGCACCGAGCGTCCGCAGCGGCTCGACGGTGACCCGGATCGAGCGGCCGGAGCGGCGTTGATGCCACACGCCGGCGACCACCCCGTCGACCAGCAGCACCGGATAGTTGCCGGCCTGGCCACCGGCGAGCGCCCGCTCGGCGGCGGCATCGGGGAAGAGCCGTTCGCGGGGGTGGCAGCCGACCGCGTACGCGTCGAAGTACGGCAGGAGCCGCAACCCGGACGGCCGGTCGTCGGGGAATTCGGTGTCGTCGGGGGCCACCCAGGCCCGGGTGCCCTCCACCGTCACCTCGGTCAGGTCGAGCGAGTCGAACAGCAACGTCCCCCACCCCGGAGGCACCCCCAGCCAGCGGGCGAACTGTGCCGGGGGGGCCGGCCCGTACGCGTGCAGGTAGCTGCGGACGAGGGCGGCCAGGGCGGCGGGACCGGGCATCGGCGCGAAGTCGGGCAGCCACCGGGTCGGGCTGGTGTACGTGCTGGCCCGACCGCGATTCGGGCCGAAGCAGACCACTCCGCCACGGGTGGCTGCGGTCATCGCCGCGACCCACCGGGGCCACTTGTCCTGGAACGCCTCCATGACCAGGTCACCCGCCCACGGGCCGGTACGGGCGACGATCTCCTCGGTCAGCTCGGCGGTGGTCAGGTCGGCGTCGGCGACCGCGTCGGCGATGGCCGCGAGGACCTGCTCGGTCTGCCGGGGCGTCAGCAGGACAACGCTCCGCTCCCAGGACGGCGCTGGCAACGCGGTCAGCGCGCCGACCCACATCGGCAGGTCCGCTGCGGCGAGCAGGTGCACGGTCCCGCGTGGCCCACGGGTCTTGACCAGGGTTCGGTCGGTCCACAGTGACCGGCGTACCAGGGCGCGGGTCGCGCCCGGCACCCGCAGCCCGATGGACAGCTCGGCGGCCGACGCGATCTGGGCGTGCGCGCCGCAGATCGCCGACACCACGTCGGCGATGCGCGCGGCGTCCGGTGCCGCGTCCGCCGCCGGTGTGCGGAGCCGGTGCCGCGCAAGCCGTCGGGCGGACACCTGCGCCCAGCTCAGCTCGATCATCGCAGGCCCTCGAAGAACGCGCGGATGTCCGCCGCGTGCGCCAGCGGCTCGTCCATCGCCACGAAGTGGCTGCCCGGGTTGCCCTGCGGCCAGTGGACGATCGTGTTGTCTCGCTCGGCGAGGCGGCGCATCAACGCGGAGCCGCCGCCGTACACACCGGACGGCACCCGCCGCTGGCCCGTCGGCCAGGCGAAACCGCCATCGTCGGCGACGGTGAGCCGCTCGTACATGGGCCACGACGACGTTCCCGACGTGCCGGTGAACCAGTAGAGGCTGACATTGGTGAGCAGGTGGTCCCGGTCGATGGCCTGCTCCGGCGTGGGCACCGTCATGGTGAACTCCTTGAACTTCTGCATCATCCAGGCCAGCAGCCCGACCGGCGAGTCGTTCCAGGCGTACGAGAGGGTCTGCGGCGCTGCCCGCAGCAGCGCGTGATGGTCGACGCCACCGCTCATCCACTGCTGCATCTGTTCCCACTCGGCGCGTTCCGCCGCGCTCATGTCCGGCACGTCGGCGGCGGTCGGGAAGCCGAACCCGCCGTCGATGTGCACGCCCACCACCTGCTCCGGCGCCACCGCGGCCACCCGTGGCGCGATGTACGCACCGAGGTCGCCGCCCTGGGTGCCATAACGGCGGTAGCCGAGGCGGGCCATCAGCTCGACCCACATCCGGGCGAGCCGGTCGATCGTGAACCCGGCCGGCGGCGCCTGCGAGAAACCGTAGCCGGGCACCGACGGCACGACCACGTGAAACGCCTGCGCGGGGTCACCGCCATGAGCGCGTGGGTCGGACAGCGGGCCAATCAGCTCGGTGAACTCGACCACCGAGTTCGGCCAGCCGTGTGTCAGCAGCAACGGCAACGCGTCCGGCTCCGGCGAGCGGACGTGCAGCACATGCACAGCCAAGCCGTCGATCTCGGTGACGAGTTGGGGAAAGTCGTTCAGGCGCGCCTCGTGGGCCCGCCAGTCGTAACCATTCGCCCAGTACTCGGCCAGCTCGCGTAGGTACGTCACCGGCACCCCACGGCTCCAACCGGTGCCGGGCAACGAGCGGGGCCACCGGGTTCGGGAGAGCCGGTCACGCAGGTCGTCGAGGTCCACCTGCGCAATGTCGATGCGAAATGGCGTCATGCCGGGAAACGCTACGGCCCATATAGGACAGGTTCTGGCACACATCGCTGGCATTCTGGGATCATGTCCGACACCCCCGCCCGACTGCTGGGCCTGCTGTCGCTGTTGCAGACGCCCCGCGAGTGGCCCGGCAGCGAGCTGGCCACCCGGCTCGGGGTCAGCCTGCGCACCATCCGCCGCGACGTGGAGCGGCTGCGCGACCTCGGCTACCCGGTGCAGGCGACGATGGGCGCGATCGGCGGATACCGCCTGATCGCCGGCAAGGCCATGCCTCCGCTGCTGCTCGACGACGACGAGGCGGTGGCGATCGCGGTCGGTCTGCGCACCGCCGCCGGTCACGCGGTGGCCGGCATCGAGGAGGCCTCGGTCCGCGCGCTGGCCAAGCTCGAACAGGTGCTGCCGTCCCGGCTGCGGCACCGCGTCAGCGCGCTGGGGGCGGCCACCGAACCGCTGCTCACCTGGGATCGACCGACTGTCGACCCGGAGCACCTGAGCGCGCTGGCCGCCGCCGTCAACAATCGTGAGCAGCTGCGGTTCATCTACCGCCGTCGCGACGGCGTGGACACCGAACGGCTCGTCGAGCCGTACAAGCTGGTGTCGGCGGGGCGGCGCTGGTATCTGGTGGGCTACGACAACGACCGCGACGACTGGCGGATCTTCCGGGTCGATCGGATCACCGACCTGCGCCCCACCCGGACCCGGGTCGCCGCCCGGCAACTGCCCGCGTCCGACGCCGCCTCGTTCATGACGGAGAAGCTGCTTGAGCTGACACCCGTCTACCGGGCGGTGGTGACGCTGCACGCGCCGGTCGAGCAAATGGCGGGCCCGCTCGGTGGTACCGGCGTCGATCTGGAGCCGATCGACGCGACCTCCTGCCGGTTGCGCAGCAACGCCGACACTCTGGAGTGGCTGGCGTGGCGCCTGCTGACCCTCGGTTGCGACATGGAGGTGCACGAGCCTTCGGAGTTGATCGCGCACCTACGGCAGATCGGCACCCGGGCGACCCGCGCCGCCGGCCCGTCCGCAGCGTAGGACGGTCGACGGCCCGGGGGCATCGGCACGCCGGTCCGCCGTACGCTTGATGGAGCACAAGCGTACGGAACAGGCGTTTCGGGGAGGAACTGGGCGTGACGCAGAGCGACGGGGAGCTGGTCGTACTCGCGCAGGCGGGAGACGCGGCCGCGCTGGGGGCGCTGCTGGCCCGGCACGAGGCCGGGATGCGGGCCGTCGCGCTGGGCGTCCTCGGTTACGGGCCGGACGCCGAGGACGCGGTGCAGGACACGATGGTCGTCGCCCTGCGTCGCATCGGCGAGATCCGCGACCCGAACGCCGTCGGCCCCTGGTTGCGGGCCATCGTCCGCAACAACAGCCGGATGGCGTTGCGCGGGCCCCGAGCCGTCCCGGTCGCCGAACCCGAGTGGTTCACCCGCCCCGCCGACACACCCACCCCTGAGGAGGCACTGGACCGGGCCGCGATGCGCGACTGGGTGTGGCACTCCCTCGGGCAACTGTCCGAACCTGACCGGCTCGTCACCCTGCTGAGGTACTTCAGCGACGCGTCCTCGTACGAGCAGATCGCGGCCGTGTGTGGCGTGCCGGTCGGCACCGTCCGCAGCCGCCTCAGCCACGCCCGCCGGGCGCTCGCCGGCGGCCTGCGGACGGCGGCGGACGCGGCACACACGGACGTCGCCGCCTCGAACGACTCGCGGTGGCGGGAGGGCAGCGACATGATCACCACGGCGATGGGCGGCGACTTCGAGCGGGTGGTCCGCGAGAGCTGGTGGCCGGACGCCGAGATGATCGTGCCAGGCGGCCCACGCGGTGGCCGTGACCTGGCCATCAGCGGCATGAACTGCGACCTGGCCGCCGGGGTACGTCAGCGGCTGCGCAACGTGGTGGCCAGCGGTGACGTGCTGATCTGGGAAACCGACCTGATCAGCCCACCCGACGACCCGGAGCACTGCCCACCCGCGGCGCTGTGGTTGCAGGTGCTGCGCGAGGGCCGGGTGCGCCAACTCACCCTCTTCCACCCCGTCCCCGCGCTGGTCTGAAAAACTTCTCCGACCGAGCGAACTTTCCTCTCGACCCGCGCATCTGGTCTGCGTCATGCACCAGTCGCCGTGTCGGCGGTCGCCGCACGGGTCTCGGATCGGGAGATAGTTCATGGGTTTCACCAGCCACGACATCAGCGCCCTCGCACCCGGTGCCCACACGTTCACAGTGGATGGCGTTCGGCAGGTCTACCACGTCGCCGGCACCGGTCCGGTCTGCGTGGCGCACTCCGGCGGTCCAGGCATCGAGTGGGCGTACCTGCGGACACCCAGCCTTGAGACGCACTTCACAATGGTCTACGTCGAGCCGGTGGGCACTGGCGAGTCGGGGCAGCTCGACAATCCCGACGATTACCGTCTCGACACGTATGTCCGGTTCCTGCACGCCGTCGTGGAGCACCTCGGCGAACCCCGGGTGTACCTCCTCGGGCACTCGCACGGCGGTTTCGTCGTCCAGCGGTACGCGCTCACCCACCCGGACCGGATCTCCGGCCTCGCCCTGTACGACACCTCGCCCGTCACCGGCGCCGAGTTCTGGGCCGAGGCCATGGCCGGCCTCGCCGCCTACCCGCAGCGGCACGCCGACCGGCCGGAGGCGGCGGCGGTCCCGGCCGCCTTCGCGCAGATCGGCGGCGCGACTGACGACGAGTCCCTGGGGGCCGCTCTGCGCGCCGCCCTGCCGGTGTACTTCGCGGACTTCTGGGGCCGACAGGACGAGTTCGCCCCCTTTCAGGCGGCCGTCCGGATCTGGGCGACGCCGGCCGGCGCGCAGGACCCCACGCCCTTCGACGTGCGGGAGAACCTCGCTGAGATCACAGTGCCCGTCGTGGTGATCGTCGGAGCGTACGACTTCATCTGTGGCCCCCGCTGGGCCGAGCAGTTGCACGCGGGGCTCCCGGACTCGCGGCTGGTGACGCTGGAGCGAAGCGGACACTTCGCGCACATCGAGCAGCCGGTGGAGTTCACCGACGCCGTGGCGGAGCTGCTGAAGCGTTGACCCACCACGGCAAGCGCCCGCCCCGAGGTCCGTTCGTCACAGCGGGCAGACCTCGGGGTGCTGCCGCGTTGCACGGTCATAGGCTGAGCGCTTTGCTGCACCGTGACGAAGAGGAGACCGCCGTGAGCCAGACCGAACGGATGGATTCCGTCGACGAGTGGAACGTGGCCGAGGACGACGGCGTCCTGGACGCCTCCGACACCCTCGACGACGACCGGGTCGGCGACCCCCTCGACACCGGCATCATCGCCGAGGACCACTGGACGGCGGCAAACCGGTTCGGCACCACGCCGGCCGAGGAGCGGGCGGGCGAGTCTTTGGAGCAACACCTCGCCCAGGAGGTGCCGGATGTCGACCCGTACGCCGAGGGTGGCGACGACGAGGACGAGCTGACCCGCCGGGGTTATGACCTGGAGGCGCGTGCCGGCCGTCTCGTCGCCTACGACGAGGGCGTCCGCGAGGACGACGAGGCCGAGTCGGTGGCATGGGACGCCGGCATCGACGCGGGTGCCGCCAGCGCGGAGGAGGCGGCGATCCACCTGGTCGAGGACCCGGACGGGCCCGGCGACGGTCCGTTGCGCTGACGCCGTACCCGCCGCGCTCGGCACCTCACCGGGTGCCGAGCGCGGTGGGTCGGTCAGTGGATGACGACGGGCGTCCTGACCTGCTCACCCTGCGGGTCGTCGAGCTGCGCCGGCTGACGTCGGCGCGGCAGGAACGCCGCCGGGATGATCGTGAGCACGACCAGCGCGAACGCGACCCAGAACGTGGTCGCGAACGACTTGGCGGCGAAGTCGAGCCCACGCTCGATGATCGACGGGTCGACCGGCATCTGCTGGAGCAGCTCCGGCCGCTGCTGGGCGGCGATGGCCAGCCCGGCCTCGGTGACCGGCTTGCCGCTCTCGTCCACCAGGCCGGGGATCTGCCGAGAGCCGTTCAGCTCGTTGGTGAGGATCACCGACATCACGGCGGCGCCGACCGAGCCGCCGATCTGCTGGAGGATGTTGACCAGCGTCGAGCCGCGGGCCACGTCGTTGGCCGACAACGTCCGCAGCGCCGACGTCATGATCGGCATCATCGTGCCGCCCATACCCAGGCCCATCACGAACAGCGACCCGCCGAGCAGCCAGTACGACGTCTGGGGGTCGACCTGGGTGAAACCGAAGAACCCGACGACGATGAGCCCCAGCGCGAACGGGACGGTACGCCCGATCGGCACCCGGTCGGCCAGCGTGCCGGCGATCGGCATGGTGATCATCGCGCCGATGCCCTGCGGCGCCATCAGCAGGCCGGCGGCCAGCGTCGACTCACCGCGCACCTGCAGGAAGTAGCTCGGGAACAGCAGGCCGGCGCCCATGAACGCGATGATGAACACGAACATCGTCACCGACGCGATGGTCAGACTGCGGTTGCGGAACAGCCGCAGGTCGAGCAGCGGGTGCCGGGGCTTGAACGAGTAGAGCACGAACGCCACCACCAGCGCGCCGCCGACCAGCATCGGGGCCCAGACCTTGGCCTCGGTGAAGGTGCCCGCCTCCGGCAGGGACGAGACACCGTAGAGGAAGAGGGCGAGGCCCGGCGAGAGCATGAGCATGCCGACGAAGTCGAACGACTCGGACGGCTCGGGCGCGTCCTTCGGCAGCGCGACCTGCGCGTAGATCAGGGCGATCAGGCCGATCGGCAGGTTGATCAGGAAGATCCAGTGCCAGCTCGCGGTGTCGATCAGCCAACCACCGAGGATCGGGCCGCCGATCGGCCCCAGCAGCATCGGGATGCCGAGGACGGCCATCAGCCGGCCGATCCGGTGCGGACCGGCCGCCCGGGTCATGATGGTCATGCCCAGCGGCATGAGCATGCCGCCACCGAGGCCCTGCAGGACCCGGTAGCCGATCAGCTCGCCGATCGTGTCGGCCATGGCGCAGAGCCCCGACCCGATCGTGAACAGGGCCAGCGCCACCATGTAGAGCCGTTTGGTGCCGAACCGGTCCGCCGCCCACCCGCTGAGCGGGATCACGGTGGCGAGCGCGAGGGTGTAGGCGGTCATGGTCCAGGCGACGCGGGCGTAGGACGCGTCGAACTCGCTCTGGAATGTGGGCAGCGCCACGCTGACCACCGTCACGTCGAGGATCGACATGATCGCGCCAAGGACGACGACGCCCGCCACCTTGAGCACCGCGGCGTCGAGTTTGTCCGATGTCGCGAGGGATTGCTGTGTCACTAACACTCCTGAAGTCGATTGAGCCGGCCGACGGTGGGCGGTGGCGGCGATGCCGCGCCAACCGGGCGCGGGGCGCGACGTGCCAGGACGACGACGCGCGGAGGAAGACTAACCGCCAGCTGTGACGATTCGCCGCCGGATTTCGTGACCGGCCGGCCACGTATCCGAACGGCCGCCCTTTTACAGCCGCTCGTCGGGGTGGCGGTCAGCCGGCAGCGCGACAGAAGATCCTGATCATCGCGGCCTGCCCCGGCTTCGTCGCGACCGTCCCTCAACGACTTCCGCGGCGTCCGGACCCCCGGGAACGGGGCGCGGCGATCGCGGTCCGCGTCGCGCCCCTGCCCGACGACGGGCCGACCGACGGGTTCGTCGAGGATGCCGGTGCGGTGCCCTGAAGTTCGCCGGTCGCCGACCGCGGCCAGGCGGAAAGTCCGCCCGTAGGCCACACCCGACCCTGTCCGGCAGGCCCTCATTCCGCCCCCGGTGGCTGGGCGTGCCGGGCCCTGGTCGCGCACGCACCTCGCACCGCCTCGGTAGCCGAGCCGGAGCAGGGCGCACCGGAGCAGGGCGCACGGAACCTGGCCGCGCGCCCCGCACCGCTTCGGTAGCCGCGTGGAATTAGGGCGTGCTGGCGCTGGCCACTCGGTCGGCCTGCTGAGCGGGGTGATTGTTGCGCTGGTGGTGCTTACGTTCGTCGGTGGTAGTGGTTGCGGCGGGGGACCTGGTCGGGGTCGAGCCAGGCCGGTGGCACGAACTCGGGGTGGCCGCAGCCTGCCAATCGCACGGCCCAGTCGCTGTGGTGCAGGTGGCGGTGGTGATGGCCACAGAGCAGCACGGCGTTGTCGAGGCTGGTGTCGCCGTCGTCGGCCCAGTGCTTGATGTGGTGGGCGTCGCACCAGCGCGGTGGTCGGTCGCAGCCCGGGAAGGCGCAGCCCCGGTCACGCAGCACCAGGGCACGTCGTAGCGGGCCGGCGATGAGACGACGTTGTCGGCCGAGGTCGAGTGGTTGGCCCGCTCCGCTGAGGACGGCGGGAAGGATGGCGGCGTCACAGGCGAGGCGGCGCACGACCTCGGAGGTGAGGTGCAGGCCAGTGTCGAGGGCACCGCTGCCCAGTTGCCGGGTCAGCCCGTCGTAGCTGGTGGTGACGACGATCTGGGCGGAATCACCGCCGTGCTCGGGCAACTCGCCGGTGCGCAGTGCGAGGCGGCACACGTCGCTGAGAGCGTCATGGCGGCGTTGCCCGGGAGAGCGCTGGTCATCGGGGCCGGCTGGTGCGCTGAGGGGGTCGATGGCGGCGCGGAGCAGGCCGGCGGTCTCGGTGTCGAGGATGCCGGTGAGTCGCAGGCGGCCGTCGGTCAGGGTGGAGAGGGTGAGGTGGCGGTCTCGGGTGGCGCGGCGGGCTTCAGCGTCCAGGGCCGCTTTGGCGGCGTCGTCGGCGATGTCGGGTGCGACGTGGTCGAGGATTCGGGTGCTGAGTTTGCGTAAGAGGGTGGGGTCGAACTGGCTGGCCCACTCGACGAGCACTCCGAGGGCCTTTTCAGTGGCCTCGGGACCAGCGACGGTCTGCACGTTGTCCACCGTGTCGGCGATGACCCGGGCCTGGTCCACGGTGATGTGGCCATCGGCCAGTGCGTGGCGTACCCCAGGGTTGCCGGTGTCCAGGACGGCGGCGAGGTCGACGAGGCGGCGGGCGGCCGGGATGGTGAGGCGTAACCGTTCGCGGAGCCAGACCGCGGTGGAGGAGGCGCCCTGGGTGGTAGCGGTGCCCCGGCCGTCGAGCTCACGGATCAGGGCCAGCTTCACCGCGGCGAGCCGCTGCTCGATGCGGTGCGCGGCGTCGAGCGCGGCGATCAGCTCGTCCTCGGGCAGTGCCCAGGTGGCCGCGTCGGCGCAGGCCGCGATGGCATCCTCTGCCTGCGCCAAGCCGTCAACCATGACCCGAGACTAGAACAGGTGTACGACACTTTCAGTCATCATGATCGATCTGCTGCGGGCCCGGCCGGCGAACGGAGGCTCTGCGCCGACGGTCCCGCCGCCGCATGCCGCGCCGACCGGCGGAGGATGCCGCCGGCGTGACCGGCGTGCCGTTGGGTTTCCGCGATGACGTGGACCAGGACATGGTGCAACGTGACCGCTGCATCGCCCCACCACGGCACGTGGCCTACCTCATGCAGCGCAAGGGCTTCGATGGTGGTGTCGGCGTGGGCGATCGCGCGACGGTACAGTTCCACGATCTCCTCGCGGGTCTCATCTGCGCTCGCCCACATGTCGGCATTGGTCTCTGCTCCGTCGCCGACATACGGCAGCTCCTGCTCGAACGGTCGGCCGAACACGACGCCGAAGTAGAGGATCTCCATGGCCGCTGCGTGCTTCACCAGACCGAGCAAGTTGGTCGCGGTCGGGGTCAACGGACGCCGAATGTCGTATTCGCCGAGCCCGTCGAGCTTCCACAGCAGCGACTCGCGGCCGCCATTCAAGTAACTGCGCAGGTCCGCCTTCATCGCGGCACTATGGCATCCGGCTGGGTGTCGGCGCTGCCCCGGCCGATCCGCGAAGCCCATGATCGGTAGGACAAGCCCTAGGCCGTGACCACCGGCACGGCGGCGGTGAGTGCCCAGTCGTGCCCGATGTCGGCGGCCGCCCGCAGCAACCTCGGAAGGTGTTCCTCGCGCAGGGTCTCCAGCGAGGTCTCGGCGGCGTGCACTGTCACGTTGATGGCGGCGACGACCCGCCCGTCGCCGTCGCGTACGCCGGTGGCGACGGACCGGATCCCCGGCGCCAGGTCCTGGTCGGCGAGCGCCCAGCCCTTCGCCCGGACCTCACGCAGCACGGCGTCGAGGTCGCCCGGGGCGGGCTGCCAGCGCGGCGTGATGCCGGAGCGGCTGGGCTCGGCGAGGACGGTCGCCAGCGTCTCCGGTGGGAGGGCCGCGAGCAGCACCTTGCCCATCGACGTCGCGGGTGCCGGGAAGCGGGTGCCGATGGTGACGCCCAGGGTGACGATCTTGGGGACGGCCACCCGGGCGACGTAGACGATGTCGCTGCCGTCGAGCTGGGCCATCGAGGTCGACTCGTTGGTCTGCGCGACGAGCTTCTCCATGTGTGGCCGGGCCACGTCCCACATGTTCAGCGCGTTGACGTACGCCATCCCCAGCTCCAGGACACGCGGGGTGAGGGTGTGGCCGCGGCCGACCGCGCGGACGTAGCCAAGCGATTCGAGCGTGATGAGGATGCGCCGGACGGTGGGGCGGGCCAGGCCGGTGGCGGCGGCGAGTTCGCTGAGCGTCATCGAGGGGCAGGCGGGACGGAAGGAGCGCAGGACGTCGAGGCCACGGGCGAGAGCCTCGATGAAGTCGGGCCCGGCGCCCCTTCCGTTGTCACTCATGTCCTTAATGCTTCCATTGCGCCGACCCGGCGTCCCACTCGGTGTACTGGTACGGGTTCTCCAGGATCGCGGTCTCGGGGACGTCCGGGTTCATTCCCCGCTGCCACGCCTCCTCCCCCATCGTCTCGCGCAGGTGGTCGATGGTCGCGGCCACCCTCGCCCGCGCGGCGGCGAGGTCGACGCCGACGAGGCGGCCGTCGCGCTTCACGACCCGGCCATCCACCAGCACTGTGTGCACGTCGGCACGCTGGGCCTGGAAGACGACGTGACCGTGCGGGTTCAGGATCGGGAACATCACCGGCGAGGCGTCGTTCTTGATCAGGACGACGTCGGCCTGACGGCCGGGGGTGAGCGCGCCGATCGTGGCGTCCATGCCGAGCGCACGGGCGCCGCCTCGGGTGGCCCACTCGACGACCTGCTCGGCGCGCAGGTGGCAGTGGGTGATGGTCTCCTGCTTGGCGTGCGCCTCCAGGTGCTCCCGGGAGCGGTCCGCGCCGAGCGTGCTGCGCATCGCGGAGAAGAGGTCGCCGCTCCACCACACGCTGGTGTCCATCGACAGTGACACCGGGATGTCGTGGTGGCGCAACTGCCAGGTGGGCGGGTAACCCTGGCCGGCGCTCTGCTCACTCTCGGTCGAGACGGAGACCGAGCCGCCGGTCGCGGCGATCCGGTTGTACGAGTCCTGGGTGAGCGTCGCCGCGTGCACGTACACGTTCGACGGGGTCATGAACCCGTTCTCGTGCATCAGCCGGATGCCGTCGTCGTTGGTGGCGCCCCACACGCCCGCGTGGGTGGTCACCGCGGCACCCAGCTCCCGGGCCACCTCGAACGCGGCCCGTTCCGGGAAGGCGGGGTCGCCGGTGACGTCGAACGCCAACTGGAAGCCGGCCAACTTGCCACCGTCGATACGGCGGCGGTGGAAGTCACGGAACTCCGGCGAGGTGGCCCACTCCCACGGCCCCTGCTGGATGTTGCCGTAGGCGAGCACGAACCGTCCGTCGACCGCCTCCAGGGCGTCCACGGCGGCGTCGGCGTGCTCGGGCGTCTGCAACCCGTGCGACCAGTCGACAGTGGTGGTGACGCCAGCGTCGATCGCCTCGATCGCGCCGAGCAGGTTGCCGGCGTAGACGTCCTCGGGCCGGAACAGCTTGCCCGACTCGAGGTAGTACCAGACGAAGTACTGGGTCAGGGTCCAGTCGGCGCCGTACCCGCGCATCGCGGTCTGCCACAGGTGCCGGTGGGTGTCGACCATGCCGGGCATGAGGATGCCGTCGGTGGCGTCGATCTCCAGGGCGTCGTCGGGTGCGGTGAGGCCGACGCCAACCTGCGCGATCCGGCCGCCGGTGACCAGCACGTCCGCGCCGGACAGCACCGTGTGCGCGTCGTCCATGGTGAGAACCAGGCCGTTACGGAAGACCACCGGCCGGTCGGTTGCGCTCATCGCCACCCATTCCTTTCGGGGGTACGAGGGGATTCCGGACTTGTGTCCGCTGTACGGCCAGCCCGAGTGGGGCAAGTGTGGTCCCGGTCACTAATCGTGTCAAGGGCGTGGTCCAGCGCGCGAATCGCACCGTTGACATGCACCGTCTGGTATCGCAAGCTGTGCCGGCGGACAGGTGTCCGCAGAACGGGCGGAAACATGGTGCAGCATTCGGCAGGCCCACTGGCCGGTCTGCTCGTCGCGGACTTCTCCCGGATCCTCGCCGGGCCGTACGCGACGATGCTCCTGGCCGACCTGGGCGCCCAGGTGATCAAAGTGGAGAGCCCCGGTGGCGACGACACCCGCACCTGGATGCCGCCCACCCGCGACGGGGTCTCGACGTACTACCTCGGCATCAACCGCAACAAGCGGTCGGTCGCCCTGGATCTCAAGAAACCCGACGACCTGGCCGCCGCGCAGGAACTGGCCCGCCGCGCCGACGTGCTGATCGAGAACTTCCGGCCCGGTGGCCTCGCCCGGTTCGGCCTCGACTACGACACCGTCACCGCGACCAACGACAAGATCGTGTACGCGAGCATCAGCGGCTTCGGCACCGGCGCCGGCAAGGACCTCCCCGGCTACGACCTGATGGTGCAGGCCATCTCGGGCCTGATGAGCCTCACCGGCGACCCGGAGGGTTCGCCGTACCGGGCCGGCATTTCCGTCTTCGACGTGATGGCCGGGCTGCACGCCAGCATCGGCATCCTCGCCGCGCTGCACCACCGCGGCGAAACCGGACGAGGCCAGCACGTCGAGGTCAACCTGCTCAGCTCGGCGCTGTCCGGATTGGTCAACCACTCCAGCGGCTACGTCGCCGGCGGCACCGTCCCGTTCCGGATGGGCAACGCGCACCCCAGCCTCTTCCCGTACGAGCCACTGCCCACCGCCGACGGCGAACTCATCGTCATCGCCGGCAACGACGGGCAGTTCCGCAAGCTCTGCCAGGTGCTCGACCTGCCCGGCCTGCCGGACGACAGGCGCTTCGGCCGCAACCAGGACCGCACTGCCAACCGCGAACAACTGCGGCCCCTCCTGGTCGAACGCCTCGCCAAGCGGACCACTGACGAGTGGTTCCGGGACCTGCTCGCCGCCGGCGTCCCGTGCGCGCCGATCAACACCATCGACGGTGGTGTGGCGCTCGCCGAGGAGCTGGGGCTCGACCCGGTGGTCACCGCCGGAGACGTGCCCGGCGTCCGCAACCCCATCACCTTCTCCGACACCCCGGCCCGGTACGAGCTGCCGCCGCCGGGGCTCGACGAACACGGCGAGGAGATCCGCGCGTGGCTGAAGAACTGAGCTTTCCCACCGGGATCGGCACCTCCGACCCGACCACCATCTCCCTGCTCGGGCAGGACCTGGCCGCCGACCTGATGGGCACGGTCGGCTTCGGCGAGCTGGCGTACTGGCTGGTCGCCGGGCGCCGCCCCACCCCGGGTGAGGTACGGGTCTTCGAGGCGGTGCTGGTGGCCCTCGCCGATCACGGCTTCACCCCGACGGCGATCGCAGCCCGACTGACGTACCTGTCCGCGCCCGAGTCGTTGCAGGGCGCGCTCGCCGCCGGCCTGCTCGGCGGCGGCTCCCGCTTTCTCGGTGTCACCGAGGACTGTGGACGCTTCCTCGCCGACACGCTCGCTCAGGCCGGCGACGTGACCGACTACGACGCGGTGGCGCTCGACGCGGTCACCCGGGCCAGGCAGGAGCGTCGACTGGTCCCCGGGCTGGGGCACCCCGTGCACAAGGAGCAGGACCCACGCACCCCCGTGCTGATCCGGATCGCCATCGAGGAGGGTCTGCACGGCCCGCACCTGCGGCTGTTCGAGGCGATCGGACGGGTACACCCGCAGGTGCTCGGCCGCACCCTGCCCCTCAACGGTGCCGGAGTCTGCGGGGCGGCCCTCGCCGACCTCGGGCTCCCGGTCGAGATGTTGCGCGGTTTCGCCCTGTTGGCCCGCGCGGCGGGGCTGCTCGGGCACCTCGCCGAGGAGCGACGACGACCGCTCGGCATGGACATCTACCGCACCGTCGACCGCAACGCCGTCTACGAACCCTGATCTCCTCTCCACCCCCGAAAGGAGTGGGAATGGCTTCCATCGTCGCGGTCATCGCCTCCACCCACCACCCCTTCTACTACCGGGCCAGCACCGCCACCGGCGAGGACCGGCCACCGTTCGCCGACGAGTGGACCCGCAAGATCCTGGCGTTCCGGGAGACGTTGACCCGGGCCCGACCCGACGTGCTGGTGATGGTCGGCTCCGACCACTTCCACCAGCTCTGGCTGGACAACATGCCGCAGTTCCTGGTCGGCAAGGCGCCCCACTACGACGCCAACTGGCACAACGAGGAGCGCGAGTTCGGGCTGCCCCGGATGCTGCTCAAGGGCCAGGAGGACCTGTCCGGGCACATCCTGCGGGCCGGGCTCGACGCCGGGTTCGATCTCGCGTTCAGCAACGAGCTGCGCATCGACCACAGCATCACCTGCCCGATCATCACGCTGCGGCCCGAGGCCGACCTGCCGATCGTGCCGATCTACACCAACATCTTCGCGCCGCCGCTGCCGCAGCCGAAGCGCTTCGTCCAGCTCGGCCAGAGCATCCGCGACATCGTCGGGTCGTGGCCGTCGCACCTGCGGGTGGCCGTCATCGGCACCGGCCACCTCTCGCTGGAGCTGGGCGGCCCCCGGCAGTTCGGCCCGCACGGCCCGGACCCGGAGTTCGACCAGCGGGCCGTCGAGTGGATCGCCAACGGCGACCTGGACGAGTGCCTGCGCGAGGTCACCCTGGACAGCCTGCACACACCGGGCAACGCGACCCACGGTTTCATGGACTTCATGCTGATGATGGGCGTGGCCGGTGCCGGCGTGAAGGCCGACTACGTGGACACCCTCGATCTGTTCCACACCATGGAGGCGTACTTCACCTGGTACCCGAACGGAGCGCCGACGGCATGAGCAAGTACCTGCTGAACAAGTTCCTCTTCACTGTCGACCGGGACCCGGAGCTGGTCGAGCGTTACCGCAGCGAGCCGCGTGAGCTGGTCGCCTGGTGGGAGGCCGAGTGCGCCAACACGGTGCTGAACTGCCACACCGGTGAGGCGAGCACCTGGCTGCGCTTCGACGACGTGGAGCGTGAGGCGTTGGCCACCCACGACCACGTGAAGCTCTTCGAGCTGGGCGCGCACCCGTTCCTCACCCTGACCCTCTTCATCGCCCTCTTCGAGCGGGACAACACCGAGCCGCTGGAATACCAGAAGTCCTACGGCGCGCGGCTGGCCCACTTCTCGATGCCCTACCCGGACATCGCGACGTGATCCGCGCGGCAGTGCTCACCACCTGCGGTGCCGCACCGACGGTCGTCGAGCGGTCGGCACCCGTGCCGACCGACGGGGAGGTGGCGGTCACCGTCGAGGCGGCGCCGATCACCCCGCTCGATGTGCTCTGCGCCAGCGGCACCAGCTACTTCGGCCCGCCGAGCACCCCGTACGTGCCGGGCGTGCAGGGCGTTGGTCGGCTCGCCGACGGCACACCCGTCTGGTTCGGCACGTCGGCCGGGATGCGCTCCGGTGTCGACGGCAGCATGGCGAGCACTGTCATGGTGCCGGCCGTCGACGTGGTGGCGCTGCCGGCCGGCGTCCCGCTGACCCTGCTCGCGGCCCTCGGTCTCTCCGCGGTCGCCGCGCACGCGGCGCTGACCCACGCCGGCGGCCTGGCGGCCGGCGACCAGGTCATCGTGCTCGGCGCCGGAGGTGTGGTCGGTCAGGCCGCCGTCCAGCTCGCCGTGCTCGGCGGCGCCCGCCGCGTCATCGCCGTGGCGCGGTCGGCCGCGGCACGGGCCCGCGCCGAGGAGCTCGGTGCCGCCGTCGTGGTCCCGCTGCTCCCCGACGACGACGTCGCGTCGATGACCGACCGGCTGCGCCACGCCGCCGACGGGCCGGTCGACCTCGTCCTCGACCCGGTCTTCGGTGTCCCGGCCGCGGCGGCGCTGCGGGTGCTGCGCCCGGGTGGGCGACTGGTCAACCTGGGTAGCGCGGCCGGCGCGACCGCGCCCATCGAGTCCGCCGTGCTGCGCAGCGGCGCACTGCGGATGATCGGCTACACCAACAACGGGTTGTCGACCGCCGAACGGGCGGCGGCGCTGACCGTGGTGGCCGGGCACGCGGCGGCCGGCCAACTCACCGTCGACCACGAGACCGTGTCGTTCGACGCCATCGCGGACGCCTGGGCCAGGCAGGACGCCGGCACCACCGCCGGCCGGATCGTCCTCGTGCTCTGAGGGGGCCGGGCCCCAGCCAGGGATCGCGGAACCGTGGACAGACCGCACCTGGTTGGGGTTCGGCAGCGGTGCGACGGTCGGTCCATGACACCTTCCACCTACACCGTCGCCGGCCACTGGATCGGTGGCGAGACCGTCACCGGCTCCGCCGACACTCTTCCCGTCGTGAATCCGGCCACCGGCGAGGTCGTCGCCGAGACCCCGGCCGGCACCGCCGCCGACGTCGACCGCGCCGTCGCCGCTGCCCGAGCCGCCTTCCCGGCCTGGTCGGCGACCACCCCGCAGCACCGGGCGGACGTGCTGCGCCGCCTCGGCGCCGGCCTGGCCGCCCGCACCGAGCAGATCGCCCAGGCGATCACCGCCGAGATGGGCTCTCCGATCGGTATGTCCCGGACCGCCCAGGTCGCGTTCCCGGCCGCTGTGGTCGAGTCCATCGCGGGCCTGGCCGACGACTTCGCCTGGACCGAGGAGCTCGGCAACTCGCTGATCGTCCGCGAGCCGATCGGCGTCGTCGGCGCGATCACGCCGTGGAACTTCCCGCTCCAGCAGATCGTCTCCAAGCTGGCGCCGGCCCTGCTCGCCGGCAACACGATGGTCTTCAAGCCGTCCGAGAACGCCCCGCTGACCGCGCGCATCCTCGCGGAGGTCGCCGCCGAGGCCGGCGTACCGGCGGGCGTCTTCAACGTCGTCTACGGCACCGGCGCGACCGTCGGCGAGGCGATCTCCGCACACCCGGACATCGACATGATCTCCTTCACCGGCTCCACCCGAGCGGGGCAGCGGATCTCCGCGGTGGCCGCGGCGACCGTCAAGCGGGTCGCGCTGGAGTTGGGCGGCAAGGGCGCGAACATCATCCTCGACGACGCCGACCTGCCCGCCGCGGTTGAGCGGGGTCTCATGATGGGGTTCAGCAACGGTGGTCAGGTCTGCGGCGCATGGCCGCGGATGCTGGTGCCCGCCTCCCGTCAGGACGAGGTCGTGGCGTTGGCCGTCGAGGCCGCGAAGCAGTACACAGTCGGCGACCCGGGCGACGAGGCCACCCGGATCGGCCCGATGGCGTCCGAGGCCCACCGGCAGAAGGTCGTCGGCTACATCGAGCGGGGCATCACCGACGGCGCACGGCTCGTGTTCGGCGGCCCGCAGCGGCCCGAGGGGCTGACCGTCGGGGCCTACGTCCAGCCGACGATCTTCGCCGACGTCGACCCGACCTCCGAGATCGCCCAGGAGGAGATCTTCGGCCCAGTGCTGACGATCATCCCCTACGCCGACGAGGAGGAGGCCGTGGTGATCGCCAACGGCACAACGTACGGCCTGACCAGCGGCGTCTTCGGTGAGCCGGAGCACGCGCTGGCGATCGCCCGGCGGCTGCGCGTGGGCCAGGTCGACGTGAACGCCGGCCACTGGAACCCGCTCGCCCCGTTCGGCGGCTACAAGCGCTCCGGCAACGGCCGCGAGTTCGGCCGCTTTGGGCTGGAGGAGTTCCTGGAGACCAAGTCCATCCAGCGCTGAACACCCCCAAGGTCCCCAACCCACGCCCACACCCACGCCCACGCCCACGCCCACGCCCACGCCCACGCCCACGCCGATCTTGCACTTCCGGTCGCCGACATGGAGTGATACGCGCCTTATGTCGCGACAGAAAGTGCAAGATCGCGGGGGCCGGGGTGGGGGCCGGGGTGGGGCCGGGGTGGGGCCGGGGTGGGGGGTGGGGTGGGGGTGGGGTGGGGGTGGGTGGAACAGCGGGGTGGGGCTGCTCTGTTGCACTCGATGTGCCGGTCGACCGCCGGCATTCACCGATCGGAGACACCAGTGGACCGCGCCCAACTCGCCAGCTTCCTGCGCACCCGCCGCGAGGCCCTCCAGCCCGAGGACGTCGGGTTGCCCCGGGGCCCGCGTCGGCGCACCGGTGGGCTGCGGCGCGAGGAAGTCGCCACGTTGAGCGGGATGTCCACCGACTACTACAGCCGGTTGGAGCAGCAGCGCGGGCCGCACCCCTCGGAGCAGATGCTCGCCGCCCTGGCCCGGGGCCTGCGGCTCTCCCTCGCCGAACGCGACCACCTGTTCCAGCTCGCCGGTCACGCCGTTCCGCGCCGCGCGGTGCGGACCGACCACGTGAACCCGGGGATGATGCGCATCCTCGACCGGATGCACGACACCCCGGCCCAGGTGGTGAACCACCTTGGCGAGACCCTGGCGCAGACCGCGCCGGCCATCGCCCTGCTCGGTGACGAGACCCGGTACACCGGGTTGGCGCGCAGCGCACACCATCGCTGGTTCACCAACCCGACGGCACGGCAGCTGCACTCGGCACAGGACCACCAGACGCAGAGTCGCCTGCTCGTGGCGCACCTGCACGCGGCGTACAGTCGCGACGGGCGCGGGTCGCGGGCCGCTGCGCTCGTCGACGACCTGCTCGCCAGGAGCCTGGAGTTCGCGCAGCTGTGGCGGGAGCACCCGGTGCTCGCCGGTTACTGCCCGCCCAAGCACTTCGTGCACCCGGAGGTCGGGGCGTTGGAGCTGCACTGCCAGACGCTGGTGGACCCCGATCAGTCCAAGACACTGTTGGTCTTCACCGCCGTGCCCGGGTCGCCGAGCGACGAGAAGCTGCGCCTGCTCGCCGTCATCGGCGGCCAGCTCGTCTGACGCGATCAGCTCGGGCGGGAGTAGCGGGCCGGGCTGACGCCCAGGTAGCGCCGAAAGTGGCGGGTCAGGTGCGCCTGGTCGAAGAACCCGGCCGCAGTGGCGGTCTCGACGGGCCGCTGCCCGGCGAGGAGCAGGCGACGTGCCAGCTCGACCCGACGGCCGGTCAGGTACGTGTGCGGTGGCACGCCGTGCGCCTGGGTGAACGTCCGGACCAGGTGGGTCGGGTGGGCGTGCAGCAGCTGCGCGGCCTCCCCCAGCGTGACGCCCTCGACGGTCCGGGCGTCCAGCAGCTCCCGGAGTCGCACCGCGAGACCGCGTCCCGGGGGCTGGTCACCGGCCGGGGAGCGCTGGCGGAGCTGGCGGCGCAGCCGGTCCAGGATGAAGGCGAGCCGGCTCTCCGCCTCGAACTCGTCGCCGGGTGTGGCGAGCACCTGGTGCAGGTGGTGGACCCGGTCGCGCAGCTGCGGATCGGCCAGGTCCGGCTCGTCGACGGCCCGCCCGACCAGCTCGGCGTCGAGCGCGGAGGTGTCGAGGTACAGGACCCGCTTGCGGAAGCCGTCCGGTGTGGCGGAGCTGCCGTCGTGCGGCACGTACGGCGGCAGCAGGGTGACCGACGTGCGCAGCGCGCCGTGCCGGTGCCGGTCCAGGTCGAAGCGGACCGCGCCGTCGTCGACGATCAGCAGCGTCCACACCTCGTGGATGTGCCGGGGATAGGCGTGGTCGACGAAATGGGCGTGGAAGACCTCGGCGACCCCGGCTACCGCGGGTCGCCACGCGCTGACGTGCGAGCCCGCCGGGCGGGTGGCCACGCTAAGAACGTACAAGACCGGTAGGCGTCGGGGCGGGCAGGCTCGACGCCATGACCGAACCGATCCGCTTTCCCACCAAGATCGCCGTACTGCTCCGCAACGACCTGGCGAGCTGGCAACGGTTGAACGTCACCGCCTTCCTGGTCAGCGGCATCGCGAGCACGCTGCCGGAGCTGCTCGGCGAGGAGTACCGCGACGCGGACGGCACCAGCTACCTGCCGATGTTCGGCCAGCCGGTGCTGGTCTTCGCCGGGGATCGAGCGACGTTGGTCGGCGCACACTCGCGCGCCCTCGCCCGTGGCCTTCGGCTGGCGATCTTCACCTCCGAGCTGTTCGCCACCGGCAACGACCGGGACAACCGCGCCGCCGTCCAGGCGGTCGGACGGGAGAAGCTCGATCTGGTGGGCCTGGCGCTGCACGCGCCGCGCAACGTGGTGGACAAGGTGCTCAAGGGTGCGTCCATGCACCCGTAACGGCATCCGTGGCGACGAAGACATTGATATCGGTGCGTATGACTGCAATGATTAACACACTTTACAGTTGTTTCGCCGCCCCGGAAGGACCCCCACATGGCGCGACGATCGGCCGGGCTCCTGCCCCGCCACCCCCGCATCAGACTGGCCACCGCGCTCGCCGCGGCCGTGCTCGCCGTACCGACCGGCCTGGTCGTCGCCGCATCGCCCGCAGTGGCGGCCGCGACGGGCGCCATCACCGGGTACGGCGGCAAGTGCGTCGACGTGGCCGCAGCGAACCCTGCCAACAACACACCGGTGCAGCTCTTCACCTGCAACGGCTCCACAGCGCAACAGTGGACGGTGGCCGACGACGGCACGATCCGGGCGCTGGGCAAGTGCCTGGACATTGCCGCCGCCAGCACCGCCAACGGCGCCCGGGTGCAGATCTACGACTGCAACGGCACCGGGGCGCAGCAGTGGTCGCCCAGCGCCGGTCAACTGGTCAACCCGACCTCGGGCAAGTGCCTCGACGCGACCGGCCCCAGCTCGGCCGACGGCACCCCACTGCAGATCTGGAGCTGCACCGGCACCGCCAACCAGACCTGGGCGCTGCCCACCGGCGGCGGCACCACCCCACCGCCCTCGGGTGGTTTCACCCACCCCGGCGTGCTGGTCAGCCGTGGCCAGCTCGACTTCGTCCGCGGCCGGGTGCAGGCCGGCGCGCAGCCGTGGGCGGCGGCCTACAACCAGATGATGAGCAGCCGGTACGCCTCCCTGTCGCGCACCCCGGCTCCCCGTTCGGTGGTCGAGTGTGGTTCCTACTCCAACCCGAACAACGGCTGCACCGACGAGCGGGAGGACGCGATCGCGGCGTACACCGACGCGCTCGCCTGGTACTTCACCGGGGACGCCCGGTACGCGCAGAAGTCGATCCAGATCATGGACGCGTGGTCGGCCACCATCACCGCGCACACCGGCAGCAACGCCCCACTGCAGACCGGCTGGGCCGCCTCGGTCTGGCCCCGGGCAGCCGAGATCATCAGGTACACGTACACGAGCTGGCCGAACGCTGACCGCTTCGCCACCATGCTGCGCAACGTCTACCTGCCGATGGTGCGCAACGGCTCGAACAGCAACGGCAACTGGGAACTGACCATGATGGAGGCCACCGTCGGCATCGCGGTGTTCCTAAACGACCGGGCGGTGTACGACGCGGCGGCCACCCGCTTCCTCAACCGCGCCCGGGCCTTCGTCTACCTGCCCAGCGATGGCGCGCTGCCGTACACGATGCCCGGCAGCGGCCTGGACACCAGCGCGGAGATCATCGGCTACTGGCACGGCCAGTCCACCTTCGTCGCCGGCCTCGCCCAGGAGACCTGCCGCGACTTCGTCCACACCGGGTACGGGATCTCAGCCATCTCGCACGTCGCGGAGACCTCCCGGATCCAGGGACGGGACCTGTACCCACAGGTCGGTGAACGGCTGCGTCAGGCGCTCGGCTTCCACGCGCGCTACCAGCTCGGCGAGGCACCGCCCTCCTGGCTCTGCGGTGGCAGCCTCACCCGGGGCCTCGGGCCGATCACCGAGGTCGGCTTCAACGCGATGAGCACCCGGTTGGGCAACGTCATGACCAACACCCAGACCCTCACGCTGCAACAGCGTCCGGCCGGAACCAACAACCTCTTCGTCGCCTGGGAGACGCTGACCCACGCCAACAACCCCAACTGACCAGGCCGTCGTGGGGTGGCACCGAAGGCGCGGCGCCACCCCACGACGCTGCTCAGTTGTCGGCCCCCAGTGCCGCCACCGGGCTGACCCGCGACGCTCGACGGGCCGGCAGCACCCCGGCCAGCGCGGTCAACCCGACCAGCACCACGAAGATCCCGGCCAGCGGCAGCAGCGGTGCGGTCAGCGGCGCCTCGATCCCGAGGGTCTGTACCGCCAACCAGGCGTACGGGATGCCGAGCACCAGGCCGATGGTCGCGCCGATCACCCCGTACAGGCCGGACTCGACGGTCAGCATGGTGCGCAGGCCGGTCCGGGACAGCCCGATCGCCCGGAGCAACCCGGACTCGCGTACCCGCTCGACCACCGAGAGCGCGGTCGTGGAGCCCACGCCGACGACAGCGATCAGCACGGTCAGGCCGACCAGACCAACCGCGATCCAGACCAGGGTGCGCACCAACGCGTCGTTGCGGTCGCGTTCGTCGGCGAGCACCGCGAGGCCCACCCCGTCGCTGGCTCCGATCGCCTGCCGCAGCGCCCGCACGCCAGCGGTGCGACCGTCCTCGCCGGCGCCAGCCGCGTCGGCCAGCAGACCGGTGTACGCGGCCGGCACGCCGAGCCGGTCCAGGTCGGCCGGATCAGCGAGGATGCCCGCGTGCAGCGGCCCGTCACCCGGCAGGACCGCTGCCACCCGGACGTCGACAGTGCGGGTGGCGACGGCGAGCGTGACGGTATCGCCGGCCCGCAGGCCCGCGTCCCGCGCTACGAAGCTGTTCAGCACGATCCGGCCGGGGCCACGATCGGCCAGGGTGCCCTGGGCCACGTCCAGGTCACCGGTGCTCGGCAACGCCGCCAGGTTCAGGTCGCTGGTCGGGTAACCGGACTCGACATCGCCGAGCTTGTCGGCGCCGCGCAGCAGCCGGGCGTCGTCGACCATCCGGTACGGCACCACCCTCGCCAGCGCGCCGTGTGCCGCCTCGGCCCGGGTCACGACGGCCGGCGGCAGCGTCCCACCGTTCCTGGTGACCTCGAAGTCGGTCGGGGCCGAGAGCGCCATCTCACGGTCGGCGAGGATCTGCAACGACGCACCGCCGATGACCACCCCGGAGATCAGGGTCACGCCCAGGGCGACCACGACGGAGACCGCGGCGGCGCGGCGCGGCGTCCCGCCGATTCCGCCGACCGACATCCGCCCGAGCGGCCCGAGCTGGCGCAGCGGCCAACCCACCACGGCCAGCACCGGGCGCACCAGCAGCGGGCCGAGGGCCACCAGCGCGAAGAACGCCATCGCGCCGGAAACGACCAGCAGGAGCAGGGGCATCGACGGGTCGTAGTCCGACTGGTCCGGCTTCGGCAACTGGCTGATCGTCCCGACCGCCGCCAGGACCGCGCCGACGGCCAGGAGCGACCCGGAGACCAGACGCGACACCCCGATGCCCCGGCGGCCGGCGGTGACGCTCGCTGCCCGCAGTGCCTCCAGCGGAGAGACCCGGGCGGCCGACAGCGCCGGTGCCAGCACGGCCAGCACGGTGATCACGACTGCGCCGATCACCACAGTGACCGCCGCCGCCAGTGGCAGACCCGGCGAGGAGACCGCGTGGCCGGTGGCGCGCAGGATTGCCGGCAGCGCGTACCCGAGGGTGAGTGCGCTGGCGACCCCGACGACGCCGGCGACCAGCCCGGTCAGGGCTCCCTCGGCGGTCAGGGCAGCCACCAGGGTGCCCCGACTGGCGCCGACCGCCCGTAGCAGCGCGAGCTGCCGCATCCGCTGGGCGAAGACGATGCGGAAGGTCGAGGTGACCACCAGCGCCGCCGCGACGACCGCGACGGAGACGAACATGCCGACCAGGATGAAGAGCTTCCCGACCTGTTGGGCCGCCGCCTGGGCCTCGGCCTCGCGCACCTCGGCGCCGGAACGGATCGGCTGGCCGGCGACCGCCGCGGTCACCCGTTGGCGTACCGCGTCGGTCGAGGCGCCGGGCGTCACCCGCAGGTCGACGCGTTCCACCGCTTTCAGGCGCGCCCAGGCGATCACGGCGCTGTCCGGGGCGTACGCGTCGTAGCCGGCGTCGGCGCTGCTCTCCACCATGCCGGTGACGGTGAGCGGGGCGGGCGTGGTGAGTTCACCGCCCATACCGCTGGTGGTGGTGCCGACCGACAGCCCGAGCCGTTCGGCGGTACGCGGCGTGATCGCGATCTCGCCGGGTTGGTCCGGGTAGCTGCCCTCGATCACCCGGACCGTGGAAAGCGGGCCGGTGCCCGGATCGGACTGGAGGTTGAGGTACCCCTCGCCGATGGAGACCCCGGTCGAGACCCGGGCCACCGCCTCGGCCACACCGGGCACGGCCCGAATCTGCCGCATGTCCGTCACTGTGGGTGGCGGGACGTCGAAGCTGCCGATCACCAGGTCGGTGACGGCCGGGGTGCCGCTGAGGTTGTCCCGCACGGTCCGTTCGGTGATCTGCTGCACCAGCACGGTGCCGAAGACGACGAACGACGCGACCAGGATCGCCAGGCCGGTCAGGATCAGCCGGCCGGGCCGCCGGGCCGCGGCGGTCGTCTGGGTACGCAGCACTGTCGCCCTCATCGGCGGGCCGCCAGGTCACGCAGGGCGTCGGTGACCGACACCTGGCTCGGCTTGTCGATCTCGCCGGCCAGCCGACCGTCGGCGAGCAGCACCACCCGGTCGGCGTACGCGGCGGCGATCGGGTCGTGGGTGACCATGACGACGGTCTGACCGAGGTCGCGTACCGAGTCGCGCAGGATGGTGAGCACCTCCGCGCCGGAGCGGGAGTCGAGGTTGCCGGTCGGCTCGTCGGCGAAGACCACCTCGGGCCGTGCCACCAGCGCCCGGGCCAGCGCCACCCGTTGCTGCTGGCCGCCGGACAGCTCGCTGGGCCGGTGGTTCAGCCGGTCGCCGAGGCCCAGCACCCGCACCAGGTGCGCGAGGAGTTCCGCGTCGGGCTGCCGACCGGCGAGGTCCAGCGGCAGGGTGATGTTCTGCGCGGCGGTGAGCTGCGGCAGCAGGTTGAAGGACTGGAAGACGAACCCGATCCGCTCCCGGCGTACCCGGGTCAGCGTCCGGTCCGACTGACCGGTCAGCTCCGTTCCACCGAGCAGGACCCGACCGGAGGTGGCCGTGTCGAGGCCGGCGAGGCAGTGCATCAGGGTCGACTTTCCGGACCCGGACGAGCCCATGATCGCGGTGAACTCGGCGCGGCCGAAACCGACCGAGACCCCGTCCAGGGCACGGACGGCGGTGTCGCCGCTGCCGTACACCTTCACCAGGTCGACCGCGGCGACCGCGGCGTGGCTGGTCTCCGGCGGGGCGTGGGTTGTCATCGTTCCTCCAGTGGCTGCTTGGTGACCCGGAAAGCGTGGCCGCCCCCGGCGGGTGGACGCATCGGCCCGGGGTCGGGTATCGCCGGTGCCGGGTCTGCCTTTTGGCCGATCTGCCACCTCCGTCCGGTTGGCTACGCTGGGTCATCATGAGCGCGCCGGATCTTCGACGTTTGTGGGTACGCCTGGCCCAGGCGGCCGGGCTGGTGGCCTTTGGCCTGCTCGCCTTCTTCGACTTCGCGGCCAGCACGGCGGATGAACGCAGCATCGCCGCTCTCGTGCTCCTGCTGGTGCCCATGGGGTTGGCGATGGCGACGGTGCCACTCTGGCTGCCCGTTCACCGGCCGGGTTCCCGGCGGCTGCCGGTGGCCGCGCTGGCCCTCGCCACCGCCTCACTGACCGTGACCGCAGGGGTGGTGCTCGTCTCCGGAGGCGGTGGCCTCCTGCCCGCCCGCACCTGGGGGCTCGCCGAGTCGGCCGGGCTGATCGGCGTGGTCTTCGTGGTGAGCCGTTGGGGCGCGCCCCGGCTCGCTCCGTGGGCGGCGGTGGCCGCCGGGCTCGCCGTCGCCGCGATGCCACTGCGCGTCGGCACCGAGAACCTGCTGGTGATCTTCGGCCTGCTCCAGGTGCTCGCCGCGGCCGGCGCCGCCGGGGTGGGGCTCTATCTGCGCATCATGGCCGCCGGCCGGGAGCGGGCCATCGCGCTGGTCCGGGCCGAGCAGCGTGCCGAGTTCGCCCGGGATCTGCACGACTTCATCGCCCACCACGTCACCGGCATCGTGGTGCAGGCACAGGGCGCCCGGTTCGTCGCCGAACAGGACCCGCAACGGGTGATCGTCGCCCTGGAGCAGATCGAGCGGGCCGGCGCGGAGACGATGGCCTCGATGCGGCGGATGGTCGGGATCCTGCGCAACCCGGACGCCCCGCCGGACGCGCCGCTGGCGCCACTGGCCGGGGTGACCGAGCTGGAGCCGCTGCTGACCGGGTTCAACGGCGCGGCGAACGCGCCGGCACGACTGCACGTCGACGGCGACCTGAACGGACTGCCGGTGGAGGTGTCGACGTCGGCGTACCGGGTGGTGATGGAGGGGCTGACCAACACCCGCCAGCACGCGCCGGACGCGCGGTCCGTGGACGTGGCGGTGCGGCGTACCGCGGACTGGTTGCTGGTCCGGGTCGCCGACGACGGCGCGTCGCCACGCACCGCACCGGCCCGGGGGCACGGCTTCGGCCTGATCGGCCTCACCGAGCGGGTACGCGCCCTCGGCGGCACGATCACCGCCGGGCCCGGCGTGGCCGGTGGCTGGGTGCTCGACGCGGCGTTTCCGCTCCGGGTGGCGGTGCCGCGGTGATCCGGGTGCTGATCGCCGATGACCAGGCAATGGTCCGGACCGGCTTCGGCATGATCATTGGCGCCCAGTCGGACATGGAGGTGGTCGGCGAGGCCGCCGACGGTGTCCAGGCCGTCGAACTGGCTCGACGACTGCGCCCGGACGTGGTGCTGCTGGACATCCGGATGCCCCGCCTCGACGGTCTTGAGGCACTGCGGCTGCTCGCGGGGCCGGGCGTCGCCGACCCGATCCGGGTGGTCGTCGTGACGACCTTCGACCTCGACGAGTACGTGCACACCGCGCTCTCCAACGGCGCGTGCGGCTTCCTGCTCAAGGACTCCGGCCCGGCCCTGCTGGTGGAGGCGGTCCGCGCGGCCGTGTCCGGCGATGCGCTGATCAGTCCATCGATCACGGTACGGCTGTTGGAGCACCTCAGCTCCCCCGCCCCGGCCCGCGACGACGGCGGCCTGTCCCCACGGGAACTCGACGTGGTGAAGCTCGTCGCCCGGGGCCTGACCAACGCCGAGATCGCCACCCGGCTCTTCATCGCCGTGGGCACGGTCAAGACCCACCTGGCGAGCGTGCAGATGAAACTCAAGGCCCGCAACCGGGTCGAGATCGCCGCCTGGGCCTGGGAACGCCGCCTCGTCGGCTGACGGGACAGCGGCGCGACCAGCATTGGCCTAACATCGTCAAGAGTCGATGGCTGGTCCGCTGCGGTCACCCGGAAGCGAGGCAAGCATCATGCGCGATCATCAGGTGCGCGGCGTCCGCCCCAGAGCCGCCGCGCTGGCCGCCTGCGCGCTCACGGCGACCCTGCTGGCAGCGGGCGCGACACCGGCGTACGCCGCGGCGGACACCGAGCGCCCCACCGCACCCGGCGCCCTCACGGTCGTCGCCGTCGACACCACGTGGATCGAGTTGACCTGGGCGGCCGCGACCGACAACGTCGGCGTGGTCGGCTACCCGGTCTCCGCGCGGTTCGAGGACACCGGCGCCCACTACTCGACCGACACCACCAGCATCCGGATCACCGGCCTGCGGCCGTCGCGCACGTACGTCTTCTCCGTGGCGGCGGTGGACGCGGCCGGCAACCGCTCGCTGTCCGACCCGACACTGCGGGTGACCATGCCACCGGGAGACGACCAACCGCCCGGCGCACCCGGCCAACCGGTCGCCTACGACGTCGCCGCCACGCTGGTGTGGCTGCGCTGGGCGCACTCGATGGAGAACGTCGCGCTCGATCGGTACGAGGTGTTCCGGGTCGACGCCGGCGGCACACTGACCCGGGTCAGCGAGGTGTACCAGTACCCGCCGGGGCGCAACAGCACCCAGATCAGCGGGCTGACGCCGAACACCGCGTACACCTTCGTGGTGCAGGCCCGGGACGAGGCCGGGCACCTGTCGTCCCTGTCCACGCCGGTCACCGTGACCACGTTGCCACCACCGCCGAGCTGCGCGGTCCGGTCGGCGGTGGGGCAGTGGCCCGACGGTCTGGTGGCACGCCTCCTGGTCACGAACACCGGCTCGACGGCGATCGACGGTTGGACGATGAGGTGGCGGTTCTACGCCGGCCAGCAACTGCGCAGCCTGTGGGGCGCCGAGGTGGTCGACCGCGACAGCAGCTACCTGCGGGTGCGCAACGTCCGCCACAACGCGCTGATCCCACCCGGCGGCACCGTGTCGCTGGGGTTCGTCGCCACCGGGTCGCAGACGCCGGAGGAGGTCACGCTCAACGGCGGCGTCTGCGTGGTGGCGGCTGAGTAACACTCGGGTGCGAAGTCTGGCGCGCGCCGGGACATCTTGCGACGCTAACGCCTGTGTATGACTACGACCTGTTGGTGCTGGGTTCCGGACCCGGCGGTCAGAAGGCCGCGATCGCCGCCGCCAAGCTCGGCAGGCGGGTCGGCATCGTGGACCGCCGCGACATGATCGGTGGGGTGTGCATCAACACCGGCACCGTGCCCTCCAAGACCCTGCGCGAGGCCGTGCTCTACCTGACCGGCCTGAGCCAGCGGGACCTGTACGGCAGCAGCTACCGGGTCAAGGAGGAGATCACGGTCAGCGATCTGGCGGCCCGGACCCAGCACGTGATCACCAGGCAAACCGACGTCATCCGTAATCAGCTGGCCCGCAACCGGGTCACGATGATCACGGGCACCGGGCGTTTCGCCGACGCGCACTCGATCTGGGTCGACGGCGGCTCCGGCCGCGAGTCCACTGTGACCTTCGACAAGATCGTCATAGCGGCGGGCACCCGCCCGGCCCGCCCGGACAGCGTCGACTTCGACGACCGGACGATCGTGGACTCCGACGGCGTCATAAACCTTCAGGCCGTACCCCGCAGCATGGTGGTGGTCGGCGCCGGCGTGATCGGCATGGAGTACGCCTCGATGTTCGCCGCGCTCGGCACCAAGGTCACGGTGGTGGAGCGCCGTGAGCGGATGTTGGATTTCTGCGACGACGAGGTCGTCGAGTCACTCAAGTACCACCTGCGCGACCTGTCCGTGGCGTTCCGCTTCGGCGAGGAGGTCGCGGCCGTGGAGAAGCACCAGACGGCGGCGCTGTGCATCCTCAAGAGCGGCAAGAAGATCGTCGCGGACACGGTGATGTACTCGGCCGGACGGCAGGGTCAGACCGACGACCTGGCGTTGGAGGCCGCGGGGCTGGAGGCGGACCGACGTGGCCGGATCACTGTGGACGCCAACTACCGCACCACTGTGGAGAACATCTACGCCGTCGGTGATGTGATCGGCTTTCCCGCGCTCGCGTCCACCTCGATGGAGCAGGGCCGGCTGGCCGCGCAACACGCCTGCGGTGAACCGATCCGGGAGATGCACGGCCTGCAACCGATCGGCATCTACACGATTCCGGAGATCAGCTTCGTCGGGCAGACCGAGGCGCAGCTCACCGAAAGCTCGACACCGTTCGAGGTGGGCATCGCCCGCTACCGCGAACTGGCCCGGGGTCAGATTGTGGGCGACTCGTACGGCATGCTGAAGCTGCTCGTCTCCCCCGACGACGGCCGACTGCTCGGGGTGCACGTGTTCGGCACCGCCGCCACCGAGATCGTCCACATCGGTCAGGCGGTGATGGGCTGTGGTGGCACTATCGACTACCTGGTCGACGCGGTGTTCAACTACCCGACGCTGGCCGAGGCGTACAAGGTCGCCGCCCTGGACGCGTCCAACAAGATCCGCAACATCACACGCATCGACGGCTAACCACTGCCCCCGACCTCCACCAGCTCCGCCAACTGGCTGCGGTAGTTCGGGCAGGTCGAGACGTCCTCGTGTGAGCAGCTCAGGCCGGCCTCCAACAGATCGAGCGCCGACCGTAGCGCCGCGATCCTGGCCCGCAGCGCGCCGTGGTTGCGGCGCAGCACGTCCTTGCGAACGGCGGGGTCGCCTGCGGCGAGGAACGCCCGGATGTCCGGCAGCGACAGGCCGGCCTGCTTCGCCCGCAGGATCGAGGCCACCCGGAACAGGTCGTCGCGGGTGTAGCGGCGACGACCGCCGGTGACCCGGGCAGGGCAGAGCAGACCCACCGACTCCCAGTGCCGCAGTACGTGCGCCGGTAGGCCAAAGTGGTCGGCCACCTCGCCGATCGTAATCGTGCTTGACTTCATGTCGACATTAAGTCCGAGCATGGCGGGCATGTCCAGTTTTCTAGTGCTGTGACCACTAACGTTCACCGGGTTGTCGGTGGTGTTGTGGTTCCTCGCCCAGACGTTGTCGGAGCGAGCGATTCCCCACCGGTAGTGGGGCGGGCCTCAGCGGGCCAACCGACCCTGACACCGCTGGTGGGCGGCGTGGGTCACGCCGGGACAGCCCGGCACCGGGAAGGTGTCGGCCTGCTCGACGGTGCGTGATGACCGCACCCGTGTCGGGTGTGGTGGTGGTGACGCCGCCCGGGGTCCGGGTGGCGATGGTGAACGCCGCGGCAATATCACGATGCCCGACGAACCCGCAACTCCTGCACATCATGGTCCGCCCACGGGGCTTGACCACTCTGCGCCGGCACACCGGGCAGGTCGACGACGTACCCCGCTCATCGACCAGATACACGGTGATCCCGGCCAGCTCCGCCTTGTCCTTCAGGACCGCGATCGCCCGGCCGAGTTGCCACTGCCGCAACCGCAGGTTGTGCCGCCGACCCGCCGGCAGATCGAGGACACCACGCGGGTCACCGACGGTCAGCGTCCCGACCCGGTGCTGCACTGCCCAGCCGATCACGGTCTTCGCGGCCTCGTGCCCGGCCTGCCGTACCCGACGCCGATGCTGCCCCTCCATCAGCCGAGCCCGCCGGCGGGTCTTGCGCCACCGCCGCGAACCCCGCTGGCCCCTCTTCGGCGCCCGGGCGGCGGTCGCCCGGCGGCGGCCTTTCGTGTCGGCCAGGTGCTGACGGTGCTCGGCGCGGATCGCCCGCCCGGACACCAGCAACATCTGCCCGTCACCGGCTGCCACCGCGTACGGGTGAATGATGCCCAGGTCGACCCCGGCGACCCGCCCCCGCTGCGGCTCCTGACCCGCAGGGTAGGTCGTGACCGGAAGCTCCGCGGTGACCTCGACCCACAACCGCCCCTGATCGAACACCAGCGTCACTGACCGCACCGCATCATGGGGGTAGGGAACCGTCCGGTCCAGGCGCACCACCAGCGGCGGGCTCCCGGCCGAGGTCGGCAACCGCAGCCGCCGTTCACTCAGCCCGAACGTGCCGTGATACCAGCGGACCGGCATCAACGACCGTCGCCGCCGCGGATACCGCACCTCACCATGCCCCGCTCTGCGGCGGGCGGCAGCGCTGAACCACGCATCAGAATAGCGACGCAACACCGACCGGGCGCCGGTCGAGTCGAGCTCACCGAACGTACCCGGACCAGACGCGGCGAGCAGTCGACACAACTCCTGATAGCTCGCGACCGGCCGATCTTGACGACGATGCCGCCAGCTGTTGTATTCCAATACACACGACCAAAGATCCCCGGCCGCGCGGAGCAGGCCGAAGCAGCGTTGCCGCTGCGCCCGGGTCAGACGCAGACCGACCCGGGCGGTGCGATGCACCACCCGCGGCGCTCCCGAATCCCTACGTCTGGGCATACCCGAAGCCAACCACGAAGGTCTGACACAACCCGGCCAACGTTAGCGGTCACAGCACTAGCTGTCCTCGATGCCATCGAGAGCGAGCCCGCGGCCGTCGCACTGCGCGCCCGTTCCTACGAGTTGCTCGGCGACCTCACTGGCCGAACCGTCGTCGACGCTGGCTGTGGCGGCGGCCGCGCCGTCGGCGAGTTGGCCGAGCGCGGAGCCCACGCGGTCGGCGTCGACGTCGACCCCGAGATGATCGCCGTGGCCCGGGAGCGCTGGCCCGCCGGCGAGTTCCATGTCGGCGACGCCACCGAGTTGCCGTTCGAGACCGGATCGGCCACGTACTACCGGGCGGACAAGGTGTTGCACGTGCTCGACGACCCGACGCGAGCCGTGGCCGAGGCCCGGCGGGTGCTCGCACCGGGCGGCCGAGCCGTACTGCTCGGCCAGGACTGGGACCTGATCGCCATTGACTCGGACCAGCCGGGAACCACCCGTCGGCTGGTCCACGCGAAGGCGGATTCGCTGCCGTCGCCGCGCGTTGCCCGTAGGTATCGCAACCTGCTGCTCGACGCCGGGTTCACCGACCCGATCGTCGAGGTGCACACGGCTGTGTTCACCGACGAGACCGCGCTCGACGTGTTGAAACGGATCACCGACGAGGAGACCTGGCTCTCCGAGCAGGCCGAGCGCGCCCGCGCGAACCGGATCCTCGTCGTCGTGCCGATCTTCCTCGTCGCCGCCCAGGCGTGACAACGGCGAATCGCTCCCTCCCCTCCCCCACCCTGCGCCCCGGTGATCAAGAGGTTTGCGTCGTCCTTTCGGGCGTGTCGTGACGCAAACTTCTTGATCACCGAGGGCTGGTGGGTTGGGAGCCGGGTGGGTCGGGGGTGGGGGTGGGGTTTAGCGGGCTGCGCAGGTGGGGGTCAGGCTGCCGGCGGTGCCGTTGGCCTGGAAGCCGTACTCGGTGGATTGTCCGGCGCCGACCTGGCCGTTGTACGCCACGTTCGTCCAGTTCGTCGTGCCGGTGTTACCGCTGCGGTTGGCGTTCCACGCGTTGGTGACCGTCGCGCCGGAGGGCAGAGCGATGGTGACCGTCCAGCCGCTGATTGCCGACGAGCCGGCTGTCACCTTCACGGTACCCACGAAGCCACCCGTCCACTGGTTCACCGATACCGTCGCCGTGCAGCCACCCGGGCCCGGAGGCGGAGTCGTGGGCGGGTCGGTCGGCGGGTCCGTGGGCGGGTCCGTGGGCGGGTCCGTGGGCGTGGTGCCGTTGTTCAGCGCGGCGAGAACCGCGTCGTACGCGGGCTTCTTCGAGCCGTTGCTGTTGAACAGCAGCGGGGTCTGCGAAGCCCGCCAGGAGTCACTGTCGCGGATGCCCCACACGGTGATGCCGTTGCAGCGGGCCACGGCCAGGCAGTCCTCGACGACGCTGCGGTACGTGTTCGCCGAAGCGCCCTGGATGTCCAACTCGGTGATCTGCACGTCCACACCGAGCGCCGCGAAGCTCGACAGCGTGGTGCGGTAGTTGCTCACGTACGGGGATTCGTTGTTGAAGTGCGACTGAAAGCCCACGCAGTCGATCGGCACGCCACGGGCCTTGAAGTCGCGCACCATGTTGTAGACACCCTGGGTCTTGGCGTGCGTCCAGTTGTCGGTGTTGTAGTCGTTGTAGCAGAGCTTCGCACCCGGATCCGCAGCACGCGCCGCGCGGAACGCCGCCTCGATCCAGTCATTGCCGGTGCGCTGGAGGTTCGAGTCGCGACGGCCTCCGGAACTGCCGTCGGCGAACGCCTCGTTCACCACGTCCCACGCCACGACCTGACCCCGGAAGTGAGTGGCCACCTGCGTCACGTGGTTGAGCATCGCCTGCCGCAGAGCGCTGCCGCTCATGCTCTCCATCCAGCCGGGCTGCTGCGAATGCCACGCCAGAGTGTGACCCCGCACGCTCATCCCACGGCTGCGCGCGTGGTTGACGATCTGGTCCGCCGCCCCGTAGCTGAACTGACCCTGCTGCGGCTCGGTGGCGTTCATCTTCATTTCGTTCTCGGCGGTCACCATGTTGAACTCACGGTTCAAAATCGTGGTGTACGCACTGTCGGAGAGCTTGAATCCGGCCACCGCCGTACCGAAGTACCGACCCTTCTCGGCGGCGGACGCACCGAGCGTCGTCCCGGCGGAGGCGGGTGCCGTCGCGAACAGCGCCATGCTGGCGGCGAGGGCACCCGCGCCCGCGAGCGCGATGGCGGCTCTGGATGCCGCCTTCCATCTCGTACTTCTCATCGTGTGGCTCCTTCTGAGGATGGTGGGGTGGGAAGGGAAATCAGGACACCGAACAGGCGGCGCCGTTGAGGGCGAACGACGTGGGCTTGCCGGTGCCGCCCTCGTGCGTGGCCTGGAAGCCGATCTCGACCGACGCGTTCGGGGCGATGGTGTTGTTGTAGGAGACGTTGCGAGCGGTCACCGCACCGCTCGCCGGGGCGTACTGGGCGTTCCAGCCGCTGGTGATGCGCTGTCCGCTGGGCAGCGTGAAGGTCAGCGCCCAGCCGTTCACGGCGGTTGCACCGGTGTTGGTGATGGCCACGCTCGCGGTGAGGCCGCTGTTCCAGGCGTTGACCGTGTAGCCGACCCGGCAGGCGCCCTCGGTCGGGGGCGGCGTGGTCGGCGGCGGCGTGGTCGGGGGCGGAGTCGTCGGCGGCGGAGTCGTCGGCGGCGGCGTGGTCGGCGGCGGCGTGGTCGGCGGCGGCGTGGTCGGGGGCGGGGTGGTCGGTGGCAGGGTGCCGTCCAGCCCGAAGAAGCGGATCACCTGCGCGGCGTCGACCGGCAGGTTGTGCGTGACACCCTGCATGCTGATCGCCTCGACCGGTGCCATCGGGCCGCTGCTGCCGTACCGGGTGCGGGTGTAGCCGGACTGCGGGGAGTCGGTGTACGTCGGGGTCTGACTCAGCCCGTGCACGTTGGTCCACTGCTTGACCTGCTCACCGAAGTTCGGGTAGCGCAGCGTCTCGTCGTTGGTGCCGTGCCAGATCTGCATCCGGGGTCGCTGGCCGGTGTAGCCGGGGTACGCCTCCCGGACGAGGTCACCCCACTGCTGCGCGGTCCGGATGAGTTGCCCGTTGGCGCACTGGCTGTTCCACTCCGAGGTGCCGCCGGTGGCGAAGCAGGCGAACGGCACCCCGGCGAACGAGGCGCCCGCCGCGAACACGTCCGGGTAGACGCCCAGCATGACGTTGGTCATCATCGCGCCGGAAGAGGTGCCGGTGGCGAAGATTCGCGCGGGGTCGGCGGAGTAGCGCTGCCGCACGTAGTCGACCATCGACATGAGCCCGACCGGGTCGCTGCCGCCGCCGCGGCGTAACGCCTGCGGCGAGTAGACGTCCCAGCACTTGCTGCTGCGGGTCGCCGACGGGTAGATCACGATGAACCCGTACCGGTCGGCGAGGGAGGCGTACTGGGTGCCCGAGTGGAACGCGGGGCCCGTCCCGGTGCAGTAGTGCATGGCCAGGAGGATCGCCGGTCGGGCCGCCACCCGGTCCGGGACGTACAGGTGCATTTGCAGGTTGGTGGGGTTGGTGCCGAAGTTGGTCACCTGCGTGAGCGTCGCCGCCGACGCGGGAGTGGCGAACGTCAACGCGGCGGCGGCCAGTGTCACGGCCGTCATGACGACGCCAAGCATTCTCGTCTTCAGTGTCATCGTCGCGATCCCTTGCGAAGAAGGCGCGTGGAAGGGGACTTAAGTCGAGGACTGCCCTTCGCCCGACCTTGACCGCGGCTCGCGTGACCATGTCAGCTTCAATCGAGCACACTCGATTGTCAAGACTTCCGGAAACCTTTCGCCGCAACGGTTCCGGCGGCCACCTGCGCAGCAGTGGGCATCGACGGGCATGATCAGCGCCGATGGGTGGCGATAAATTATCGGGACGTTTTCGGAACCTGTCAGGCCCATGGGGCACACGGCAGGGCGGCCCGACCGGATGGCCGAGCCGCCCTCACCGCCGCTCAGTGGATGACCCGCCCTCGCTCGTCCGGCACCCCGGACTTGCGGAAGAAGTACGTGTTGATCTGGTCGCGCCACTCGGTGGCGCAGCGCACCTGCTCGTCGAGGCGTTCGGCGACCCGCTCGTACACGCTCGGGTCGATCATGCCGTTCAGCGTCTGCCACCTCCGTCGCATCACCGTCACCTCCTCGACCCCCGCGAAGTGGGTGTCGTAGATGTGCTGGATGACTGTCGAGCCGCTGTGCAGCGCGTGCCCGTACGGCACGTGGTGGAAGAAGAGCAGCAGCTCGTCGGGGCAGGTCTCGGGTGACTCGTACACCTGGGCCCAGTACGGCGGGTACTGGCCGGCGAAGCCGGTGCCCGACGCGCAGCTGCGGTCCACGCCAACGCCGTCGCGGTCGGCGAAGTGGTAGGTGCCCCACCGCGTGTACTCGTACCCGTCGACTCCGGGGCCGTAGTGGTCGCCGGGGTTGACCATGAAGCCGACGCCCAGCGGGGCGGTGTAGCGCTCATACGTGCGCCACGAGTCGTCCATGATCTCGTGCAGGGTCCGCCGCACCAGCTCCGCGTCGGCGGTCGCCGACGGCGGAAAGGTCAGCGTGATCCATTCGTCGAGGATCGCCGTCGGGTCCCGCCGAGGGTCCCAGGCCAGCCGGCCGAACGTGTACAGGTTGGCCTGCGCCAACGGATGCCCGGTCCAGAAGAGGTCGTCGCCGACGTTGGCGACGGCGACCATCCCGCCGCCCGCCGCCGACTCCCCCGTGACCACGTCGGCGATCGTCCGCCCGTCCGGTCCCCAGGGGGCGAAGCTCAGTACCTCACTCCACCACGGGCCGAGGTGGCAGACGTGCCGCTGTTGACCCGTGTACTCCTGGGTCACCTGCAATTCCACCGCCAACCGGGTCGCCGGCATCGCGGCGAGCACCGGTGAGACCGGCTCGCGGGTCTGGAAGTCCACCGGGCCGAACTTCACCTGGACGACGACGTTGGTCCGGAACCGCCCGTCGAGCGGGGCGAAGTGGTCGTACGCGGCCCGAGCCCGGTCGGTGGACCGGTCCCGCCAGTCCTGGTGGTGGTTGTAGACGAACGCCCGCCAGTGCACCACTCCCCCGTGCGGAGCGAGCGCCTCGGCCAGCAGGTTCGCCCCGTCGGCGTGGTCACGGCCGTAGGTGAACGGGCCGGGTTGCCCCTCCGAGTCGGCCTTCACCAGGTAACCGCCGAAGTCCGGGATGCGGTCGTAGACCCGCCGGGTGGTAGCGGCCCACCAGGCCCGCACCGCCTCGTCGAAGGGGTCGGCGGTCGGCAGGCCACCGAGGACCACCGGCGCGGCGAAGCTGACCGACAGGTGCACCCGGATGCCGTACGGGCGCAGCGCGTCCGCGATCTCGGCCACGTCGCCGAGCCGTTCGGTGAGCAGCAGCGCCTCGGTACGGGCCACGTTGACGTTGTTCACCGAGATCGCGTTGACCCCACAGGAGGCCAACAGCCGCCCGTACTCCCGCACCCGGGCCAGGTCGCCGCGCGGACGGCCTTCCTGCCAGAAGATCGAGCCGCCCGCGTACCCCCGTTCGACCTGGCCCATCACCGGGTGCACGGCCACGTTGTCCCAGTGGTTCAGCATTCGTCGGCGCAGCGCCGGTTGGTGCCGCTCCGGCGGTCGGGCCGGGTCGAAGGCCGCCGCGCAGAGCCGGACCACGTGGAAGAGCCCGTACAGCAGGCCGGCGGGGGCGTCGGCCAGCACCGCGGTCACGTCGCCGGCCCGCGCCAACACGAAACCCTCGTCGCCGAGCGTCCCGCCGTCGCCCAGCTCGACCAGCGCCGCCTCGCCGGCGGCGCGCGCCGCCTCCACCGCCGGGTTGGGCAGCTCACCGGCGGCGCGCAGGGCGAGCACCAGGTCGACGTCGACGTCCCAGGACGGAGAGTGCCACACCCGTCCGCCGTAACGCGCGCAGGCGCGCGAGACCTCGTTGAGGACGGTGTCGACGAGCAACCCCTCGCCGTGCAGGAGGACGCGGCGCGCGCCGAGCGATCGGAACGCCTCCGGGGGCAGCCAGGCCGGGTGGACGCGCAGCTCGTCACGGTCCATCGGCTCCTCGACGAACATCAGCTGCTCCAACTCCACCGACTCTTCGGCGTTCACCGGTCCTCCTCCAGCACGACAACCCCGTACGCCGGCAGCCGCAGGGCAGCACCGGCCGCCGTACGGTCGCCGGTGAGCAGGTCGACGCCGCCGGTCCGGGCGGTCACCTCGACCGGCTCGGCGCGGTGGTTGAGCAGAAACAGCAGCCGCGACCCGTCCGCCGCGACCCGCACGGCGGATTCCAGGTCCGGCACGTCCGGGTAGGGCCCGAGCAGGTCGTGGCGGGCGAGCACCTGCCGCACCACCCAGGACACCCCGGCCTGGTCGAGTCCGGCGGCCACGTACCAGCCGTCGCCGGCGCCGAGGGAGTTGCGGGTCACCGCCGGGGTGCCCGCGTAGAAGTCGGCCTGGTAGGTGCCGATGACCTGAGCGCCCTGCGGAATCACCAGCTCGAACAGCAGCCGCGCGTCGACGTCGACCTGATCCACGCCGTCGCCGAGGCGGACCGGGTTGACCACCTCCGGGCCGCGGGCGTCCCACTCGTCGACCCGGACGCCCATGAGCTGCCCGAGCGGGCCCGGCACGTCCATCAGGAACGCCTGGTCGTTCTCGTCCACCCGGCCGGACAGGTAGGTGGTCAGCACCGATCCGCCGCGCGTCGCCACCGCCTCCAGCCGCTGCGGCAGGTCACCCTTGAGCAGGTGCAGGGCCGGGGCCACGACCACGTCGTAGCGGGACAGGTCGGCGGTCACCGCGACGACGTCCAGGTCCACACCGGCGTCCCAGAGCGCCCGGTGGTACGCGAGCACGACCTGCTGGTAGCGGACCAGCCGGGACGGGCCGTCGGACAGCTCCAACGCCCACCAGCTGTCCCAGTCGAACAACAGCGCCACCCGGGCCGGGGTCCGCGCGCCCAGCGACGCCGGGCCGAGCCGTTCCAGTTCGGCGCCCAGCTCGGCGACCTCCCGGAACACCCGGGTGTCGGAGCGACCGGCGTGCCCGATGACCGCACCGTGGTACTTCTCGCTGGCCCCACGGGAGGCACGCAGTTGGAAGAAGAGCACCGCGTCGGCACCGTGCGCCACGGCCTGCCAACTCCACAGCCGCATCAGCCCGGGGCGCTTCAACGGGTTGACGTCGCGGCACGCGGTGAAGCTCGGGGTCTGTTCCATCAGCCAGAACGGCTGGCCGTCCTTGAGCCCGCGCATCAGGTCGTGGGTCAGTGCCATCCGGGCCGCCGACTCGTCGTCGGGCGGGTAGTTGTCCCAGGAGACGAAGTCCAGATGAGCGGCCCAACGGTGGTAGTCGATCGGCCGGTACATGCCCATGAAGTTCGTGGTCACCGGCAGCGTCGGGCTGGACTCCCGGATGGCCGCCTTCTCGTCGCGGAAGTTGGTCAGCATCGCGTCGGAGGTGAACCGCAGGTAGTCCACCGTGATGCCCGGGAACGCGGTGTGGTCCGGGCCGCGCCAGTGCTCGGTCAGCGCCGACGGCGGCTCGATCTCGTCCCAGTCGGTGAAGGTGTGCGACCAGAAGGTCGTGTACCAGGCCTCGTTCAGCTCGTCGAGGGTGCCGTAGCGGTGGCGCAGCCAGTTGCGGAAGCCGGTCGCGCACAGCGCGCAGTAGCAGGCACCGCCGTACTCGTTGCCGACGTGCCAGGCGAGCACCGCCGGGGTGTCGGCGTAGCGGCGGGCGACCCGGCGGGCCAGCTCCGTCGAGAGCCGGCGGAAGACCGGCGAGCTGGGGCAGGAGTTGTGTCGCTGACCGAAGCGGTGCTTGCGGCCCTCGAAGTCGGTCCGGGTCACCTCGGGGTACGCCTTCGCCAACCACGGTGGGTGGGCGCCGGTGCCGGTGGCCAGGCAGATCCCGCGTCCCTCGGCACTGGCCCGCTCGACGATCCTGTCCAGCAGCGTGAAGTCGTAGGTGTCCTCGGCGGGCTGGGTGAGGGCCCAGTCGAACACCCCGAGGGTGACCAGGTCGATCCGTGCGGTGTCGAAGAGACGGTAGTCCTGCTTCCACACGTCCTCGGGCCACTGTTCCGGGTTGTAGTCGCCCCCGAAGGGCACCTTGGCGCTGAGGGGCAGGCTCATGAGGTGAACTCCTTCCGGATCAGGTGGATCATCGGGTCGCTGATGCGCAGGTACGCCAGCACCGCGATCGACGCGAGCAGCATCAACACCGCTTCGGAGAAGACCGCGGTGATCCCGGCCGCCGCGGCCAGCAGCAGGGCGTTACCGACGGAGACACCGGGGGTACGCACGAGGAAGTGCACGGCCAGCCGGAGCACGTCCCGGGTGCGGAAGTCGAACAGCGAGGTGATCACCAGGGCGTTGGCCGCACAGAGCGTCACGCCCACTCCGATCAGCACCAGCGGCACCGCCCACCAGCCCGGAAGGCCGACCGCGCCCCGGTAGGCGAGGTTCACGGCGAGCACTGTCAGCCACAGCAGCGTCGGCACCCAGATGCGCAGCACGCCGAAGGCGTTCGCCCGGTAGCCACGCCAGAACAGGGCTGCCGGGTGCAGGTCGGTCAGGTCGGTCTGCTGGTGGCGCAGGGCGTACAGGGCGGCGGAGATGGCCGGGCCGACCGGTACCAGGAGGAGCGCGGCCAGCGGCAGGTTGCTGGGGTCGCGGCCCAGCACCAGCAGCGGGAGCAGGGCGGGCAGTGTGGTGAGCAGCAGGAGCAGCTCGACCACGAGCAGGATGTAGACGCGCGAGGTGATCCGCGACAGTGGTCCGTCGCCGAACTGTCGCCGGGTCTGAGTCGCGCCACTCACTGTCGCTCCCTCCGGTCGACTCAGCTGATCCGTGGTCGCCGGGGGTCCGGTCGGGCCGCGACAGGCGGCCCGACCGGACCCCCGCTGGTCAGCCGTTCTTCTTCTGGAACCGCTCGTACGCCTTGTTGACCAGGTCGATGTACTGGTCGGAGTTCTTGGCCTTCAGCTCGGCCACGTACGCGTCCCACTCACTGAGTGGACGCTGCCCCAGGGCGAACTTCAGCGTGTTCTGGGTGACGAAGTCCTTCAGCGGGGTCTCCCAGAGCGACACCTGCTCGCGTTCCTCATCGGTGAACGGGCGCGGCGGGGGAACCTCCCTCGGCTTGCGGGCGTCCATCACCTTCTGGAACTCCAGCTCCTCCGGGGAGAAGAACCCGCGGACCAGATCGGGGCTGCCGCCGTAGGCGAACACGCCGTTCTGGAAGCCGAAGTCCTTTTGCAGGTGCTTGGGCGCCTTCGGGTTGAGGCCGAGGAAGTCGACGCCGGGATTGAGCGAGCGCTTGCCGGACACGTCCTTGGTGAACGTGGTGCCCTCGACGCCCCAGCGGGCGAACTCCAGGCCGGCGTCGGAATACCAGAGCCAGTCGATGAACTGCATCATGGCGACGAAGTTCTTGCTCTCCCGGGCCTTCGTAGAGATCATGATGCCGTTCTCCAGGCGGGGGAACGGGTTGATCTCCCCGGCCGGGCCGATGGGCAGCGGGATCTTGGCCATCTTCGCGTTCGGCAGGGTCTTGGCCAGGTCGGGCCGGTGGTTGTTGACCAGGGTCTGCGCGTTGCCGGTGACCACGAAGGACTTGCCGTTGGCGAGCTTCTGGCGGGCCTGGTCGTCGGTCTGGGTGAAGCTCTCCGGGTCGAGCAGACCCTCGGCGACGAGCTTGTGCAGGTAGGTGACCATCTGCTTGTACTGCTCGGACGCGCCGGTGTAGGTGAACTTGTTCGCCGTCGGGTCCCAGGTGGCGTGCTGGTAGTCCCAGCCCGCGTAGGTGCCGTGGGACGAGCCGAGGAGGTTCAGCAGCGCGCCGGTCGGGTTGGGCTTGCTGAACAGGTCGGAGTACGGGTAGACGTTCGGGTACTTCGCCTTCATCGCCTTGAGCACCGTGTACAGCTCGTCCCAGGTCTTCGGGACGGCGAGCTTCAGCTCCTGCATGATGTCGGTGCGCACCAGCACCGTGTAGTCCTGCGTGGGCTTCTCGTGGACGCCGGGCAGCAGGTAGAACTTACCGTCGGCCTGCCGCAGGTTGTCGATCTCCGGCTGGAGGTTCCACTTGGAGATCTTGTCCTTGAGGTTGGGCATCAGATCCAGGTAGTCGCTCACCGGGAGGATCGCCCCGGAGGACACGAACGCGTCCTCCTGCGGGTGGTACGTCTTCGGGATGATCAGCGGGGCGTCGCCGGCGCCGATCAGCAGGCTGCGCTTCTGCTCGTAGTCGCTCAGCGGCACGGCCACCGGATCGATCTTGACATTGGTCCGTTTGGTGAGCTCCGACCAGAACAGCCAGTCTTCCTTGAGCGGATAGAACGTGTGGTTGTTGTAGAGGGTGGAGAAGGAGAGCGCCTCGGTGGCCTTGAACTGGTCACCGACGCCGTAGGTGGCCATCGCGCCGACCCGGTTCCCGGAGAGGTCAGTCGACTCGCCGGGGTCCTCGGAACAGGCGGTGGCAAGGGAGAGCGCAAGCAGACCCGCGGTGGCCAATGCCACGCGGCGCCACGTCTTGTGGAGCATGGCTCGTCCTTTCGGTGGTGGGGATTCGAGGGGAAGCGGTGCGGCGCCCGGCGTCATCCCTTGACCGCGCCGAGCATCACGCCGCGGACGAAGTACCGCTGGACGAAGGGGTAGATCGCCAGGATCGGCAGGGTGGTGAGCACGATCGTCACGGCCTGGAGGGTGGCCGCGGCCTGGACCTTGTCGGCGTCGGCCGCGGCCGACTCGGCGCTCGTGGCGCCCGCGATGAGATTGCGGAGGTACACGGTGACCGGCAGCAGATCCTGGCGGTCGATGTAGAGGAACGCGGTGAACCACGAGTTCCAGAAGGAGACCGCGTAGAAGAGCACCATCGTGGCGATGATCGCTTTCGACAGCGGCAGCACGATCCGCAGCAGGATGCCGTACGTGTTCAGCCCGTCGACCGCCGCGGCCTCCTCCAACTCGCTCGGCAGACTCTCGAAGAACGCCTTCATGACCAGCAGGTTGAACACGCTGATGGCATTGGGGATCACCACGGCCCAGATGGTGTTCTTCATGCCCAGGCTGGTGACCAGCACGTAGTTGGGAATCAGGCCACCGGAGAAGAACATGGTGAACAGCGCGACACCGATGAGAAAGGGGCGCCCCTTGAGCTGCGGCTTCGACAGCACGTACGCGTAACACGTGGTCAGCACGATCGAGATGAGCGTGGCGACCACCGTGTACACCACAGTGTTGCGGTAGTTCGTCCAGAACATCGCGTCCGACATCAGCAGCTTGTACGCGGTCAGGTCGAACCCACGCGGGACGATGGTCACCTTGCCGGCGATGATGTACGCCTCTTCGCTGAGCGAGCGGGCCACGATGTTGAGGAACGGGTACAGCGTCACGACCACGACGCCGAGCAGGACGATCGTGTTGACCACCCGGAAGATCCGGTAACCGCGGCTGTCCACCGGCCCGCGCGTCTTCGGGGCGTCGATCTTCGTACCGAGAGTCACCACAGGCTCGTCCCCACCGTGCGACGGGAGATCACGTTCGCCGACAGGACGAGGATCAGCCCGATCACCGCCTCGAAGAGGCCGATGGCGGCCGCGTAGCTGAAGTTGCTCGACTGGAAGCCCATCCGGAACAGATAGGTGGAGACCACGTCAGCTGTCGGATACGTCAACGGGTTGTAGAGCAGCAGGATCTTCTCGAACCCGACCGCCAGGAAGCTGCCGATGTTGAGGATCAGCAAGGTCACCATCGTCGGACGGATGCCGGGCAACGTGACGTGCCAGGTCTGCCGCAGCCGGCCGGCGCCGTCGATCCGGGCGGCCTCGTACAGGTCCTCGTCGATGGTGGTGAGGGCGGCGAGGTAGAGGATCGTGCCCCACCCGACGGTCTGCCAGACCTCGGACGAGACGTAGATGGTGCGGAACCACTCCGGTTTCTGCAGGAACGCCACCGGGTCGCCACCGAACAGGTTGACGATCTGGTTGGCGGTGCCCTCGATCGAGGTCAACTGCATGACCATCGCCGCCACGATCACGATCGACAGGAAGTGCGGCAGGTAGGACACGGACTGGACGAACCGCTTGAAGCGGCGGGCCCGGACCTCGTTGAGCAGCAGCGCCAGCACGATCGGCAGCGGGAAACAGAACAGCAGGGTCAACGTCCCGAGCACCAGGGTGTTGGTGAACACCTCCCAGAACGTCGGGTCGGTGAGGAACATCCGGAAGTAGCGCAGCCCGACCCAGTACTCACCGAAGATGCTGCCGCCCGGCTTGAACCGGCGGAACGCGATGATGTTGCCGATCATCGGCAGGTACCGGAAGACCAGGAAGAACAGCAGCGGCAGGATGGCGAGGGAGTAGAGCTGCCAGTCCCGGCGCAGTGCCTGCCGCCAACTGCGACGACGCCGTGGCGAGCGCGGGGCAGGGCTCTGCGCCTCCGGCGGAGAACTCGGCGGCGCCGGCGGCGGTGGCCGCAGGGTGGACGTCATCCGTGGCCTCCTATGCCGACTGTGGAACGGCAACGAGGCGCTCGACCCGCACCGAGGTGAGCAGTTCCCGCTCGTAACCGACCTGGCGCTCGGTGCCGACCAGTCGCAGCGGCAGGGCCGCCGCCACGTCGCCGCTCGACCGGCCGAAGCGCAGCTCGACGTCGCCGGGCTCGACGATCCGCCGGCCGGTCAGCCCGGTGAACGACGCCACGTCGGCGGGTACGCCGAACGTCACGTGCGCCACCTCGCCGGGCGCCAACGGCAGCCGGGTGTAGCCGATCAGCCGAACCACCGGACGGGTGGTCTGCGCGACCGGGTCGTGCAGGTAGAGCTGCACGACCTCGGTGCCGGCCCGCTCACCGGTGTTGGCGACGGTGATCCGCACCCGTACCTCGCCGTCGACCGGCCAGGCAGTCGGATCTTCGCGCGGTTCGACCACAGTCGCGTCGGACCACTCGAAGGTGGTGTAGCTCAGACCGTGGCCGAACGGGTACGTCGGGGTCGGATCGATTGAGGAGACCTTGTTGCGCCGGCCGAGCGGCGGCGCCAGGTAGGTGCTCGGCAGCCCGCCGGCGTCCCGGGGGACGCTGACCGGCAACCGCCCGGAGGGGTCGACCGCACCGGTGAGCACCTCGGCGAGCGCCTGCCCACCGAGCTGACCGAGGAAGAACGCCTGCACCACGGCCGCCGCGCCGTCGAACTCCGGACCGAGCGCGTAGGGGCGACCGGTCATCAACACCAGGACCACCGGGGTGCCGGTGGCGAGGACGGCGCGGACGAGGTCTGCCTGCACGCCGGGTAGTCGCAGGTCGACGGCGTCGCAGCCCTCACCGGAGGTGCCCCGGCCGAACATCCCCGCCCGGTCGCCGACGGCCAGCACACACACGTCGGCGGCGGCGGCCGCGGCGACAGCGGCCGGGATACCCGAGGTGTCCTCGCCGGTGATGGTGCACCCCGGCTCGTGGCTGAGTAGCGGGACGCGTCGGGCCAACTCGTCGCGCAGTGTGGGGATGTCCAGGCCGAGCCCGAATTCGCTGTGGTGGACGCCCACGTGGTTGGGGAACGAATAGCAGCCGAGCATGGCCATCGGGTCGTCGGCGGCCGGACCAACCAGGGCGACCCGGCTACCCATGGGCAACGGGAGGACGCCGGTGTTGCGCAGCAGGACGACTGACGCCCGGGCCAGGCGAAGGGCGATGTCCTGGCTGGCCTCGTCGTCGAAGCGCAGGGACGCCACGTCGTCGGGCAGCTCCTGCCAGCCCTCGTCGAGCAGACCGAGCTCGATCTTCTGGATCAGCACCCGACGCAGCGCGCAGTCGATCAGCGCCTCGTCGACCTCGCCGCGGCGAGCCGCCTCCACCAACGGTCCGCCGAAGGCGTCCACGGTGGGCAGCTCGACGTCGATCCCGGCCCGCAGGGCGAGCCGGGCCGCGTCGGCGGCATCCCCGGCGACTCCGTGCAGGGTCTGGAGGAACCGTACGGCGAAGTAGTCGGCCACCACGGTGCCGGTGAAGCCCCACTCGTCACGCAACAACCCGGTCAGCAGCCCACGGTCGGCCGCCACGGGCAGGCCGTCGATCTCGGCGTAGGAGTTCATCACCGAGCGGGCGCCGCCGAGACGCAGCGCCATCTCGAACGGCGGCAGGATGACGTCGGCCAGCTCGCGGCGACCCATCGGCACCGGCGCGAGGTTGCGTCCGCCTCGGGAGGCGGAGTAGCCGGCGAAGTGTTTCAGCGTGGCCACCACGCCGGCCCGCTCCAGGCCCCGCACGTAGGCGGCACCTGTCGTGCCGACCAGGTAGGGGTCCTCGCCGATCGTCTCCTCGGTACGGCCCCAGCGGTAGTCCCGGGTGACGTCCAGCACCGGTGCGAGGCCCTGGTGCACGCCGGCGGCGCGCATCGACCGCCCGATCCGGTCCGCCATCGCCTCGACCAGTTCGGGGTCGAAGGACGCGCCCCAGCTGAGCGGAGTCGGGTAGACGGTGGCCCGCCACGCCGCGAACCCGGTGAGGCACTCCTCGTGCACCTGCGCCGGAATGCCGAACCGACTGGCGGCGACGATCTGCGCCTGTGAGGCCGCCAGCGACCGGGCGCCGAACACCGGGTCGACCGGGGCGGTGCCGAACGGGCGGGTCAGCTGACCCAACCCGTACTGGATGACAGTGCTCCACGGCGGCAACTCGCTGATCATGTCCGACTGGTGCGGTGCGACGCCCTCGCCGCTGGCGTCGGCGCCGACCCAGATCCCGACGAGCTGGGCGATCTTCTCTTCGAGGGTCATCTTCGGCAGGAGCGCCTCGGCTCGCTCGGTGGGCGACAGCCGCTGATCACGCCACGGCGCGGTGCCGCCGTCCTCGAGCGACTGACTTCTCATGCCATGACCCCTTAGCTCCGGCCACATCCCCGTGCCCTCGTGAACCAGCTGCGTGGCGGACGTTTCTCACGATCCGAAACTTTCCGGAAACCTGCGTAACCTTTTCGGCAACCTAAGTGCCCCATCGATGACTGTCAAGAGTCTCAATCGGACTACCAGGGGGCGGTTCCTGCAGACGGTGACCCCACGATCGGCGCTCAGTCGCCGAGAAGACGCGCAATGTCCCGCGAATGCCCAAGCCGATTCCGGCACCCACTGGCGTGAATGTCTCATCGTGTTAAGGTCGCCCGAAACTTTCGGATGTTGTATGAGGCCGCGATGACAGAGCACCGCCCGCTCGACCCACCCGCCTCCACCACCATCGCGACCATCGCCAACGATGTCGGCGTATCGGTCGCGACCGTGTCCAAGGTCCTCAACGGACGCGGCGATGTCGCCCCCGGCACCAGAGCCCGGGTGGAGGCGAGCCTCGACCGCCACCAGTACCAGCGCCGGGCCCGGCGACACGCGACCAGCGGCGGCCGGGTGGACCTCGTGTTCCACGAGTTCGACACGGGTTGGGCGATGGAGATCCTGCGGGGCGTCGAGGCGGTGACCTCCGCCGCCGGCATCGGACTGTCGATCGCCCAGCTCGACGGCGCGCACCGCCCGCCGGCACGATGGCTGGAAGCGTTACTCGCCGACCGCCCCCTGGGCGTGGTGTTCGTCCTCTCCCACCTGGCCGAGGCCCAACAGCAGCACCTACGCCGGCAGGGCATTCCGTTCGTCGTCGTCGACACCGACAGTGCCACCTCGGCCTCCGTGCCGACCGTCGGGTCGAACAACTGGAACGGCGGCCTGCTCGCCGCCCGGCACCTGCTGGAGCTGGGGCACCGACGGATAGCCATCATCTCCGGGCCACCTGACGTGCTGTGCAGCAGAGCCCGGGCCGCCGGCTTCCAGTCGGCCCACGACGAAGCCGGGACAGTGGTCGACCGCGAGCTGATCCGCTACGGCAGTTTCTCCGCCGGAGCGGGGCACGCCCACGGGCTGCAACTGCTCCAGCGGCCGGACCGACCCACGGCGATCTTCGCCGGGTCGGACATCCAGGCCATGGGGGTGCTCCGGGCCGCCCGTCAGTGCGGCCTGCGAGTGCCCGAGGACCTCTCGGTGATCGGGTACGACAACCTGCCGGTCTCGGCCTGGACCGACCCGGCCCTCACCACGATCAACCAGCCGTTGCGCGACATGGCCGGCATCGCCACCCAGATGTTGCTCGACCTGACCAGGGGGAACGAGCCGGCGACCAGCCGGATCGACCTGGTGACCGAGCTGGTCGTCCGGGAGAGCACCGCGCCCCCCGCCCATCCGCACTGACCCCGGCCCCTGCGAGGACCCGTGCCCCACTCCACCTTCGACGACCTTCAGCGGTACGCACCCGACGTCGCCGAGCCCGACGACTTCGACGGGTTCTGGCGGGACACGCTCACCGAGGCGGCGGCCGTGCCGGTGCTCGTCGACGTCCGCCCCGAACCGACCGACCTGCGGCTGCTCGATTCCTGGGACGTCACGTTCGCCGGCTTCGGCGGTGACCCGGTCCGCGCCTGGTACACCCGCCCGGCCGGGGTTCGCGAGCCGCTGCCGGCCGTTGTCGAGTACGCCGGCTACGGTCGCGGGCGCGGCCTGCCCCACGAACGGCCGACCTGGGCGGTGGCCGGGTACGCGCACCTCCTGATGGACAACCGGGGCCAGGCGGGGCAGCACGGCGCCGGGGACACCCCCGACCCGCACGGCGCGCCCGGCGGGCCCTGGCCGGTCACCTGGGGGATCCTCGATCCGCGCGACTACCACTACCGCCGCCTGATCACCGACGCGGTGCGGGCGGTCGAGGCGGTCCGCGCGCTGCCGGGGGTCGAGGGTGACCGGGTCAGCGTGGTCGGCAACAGCCAGGGCGGCGGCATCGCCCTGGCTGTGGCGGGTCTCGTCGAGGATCTCAGCGCGGTGCTGACCACCGCCCCGTTCCTGTGCGACATGCGCCGGGCCGTCGCGCTCACCGACCTCGCGCCGTACGGCGAGATCGCCCGGTACCTGGCGGTGCGCCGGGAGGCCGAGGAGGCGGTGTGGCGCACGTTGTCCTATGTCGACGGCGTGAACTTCGCACGTCGGGCGACGGCGCCGGCACATTTCGGAGTCGGCCAACGCGACACCGTCTGCCCACCGCGAACCGCCTTCGCCGCCTACAACCACTACGGCGCCGCGAACGGGAGGCCGGTCCCGCCCGAGCGGGAGATGCACGTCTACCCGTTCAACGGCCATGAGGGCGGCGAGGCGGTCCACGTCCGGCGTCAGCTGCGCTGGCTGGGCTCGGTCCTGCACCCGGCCGTCGCGCCTCGTTGAGCAGTCACCAATCCAGACCGCTTCCGGACCGCTGACCCGGGTCAGGCCGGCTCTACGATGTTCACGTCCCTTGACTTCAACCAACATTGAAGTCGTAGCGTCGCCACGACAGTCGTCGAGGCCGGTCCGAACGCCGGGCCGTGGCCAGGTGGGGGGCAGCCGCGTGCGTGCCATACAGGTTTCCGAGTACGGCGGGCCTGAGGTCCTGGTTCCGGTGGAACTGCCGGATCCACAAGCCGGCGAGGGCGAGGTCGTGGTGCGGGCCGAGGCGGTCGACACCATCTATCTCGAGACCCAGATCCGGGGTGGCTGGGGCGCGAGGTTCGGCGTCATCCCGCCCTATGTGCCGGGGGGCGCAGCTGCGGGAACCGTGGTCTCCACCGGTCCGGGCGTCTCCCCGTCCTGGGTCGGCCGACGGGTCGTTGCCGGCGCCGGAACGCGCGGTTCCTACGCCGAGTTGGTCAGCGCTGCCGTCGACCGGCTGGTACCGGTCCCGAACGGGTTGGACCTGCGGGAGGCGGCGGCGCTCGCGCACGACGGGGTGACCGGCACCGGGATCATCGAGCGCGCCGGCATCAGTCCCGGCGACCGGGTGCTGATCCTGGGGGCGGCGGGCGGCATGGGAACCCTACTGGTCCAGCTCGCGCGTTCCCTGGGCGCACAGGTCGTGGGGGCCGCGCGGGGCGAGGACAAGCTCACGCTGGTACGGCAACTCGGCGCCGACGCCGCCGTCGACTACACCGAAAGCGGATGGACCGACTCGGTGGGCGACGCGTTCGGGGGTTTGCCCGTCGATGTGCTGCTGGACGGCGTCGGAGGCGACCTTGGCACCGAGGCGTTCCACCTGGTGGCGGACGGCGGACGCGTGTCGGCCCACGGGGCGGCCAGTGGCGACTTCGCCACGGTTGACGCACCGGACGCGAACGCCCGCGGCATCGTTGTGCGTGGTATCGCCGACGTGCAGTTCGAGGCGTCGGAGATGACGCGGCTCGCCGGAATTGCCCTGGCAGGGACTGCGGAAGGACTGATGCGCCCGGTGATCGCGCGTACGTATCCGCTGTCGTCGGCGGACGACGCTCACCGTGCGATGGAAGCCCGCGCGATTTCGGGCAAGGCGTTGCTCATTCCCTGACCCGGTTGTCGGCTCGCTCCGGGCACCGCAGGCAGGGCCCGGAGCTTGCGGCGGCTGTCGACAGCGATTGCCATCCGTCTATTGCTCGTGTTAGCGATAACACGCTATGGTGCGTCCGGCGAGGTGCAGGGCACGCGTCGCCCGGCTCAGCGATACGACGACCAGCGCGGACATCCGGGATCTGGTCGTTCCGCGCAGCAGCACTTTCCTGTGCCGCACGAATGGCGGCTCCCGTCTCGTCGGTGGCCGCTGTCGTCACGCACCCCACCACCAGAGGAATCCCATGAGCAGTCCAACGCTCGTCCAACCAGTCCCTTCCGCACCCGCCAGCGCAGCGACGTCGAGGCCCCGGCGGGCCCGCCGGTGGTGGACGGCCCTGGCCGCCGTCGCCACCATGGTCGCCGCCGTGCCAGTCGCGACGACTCCCGCCAGCGCGGAGTCCAACGGCGGCGTACGCGTGATGCCACTCGGCGACTCGATCACCGACGGATTCAACGTCCCCGGCGGCTACCGGGTCGAGTTGTGGCAGCGGTTCACGTCCGGTGGTTACCGGATCGACTTCGTCGGCTCCCAGTTCAACGGGCCAGCCAGCCTCGGCGACCACGACCACCAGGGCCACTCCGGCTGGACGATCGCCCAGATCGACGCCAACGTGGTGAACTGGCTGCGGGCCACGAACCCGCGGACTGTGCTGCTGCACATCGGCACCAACGACATGTACGGCGACACGTCCGGGGCGCCGTCGCGGCTGGCCACGCTCGTCGACCGGATCACCAACACCGCCCCGAACGCTGACGTGTTCGTCGCGACGATCATCCCGAAGTCCGGCGCTGACAACCAGGTCCGGGGCTACAACGCCGCGATCCCCGGGATCGTGCAGAGCCGGGCCGCCGCCGGCAAACACGTCCACCTGGTCGACATGTACCGCGCCCTGACGCTCAGCGACCTGGCCGACGGGGTGCACCCGAACGCCACGGGCTACCGCAAGATGGCCGCCGCCTGGTACGACGCTCTCCGTGCGGTGCCCGGCAGCATCGGGGGCGACACGCCTCCGACCACTCCCCCGCCCACCACGCCCCCGCCCACCACGCCCCCGCCGACCGGCGACTGCCGCGTGACGTACACGGTCAACGCCTGGAACAGCGGTCTCACCGCGTCGGTCTCGGTTACCAACACGAGCAGCACGCCGGTCAACGGTTGGAGCCTGGCGTTCACCCTGCCCGGTGGGCAGGCCATCACCAGCGGATGGAACGCCACCTACTCCCCGTCCAGCGGAGCGGTGACCGCCCGCAACGTCTCCTACAACGCGACGATCGCGCCCAACGCCTCGGTCGACATCGGCTTCCAGGCAACCCACACGGGTGGCACCGGCCGGCCGGCCGCGTTCACCCTCAACGGCACCGCCTGCGCGGTCGCCTGACACCAACCCTCGCGGTGCCGGGCCCCAGTGGCCCGGCACCGCCCCCGGCATCCACTGGTCGATGAGACCCCCGTCGCGCATCAACGCCGTGAACGGTAGCGGTCACGGCTCCAGCAGGTTCTGGACCGGAGCACACGCGCGGCAGGGCCAGACGCGTACGGTGCCGTCGTCATGCGTCGAGACGAGCCGCTCGCCGTCCGGGCTGAAGTCGACGGTCTCCACGGAGGCGCCGAATCCCCCGAAGGTCACGGACCGGGCGGCCTCCGAAGCGCGCCACAGCCGAGCGGTGCCGTCCTTTCCAGAACTGAGCACCCATTGCCCGTCCGGGCTGAACGACACGTGCCAGACGGGCCCCTCGTGGCCTCGCAACACCAGTGGGGCGATGCCGCTCGTGACGGAGTGGATCTGCACGGTGCCGTCGAAGCCGGCACTGGCGACTCGTTGTCCGTCCGGGCTGAAGGCCACGGCCCATACCAGTCCCTCGTGACCGGGAAGTAGTAGTGGTTCGGCGGTGCCGAGGGCGTCCCAGATTCGTAGGGTGCCCTCCGCGCCGGCTGTGGCGACCTTCCTGCCGTCCGGGCTGAAGGCGGCGTACCGGATCTCTTCGACGGCTCGATGGACTACCGGGGCACTCTGGCCGGTGAGGTCCCAGATTCGCAGGCTCCCGTCGTTGCTGACGCTGGCCAGGCGGCGGCCGTCAGGGCTGAAGTCGGCGATCCACGCCTGCTTCTCGTGCCCGCGAAGCACCACAGGATCGTGTCTGCCGGCGAGGTCCCAGACTCGCACGCTGCCGTCGCGGCCGCCGGTGGCCACACTCGCCCCGTCCGAACTCACAGTGAGACCGTAGACGTCGCCGTCGTGGCGGCCGAGCACCCGAGGCTCGGCCGGTGTGGCCAGGTTCCAGACCTGCACCGTGCCGTCCTCGCCGCCGCTGACCACCCGTTGCCCGTCCGGGGTGAACGCGGCGGACCAGGTGGCTTTCTTGTGGCCCCGCAGGATCAGACGATCGCTGCCCGGGTCCCAGATCCGTAGCGTGCCATCATCGGCCGCGCTCACCAGCCGGGATCCGTCCGGACTGAACGCCAACGCCCAGACCCGGTTGGTGTGGCCGCGCAGCACCAACGGGTCACCAGCGCCGTTGGCGTTCCAGATCCGTACGGTCAGATCGTCACTGGTGGTCGCGAGCCACTGCTCGTCCGGGCTCAGCGCCAGCCCTTCCACGGTGCCCTCATGCCCACGCAGCACCACCGGGGCCGCCGACCCGGCCAGCGACCAGACCCAGGCCGTACCGTCGGCGCTGGAGCAGGCCAGGCGGGTGCCGTCCTGACTGAACACCAACGTCCTGGTGGCTTCGCGTGGCCCGGTGAGGATCGTTCTGGTGGATCGCGCGGCCAGATCCCAGAGCCGTACCGTCGCGTCGTGGCCGCTGCTGGCCAACTGGCGCCCATCGGGGCTGAAGGCCACACCGACCGCGACCTTCGTGTGCCCACGCAGCACCACCGGTCGGCCGCCGCCGCGGGCATCCCAGACCCGAACGGTGGTGTCCTCCCCAGCACTGGCGACCAACCGTCCGTCGGGGCTGAAGGCCACTCCCCAGACCGGGCCCTCGTGCCCGCGTAGGACGATGGGCCCAGCGGTTCCATCGACCTGCCAGATCCGGACGGTGCCGTCCGAGCCGGCGGTGACCAGTCGTTTCCCGTCCGGGCTGAACATCGGGCTCCAGACCTGCCCCTCGGGTCCGCCGCTGAGAGCCAGGCCCGGTCCGGAGACGCCGTGCCCGGCCCAGGTCAACACCCGCACCTCGCCGTCCGTCCCGGTGGCCGCCACCCGCCTTCCGTCCGGACTGAACGCCACGCCCAAGGCCTTCTTGCTGCTCATCGGCACAATCGCCTGCAGCCGGTCATCGACGGCGGCCTGGCGGAGCACCATCTCCGCACCGACGGTCGGGCGTGTGGTCAGAGCGCGTCTGGCGAGGCGCTGCGCCTGCTGCGGATCGATCTGCAGTTGGATGTCGGCCTCGACCGTCAGCTGCCGGGAAACGGCGAGGTCTCGTTCGGCGGCCGCCCGGTTCGCCTGCACCAGTGCCACTGCCGCGAGGACGCTCACCACGACAACGGTTGCCGCGAGCCCGGTCAACGCCATGCTGGTCCGCCGCCGTCGGGCTGCCCGGCGCCGGCTCTCTCGTGCACGGCTGGTCTCCAGAAACTTCCGTTCCAGGTCACTGAGGTCCATCACCTGGCGCGTTCCCCAGAGCGCCAACTGGACCCCCCGATACAGGAATCCGTCCACGCGGTCGTGCCGATCCCACTCGGCGGCAGCCTCCGTCAGCCTGCGGTGGGAGCGCAGCAACTCCCGATCTTCGGTCAGCCAGCGGCGCAGCCGGGGCCACTCCTGGATCAGGGCCTCGTGGGCCACCATGACGCCCTTCTCGTCCGCCGTGACCAGCCGCGCGGCGGTCAACCTGGCCAGCACCTCAGCCGCGGCCAACGGGTCCACCCCGCCGACCAACTCAGCCAGGGGCGCCCGGCGTCGGGTGTCCTCGGTGCCGTCACCGAGGGCGGTCAGGCGCAGGAAGATGTCCCGTGCCAGCCCTCGCTGCCCCTCGTCGAACTGCGCGTACACCCCTTCAGCGGTACGGGTGATGGCGCCGTTAACGCCGCCTGACTCGCGGTAGTGGGCCAGCGTGATCCGCTTGCCCTGCCGCAGGCGCGCCGTCTCCAACAGTGCGTGGGACAGCAGCGGTAGCGCACTCGTCTGACCGCCAACGTCTGCCACGGCCATCTCCACCAACGCCGGATCCACCAGCAACCCGGCGCGCTCGGCGGGGCCGGTGATCGTCCGACGCAGATCCTCATCGTCCATCGGGCCGATCAACAGCTGGTGCTCGTGGAGAGCGGCCACCAGGGCGGGATAGGCGGCACACCGACCATAGAAGTCGGCCCGCACTCCCAGCACCACCCGCACCCTGGGGATCTCCGCTGCGGCGAGCAGCGCGGCGATGAACCCCGGTCGCTCCTCCTCGTCCCGGCAGAGCGTGAAGAGCTCCTCGAACTGGTCCACCACGATGAGCATGTTCGCGACAGATGGACGCGAATTGAGAATCTGCTCGATCGCTCCGCGAATGCTGGCCGGATCATCGGGCAGCTGGCGCTGAATCGTGTCACGAGCCAGGTCCTGCTCATTGACGAGCTGGAACGCGAGCTCTTCGATGGGATGTTCGCCGGGCGTCATCAACACCGTGGCCCAGGCGGGTCGACCCTTCGCGGGATTGTCGACCACAGCCGCTATCAGGCCCGCTCGTAGCAGGGACGACTTGCCCGCACCAGACGGGGCGAAAACCGCGACGAACCGGAGGCGGGTGAGCATTTCACAGAGCTGAGCCACCATGCGCTCGCGTCCGAAGAACCATTCCGAGTCTTCCGGCTGAAACGCTGCCATCCCCCAGTACGGCCCGCGGCTGACCCCCACCGTCTCGGCGGACGTCACGCTCGCGATCAGGCTGTGCCACCGTTCGGTCCATTCGGCCGGATCGCCGTCACAGGCGGCCACGTACGCCAGTGTCACCTGAAGGCTGGGAACGGTCTCGCCGCTGGCCGCCTTCGCCAGGGTGGTCACCGAGAAGTGCGCGCGCCGGGCCAGTTGACGGTACGTCGGCGAACCCGCCTTTGTCCGCAGCTGGCGTAGGTCGAGCGCGAACCGCTCCAGCTCGCCAGCCTCCGGGTCGAGCGGCCGCTCAGGTCTTCCCACGTTGTCCCCCGTCACGAAGTTGTTTGTCAGCCTGGCGACATGATTGGCAAACAATCCAAGGGCGACTATATCTAGTTCCGTGGACGCCGATTGACGAGTGTCGGATAGCGGCCACAGCGCGACTAGGCGCGGGGCCGCGTTCGATGACCCAAACGCGATCGACGACACGGAGGAGGACTGGAAGGGGGTGCGTGATGCACGCCAGAAACGGTGTCGGCGTTGTTATCCGCAGCGCTGACGTCCGTCATGGGTACGGGGGGTGTCACGCGATCCCGAATAGACGAGGAGGTATTCGATTACGAGTTCGCTATCGAGGCAACGTTCATCCCCGAAGCGCCAGTAGACCAGGAAAGGTAGACATGAATATCACCCCTAGTGCAGCTGAATACGCTTCGTCGCGACCCCGACTGTCGATGCGGCATCGATTCGCGGCCGTCGCGATCGCCGTCGGTCTGCTCGTGCCGCTGGTGGGCGCTCCGGCGTCCGCCGCATCCGCCGACGCCCGGCCGCAAACCGCGACGAGCAGCGGTCTGACCGAGGTCGGATTCGGAACCCAGGCCTGGAGTGACTGCCCAGCCGGCTACGCCTGCCTGTGGACCGGGCTCAACGCGACGGGAACGATGTACGTCCCGTCCTCCTGTGGGACCTTCCTGAATCTGCCGTCCGGCGTGAACAACAACATCGAGTCGGCGAAGAACCGGGGCGGCGGGACCGTCCGACTCTTCGACAACGGCAGCGGAACGGGAACGCCACTGCAATCGATCTGGAACAACAGCGCGAACGTCAATCTGGCGACCAGCGCACGGAACAAGGCCAGCTCGCTGCGCATCGACTGCTAGGACGACGTAGACGATGGGGCGGCGACGGAATCCGTCGCCGCCCCATCAGCGTGCGACGGTCCAGCTGCTCGCTTCGCTGACGGTCACCGTGACGCCGTTTCAGCGGGCCACCTGCGGTAGTTGTTACCGTACGGCGAGTCGTCACTGCTCCACGGCGCGGTAGAGCCGGCTGACGGTCTCGGCCACGCAGACCGGCTTGCCGCCGCTGTCGCTCTCCACGGTGACCGTCACGACCAGCTGCACACCGCCGCTCACCGGCGACACGTCGGCGATGGTGGCGGTGGCGCGTACGGCGGCGCCGACCCGCAGCGGCGCGGGGAAGCGCACCCGGTTCAGCCCGTAGTTGACGCCCATCGCCACCCCCTCGACCCGGTAGAGCCCGCTCGCCAACGTCGGCAACAGGGACAGGGTGAGGTACCCGTGGGCGATCGTCCCGCCGAACGGCCCCGCCGCGGCTCGGACCGGATCGAGATGAATCCACTGGTGGTCGTCGGTGGCGTCGGCGAAGAGGTCGACGCGGCTCTGCTCGATGCGCTGCCACGGACCGGGCCCGAGGCTCTCGCCGGTCGCGGCGGCCAACTCCTCGAAGGAGGTGAAGACTCTCATGCCGGATCTCCCTACAGCTACTAGAAGGCGTTGACGCCGGTGAGCGCGCGTCCGATGAGGAGTTGCTGAATCTGACTGGTGCCCTCGTAGAGCGTGGCCACCCGGGCATCGCGCAGATACTTGCCGACCGGATACTCGTCGATGTAGCCGTACCCGCCGAAGACCTGGACCGCGTTGTTGGCCGCGCGGACGGCGGCCTCACTGGCGAAGAGCTTGGCCATCGACGCCTCGGTGGCGAACGGCTGGTCGCGGTCGATCAGGTCGGCCACCTGCCACACCAGCAGCCGGGCGGCGGCGGTGTCCACAGCGATGGCGGCCAGCAGTTGTTGGACGAGCTGGTGCCCGGCGATCGGCTTGCCGAACTGGGTGCGCTGCCCGGCGTAACCGACCGCCGCGTCGAGGCAGCCCTGGGCGATGCCGACGCACCCGGCGGCCACCGACATCCGGCCCTTGGCGAGGGTGGCCAGGGCCAGCCGGAATCCGGCGCCCTCGGCGCCGAGACGGGCCGTGTCGGGCACGCGCACCTCGTCGAAGCCCAGTTCGCCGGTGGCCTGACCGCGCAGGCCGAGCTTGCCGTGGATCTCCCGCCGGGTCAGCCCCGGGCTGTCGGTGGGCACCAGGAACGCGGTGATTCCTCGGTGCCCGGGGCCGCCGGTGCGGGCGAAGACCAGCGCGACGTCGGCGGTGGTGCCGTTGGTGATGAACGTCTTCGTGCCGGTGAGCAGCCAGTCGGTGCCGTCGCGGACCGCACGGGTGCGCAGTGCGGCCGCGTCCGAGCCGCTGTCCGGCTCGGTCAGCGCGAAGCAGCCGAGTGCGCTGCCGGCGCAGAGCTTCGGTAGCCACTCGGCCCGCTGTTCCGCGCTCCCGTGCGCGGCGATCGACTTCGCCACCAGGCCGAGGGAGACCGAGACGATGCCGCGCACCGCCGAGTCGCCCCGGCCCAGCTCCTCCAGGACCAGGCAGTACGCGAGGTGGTCGCCGCCGGAACCGCCGTCGGTCTCGGCGATGGTCAGCCCCAGGAAGCCCAGGTCACCGAGCATGCCGACGATGGCGGGGTCGACCGATTCGCGGCGATCCCAGGCGGCCGCCTGCGGCAGCAGCTCGCGGTCGGCGAACTCGGCGGCCAGCTGGCGGACCGCCGCCTGCTCGGCGGAGAGGGTGAGGTCCATGACGCTCAAACTAGCGGTGATAGTTAAACGCGTCCAGACCGGACGTTCACCGGTCGGAGGCCAGACCGACGTGCCGCTCGGCGGTGAACGCGCGGGCCAGCTCGGTCCGCGAACGGATGCCCAGCCGGTGGAACACGTTGCGCAGGTGGTGGTCGACCGTACGGGTGGAGAGGAACATCCGGGCGGCGATCTCCCGGTTGGTGGCGCCCTCGGCGACCAGCTCGGCGATCCGCAGTTGCTGGCCGGTCAACAACCGCGCCGCGGGCAGGTCCGGCGGACCGATCGACTCCCCGGCCGCCCGCAGCTCCGTGGTGGCCTGCTCGGCCCAGCACTCCACTCCGAGCAGGCTGAACATCTCGCGGGCCTGGTGCAGGTGTGTGCGCGCGTCGCGAGGGCGTCGACTGCGGCGCAACTCCTGGCCGAAGAGCAGTTCGGTGCGGGCCCGCTCGAACGTGCCGGCCTCGGTCGGGTGCAGGCGAAGCGCCGCCTGGAAGTCCCGTTCCGCCTCGGTGCCGCCCCGAGGGGCGAGCAGTGCGTGGCACCGCGCGGACAGGGCCCGGCGCAACGGGCTCGCGGTGCTGCTGGCCCACCTGTCGAACGCGGCGAGCGCGGCCGTCGCCGCCGGCCGGTGCGCCAGGTGCGCCGCCGCCTCCACCAGGTACGGGGTGGCCATCACCTGCACGAGGATCTGACCTCGACGCGTGCCGAGTCGAGCCAGCGAGGCCAACCGCTCCGCGGCCTCGGCGTGGCGGCCGTCGACCAGGTCGAGCACCGCCAGGGCCCACGCGGCGAGCGCGTGCGGGCGGCTGCCCGGCGTCGGCGACTCGCCGATCTCGCGGATCCGCCGCAGGCTGGTCTCCCGATCGGCCCGGATCGCGGCGAGGACGGCGAGCATGCCCAGATGGACGTTGGCGCAGTTGACCTGCCCGGTTGCCCGGGCGACGCGCAGCCCGTCACGGGAGGTCTCCGCCGCCGCCTCGTGTCGACCCAGCCAGTACTCGGCGACCGCCCGTAGCTCCAACGCCCGCGACAGCATGGACAGCTCACCCCGTTCCCGGGCCAGCTCGACGGCGCGTTCGGCGAGCCGGTGGGCCGCGCCGTCCACGGCCACCAGCAGTCCGGCCGCCGCGGCGCAGCTGAGCGCGGTGGGGGTCAACGCCCAACCGGTCAGCCGGTCGCCCAGCACCACGGCGCGGCGCAGCGCGGGCCCGGCTCGCTCGTGGTCGCCCCGCAGGGTCGCGGCCACCCCGGCGATCAGACAGCCCATGACCTCCAGGGCCGGCGGGTCGTCTGGGCGCCGCAACGCCAGCGCCCGCCGGCCGACCTCGGCGTACCGGTACTGGTCGCCGGTGAAGCAGACCGCCTCGCCGGCCCGCACCAGCCCGGTCAACGCCAGGGCGCGGTCGGCGCCGTCCACCGTAGCGGCCGCGGCCAGCAGCGTGGCCGACGCACTCGACGCGGTGCCGCAGCGCAACTCCAGCTCACCGCGGAGCAGGTCAGCGCGGCCTCGAACGACCGGGTCGACGCAGACCGCGCGGAGGCGGTCGAGCAGCAGCCGGGCCTCGTCGGGTTGCCCCCCGGCCCAGGCGTAGCGGGCCGCGGTCAACAGACGGGTGGCGGTCAGCCTCGGATGGTCGCTCAGTTCGGCGGCCCACCGCAGGGCCACCGAGGCGGCGGCCCAGCCGTCGGATCCGCCGACCGCCGCCTGTTCCAGCTCGGCAGCGAGGGCCGGATCGGCACCCGCGGTCGCGGCGGCGAGGTGCATCGCCCGGCGCAGCCGCTGCCCGTCCGCGACCAGCACCTCGGCGAGCAGTCGGTGCGCCGCGCGGCGCTCCGCGAGCGGCGCGCTGGCCGCGATCATCGTGCGCACCAGCGGCTGCGGAAAGGTGACGCCGCGTTGCTCGACGCGGACCAGGCCGGCGACCTCCGCCGGGGCGAGCGCCTCGACCTCGGCGCCGGCGGCCGCCGCGGCCCGGATCAGGGTGCCCGGCTCGCCGTCCTCGTCGAGCGCGGCGAGCAACAGCACCCGTCGGGTCTCCGGGGGCAGCCGGTCCAGCCGGGCGCGGTACGCGCGACCCAGCGCTCCGTCCGCCGGTGGCGCGGCGGGCAACGACTCCTCGCCCCGCCACTGCCCTGCGGTGAGCACCTCGGCGAGGTCCACCAGGGCCTGCGGGTTGCCGCCGCCGATTGTGGCCAACGCGGTCAGGGCCGACGCGGCTGGCCGGTCGGGAAGCCGGTCGCCGCCCTCGCGCTCGGTCAGCCGATCGAGTCGATCGGTGAGGACGGCGCTGCTCTCGTGCTCGGTCAGCGCGCGCAGTCGGTGCTCCGGTATCCCGTCGAGGTTGGCGGTGACGTCCGCGGTGAGCAGGACGGCGAGCGGCAGGTGCCGCAGTCGGCGGGCCGCGAATGCCAGCACCTGCGCGGTCTGCGGATCACCTCGGTCGATGTCGTCCATGGTGGCGAGCAACGGCCGGTCCCGGGCGGCGGCCGCGAGCAGCCCGAGCACCGCCATCGACAGGGTCAGCTGCCGGTCGGCCGGGCAGCTCTCCCCGCCCAGTGCGCGCCGTAGCAGTTGGCGCTGCTCGCCGGGGAGCGCGGCGGCCCGGTCGAGCACCGGGTCGACCAGACGTTGCAGGCCGGCGTACGGCAGGGCTGCCTCCTCGGCGAGCCCGCTGCCGGCGAGCACTGTGCAGCCATTCTCGGCGTGCCGATGGGCGTAGCCGAGAAGCGCCGTCCGGCCCGATCCGGGCTCTCCGCGCAACAGCAGGGCACCGCCGGCGTTGGTCATGCCGTCGAGCAGGCTCCGGACAGCCCGGCACTCGTCGTCCCGGCCACGCAGCACGGTTAGTTGCACTCTTGATGCAGTAACCATGCCTGCCAGTGTTACCCATCGGAAACCGAATGGAAAGAGGGGGCGAAATCGGGCCGGGCCGGAATCAGTCGGGCGCGACCTCGGCCAGCAGGGCGCCCACGGTCCGGGCCATCACGGCGCGGGCCTGGTCCACGCCGAGACCGAGCCCGTAGCGCAGCATCGACCAGGCCTGCCAGGTGCTCGCCGCCACCAGGGCGTTGAGCAGCTGCTCCCGCCCCGGCCCGGCCTCGGCCAGCTCGACGGCGAAGAGCTCCTCGACCTCGTCGCGGACCCGTTCGATGTGCTTGAGACGGTTGCGGTGCAGCTGTTCGGAGACCGGCTCACGCATCTGGGCGGCCCGCGCCGACGGCGCGATGAGCTGGAGCAGTCGGGCCCGCTGCCGGCAGTACGCGTCGACCCGCTTCGGCAACGGCAGCCCGGTCGAGATCGGCCGGTGGGCGGCGTCCTGCTGGCGGAGCACCTCCGCGCCGCTGGCCTCGAAGAGCGTCTCCATGTCCTTGAAGTTGGTCCAGAGGGTGCGCAGCGAGATGCCGGCCCGCTCGGCGATGCGTTCCCCGGTCGGGCGGAGGTCGCCCTCGGAGATGAGCGCGAGGTGCGCCTCGACGATGGCCGCGCGGGTCCGCTCGGCGCGGGCGGTGCGCCCGTCGACCCGGCCCGCCACATCGACCCCGTCCATCCGCCCTCGCCCCCTCACCGCCACGGCGTCCCCCGACGCACCGCCGAGTCTAGACAGCCGTTGATCAGCGGCTCCGGACGCTCCGCCGACGCCGTCATCCGGCCCGGCCGGTCAGCGAGACGCCGCCGTCGCAGACGATGGTCTGCCCGGTGATCCAACTGGCGTCGTCGGAGGCCAGGAAGGCGACCGCTCCCGCCACGTCCGACGGCAGACCGAGGCGCCCGAGCGGGTACCGCGCGGCGACCTCGGCCTCCCGCCCGTCGTAGAGGGCGGCGGCGAAGCGGGTCTTCACCACGCCGGGGGCGACCGCGTTGACCCGGACCGTCGGCCCCAGCTCCACGGCGAGGCTGGCGGTGAGGTGGTTGAGCGCGGCCTTGCTGACCCCGTAGCAGGCGATGCCCGGTGACGGGCCGAGCCCAGCGATCGACGAGACGTTGACGACGCAGCCGCCGCGCTCGCTCATGCCGGCGGCGCAGACCTCCTGCACCCAGCCGAGCGCGGCGACCACGTTCACGTCGAGGATCTTGCGGGCCGCGGCCAGGTCCAGCTCGACCAGCGGGCCGTGCACCGGGTTGATGCCGGTGTTGTTGACCAGCAGGTCCACCGGCCCGAACGCCGCGCTGACCTGGCTCACCGCGACGGCCCGGTGCTCGGGATCGTCGGCCCGGCCCGGCACCGCGAGGGCGTGTGCCGGACCGCCCAGGGTGGCGACCGCCTCGGTCAGCCCCTCGGGGCGGCGGGCGGTCAGGCCCACCCGCGCGCCTTCGGCGACGAGGCGTTGGGCGATGGCCAGACCGATGCCGCGACTGGCGCCGGTGACGATGGCGACCCGGCCCGCGAGTCGGCCCGAATATGCATTCACGGTGCAGATAGTAGGAGCGTCGATCGGTATCGGTCAACGCCTCTGACGATCGGCCGGCAGGCCGCGCCGGCAGGCCGCGCGCAGCCGTCCGACCGGGCGTGGTCAGGCGCGACCACGTCCGGTCGGACGTCGGGGCTGCGGGGCCTCAGGAGACGGTCGGCACCCCGTTCGCCGGCGGCGCGGCCGGGGTGGCGGTGTACTCGTTGACCGCCCCGTCCGCCTCGTCCGTCTCGTACGCCGGACCGAAGTAGGTCTGCACTCCCCCGCTCACCCGGCTCAGGCGCTGGCCGCCGTACCCGGAGTGGTCAGTGGCGGAGAAGCGCAGCGGCACCAGCCCGGGGCCCTGGAAGCCGCCCTTCTGCACGGCCTCCAGCACCTTCTCCCGGGTCAGGTCCTTGCCGGCCGCGAGCACCGTCTGCACGAAGAGGTAGCCGACCGACATGCCGTAGACGGTGTTGCCGTCGAACGGCGCGTCCCCGTTGTGCTCCTTGTTGACCTTCATGAAGAGCTGGATCCACGGGTTCGCTGTGTCGTTCTGCATCGGCAGGTAGTTGGTGCCGACCATGCCCTCCAGCAGCGGCGCGGCGGCGCCGAGCTGCTTGGCCAGGGTCGGGTGGTCGGCGCCGACGTTGGAGACCAGCCACTGCGGCTTGAAGCCCAGCCGGGCCGCCGTGCCGACGGAGAGCGCGGTGAAGCCGGGCACGGTGGCCAGCACGACGACCTGGCAACCGGCCGCCTTGAACGCGCCGATCTGCGGCGCCACGTTGGTGTTGCTGGTGACGTACGTCTGCTTGACCGCCACGGCACCGGCGCCGAGCACCTTCTCCACGCCGGCCAGGCTGTCCCGGCCGAAGTCGTCGTCCTGACCGAGGAAGCAGACCTTCTGGCCGGCCAGGTTCGCCTTCGCGTAGTTGGCGAGGATCTTGCCCTCGACCGTGTAGTCCGGGTTGAACCCGAACGTGCCCGGATACTTGTCCGGCTGGTCCCAGCTGCGGCTGCCGGAGGCGACGAACAGATCGGGCACCCGGTTGCTCTTGAGGAAGTCGAGCACACCGGTGTGCGTCGGCGTACCCAGACCATTGAGGACGGCGAAGACCTTGTCCTGGAGGACGAGCTGACGGACCACCTGCTGGGTGTTCGCCGGGTTGTAGCCGTCGTCCATGATCTTGTAGGTGATCTTGCGGCCGTGCACTCCGCCGTTGGCGTTGACGTAGTCGAAGTACGCCTTCGTCGCCGGGGCGATCTTCGAGTAGCCGGCCGAGGCCGGACCGGTCAGCGGCATGTGGGTGCCGACGACGATCTCGGTGTCGGTGACGCCCGGCACCGACGCTCCGCCGGAGCCGGGGCCGTCGTCGCCGCTACAGCCGGCTGCGGTGATGAGCAGGGCAAGGGTGCTGGCGATCGCGAGGCCGCGATGCGCTTTACGGTGCATGGGAAACACCGACCTTTCTCGGTCCGGTTGTCTGTGGGAACGGTGTGGTGGTGGGGCGCCCGGCCGAGGCCGGACCGAGGACAGCTCAGGAACGCCGGGTCGGCCGCCTGGCCAGCAACGCCCGGCCGAGACGCGACAGCAGACCCTGCACACCGCCGGGGGCGGCGATCATGACGACGATCAGGGTGAGTCCGAAGATCGCCAGGGGGAGGTTGCCCTCCAGCCGCTGCGCCACAGCGGGCGAGAGCGTGAGCATCTCGGTCACCGAGTGGGTCAGATCGGGCAGGGCGACCAGCAGGACGGCCCCCCACAGCGCGCCGGTCAGTCGACCCAGGCCACCGATCACGACGGCCATCAGCAGGAACAGCGACAGGGTCAGCGAGAACGCCCCGGGTGAGACGCTCTGCGCGAGCACCGCCAGCAGCGCGCCGCCGAGCCCGGCGGTGGCAGCGCTGACCACGAACGCGAGAACCTGGGTGCGGGCCACGTGGATGCCGGCGAGGCGGGCCGCCACCTCGTCGTCGCGGACCGCCCGGAAGGTACGCCCGTACCGGCTGCGGATCAGGTTCGCCAACAGCAGCAACGCGAGCAGGGTGGCCGCGCCGGTGACCCAGAGCTGCCACCGCTCGTAGGGGAAGTACGGGCCGAGCGACAGCGGCGGCGGCTCCACCGGCACCGACAGCCCCTGCTCGCCGTTGAACACGCCGTCGAAGGTGACCGCCAGCGCCGGCACCACCACGGCCACCGCGAGGGTGACCCCGGCCAGATAGGGACCGCGCAGCCGGGCCGCGGCCACACCGACCACAGCGCCGACCGCGACAGTGCCGACGATCGCCGCACCCAACGACAGCGGCAACAGCCAGCCGCCGGTCATCCCCCGGTCGGCGAACGCGGTCTGGCACAGCGCCACGGTGTACGCCCCGGTGGCCATCAGCGCGCCGTGCCCGAGCGACAGTTGACCGTTGAGCCCGGTGAGGACGGTCAGCCCGGCGGTCGCGCAGAGGTAGGCGGCCACCGTGGCGAGCTGGAAGTTGCGGAACGGCTCGACGGAGTAGCTGACCGCCACCAGCAGCGACCCGGCGGCCAGCACCACCGCGAGGTGGCGCAGCAGGGTGGAGCCGCGTCGCCGGTCGACCGGTCGGCCGCCCGGGTCGTCGAGCTGCTCGCTCGGCGGCAGGGCCGCCCTCGTGGCGCTCACACCCGCCTCGCCGCGACCGGGGCGAACAGCCCACCGGGCCGGACCAGCAGCACCGCCAGCAGCAGGACCAGCACCGCGAGCGGGGTCAGGTCACTGCCGGCGTAGCCGCTCACGTAGGAGAGCAACAGCCCCACCACCAGACCACCGACCACCGCCCCCGGTGGACTGTCCAACCCGCCGACCACCGCCGCGGTGAACGCCGAGACGAACACCAGGTCCATCGCGTGCGGGTGCAGGCCCAGCTCGGTCGGCAGGACCAGCATGGCGGCCAGCGCGCCCACCCCGGAGGCGAGCGCCCAACCGAGGGTCAGCATCCCACCGACGTTGACCCCGAGAAGCCGGGAGACCTCCGGAGCGAAGGCCGCCGCGCGCATCCGCAACCCCACCGGGGTACGGGCGAACATCCAGGCCAGGCCACTGACCACCACGCCGATCGTGGCGAAGACGAACAGGTCGTACGGGGACAGCACGGCGACCCCGCCCACTGTGAGGGCGGAGCGGCTGAACGGGGCCTCGGCGGGGCGGAACTCGCTGCCGTACACCATGCCGAGCACGGCCTGGATGAGCAGCACCAGCCCGAGCGCGACGATCACCGGGTTGAGCGGTGAGGCGTGATCGACGTGCCGCATCACCACACGGTCCACCAGCGCACCGAGTAGGAGGCCGGCGACGATCGCGATGACGAAGCCCAGCCAGTAGGAACCGGTCGCGGTGCTGACTGTGTAGGCGACGTACGCGGCGGCGACGGCCATCGCTCCCTGGGCGAAGTTGACGACCCGCGCCGCCCGCCAGATGAGCACCAGGGCCAGTGCGAACGCGGCGTACACCGCGCCCCGGGACAGGCCGTCGACGGTGAGGAAGACGAAGCGGTCCAACAGTTCTCCCTCCGGGGGACGAGGTGGTGGTCAGAAACCGAGGTACGCGTGGCGCAGGTCGACGTCGTCGCGTAGCTGCACCGCCGGGGCGGCGATCACCACCCGACCGAGGGACATCACGACGCCCTGGTCGGCGACGGCGAGCGCGCTGCGCACGTTCTGCTCGACCAGCAGGACGGTCAGCCCGGTGCGGTCGCGCAGTTGGCGGAGCAGGGCCATGGTCCGGGCGACCACCCGTGGCGCCAGGCCGAGCGACGGCTCGTCCAGCAGCAGCAGACGGGGTCGGCCGACCAGGGCCCGACCGAGCGCGAGCATCTGCCGCTCGCCGCCGGAGAGTTGGTGACCGAGGTGCCGACGGCGTCGGGCCAGCGGCTCGAAGAGCTGGTAGACCTCGTCGAGGGCCCGCCCGGCGTCGGCCCGGTCGCGCCGCCACAGCCCGCCCAGCCGCAGGTTCTCGTCGACGGTCAGCTCGCTGATCACGCCCCGGCCCTCCGGGACGTGCGCCATGCCGCGTCGGACGAGTTGCTCCACCGGCGTACCGCGAAGGTCCTCCCCGGCCAGCAGGACCTGGCCGGCGGCCGGGCGGATCATGCCGGAGAGCGCGCGCAGGAGAGTGGTCTTGCCGGCGCCGTTGGCGCCGACGACAGCGGCGATGGTGCCGGCCGGGACGGTGAGGTCGATGGCCCGCAACACCGGCGCGGCACCGTAACCGGCGACCAGCCCCCGCACGACGAGCAGGTCGGTAGCGGTCATTGGGAGGCCTCCTCGACGGTGGCACCGAGGTAGGCGTCGGTGACCGCTGGGTCGTCGCGGATCTCGTCCGGGGTGCCGGCGGCGATGACCCGGCCGAAGTCGAGGACCACGAGCTCGTCGCAGACGGCCATCACCAGGTCCATGTGGTGCTCGACCAGGAGCACGGCACAGGGGTCGGTGTCCCGTCGGGGCAGTTGCCGGACCAGCTCCGCCAGCTCGGCGATGTCGTCCGCGCCGAGGCCACCGGCCGGCTCGTCGAGCAGGAGCAGCCGGGGCCGGGCGGCGAGCGCGCGGGCCAGGGCGACCCGTTGGCGTACGGCGAAGGGCAGTGTGGTTGGCGCGGCCTGGGCGTGCTCGGCGATGCCCAGCTCGTCGAGGATGGCCAGGGCGTCCCCGCGGAGCCGGCGCTCGTCGCGGTCGCTGGCCGGCAGCCCGAGCAGCGCCGGGACGAAGCCGGCGCGGGCGGTGTGCGAGGCGCCGGTCATCACGTTCTCCAGCACGCTCAGCCCGGCGAAGAGCCCGGTGCCCTGCAAGGTCCGGGCGATGCCGAGCCGGGTCAGCCGGTGCGGCCGTGGCCGCAGCGGCCGGCCGTCGAGGGTGAGTGAACCAGTCTCCGGTGCGACGAAGCCGCAGATCACGTTGAACAGCGTGGTCTTGCCGGCGCCGTTGGGCCCGATGACGCCCACCACCCGGTTGGGTGGCACCCGCAGGGACACGTCGTCGAGGGCGGTGAGGCCGCCGAAACGGACGCCGATGTGGTGCAGTTCGAGGCCGCGCTCCATCACCCATCCCTCTGTCGTGGCGGGTGTTTATTTACACTCGCAGTGTACGTTTCTCGGGTTTGGCGTCAAGACCTTCAATGCCCCCTTTACGCACGTGGACGGGGCGGCCGCCAGCGGCGACCGCCCCGTGACCGCCGTCAGGCGCTGGGACAGGTGTTGCGGTACTCCTCGATCTGCGAGCCGCTCGGGCCGGGGCAGAGGAACTGCTCGTAGCGGGTGTCGTCGTCGACGAACCGCTTCAACCAGGCCACCATCTGCCGCGCGGTCGGCGTGTTGGTGGTCTGCGGGAAGAAGTGGCTCGCCCCGTTCAGCTCCAGGTACGCCTTCTCGGCGGAGGCCGGGATGCTGTTGTAGAACGGCACCGAGTGCGACGAGACCGGCGCGACGCTGTCGCTCTCGCCACCGACGATCAGCGTGGGCACCCGCAGCTCGGACCAACTCTTGTCCGTGTTCCACGGTGCCAGCGGCACCGCGGCCTGCAAAGACGGCCGCGACGAGGCAGCCTCGAGGCTGCCCCCGCCACCCATGGAGTGACCGGCCACGGCGAGTCGACTGCTGTCGATCCGGGTGCGCACCGAGCTGCGCTGGGTGAGGTAGTCCAGCGCCGCGAGCAGTTGCCTACCGCGGCTGTCCGGCTGGTCAAACCGGCTGTTGGTCTCGATGCCGATCACCACGAAACCGTGCGAGGCGATGCGCGGTCCGAGCCAGCTGATGCTGGACCAGGCGGCGGTGTAACCGGGCGAGATGGCGATGGCACCGAAGGTGCCCTCGCTGGTGCTGGTCGGGTAGTAGATGACGCCGCCGCCGAAGCCGGTGACGCTCAGTGAGGACACGCTCTGCGAGGACGTCGCGAACGGGCCGCGGCTGGCCTCCAGGATCGCGGTGGTCGGGGCGGGGCCCCGCTCGTACGGGCCGGCAGCCTGGGCGGCGCCGGGCGATCCCGCCAGGACGCCGCCGGCGGCCAGCACGGCGGCCAGCACGATCCGGGTGGCACGGGCTGCGACGGGACGGGTGGTGGTTGGTGAGGACACGTCGGGCACTCCCTAAAGTCGAGGGATATCGACGTGTGTCAGTTTTGGCTGCTCCGCCGATCCCGGCATCGGCGAAATCACCAGTCCCGGCGCAGGATGCCGAGATCAGTCGTGTTTCGACCCTCTGACCTGGGGTAGCAGGGCAGGCGCCGGCCCGCACACGCGCCATGGAGAGGTTCATTCAGTGGATTCCAGCAAGCCCGCCGAGGCGGTCAAGAACGCAGTGAAGACCGCCTCAGGAAAGATCGCCGACGCCCTCACCCCGGATGTCCCCGGTGCGCCGGGGAGCGCGCCACCGCCGCTCGAGGAGCCGACGACGCCCCACGACCCGCTGCCGCCGAAGCCGGAACAGGGGGCACCGCAGACGCGCACGCCGACCGGCGCGGAGACCGGCGCGCCGACGATCGCGAACGGCCAGCAGGGGGCCTACCTCACCACCGCGAACGGGGCGCGGCTGCGCGACACCGACCACTCGCTCAAGGCCGGCCCGCGCGGCCCGGTGCTCCTCCAGGACCACCACCTACGCGAGAAGATCACGCACTTCGACCACGAACGCATTCCGGAGCGCGTGGTGCACGCCCGGGGCGCCGGTGCGCACGGTGTGTTCACCGCGTACGGCACCGCCGAGGCGGTCACCAGGGCCGGCTTCCTCAAGAAGGGGCGCGAGACCGACGTCTTCGTCCGGTTCTCCACAGTGCTCGGTTCGCGGGGTTCGGCCGACACGGTCCGCGACACCCGTGGCTTCGCCACGAAGTTCTACACCGACGAGGGCACCTTCGACCTGGTCGGCAACAACATCCCGGTCTTCTTCATCCAGGACGCGATCAAGTTCCCGGACATCATCCACGCCGGCAAGCCGCACCCCGACCGGGAGATCCCGCAGGCGCAGAGCGCCCACGACACCTTCTGGGACTTCGTGTCGCTGCACACCGAGGCGCAGCACCACACCATCTGGAACATGTCCGACCGGGGCATTCCGCGTTCGTACCGGACGATGGAGGGCTTCGGCGTGCACACCTTCCGCCTCGTCAACGAGGCCGGGGAGACGGCGCTGGCCAAGTTCCACTGGAAGCCGAAGCTGGGCGTGCACTCGCTGACCTGGGAGGAGGCCCAGCTGATCGGCGGCATCGACCCGGACTTCCACCGCCGCGACCTCTACGACGCCATCGAGGCCGGCGCGTACCCCGAGTGGGAGCTGGGCATCCAGGTCTTCCCGGACACTCCCGAGGAGACCTTCGCCGGCATCGACCTGCTGGACCCCACGAAGATCGTGCCGGAGGAGCTGGCCGAGGTGCAGCCCATCGGGCGGCTGGTGCTCAACCGGACGCCGACGAACTTCTTCGCCGAGACCGAACAGGTCGCCTTCCACCTCGGTCACCTGCCCCCGGGCATCGACGTCACCAACGACCCGCTGTTGCAGGGCCGGCTCTTCTCGTACGTCGACACGCAGCTCACCCGGCTGGGCGGGCCGAACTTCACGCAGATCCCGATCAACCGTCCGCACGCGGCCGTGAACGACATGCTGCGCGACGGCTTCCACCAGCACGCCGTGCACGCGGGCGTCGCGCCGTACCGGCCGAACTCGCTCGACGGCGGCAACCCGTTCCCCGCCGGGGACGCCGAGCACGCCTTCGTCGACGTGCCGGTCACTGTCGCGCAGGCACCGAAGGTTCGCGCGAACCCCGCCTCGTTCGATGACCACTACAGCCAGGTCCGCCTGTTCTGGCTGAGCATGTCGCCGGTCGAGAAGGAGCACATCATCAGGGCGTACACCTTCGAGCTGGGCAAGTGCTACCACCAGGCGATCAAGGAGCGTCAGCTGCAGAGCCTCGCCAACATCGACCCGGTGCTGTGCGAGCAGGTCGCCACCGGTCTGGGCCTGCCCGCGCCGCAGCCAACCGTGCCGCTGCCCGACGTCACGCCCAGCCCGGCGCTGTCGCAGGTCGGTCGGGAGTGGCCGAGCGACGGCCGCATGGTCGGGATCGTCGTCGACCCCGACGGCGACCTGGACGGCGTCGACGAGGTCCGCCGGGCCGTGTTCGGCGCCGGCATGGTGCCGCTGCTGATCGCCCCGCACGGCGGCATGGTGGGCGATCTTCCGGTGCAGCGCACCTTCGCCACCGGCCGGTCGGTCGAGTTCGACGCGGTCCTGCTGGCCGGAGCGCCGGCACCCGCACCGGATGCCCTGCCGGCCCGCGACGCCAAGGCCGGCAGGCCCGGCCCGGCAACCGTGGACCCCCGCGTGCTGCTGCTCGTCGAGGAGTGCTGGCGGCACGCCAAGGCGATCGGTGCCTGGGGCGCCGGCGTCACAGTGCTGGAGCAGGCCGGCGTCGCCGGCACCACGGGCGTCGTGGCGGCGGGCTCGGGCGCCGAGGCGCTGACCGCGGTGCAGCAGTTGATGGCCGCCCACCGGGTCTGGGAACGGTTCCCCGCCGCGGTCGGCTGACCCAGCTGATCATTGAGGGGCTGTCCTTCCCGCCATGGAGGACAGCCCCTCAATCAGTGGACGCAAGCTGCCTGAACGGTCCACGATGGTTGCACGTTACTGGCCCTCGCGGCTACGTCCATAGTCGCCGCGACCAATGCTCTCCTTGCCGCCAAACGCTGGCGGGACATCTACGGATCAGACCCCCCGCCTGGCATGTTCTACCTGCACTCGGACACTCTGCCAGTCACTCCCACGTTTCGTGATTTCGATGCGGCGTTCGCGGCGCAGACCGCATCCGGCGAACGAATCTCGGCCACCGTCAACCTGTGGGTTGTCCTGCAGACGCTCAACCACCGATATCGCTTCTTGCGCCGGGCAACCCGCCGACTGCAATACGGTTTCGCCATGCTGGCCTGCTCGATCGGAGCGGCGATCGTGCTCTCGATCATCGGCTTGTGGCATCGGTAGACGAATGTCCCAGGATCAGCCGATGTCGGCCAGCCGGGGCAGCACCTCGTCGCCGAGCCGCCGGGCGAACTCGACCGGGTCCCGATCCGGCGTCACCTGCACCTCGCTCACCCCGAGCGCTGCGTACTCGGACACCTCGGCGAGGAACGCGTCGGTGTCGTCCAGCGGTGCCTGGGAGGCGACCACCGTCTTCTCGATGGTGTCGTAGTCGCGGCCCTCGGCGGCGCAGTGCCCGCGCAGCACATCCAGCTTGCGCGCGATGTCGTCGATGCCGCCACGGCCGAACAGGTTGCAGGCGTCGGCGTACCGGGCCACCAGCAGCAGGGTCTTCTTCTCGCCGCCGCCACCGATCATGATGGGCGGGCGCGGGCGGCTCAACGGCTGCGGCGAGTTGATGGTCTCGGCGAGCTGGTAGTGCTGCCCGTTGAACGGGCCGTCGTCGGCACTCCACATCTGAAGGCAGATGCGCAGCGTCTCCTCCAACCGCTCGAACCGCTCGGCCACCGGGACGACCGGCACGCCCAGCCCGAGCTGCTCCCGCTCGTACCAGGAGGCGCCGATGCCGAGGCGGGCCCGGCCGCCGGAGAGCACGTCGAGGGTCGTCACGGTCTTGGCGAGCAACCCCGGGTAGCGGTACATCACGCCGGTGACCAGCACGCCCAGCGTCATCCGCTGAGTCTTCGCCGCGACGTAGCCCAGCGTGGTGTACGCCTCCAGCATCGGCTCCTCGGCCGCGAACACCGCGTCCATCTGGAAGAAGTGGTCCATCACCGTGAACGACGCAACGCCCGCCTGCTCGGCGATGGCCGCCGTCTGCGCCAGGGTCGGTGCGATCGCGGCGGGGTCGGCCGGGGTCGAGTAGTTCCAGTAGTGCAGCCCGAGCTTCATGTTCGGCACCTCCGCAACGAGCCTAGTGCCGCCCGGCGTCCGCCGGAGGCGGCTCGGAACCGCCTACGGATCGGGTCCGGCGGCGTCCATTACCGAATGATGACAATTCGTGGATCACATGCGGATATCCGGCTGGCAGCTTTCGGTGTGTGATCCAACAGCTCTCTCCCACCGAATCCCGGCCCGCCGAGCCGCAGCCCGACGCGCCGCGCGTCCGGTTCCGCCACCGCCAGCGGAGCGGACCCGCCCCTGCCTCCGCGCCCGCGCCCGCCGCCGGATCGCACCGGGCGCAGTGGGCGGATGCCGCGAAGGGGGTCTGCATCATCCTCGTCGTCCTGTGGCACGTCGTCGTGAAGGACTACCTCCAGATCGACTGGCACATCGGCGTACCGGTGCCGGGCTTCTGGGGAACGCTGGGTGAGCAGTTCCTTCCGCTGCGGATGCCGCTGTTCTTCACCATCTCGGGCGTCTTCGCGGCGAACGCCGCCCAGCGGCCGTGGAGGGTGGTCGCCCGCAGCCGGATCGCCGGGTTCCTCTACCTGTACGCCGTCTGGCTGCTGATCCACACGGTGGTCCTCGCCGCCGCGCCGGGACTGCCGACCGACCGGGCCACCTCGGCGCTCGGCCTGCTGGAGCAGCTCACCATCACGCCGTCCAACCTCTGGTACCTGTACGCCCTGGCGCTCTACTTCACGATCGCCAAGTTGACCCGCCGGGTGCCCCGGGCGCTGGTCCTGGTCCCCGCCGCCGCGCTGTCCGCCGTCGCCGCCGCCGGCCTGCTCGACACCCCGGGCAACCGCGCCGGCCTCTACCAGAACCTGGTCTTCTTTCTTCTCGGCCTGTACCTGCGGCCGCAGATCCAGCGGTGGGCCGCCACCGCCAGCCGCCGCCGGCTGTTGCTGACCTCGGGTGGCTACGTCCTGGCCCTCGCCGCGATGGCGGTGATCGGCGCCCAGCAGTGGTTCGGAGTGTGGCCGGCGGTTTCCTTGGTGGCAGTGATCTTCGGCATAACCGCCGCTGCCCGGCTGTCCCGGTGGTCGGTGCTCAGCAGACCACTGGCTAGGCTCGGCCGCATCACCCTGCCGATCTACGTCATTCACATGCCGGTCCTGGCCCTGCTGCACCGGCTGTTGCTGGTACCGGTTTCCGGGCTGGGTGGGTCCGCTCAGGGCCTGATCGTGCTCGGTTATCCGATTCTGCTGAGCGGGCTGGTGATCGGTCTGAGCCTGGCCGTTCATCGCGGGCTGCTGGCGGTTCGCGCGGGCTGGCTGTTCGCGCTGCCCGGCACGCGACGGGTGGAGGCGGCCGGATGAGCGCCCTCGCCGAAGCCCTGATCGACCTGGACGCGATCGCCAGCAACGTGCGGACGATCGCGTCGGTCACCGGCACTGGACTGATGGCCGTGGTGAAGGCCGACGGGTTCGGCCACGGCGCGGTCCAGGTGGCCCGGGCCGCGCTGCGCGCCGGCGCCTCCTGGCTGGGAGTGACCTCGACGGCCGAGGCGCTGACCCTGCGCGACGCGGGTGTGACCGCGCCCACGTTGAGCTGGCTGCACAGCCCGGATGACGACTTCGGTATGTTGATCAAGCGTGCCGTCGACGTCGGCGTGTCCACGACGACGCACCTGCACGCCGTCGCCGACGCGGCCCGTCTGCTCGGCGTACCGGCGATGGTGCAGCTCAAGGCGGACACCGGGTTGTCCCGCAACGGGGCCGCCGGGGACGACTGGCCCGAGTTGGTCGGTTGGGCCCACAAGTACGAACGAGAGGGCGGGATCCGGGTGCGCGGGGTGTGGTCCCATCTCGCCGACGCCGACCTGCCGGGCGCCCCCGCGCTCACCCGTCAGGTGGCGATCTTCGAGGAGTCGCTGCGGACCGCACGGTCGGCTGGCCTGGACCCCGATCTCGTCCACCTGGCCAACTCGGCGGCCGCGCTCTCCGCACCGCGGACCCGCTTCGATCTCTGCCGGATCGGGATCGCCCTCTACGGCGTGGATCCGTTCGGCGTGAGCGGTCCGGGCGAGTTCGGGCTGCACCCCGCGATGACAGTGCGGACGAGCGTGGTCAACGTCAAGCGGGTGCCGGCCGGCACGGGCGTCTCCTACGGGCCCGAGCACGTGACCGGCACACCGACCACGCTGGCGCTGCTGCCCCTCGGCTACGCCGACGGGCTGCCCCGGGCCGCGGGTGGCCGCGCCTCGGTGTGGCTCGCCGGCCGGCGGTGCCCGATCGTCGGGCGCATCGCCATGGACCAGTGCGTGGTCGACGCCGGGGATCTTCCCGTGACGGTCGGCGACCCGGTCGTGGTGTTCGGCCCGGCCGAGGGTGACCAGCGCCCTCCGACGGTCGTCGAGTGGGCCCGCTGGGCCGACACCAACCCACACGAGATCTTGACCGGCATCGGGGCCCGGGTGGCCCGCGAGCACCTCCACGGAAGGGCATCGAACTCATGACAACCCGACTGGCAGTGCTGTACGGCGGGCAGAGCGGCGAGCACGAGGTGTCCTGCCGCTCGGCGGCGAGCATCCTCGCCCACCTGGACCGTGAGCGGTACCAGGCCACCGAGGTGCTCATCGACCGCGACGGCCTGTGGCACGTCGGCGGCCGACCGACGCCCCTGCCTGCGGCGTTGCGCGTCCTGCGCGCCCAGGACGTGGTGTTCCCGGCCCTGCACGGCCCGTACGGCGAGGACGGCACCGTGTCGTCGCTGCTGGAGTGGCTCGGCGTGCCGTACGTCGGCAACGGCGTCTTCGCCAGCGCCGCCGGCATGGACAAGGGGGTCACCAAGCGGCTCCTCGCGGCGGAGGGCCTGCGGGTCAGCCCGGGGGTGACAGTGCGTCCCGGCGAGGCCCTGTCGCCCGAGGACCAGCGTCGGCTGGAGCTGCCGGTCTTTGTCAAGCCGGCCCGGGCCGGGTCGAGCCTGGGCGTCGTCAGGGTGGACGACTGGGCGGGAGTTCCCGCCGCGATGGAGCAGGCCCGCCAGGTCGACCCGAAGGTGCTCGTCGAGCAGGGAGCGCGGGGACGCGAGATCGACGTGGCCGTCCTCCAGTACCCGGACGGCCGGGTGCAGGCCGGCCCGCCGCTGGAGATCCGGGTGACCGGTGCCGGCTTCTTCGACTACGACGCGAAGTACGACGGCGGGGCGATCTTCCAGATTCCCGCCCCGCTCGACGCGGCGACCACCGAGGTGCTCCAGGACCGTGCGATTCGCGCCTTCCAGGCCCTCGACTGCCGTGGCCTGCTGCGGGTCGACTTCTTCCTGCCCACCGAGGGGTCGCCCGAGCCCATCGTGAACGAGGTCAACACGTTCCCCGGATTCACCGCCGCGTCCCAGTTCCCGCAGATCTGGCAGCAGGCCGGCATCGGGTTCGCCACCCTGATCGACATCCTGATCGACGGCGCGCTGGCCGATCAGGACCACGGCCACCACAGCGGACTGCCCCGGCCGGCCCGAGCGGTCGACCACCTGGTGTGAGTCGGCGGTGCGTGCCCGGTCACCTGATCGGGCACGCCCGAGGCCCTCGGGCGCCGTCGGACCCGACGATGGCGACGGTGGTGGCGGTGTTCGCCGCGCTGACCTGCGCCGCGGCGGCGACCGTCGTGCAGATGATCTGGTCGGCCGCGTGTGCTGACAACGCCTGCGCGGCGATGTTCGCCCGCACCGTGAGGTCACCGGACCGATCGGCTCCCGCCGTCACCGTGACCGGGTCGAGCCCGGCCGGTACGTCGCTGGTGAAACCCTGGGCGCGTTCGTTCTCCTGCGGACCGGCCGCGAGCAGCGAGAGCGCGGCGGCGGGCGACGGGTCCGTGTTGACCGGGCGGAGGACCAGCACCAGTTCGCCCTGCGCGAGAAGATAGATCCAGGTGCCCTGGGCGGGGCCGCTGATCGGCGGGCGACCGGTGATGACCGCGCTGGGTCGTACTCCACAGCCCGCTGCGAGCAGCGTCAGAAGCAGTCCGATGGCGAGCAGCGCGCGGCCCGTCCGTCGGCCGGTCACGGGGCACCTCCGGCGTCCGCCGTTTCGCGGGGCAGGCGGAGGGTGAACACCGCGCCGCCGTGGGTGCCGTTGGCCGCGACGAGACTCCCCCGTCGCGCGCCGTGGCGGTGCAGGCGCGCGTTCTCCCAGGAGATGGCGAGGCCGAGGCCGCTGCCCTCGGAGCGGGTCCGCGCGGTGTCGGCCTTGTAGAGGCGGTCGAAGACGTGCGGCAACACCTCCGGGTCCAGTCCGGGCCCCCGGTCGGCCACCTCGATGGTGACCCAGTCCGGGTCGGCGCTGAGTCGCACCGACACCGGCTCGGCACCGTGCCGGAAGGCGTTGCCGACCAGGTTCGCGACGATGACGTCCAGTCGGCGGGGGTCGAGTCGGGCCACGACACCGGGTGGCAACTCCGTTCGTACCCGGTCCAGCCAGCCGCGGATCCGCAGGGTCGCGGTCACCGCCGCGGCCACGTCCACGTCGTCGAGGGCAAGCCGCGCGGTGCCGGAGTCGAACCTGCTGATCTCGATGAGGTCGTTGACCAGCTGGGTGAGGTTCTGCGTCTCCTGGCTGACCAGCCGGGCGGCCCGGCCCGCGTCCCCGGGCAGGTGTTCCGCCTCCTCGTCGAGCACGTCGGTGACCGCCGTCATCGCGGCCAGCGGTGTCCGGAGTTCGTGCGAGACGTCGGCCACGAAGCGGCGGGCGTCGGATTCCAATCGCCGCAGCTCGCCGACCTGCCGCTCCAACGTGCCCGCGGTGTCGTTGAAGGTCCGTGCCACATCCGCCAGCTCGTCGGCACCGCGGACCGTCAACCGGGTGCTCAGGTCGCCCTCACCGAGGCGGCGCGCCGCCCGGCTGAGGTCGCGGACGGGTCGCAGGACTCCGCGGGCGGACAGCAGGGCCAGCAGGACGGCGAGGACCAGGGACAACCCGCCGGTCAGCCACGCCCTGGTGGCGAGCTGGTCGATGCTCTGCTGCTCGGGCACGAGATTGCGCACCGAGTAGACCTCCACCCCGGACGGGCGGGACGTGCCGTCCGGGCGGTCCAGCGCCAACTGGGTACCGATGAGCAGCGCGGGCTGTCCGGCGAGTGAGACCCGCTGCCAGGCGATGCGACCGTCACGGACCTTCTGCCGCAGCTCCGGGGTGAGCGGGTCGGTGATTTCGGAGCCGCCCTGTGCCCGCATGTCCCGGTAGACGACCACCGCGAAGCTCTCCCGGTCGCTGAGGCGCTGGGCCAGCAGTTCGAGGTCGTCCTGGGTCGGCGGAAGCTGGGCGATCGGGTAGACCTTGGTGAGCTGGTCGGTCAGTGACATCACCGCGGCGTCCTGCGCCTGCTGCAGGATGACGTTCCGAGCCTGGAAGTAGCTGCCACTGGCCACCGCCACCGTCGTGGTCACGCCCAGCAGCGCGAACGCCAGGACGAGCCGGACCCGTAGACCCGAGACCCACGCGCCGACCCGGCGCCACGGTGTCACAGCGGCCCGAACCGGTATCCGAAACCACGCACGGTCTGGATGTAGACCGGTGCCGACGAATCGGCCTCGATCTTGGCGCGTACCCGCTGGACGCACGCGTCCACGAGTCGCGAGTCGCCGAGATAGCCGTGCTCCCACACGGCCTCCAGCAGCTGCTGGCGGCTGAGCACCTGGCCCGGCGTGTGCGAGAGTTCGAGCAGCAGCCGCAGCTCCGTCGGGGCAAGGCTGACCGGCGTTCCGTCCTTGCTGACCACCAGCGCGGCCCGGTCGATGGTCAACGCGCCGTGCTGCTCCAGGCCGGCCCGGTCGCCGCCGCGCCGCGAGTCGCCACCGGTCCGGCGCAGCACCGCGCGGATGCGGGCCTCCAGCACCCGGGCCTGCACGGGCTTGACCACGTAGTCGTCGGCACCGGCCTCCAGGCCCGCGACCACGTCCATGTCGTCGTTGCGGGCGGTGAGCATGATGATCGGCAGGTCGCCGAGCTGCCGGATCCGGCGGCAGACCTCGAACCCGTCCATCCCGGGCAGCATGAGATCGAGGACCACGACATCGGACGGGGTCGTGCGCAGCCGCTCCAACCCCTGCTCACCAGTGCCCACGGCATGCACTGTGTGGCCCTGTCGGGTGAGCGCCAACTGCAGTCCGTCGCGCACCGTCTGGTGGTCCTCGATCAACAGCACCTGGGACATGTCGTCAAGTATCCCATCATGAGATCTTTCGGGTTTCGGTCGTCGGTAGTGGCTGCGCGGGGTTCCGCGGGGTGAGCGGCACCGCGAAATCCGTCGAACGCACCAGGAACACCACAGCGCCCACCAGGAACATCGTCGACGCGGCCGCGGCCACGATGGCGATCAACAAGCCGCGCTGCACCGACGCGGCCAGACCGGGCACGACCACCAGCAGCGCACAGACCAGCACCACCAGCCCGACCCCCGCCTCGGCCAGCCTGCGCCAGAGGCTGCCGCCGCCCGAACCGCCGGTCGGGTCGCGGTCGCCGGACCAGGCCGCCAACGCAGCTGCGGCCAGGCAGAACACTGTCACCCCCAGCAGTACGCCACCGAGCACGTCGCTGAACCGGTGCCAGCCCGCGATCATCGTGGCGGAGGCGATCACCGAGACACCCACCGCGCCCGGCGCCGCCAGCCAGCGCCGGGCCCACCCGGGCAGAACCAGCATGAACGCCAGTAGCAGGGCGGTCGCCGCCGCGACATGGCCGCTGGGGAAGCTGTTGTGGGTGGTGGAACTCAGGATCTGTAGATCCGGGCGGGGCAGCTCCGATTTCACCGCGCCGGCCAGCAGCACCGCGCAGACGACCATGCCCACACCGACGACCCCCGCCACCAGCCGCCGGCGGAGCACGCCCACCAGCAGCACCACACCGAGCAGGGCCGCGATGAGGCTCGGGTTACCGAAGGTGGCCAGCACGGTCTTGGCCGGGCCCACCAGCACGGTTTGCTGCTCGTACCCTCCGCCCCGCTCGGCGCGCGGCAGGAGCAGCCCGTCCAGCCACTGCCCGGGGTACGTCCAAACGAACACGGCGGCGGTGAGGGTCAGGGCGACCAGACCGGACAGCGCCGCCGCGAGCAGTCGGAGCCCCAGCGGCACCGCGGCGCGGGCGTGCGGCAGCGGTCGCGCCGGACCGGGCGTCGACCGCCCGACGGAGTACAACGATCCGATGGACATGGCGACCATGCTCGCCCCGGCAGGTCCGTACCCCGTCCTCGAATTGTCTTGGTTCTGTCACAACCACTCCCGCCGCTTCCGGAAAAGCGGATCGTCGGCGGTGGGCCGGGTGGACCTGGACGGCGGGGCGGAATTCACATGCTTACCTGCGACCAGGTTTTACCCAGCCGAGATCAGTCACCACTAGGGTCAGGACGCCGATCGATGTATCGGTCGGCGGTGCGAAAAATCCATCCGGAGTGAGTTGGGGAACCGGAAGGTGTTGGCAAATGCAGGGAATTCCAGTGGCCAGCCTGGTCATCGGCATCGCATCCTCGCCGGCCGAGCGGCGACATCTGGCCCGACTGCTCGGCGGCAGTGACGCCTTCCTGATCGTCTCGACCGTCGACCAGGCACGAGAGTTCCTCGGGGTGGTCGAGGCGCCCGCCGCCCCGGCTCCCCCGACCACTGTGGCGCTCGCCGAGGTGGCGCCGAGCCCACAGCCACCGCCACCGGATCTGGCCGTCGACTCCGACCGCCGGGTGCTGCGCTGGCGCGACCAGGAGATCGACCTGACCCGGCTGGAGCACGACGTGCTGCTCTGCCTGGTGCACGCGCCCGGGCAGGTCTGGACCTACGAGCGCCTGCACCTCGAGGTCTGGGGCAACCGGCACCTCGGCCGGGGCTCCGACATGCACTCGGTGATCCGCCGGGTGCGCGGCAAGCTCGCCAGTCTCAACGCCACGGCGACGATCCACTCGGTACGCGGCGTCGGCTTCCGGCTCGCTTCCGTCTGATCACCCCGGGCGCGGTCCGGCCCGCCTGGTCGGGACCAGGCGGGCCGGATTTCTTCGGCTAGTGCTCGGGCATCAGCACTTGATGGGTGCCAACCCGAAGTTCTCCACCGTCGGAGTGGCGGTGTCGATCCTGGTCTGACGGGTCTGCGGCTTCCAGCCGTCCTTGGCCACGATCATCGTGAGCGGGTTGTTGCGGCGGTCCACCCAGTAGGCGTACTTGCCCTCGGCGTCGGTGGCGAAGGTGTACGACGCCGCCCACGAGTCGACCTGCACGACCGCGCCGGTGAGCGGCGAGGTCGCACCCTGGCAGCTGGTGCCGGTGACCGTACCCATGAGCTTGCCCCAGGTCTTCGGGGGGTTCGCGGTCATGGTCACCGCGACCGGTGCCACCGAGTACGGGGTGTTCTCGGAGATCGCGACCGCGCCGGAGTAGGTGCCCGGCTGGTCCACGTTCGCCGTCAGACCGACGGTGACAGTGACCTTCGCACCCGGTGCGAGGGTGACCGCCGACTTGTCGATGGTCATCCAGCTGACGTCGGCCGCCGACTCGGAGCATCCCTCGAAGCCCGGGAGCACCTCGCTGTCCGGAGCCGCGTTGAAGCTGCCGGACGAGCCGCCGATCTTGTAGAAGCCGCACGCCGCGCCGCCGCGGTACCGCGCGGTGTTGGAGTTGGGCAGGTTGGACCACGAACCGGCGGCCGGGTCGAAGGCGAAGCCGGCGTTGCTGATGGCCCCACCCTGCGAACCACCGACGACGAGGAGCTTGCCGCTGGCCACGGCGTACGAGCTGGCCCAGTTGTCGGCCGGCGCGTCGGCGATGGCGGTCCAGGTGTTGGCCCCCGGGTCGAAGGCGTAGCTGGACTTCTGCGCGGCGGAACCGTCGTTGCCGCCGGTGCAGTAGAGAACGCCGTCGATCCCGCCGCAGGAGGCGAAGGCCACCGACTTCGGGTAGTTGGCCATCGTCTCCCACTTGTCACCAGTGGGGTCGTACCGGACGACGCTGTTCGACATCGGGAGGCAGGCCGCCGTCGTGCAGCCACCGACCGCGTACAGCTTGCCGTCGACGACGGCCTGACCGGCCGCGGCCCGCGGTGCCGGGTTGTCGGCCAGCTCGGTCCAGGTGTTGGCCCCCGGGTCGTACGACCAGGTGGCGGAGTCCGGGCCGGCGTCGGCCCAGCCGCCAGTGACAATGATCTTGCCGTTCACCACGCCCGCGGTCACTGCGTTGCGCGCGCCCGGAAGGTCGGCGATCGCCGTCCAGGTCTGCGCAGCCGGGTCGTAGGCGTAGTTCTTGGCGGTGGAGGCCTCACCGTCGCCGCCACCGAGCGAGTACACCTTGCCGTCCAGGTTCACCACCCGGTTGTCCATGATCGTGGACGGATAGTTGGCGATGTCGGTCCACGGCGCCGCCTGCGGGCCGGCCGCCGCGGCAGCGGCCTTGGCCTCCTTGCCGGACGCCCTGGCGGCGAACGACGTCGGTACGGTGAGCCGCTGCTCCGGCGCGCCGCTGGACCCGAGCACCTGCTGCCGGGTGACCTTGGAGCCGTCCGCCCGCAGGAGTTCGAACCCGTTGTCCCGCTCACCGAACTTGACCTCGACCGGCGCGCCGCCGGTGTTGGTCACCGTGAACGACTTGCTGGTCTTGCCGTTGGGCATCTGGAGCGTCGCGCTCAACTGCGTCGGCGTCACCGCCAGTCGGCCGGCCGCGAGCTGGAAGTTCGCGGTGGTCGCCCAGTCGGCCTCGACGTCGACCTGCTTGGTCTGGCTGACGTAGTTGCCGGCGGTCGCCGTGAACGGGTGCTCGCCGGTAAGCGACGAGTAGATCCAGTAGAAGCCGTCGGCCAGCCCCGGGTCGTCCGGGGTCGCCACAGTGACGGCCTTCTCGGCGGGCCGGTCCTTGCTGGTGACGGTCGCGCCGTTGACGTAGCTGTCGTCGTTCTTGTCGCGGACGTTGCCGACGACCAGACCGCCGTCGAGCGGCACGCAGGTGATCTGGCTGCCGATCAGGACGTTGTCGACCTCCCACCACCACTCGTACGAGGCGTCGTAGTAGTGGAACCGAACCTGCACCTGCGCCTTACCGGCCGCCTGCGGGATCGGAATCTCGGTCAGCTTCGGTCCCCGGACGTCGGTCTCCTGCCGGAGCACGTTGGTCCAGGTGGCACCGCCGTCGATGCTGAGGTCCACGTCGGCGGTGTCGTCGTTGAGCTGGTTGAAGTCCTGGTTGAACCGGATGACCGGGGCCGTGACGCTGGTCAGGTCGACCACCGGGCTGACCAGGGAGGTGTCCTGGCTGGTGCCGGCACCGTAGTTGTCGCTGTCGATCATCGCGAAGTTGCCGGTGCCGCCGGTGAGGTTGCCCCGGTCTCCGTCGTCGGTGAACTTCCAGACCTGACCGCTGCCCGCGTTGTCCACGACGGTCCAGCCGGCCGGCGTGGTCGTGGCGTCGAAGGTCTCGTACTCACCGTCGGAGCCGGTCGTGTATCCGGGCGCGGTGGTGCAGACGGTGCTGTCCACCGGCACGGCGACGTTTGCGGTGGCGTTGCCCGACCCGACCACGACCTCCTTGGTGACGGTCTGGTAGCCCGGGTACTGCGGCTCGTACTTCAGGGTGTACGTCTGCCCGGCCGGCAGCTTGATGCTGTAGCGGCCGTTCGACGGGGTGGTGTAGTCGTAGACGCCGGACACGCCCGTCACGGTCACCTTCGCGTACAACGGCCAGCCGTGGCCGGAGCCGTCGGTGACCGCTCCGGTGACGTTGACACTCGGCACCGCCGTGAGGGCGACGTCGAGCGTCGTGGTGGCGCCCTTGGTGACCGTTGCCGTCTTGCTGGTGCTGGCGTACCCGAACGCCGCGACGGCGACCTGGTAGTCGCCGGCGGGGAGTTGGGTGGAGAACGTGCCGTCGGCACCGGTGGTCAGCTCACGCTCGGACGCGCCGGTGAGCGTCACTGTCGCGCCGGCGATCGGGGCGCCGGAGGTGGCGTCGGTGACCGTGCCGGCCAGCGTGCCGATGTCGCCGGTCGGGGCGGCGTTGAGCAACGCGAGGGCGTCCAGTCGGCCTTCGCCGTAGACGTTGTTGTCGGCTGCGGTGCCGCCACACTGGTCATCGGCCTTGTCGATCGCCGCGCCGTTGAGCAGCGCGCGGGTCGCGTTGACGTCGCCGACCAGAGACGGTGCCGCCGAGTACAGCAGCGCGATCGCGCCCGCGAGGTGCGGTGCGGCCATCGAGGTGCCGCTGATGCTGCCGTAGGCGCTGCCCGGGATGCTCGATCGGACGTTCACGCCCGGCGCGGAGATGTTGGGCTTGATCTCGCCGTTCTGACCGGCGCCGCGGGAGGAGAAGCCGGCGACGTTGTTGTTGCTGTCGTACGCGCCGGTCGAGTAGTTGCTGACGAGGCTGCCCGGCGAGCCACTGGTCTGGCAGGCCGGCCCGCTGTTTCCGTTGGACCAGGTGCCGAAGATCCCGGACGCGGCCCAGGCGTTCGTCACGTCCTCCATGAACGGCTCGTTGGACGGATCCCGGGTGCCCCACGAGTTGTTGATGATGTTCGGGCGCTTGCTCGCGTCCGCGTTCTGACCGTTGAGGTCCAGCGGTTCGAGCATCCACTGACCGGATTCGACCAGAGCGGCGTCACTGGGGCAGCAACCGTTCGCCGCGATCCACTTGACCCCGGGGGCGACACCGATCTGGTTCGCGCCGTCGGAGCCGGCCATGGTGCCCATCGTGTGCGTGCCGTGGCCGTCGCCGTCGCAGGGGGCGGTGGCGCAGGCCCCGGTGGCGTTGGCGGCGTTGAACCAGTTGTAGTTGTGGTCGAACGTCCCGTCGCCGTTGTTGCCCCGGTAGGAGTTCACCAGCGCCGGGTGGTTGAACTGCACCCCGGTGTCGATGTTCGCGACGGTGATGCCCTCGCCCTTGACGCCGTACTGGGACCAGACGTCGTCGGCGTTGATGTTGGCGATGCCCCACTCCAGGGCGTTCACGGTCTTCTCGTCGGTGCCCTTGGTCGTCTCCGGCACCTTGTACGCGACCGGCGCGTAGAGGCCCTCGACCTCCGAGTGCCCGGCGAACTTCTGGGCCATCGCCAGCGAGCCGCTGTTCACCTTGATGGCGTTGGTGGCCCAGAAGGTCTGGTACCTGGTGCCCGAGCTGTCGAGGTCGGCCCGGATCTTGCCCTGGCTCGCGGCGGCGGTCTTGCGCAGCGCGTCCGCCACCGCCGTGCCACGCTTCGACCAGTCCTTGATGGCGCTGGCCTTGCTCAGGTCCGCCCGGTCCTTGAACCGGATCCAGAAGTCCCCTTCACTCTTGGCCTGGAGCTGCTTGGCGAGCTCCGGTCGGATCTTGTCCCCGGTCGGGGCGCCCGCCCCCATCGCACCGCCCGGCGCGGCCTGCGCGCCCGAGCTGATCGTGGCCAAGCATGTCGCGGCGAGGATCGTCGCCGCGCCGGCGCTCACCAGTGACCTGGCCGCGCGCCGCCATTGTGGACGTCTGAACATCGGTGCTGCCTCCCTCAGAACGACCCAGGGTGTAATGGGCCATGGTGGACCTCCCCCATGCACCGCGCGGGTCACGCCGGTTGCCCGAGTGGACACTATGATCGAGAAGAACGGACCATCAAGAACTTGCCGTGAGCAACTTGTCGCTAAGAGTTGCCCTGGCTGGCGGCACGCTTGCCAATCATTGTCAGGACCGTGACGAGAGTTGGGCAGGGATGCCCATCGATCCCGGGTGGTGCGGTGGCCGAGGACGAGGCAACGGTGAACAGGGGTGATCCGGCCGACGGGCCGTTCCCACTGCTGATCGCGGTGACCCCGTCGCCGGCCGAGCGCATCCGGCTCGCGGAGCTTCTCGACGGCATCGCGCCGCTGCTGCTGGTTTCCGACCTCGACGAGCTGCGCCGGCTGATCGCCGCCCCGCAGCAGGTGGCCGCCCCGTCCGAACCGGCACCGGTCGCCGCCCTGGTGATCGACTCGGCCCGCTCCAGCGCCCGCTGCGGAGAACGTGAGATCGACCTCACCCGCCTGGAACACGACCTGCTGACCTGCCTCATCACCGAGCCGGCCCGGGTCTGGAGCTACGCCGAGCTGCACCGGTCGGTCTGGGGTGACGAGGGGCGCGAACGCAAGGCGGATGTGCAGTCGCTGGTCAAGCGGCTGCGCCGCAAGCTGCACGACCTGGGCACCGGAGCCACCATCGATGTCGTCCGCGGTGTGGGGCTGCGGCTGACCGATCACCAGCAGGCGCGGGTCGAACGGGCCTGACAGCGACGTCGCGTGAACTGAGTGACAACGGTCAGATCAGCCCAGCGCGGGCCCACAGCAGGCGTCCCGGCCCAGCCACCAGGCCAACGTCCGCCAGGTTGGCCTGCACCCGCGCCGCGGACCAGCGGAGGGTGGCACGCCAGTGCGGGTTGGCGCGGGCAGCGGCCCGACCGACCGCCGGCGGAATGCCCACCGCCGCGTACACGTCGGGATGGACCAGGCGGTTGGCGATCGTGTAGGCGGCGCGACCGACCAACAGTCGGGCGTACGCGATGCCCACCGGGCCGGTGGCCGCGACCGCGGCGGCCAGTTCCTCGCGGGCGAACCGGACGTGTCGCGCCTCCTCCACCACGTGGATGCGGGAGACCATCCGGATGAGCGGCTGGAGCGACTCGTCCGCCATGATCTCGCGCTGGAACGCGTCGAGGATCTCCTCCGCGATGAGGATCGCGGCGTACATCCGGGGGCCGCTGGCGGTGGCCTTGAGGAAGCGCCCGAGGTGGTGGTCCACGGTGCTCGCGCGGTAGACCGGACAGCCCATCGCCTCGATCAGCCGGCCGAACATGATGGAGTGCCGGCACTCGTCGGCGACCTCGGTCAACGCGTACTGGGCCTGCCGGCTGGTCGGGTCGGCGCGGTAGTACTCCCGGATCAGCATCTGCATGAGGATCGTCTCGAACCACAGCCCGGCGCTGGCCGCGCTGGCCACCTCGTGCCTGGTCAGCTCGACGCGCTGCTCCTCGCTGAGCTGCTCCCACAGTGGCGTGCCGTAGAGGCTGCTGCGCCGCGGCGGGAGCCAGTAGGCGCCGGGGGTGTGCGGGGCGTCCCAGTCGATCTCCACGGTGGGGTCGTAGCTGGTCCGCAGTGAGGACGTGAGCAGTCGCTCGGCGACCGCCGCGCGCCCGGTTTCCGCCGCCTCCATGACTCCTCCATATTGACGTGACGACCAGTAACTGTTACGAGTAGTAGCATGCAATCGCCGCTCGCCGATGTCAATGCGCCCAACTCGTCGGCCACGCCCCCCGACGGCAGTCCGAAGGCGAAGGGCAACGGCCGCCGGGACCGTTGGGCAGACCATCGTGAGCAACGACGGCAGGAGTTGGTCGGTGCCGCCGTGCAGGCGCTGCTGCGGCACGGGCCGGAGGTCGACATGGAGCAGGTGGCCGCCGCAGCGGGCGTCAGCAAACCGGTCCTGTACCGCTACTTCGCCGACAAGTCGCAGCTCTGGGTGGCGGTCAGCGAGGTGGTGGCGGCCCGGATGGTCGACACCATCGCGCCCGCCGTCGAACAGGTCCGCGAGGAGCGTGGCCTGGTCGAAGCGACGATCGACGCCTACCTGGGCGTGATCGAGTCGGAGCCGAGGCTCTACCGGTTCCTGATGCACCAGTCCGGCGACCCCGGCATCCACCAGGTGATCGCCGGCACCAGTCGGCAGGTGGCCGCCGGGCTCGCCCGGGTGATCGGCGACCGGCTACGCACGCTGGGACTGGACGCCGGTCCCGCCGAGCCCTGGGCGTACGGCCTGGTGGGTTTCGTGCAGGCGGTCGGCGACTGGTGGACCACGCACGGTCAGCCGATCAGCCGGGCCGCCCTCACCGACTACCTGACCGCTCTGCTGTGGAGCGGCATCGAGGGAGTGCGAGCCAGCGCCGACCTGCCGCACGAGCTCACCCGCGCCCACGAGCGGATCGTGCCGTGAGCTACCACGGCCCGGCGGGTGTCGAGGGCACCTCGGTCCGGGTGCACCTCAGCGGGCGGTGGGAGCCGGTCGACGGCCGCTTCCACTGGGGCGGGCGGATCGAGCCCGAGCCACGGGTGGCCCACCTGCTGCGCTCCGGCCGGCGCGACGTCGAGTTGCGCATCGCCGACCGCGTCCGGGCGGCCCGACTGGCCGAGGTCGATCCGTGGGGCGGCGTACGAATCACCGGCGTTGGCGATCCGCCCTGGCCGCCCGTTGCCGACCCGACCAGCGCGCCCGAGCTCACGGAGGAGTGAATGGAGACAGACGTTGCCATCATCGGCGCCGGCTTCGGTGGCCTGGGCGCCGCCATCCGCCTGCAGCGGGCCGGCTTCACCGACTTTCTCGTCTTCGACCGGGGTGAGGAGGTCGGCGGCACCTGGCGGGACAACAGCTACCCGGGCTGCGCCTGCGATGTCCCGTCGCACCTCTACTCGTTCTCCTTCGCCCCCAACCCCGGCTGGTCGAACACGTTCTCCGGCCAGCCGGAGATCTGGGACTACCTGCGCGGCTGCGTCGACCGCTTCGGGATACGCCCGAGGTTGCGGTTGCGCCACGAGGTGCGGGAGGCGCTGTGGGACGAGCAGCGCCAACGCTGGCTGTTGCGCACCTCGGGCGGCGACCACAGCGCCCGGGTCCTGATCTGTGCCGCCGGCCCGCTGAGCGACCCGGCCATCCCCGACCTGCCCGGGATCGACGAGTTCGCCGGCACTGTGTTCCACTCCGCCCGTTGGCGGCACGACCACGACCTGACCGGCCGGCGCGTCGCGGTGATCGGCACCGGCGCCTCGGCCGTCCAGTTCGTGCCAGAGATCCAGCCGACGGTCGAGAAGCTGACGCTGTTCCAGCGCACTCCCGCCTGGATCATGCCGAGGTTGACGCGCCGGATCAGCGGGGTCGAGCAGGCCGCGTTCCGCACCGTGCCCGGCGCGCAGCGGGCCGCCCGGGCAGGGCTCTACCTGGTACGCGAGAGCATGGGCCTGGGCTTCCTGCACCCGGCGGTCAACCGCCTCGCCTCGCGGCTGTCCCTGCGTACGCTGCGGCGTCAGGTTCCCGACCCACACCTGCGAGACAAGCTCACCCCCCGGTACGCGATGGGTTGCAAGCGGGTGCTGATCTCCAACGACTACTGGCCGTCGCTCACCCGACCGAACGTCGACGTGGTCACCGAGGGCATCGATCGGATCGTGCCGGACGGTCTGGTCACCACCGACGGCGTCCACCACCCGGCGGACACCGTCATCTTCGGCACCGGCTTCCACGTCACCGACTCCCCCGTCGTCCGGCGCATCCACGGCCGTGACGGGCGCAGCCTGGGCGAGGCGTGGACGCCCAGCATGCACGCCTACCGGGGCACCACCATCGCCGGCTTCCCCAACCTGTTCTTCCTGCTCGGCCCGAACACCGGGCTCGGGCACACCTCCGTGGTGCTGATGATCGAAGCCCAGTTGCACCTGGTGCTCGCGGCTCTGCGGTACATGCGGGCCAGGGGCATTCAGGCCATCGAGCCCACCGCGCAGGCGCAACGACGCTGGACCGAGCGGATCGACCAGAAGATGACCGGCACGGTGTGGGAGACCGGCTGTTCGAGCTGGTACCTCGACGCCACCGGCCGCAACACCACCATCTGGCCGGGCTTCGCCACCAGCTTCCGGATGCGGCTGCGCCGGTTCCGCCCGGCCGACTATCGGATCGCCTCGACCGGCAGCACACCCAACGAACCGGAACGGGAGCACGCCGATGCGGTATGACCTGGCTGGCAAGATCGTTCTCATCACCGGCGCGGCGCGCGGCATCGGAGCGCAGCTGGCCCGCGAGGCCGTCGCCCGTGGGGCCCGGGTCGCCCTCGTCGGTCTGGAAGGTGAGCTGCTCGAACAGCTCAGCGCCGACCTCGACGCGCACTGGTACGAGTGTGACGTCACCGATCAGGCGGCGTTGGACGCCGCGGTTACCTCCACTGTGGACCGCTTCGGTGGCATCGACGTGGTCGTGGCCAACGCGGGCATCGCGAACCTCGGCACCGTCGCCGTGGGACCGGTCGACGCGCTGGTCCGTACCGTCGAAGTGAACCTCTGCGGCGCGATCCGCACGGTCAGCGCGGCGCTACCTCACGTCACCGCCGCCCGTGGCCACGTCCTGATCGTCTCGTCGGCTGCCGCCTTCACGGCGATGCCCGGCATGGCCGCCTACTGCGCGTCAAAGGCGGGTGTGGAGCAGTTCGCCAACGTGCTGCGCCTGGAGACCCGCCCACGCGGCGTCACCGTCGGCACGGCGCATCCCATCTGGATCGACACCGATCTGGTCCGCGACATCCGTGACGACCTGGCATCGTTCCGCACCGCGTTGCGCCGGTTGCCGTGGCCGCTGTCCACCGTCGTACCCGTCGAGCAGTGCGTCGAGGCCCTGCTCCACGGCATCGAGCGCCGCAAGCGCACTGTGTACGTGCCACGGTCGCTCGCCCTGGTGCAGGCGCTACGGCCGGTGGTGCTGAGCGGCCTCTCGGACGCGTTGATCACCCGGTTCGGCGGCCAGAGCATGGTCGGCCAGATGGAGGACGAGGTACGCCAGCTCGGGCGTTCCTTCGGCAGGACGTCGGTGGGAGAGCGGTCATGAGCATTCACTTCCGACGTGCGGGCAGCGGAGAGCCGCTCGTGCTCATCCACGGCATCGGTCACCGCCATCAGGCGTGGGAGCCGGTGTTCGACCGGCTGACCGCCCACCACGAGGTGATCGCGCTCGACCTGCCCGGCTTCGGGAACTCTCCGGTGCCCGGCACGGGCATGCCCACCGACATGGCCGCCACAGTGGCCGGGGTCCTGCCGGCGCTGACCGAGTGGGGGCTGGAGCGTCCGCACGTCGCCGGCTACAGCCTCGGTGGGGCGATCGCCCTGGAGCTTGCCGCCACCGGGGCTGTCGCCTCGGCCACCGCCTTCTCCCCCGCCGGCTTCTTCACCCCGGCGGAGCGCCGCCGGGCGCTGGCCATCCTCCGGATGCTGCGGGCCAACTCGTACCTGCCCACCACCATCATGCGGGTCGCGTTGCGGTCGGCGTACCTACGGGCGTTGTGCTTCGCGCCGCTGATGGCCCGCCCGACGCTGCTGGATGTCGAGCGCGCGCTGGGCGACGCGCTCGCGTTGCGACGCGGGGCCGGCTTCAACGCCGTGGCCCGAGCCGCCCGCGACTATCGCTTCGACTGCCTTCGGCTGTCCGACGCGACGGTGCCGGTGACCATCGGTTGGGGGGACTGCGACCGGATCTTCGGCGTCCACCAGGCCGACCGCGTCCGCGCGGGCCTGCCGGCGGCACGGGTGGTGACGCTGCCCCGTTGCGGGCACGTGCCGATGAGCGACGACCCGGACCTGGTCGCCGCGCTCATCCTGGGAACCACCGGCGCCGTGCCCCGCGCCGAACGACCGGATCCGTCGGTCTCCGCCCAGGCCACGAGTCAGGAAGATCACTTCACACTCTAAAAACTTGCAGACTGTGCAAGTTCGTTCCTAGTGTCGCCCGGGTGACCGACACCGACCACGCCGCGCCTGGGCGTCGCGACCGCAAGAAGGCGCAGACGCGGGCCGCGCTGACCGCCGCCGCGCTGCGGCTGGTCGCGGAACGCGGCTTGGAGCACGTCACGGTGGAGGAGATCAGCGAGGCCGCGGACGTGTCCTCCCGGACCTTCTTCAACTACTTCACCTGCAAGGACGAGGTCCTCACCGACGATCCGGCACTCGACGGCAACCCGGTCGTGGCGCGTCTGGCAGCCGCCCCCGCGCAGGTGTCGGCGTTGCAGGCCGTGCGGGTCGCCCTCGACGAGTCGGTCGACTCGATCCAGGCCGACCGGGAGTTGTGGCGGCTGCGACTGACGGTCATCACCCAGAACCCCGCGCTGCTGCCCCGGCTGGTGGCCGGCAACAGCGCGACCGAGCAGGCCATGATCGCGGTCGTCGCCACCCGCCTCGGCGTCGGCCTCGACCACGGCCATCCGCCGCTGGTCGTCGCTGTCGCCGGGGCCGCCTTCCGCACCGCGATGCTGCGCTGGGCCGCCGGTGACGACGACCGGCCCCTGCACGACTTCGTCGACGAGGCGTTCGCCGCGATCGCCGCCGGCCTGCCGGATCCGCCGACCATCTCCTGATCCGCCAGTCCCTGCCCCGCGCATCAGCTCCGGGGCCAGTCACTCCGCCACAAACCCGACAGGGAGCGTCAATGACCACCACCGTCCCGCCCGCCGACACCGCCGACGTCGGCACGCGCATGTCGCGTCGGGAGGTTCTGCAGGCCCTTTCCGGCCTGATGGTCGGCATGTTCGTGTCCATCCTCGCCTCCACTGTGGTGGCGAACGCGCTGCCGCGGATCATCGCGGATCTGAACGGCAGCCAGACCGTCTACACGTGGATCGTCACCAGCGAACTGCTCGCCATGACGGCGACGGTGCCGCTGTGGGGCAAGATGGCCGACCTGTACAGCAAGAAGCTGCTGATCCAGTTGTCGCTGGGACTGTTCGTGGTGGGTTCACTCATCGCGGGCTTCACGCCGAACGTCGAGGTTCTGCTGCTCAGCCGGGTCGTCCAGGGCATCGGCGCCGGCGGCATGACGGCGTTGGCCACGATCGTCATGGCGGCGATGATCCCGCCGCGTGAGCTGGGCCGCTACGCCGGCATCTTCGGCGCGGTCTTCGGTGTGGGCACCATCGCCGGTCCGCTGATCGGCGGCCTGCTCGTCGACACGTCGTGGCTGGGCTGGCGGTGGTGCTTCCTGATCGGCGTCCCGTTCAGCATCATCTCCATCGCCCTGCTCCAGCGCACCCTGCACCTGCCGGTCGTCCGCCGCAAGGCGAAGATCGACTGGTTGGGCGCCCTGCTCATCACCTCGGGCGTCTCCACGCTGCTGATCTGGTCGTCCCTGGCCGGCAACAAGTTCGACTGGGCCTCCGGCTGGACGGCCCTGATGGTCATCGGCGGGCTGGTCGTGCTGGCGCTGGCCGTGGTCGTCGAGTCGCGGGCGGCGGAGCCGATCGTCCCGCTGAGCATCTTCCGCAACCGCACGGTGTCCCTGGCCACCATCGCCAGCGTGCTGGTCGGTGTCGCGATGTTCGGCGGCACCGTCTTCCTGTCCCAGTACTTCCAGATCTCGCTGGGCAAGTCGCCCACCGTCGCGGGCCTGATGAGCCTTCCGATGATCTTCGGTCTGCTCGTCTCGTCGACGGTGGCCGGCCAGCTCATCACGAAGTACGGCCGGTGGAAGGCGTACCTGGTGGCCGGCGCCGCGGTGATGACCGTCGGGATGCTGCTGCTGGGCACCATCGACGCCAACACCAGCGTCCTCGTGCTGTCGATCTACATGGCCGTGCTGGGCGTCGGCGTCGGCATGCTCATGCAGAATCTCGTGCTCGCCGCGCAGAACGACGTACCGGCCCACGAGCTCGGCGCCACCACCTCCGTGCTGACGTTCTTCCGCAGCATGGGCGGCGCGATCGGAGTCAGCGCCCTCGGCGCGGTCCTGGCAAGTCGGGTGACCTCACTGACGACCGACCGGCTCGGCCCGGCGGCGACCGCCGGCGGTGGCTCCGCCGAGGTGCCCGACCTGTCCACCCTGCCCGAGCCGGTGCTGCGCATCGTCCAGGACGTGTACGGCATCGCCACCGCGGACCTCTTCCTGGTCGGCGCGCCGATCGCGCTGCTGGCGCTGATCGTCGTGCTGTTCATCAAGGAGAAGCCGCTGCACACCCTCAGCGGGGACGAACGACGCGCCCAGGAGGAGGCGGCCGCAAAGGTCGCGATCCACTGAGCTGTACGACAGCAGTCGGGGGGCGGGCCGGTTGGCCCGCCCCCGCTCCGCGCCCGGTTCCGCGTTTCTCGGTAACGACATGGTGTGAACCCGTTGCCACGTAACGTGAGATTGGGCCGGTCAACGGCTGACGCCAGACGTGCGCCGGGCCGCCACTGCGGCGGCGCCGCTCGGCCAACTGCCGGGTCGGACAGCTCGGCAACGTCGCGGCCTATTCAGCCGCAGGAGGTGTGGACGATGCCCATGCTGTCGGTCTTCGATCCTCGGCACACTGTCGCTCCCCCGGGATACAGCCGCTGGCTCATCCCGACCGCGGCACTGGCCGTGCACGTATGCATCGGCCAGGTCTACGCGACGAGTGTCTACAAGAACTCCCTCATCGCACACTTCGACGCCAGCCAGACGGCGATCGGGGCGATCTTCAGTATCGCCATCGTCATGCTGGGTTCGTCCGCAGCGGTGGGTGGCCGTTGGGTGGAGAAGAACGGACCGCGCCGGGCGATGTTCGTCTCGGCGTGCTTCTGGGCCGTCGGGTTCCTGGTCGGCGCGCTCGGCATCGCGACCCAACAGCTCTGGCTCCTCTACCTCGGTTACGGCGTCATCGGCGGCATCGGGCTCGGCATCGGCTACATCTCGCCCGTCTCGACCCTGATCAAGTGGTTCCCGGACCGCCCCGGCCTCGCCACCGGGCTGGCCATCATGGGGTTCGGCGGCGGCGCCCTGGTCGCCGGCCCGCTCGCGCGCCAACTGCTCTCCCTCTACGACTCCGGCTACAACCCCAACAACCCGGCCGCCGTGGCGTCGGGCAACGCCCTCGTGGCGCTCTTCGTCACGTTCGGCATCGGCTATTTCGTGATCATGATGTTCGGCCCGTTCAACGTCCGGGTTCCGGCGCCGGACTGGCGGCCCGCCGGGTTCGACCCCGCGAGCGTCGCCGCCAAACCTCTGGTGACAACGGCGAGCGTGTCCGCGTCGAACGCGGTGCGCACCCGGTCGTTCTGGTTGCTGTGGATCGTGCTGTTCTGCAACGTCACAGCGGGCATCGGCATCCTGGAGCAGGCCAGCCCGATGATCCAGGACTTCTTCCGGGACAACGGGACCGCCACCACGGTCTCGGTGACGGCGGCGGCCGGTTTCGTGGGAGTGCTGTCGCTGTTCAACATGGCTGGGCGGTTCGTCTGGTCGACGACGTCCGACCTCATCGGCCGCAAGCCCATCTACATGGTCTACCTCGGCGTCGGCATGGTGCTGTACCTGCTGCTCGCCGTGGCCGGCCACTCCGCGACCGCGGTCTTCGTGCTGATCGCCGCCGCGATCATCTCCTTCTACGGCGGTGGCTTCGCCACCATGCCCGCATACCTGCGTGACCTCTTCGGCACCTTCCAGGTCGGGGCCATCCACGGCCGGATCCTGACCGCCTGGTCGGCGGCGGGTGTCGCCGGCCCGCTGATCGTCAACGGGATCCTCGACACGCAGGGCAAGCCCGGCACCCTCACCGCGGCGGCGTACCGGCCCGCGCTGTTCACCATGGTCGGCATCCTCGCCATCGGGTTCATCGCGAACCTGCTGGTCCGTTCCGTGCCCGAGCGCTTCCACGAACCGAACCGAGGGCCGACCTCGCCCGTGGCGAAGGCAACCGTCACCGAGCCGGTCGCTCTCGGGCCGAAAAGCCAGCCGCCCGCGCCGCCGCGCGTCGGTAGTCAGACCGGGCGGCTCTGGCTGTCGTGGCTGCTGGTCGCGGTGCTACTCGGGTACGGCATCGTCCAGACCGCCATCACCGCCGCGAAGCTGTTCACCGGCTGACGCGCAGCGGCCCATCGCCGCCAGACCTCTTGCGTCGCAACGGAAGACGCCCCCTTGAGGGGGCGCCTTCCGTTTCTCCGATCCGCTCAGAGCCGGGTCGTCGACCTGTTCTCGTCGAGCCGCTCCCGTTGTGGCACGACCGTGTACTTCGGGTCGCGGGCCGACACCCGTCCCGCTTCGAAGACGCCGAACCGGGTGGCGACCGACGATGCCACCAGGGCGGCGCCGGAGATCGCCGACAGGACCCGGCTGCGTCGACTGAGCAGCGCGGTGGCGGCGCCCACGGCGAGCAGGGCGCGTCCCGCCCTGACCAGCCGGCCGCTGCGTCCGTGCGTGTAGGGCTCGCTGGTTAGGCCCTGCCGCTCCATCTGGTGCCCTCCGCCGAACTCGATGGCCGCGGCGGCCAGGGCGAGTCGTCGCAGTGGGGCGGTCTCCGCGGCCGGTGCCGCGATCAGGCCGACCCCGGACGCGGCGGCGAGCGCGCTGCCGGCGAAGACGAACGGCAGCGACGGGTAGGCGTCGTGCCAGGACGGCACGGCCGTGTCGGCGAGCAGCACCCCGGTGTACGTCGCCAGCGCCGGCGCGGTGGCGGCGGCGGCCAGGCCGGCGACGTTGCCGATGGGCGGTGCGATCCGACGGGCGAGGCCGAGCACACCGTGCTGCGGAAGCAGCGGCGCGAGCTCGGCGACCGCGGCCACGCCGGCCGCCGGCCCGAACGCGGCGAGGATCCAGGTGCCGACCGACATCGGCGAGGTCACCTTGACCACCCGGAGCATGTGATGGAAACGGGCCGGCCGGCCGAGGTCGTGGACCAGCAGGTACGTGCTGGCGGCGACGCCGCCGAGGGCCGTCCAACGGCCCACCTTGCGCAGCCCCGGTCGTCCGGTCAGTTGGGCGCCCGCCCCGATCAGCGCACTCCCGGCGGCGAGGCCGCCGGTGAACAGGTAGCCGGCGATGTCGTACTTCCACACCGGCGGCTTCAGAACCGGCCGGCCGTAGTAGGAGGCGAAGTCGGCCGGCGGCACCGTGAGCTGTTCACCGCCGTGGCCGCCTCGTCTGCGAGGCGTCTCGTCGGTCATGGCCGCCTGCCCAGGAACGCGACCGCCGTGGCGACCGCCATCGTCATCGCCGCCAGGCCGGCACGCTTCCACATGGCCGGCAGGTCGCGGGTGGTCACAATCGGGTCCGGTGGCAGCCCGTACACCTCCGGCTCGTCCAGCAGCAGGAAGAACGCTCCATCACCACCGACGCCGTCGTTCGGGTCGTGCCCGTACAACCGCGCCTCCGGCACGCCCCGCTCATGCAGCTTCGCCACCCGCGCGGCGGCCCGCTCCCGCAACTCGTCCAGTTCCCCGTACTGGATCGACTCCGTCGGGCACGCCTGCGCACACGCCGGCGTCATGCTGACCCCGAGCCGGTCGTAGCACAGCGTGCACTTCCACGCCCGACCATCATCCTTGCGTTGATCGATGACACCGTACGGGCAGGCGGAGATGCAGTAACCGCAGCCGTTGCAGATGTCCTCCTGCACCACCACGGTGCCGAACTCCGTCCGGAACAGGGAACCTGTCGGGCAGACATCCAGGCAGGCCGCGTGGGTGCAGTGCTTGCACACGTCTGACATCATCAACCAGCGAAAATCCGTCCGTCCCTCCGCGCCCGAGCCCCTCCCCGGCGGCTGCGCACCCGGCATCCCCAGAAACTCCGGCCCGCCCGACATGCGGGCCGCCGCGGCGGGCGATCCGGTGGGCAGGCCGGGGTCCGTTCCGGTGTCGGTGCTGGTACGCGCGCCGGCCGCAGCCGTCACCGGGCTGATCGCCGGCCCGTCCGGGTCCCCCTCGAACGCCGGGGTCGCCCAGCCGGCCGAGCGGGGCTGCTCCACGAACGCGACGTGCCGCCACGAGTTCGCGGTCAGCGCGCCCGTGTTGTCGTACGACATGCCCAGCAGATCGAGCCCACTCTCGGGGACGCCGTTCCACTCCTTGCAGGCCACCTCGCACGCTTTGCAGCCGATGCAGACGCTGGTGTCGGTGAAGAACCCCATCCGCGGCGGCGGGTTCTCGTAGCCGGCGTCCGGTGCGGGGTCCAGCGGCCCGTACAGGGCGTTGGCGTGGGGCATCGTCAGGCCTCCTGGTCGCTGCTGCTGTCGGCGACGTCGGTCGTGACCATCGGCGGGTAGCGGTGGACGAGGTTTCCCGACCGCCGCCGGTAGTCGACGACGAGGTCCAACAGGTCCTGTCCTCTGGGGCGCCGTCCGGGCCGGACGTCGCACGTGCCGACCTTGCTCTCCTGAATCAGGACGTTGGGGTCGAGGGTGATGCCGAACAGGTCGTTGGCCGAGTCGCCGGTCACCAGGCCCTCGTAGCCGAAGTGGTACGGCAGCCAGACCTGGTGGATGATCCGGCCATCCACTCGCAGCGGCGTCACGCGGTCGGTCACCAGCACCTTCGCCTCGACCGCCGCGCGGCTGGTGACCAGGTGGGCCCAACCCAGGTGGGTGAGACCGCGTTCGGCCGCCAACTCCGGCGACACCTCGACGAACATCTCGGGTTGCAGCTCGGCCAGCGGTGACACCGTCCGGCTCATCCCGCCGGCGGTGTGGTGCTCGGTGAGCCGGCTGACAGTGAACACGAACGGGAAGACCTCGCTGTGCTCCTGCGGCGGGCTCGGATTCAACGTGTTGATCGGGTGCGTGTACACCTTGCGGGTCGGGTTGGCCTGCTGCCGGTAGAGCGGGTTGCGCACCGGCGACTCGACCGGCTCGTAGTGGGTGGGCATCGGTCCGTCGAGCACGCCGGTGGGCGCGTACAGCCAGCCTTTGCCGTCGCCCTGGAGGATGAACGGATCGTCGCCGGCGATTCCCGCCACACCCGAGGCGTCGCGCTCCGGTCGGTAGGACGGCGGTTTGGTCTTCTCGAAGTCCGGCACGTCGTAGCCGGTCCACTCGCCCTTGTCCGCGTCCCACCACACGTAACGCTTGCGCTCACTCCACGGGTTGCCGTCCGGGTCGGCGGACGCGCGGTTGTAGAGGATGCGCCGGTTCGCCGGCCAGGCCCAGCCCCATTCGGGTGCCACCAAAGACTGCTCCGAGCCGGGTTTGCGGCGGGCCGCCTGGTTGACGCCGTCGGCGTACACCCCGGTGTAGATCCAGCAACCGCCGACGGTGGAGCCGTCGTCCTTCATCTCGGTGAACGACGCCAGCGGCCGGCCGGTGGCCACGTCGTACCCGTTGATCTCGCGCAGCACCGCTTCGGCGCTCGGCTCCGCGTTCGGGCCGTGCGTGGGGTAGTCCCAGGCGAGGTCGAGCAGCGCACGGTCGCGCGGCTTCGTCGACGTCGCCAGCCGTTCCCGGATGACGCGACCGAGGTGGTAGAAGAACCAGAGTTCGGAGCGGGCGTGGCCTGGCGGCTCGACGGCCTTCTCCCGCCACTGCAACAAGCGTTGGGTCTGGGTGAAGGTCCCTTCCTTCTCCACGTGGGAGGCGGCGGGCAGGAAGAACACCTCGGTACGGCACTCCTCGGGCACGATCTCCCCGGTCTCGATCTCCGGCGCGTTCTTCCAGAACGTGGCGCTCTCGATCTCGAACAGGTCCCGGACCACGAGCCAGTCGAGGTTGGCCATGCCGAGCCGCTGCGCGCGACCGTGCGCCGAGCCGACCGCCGGGTTCTGCCCGAGCAGGAAGTAGCCTTTGATCTTGCCGTCGATCATGTCGAGCACCTGCTGGTAGGTGCCGTGGTCACCGGTCATCCGCGGCATGTACCCGTAGCAGTAGTCGTTGTTGGCGGTGGCGGCGTCACCCCAGTACGCCTTGAGCAGGTTGACGCCGTAGGTGCGGGCGTTGCCCCAGAAGCCCTTCTGCCCGGGGTGCGCGATGCTGTCCACCCACTTGTCCAGGGTCGGGTGCTCGGCGTGGTGGGGCATCGGCAGGTAGCCCGGCAGCAGGTTGAACAGCGTCGGAATGTCGGTGGACCCCTGGATGCTGGCGTGCCCGCGCAGGGCCATCACCCCGCCACCCGGCCGGCCCACGTTGCCCAGCAGGAGCTGGATGATCGCGCCGGTGCGGATGTACTGCACGCCGACGCTGTGCTGCGTCCAGCCCACCGAGTAGACGAGCATGCCGGTCCGGTCCCGGCCGGAGTTTTCCGTCCACGCCCGGGCCAGTTCGAGGAACTTCTCCTGCGGGATGCCGCAGACCCGTTCCACCATTTCGGGGGTGTAGCGGGAGAAGTGCCGCTTGAGGATCTGGTAGACGCAGCGCGGGTGCTGCAACGTCTCGTCACGTTCGGTCTCGCCGCCGACAGGCGCGCCGTGCGACTCGTTCTCCAGCCCGGCCGCCGTCTCCCGCTGCGTCTCGCTGTCGCGGGTCGTCTGGTTCTGCGAGTGGCCCTCGTACCGCCAACTGGCCTGGTCGTAGGTGGCGTTGTCGTCGTTGAAGCCGGAGAAGAGGCCGTGCATGTCCTCGGTGTCGGCGTACTCCTCGGTCACGATGGTCGCGGCGTTGGTGTAGGCGACGACGTACTCCCGGAAGTCCAACTCGTTGTCGAGGATGTAGCGCACCACCCCGCCGAGCAGCGCGATGTCGGTGCCCGCCCGGATCGGCAGGTACGAGTCAGCCAGCGCGCTGGTACGGGTGAACCGCGGGTCGACGTGGAAGACCTTCGCCCCCCGACGCTTGGCCTCCATCACCCACTGGAAACCCACCGGGTGTGCCTCGGCCATGTTCGAACCCTGGATGACGATGACGTCGGAGTTCGACAGGTCCTGCTGGTACTGGGTGGCGCCGCCACGACCGAAGCTGGTCCCCAGACCGGGGACGGTGGAGGAGTGTCAAATACGGGCCTGGTTCTCGATCTGGAGCGCCCCCATCGCGGTGAACAACTTCTTGATGAGGTAGTTCTCCTCGTTGTCCAGCGTCGCCCCGCCCAGGCTGGAGATACCCAGCGTCCGGTTGAGCGGTCGACCCTCGGCGTCGACGTCCTCCCAGGTCTCGTCCCGGGCGGCAAGGACCCGGTCGGCGATCATGTTCAGCGCCGTGTCGAGGTCGAGGTCCTCCCACTCGGTGCCGTACGGCCGGCGGTAGCGGACAGTGGTCTGCCGCAACGGGCTGGTCACCAGGCTCTTGCTGGCCGCGCCCTTCGGGCAGAGCCGACCCCGCGAGATCGGGCTGTCCGGATCGCCCTCGATCTGAGTGACCTGCCCGTCCTTCACGAACACCCGCTGGCCGCAACCGACGGCGCAGTACGGGCAGACGGACCGGGCCATCGAATCGGCGGTATCGGTGCGGGCGGTGAGCGCGCGGGACCCGTCGGACTTCGCCGCGGCACCCCGGCCCAGCGGGTCGGTGCCGGTGAGCTGGCGGTAGACCGGCCAGCCCTCGAACCAGCTGCGCACCCCCATTGCCGCACCTTCCCGACCAACCACGCCAAATATGAACACTCTGACGTTAGATGAGGTGTCGGCCCGGTCGCAGCGGGATCACAAACAGTCATGCCTCCCCCAGCCCTTTGGTGCGGGCCGGGAGAGGCATGGAGTACGGCGGTGGTCAGTGCGGTTGGAGCTGACCGACAGGCTGCTCGCCGAAGGTCCGGTAGCGGCGAAGCTCCCAGAACAACCAGCCGATGCTGATGATCGCCAACACGACGAAGACCAGTGAGCCGGAGAACGTGTCCCAGAGGGTGTGCAGGACGACGACACCCAGGAACGTGCCGATGAACCCGAAGAGCCGAGCGACGCTCGGGCTGGCCAGCAACGCCCACAGGGCGCCGGCGGTGAGCCCGGTCCAGGCGGTGTGACCGGCGGGTGCCGTCAGACCCCGGATGAAGAGCGTCTGCTCCACCGCGCCGATGTTGCCCTGCGAACTCAGCAGCGCGCTGAAGGCGTAGCCCATCGTCTCCAGCGCGGCGAACCCCATGCCGGCGGCGATGCCGATGATCAGCCCGTCGGAGGGCACCCGACGCCGATGCTGGGCCACCACCGTGAACAGCAGGATCACCGGGACGATCAGCTTCGCCGACTCCTCGATCAACGCGACGAACAGCATCCGCAGGGTGCCGAGCCCGCGCAGGGTGTCGTACTCCAGGGTGCCGGCGACCACCGTGCCGATCACACCGCCGAAGAACGCCGACGTCACCAGCACCGACGCCGGCACCTGCCACCGCCCGGTCCGGGCCTGCGCGAACGTCAGGAACGTCAGCGGCACCAGCGTCGCCCCGAGCAGGATCAACGCCGGTACGAAGTTCGGATTCTTGGTGCTGACCAGGGTCCGCAGCACCGCCAGATAGAGGATCAGCCCGATGACGAGCACCCCGACCCACGCCCACCGGCGCCAACGATCACCCATGCCGCGCAGTCTGGCGGACCAAGGTTACGAAGACCAGCCCCGGCATCGGGAGCATGGAACTTGTTGGAATAGGTCTGATCGTGATCGAGTCGGGGTGCCGAAACGAGGGACCCAACGGAGATCGACTCATGCCGACCGAGAAAGTGGACTACCGACGCATCGCTACCGAGATCACCGAGAAGATCAAGTCTGGGGAACTCGCGCCGGGTGAGAAGCTACCGTCCACACGCGAGCTGGCCGAGCAGTACAGCGTGCACATTTCAACGATCAACCGGGTCATGACGATCCTCAAGGACCGCGAGCTGGTCGAGGGGCATCCGGGCAAGGGTGTCTATGTAGCTGAGCCTACGCAGTCGAATTAGAACGACTTCTCCAGTGCAGCCCGCCTCGGCTCCTCGCGGTGCGTAGGCTCTCGGCCGTGCGCCCATTGCGGATCGCCGAGACGGTGGTGACGCCGTCGAGCTGTGTCGACGACTACCGGATGTACGAGGCCGCGGCGGTCGTGTCCGACGACTGGGGTGATGGTCGGCGTAGCGACCGACGAGAGCGACGTCGAGCAGCATCTCCTGCTCTCCACCCGCACGCTGCGCCCGCAGACCGTGATGGATTACGGCATCGACATGCACTGCTGTAGGTGGTGCGGCTCCCTTGATCGTTGGCAGCTGAGCTGTTCGACACGCCGAGCGGTGCCCTGCTGAGCTGCCACGGATCGACGTGGTACCGGGAACGGTTATCCGGGAGGAGCAGGTTGAGGAGGACCGCCCGGCCGTGGTCGGCGATCCCACAGCACCAGGCCGGTGAGCAGCATCGCGACGCCCAGCCCGACCATGGCCAACCCCACCGCTGTGTGCGCGCTCCCGCTCAGGTGACCGGCCACGATCCACCCGCTGTCGATTCCGAACGCCAACGGCATCACCCCCTGGGGGATCACCGGGATCCACCCCACCGTCAGCAACCCCAGCGCCCACGCTGTCGACTTGTTCTCCCGATACCACTGCGCGTCCCAGGTCAGCGGAATCACCGTCTCCGGGGGCCGGCTGCGCCGGCCGGCCGCGGCGAGCACGTCGGTCCCGCGTCGGGTGAGACGTTCGTCGGCCAACCAGATGCCGCCCCGCCAGGCCGCGGCGCCGCTGAGCAGACCGACCAGTGGCAGCAGCGGCGCCACTCCCGACGGGCCCCAGATCACCAGGGCGAGCACCGGCGCGGCGGCCAGAAGCCCTGACCCGGTGGCGACCAGCATGCTGACGATGTCCGTGGGGTTGTCGGCCGAGGTGGGGTGCCGCGGGTCGGCCACCGGCCGCACCCGCAGCAGCGACACCCACACCGGCACCGACGCGCCCGCGCCGAGCAGAGCCGGCAGGGTGGAGAGCGCGGCCAGCGGGTCGACGTCCGGCGCGAGGAGGACACCGGCGACGGCGAGCAGCACCCCGATCGGGGTGACCAGCACCAGCCAGGCCAGGGCCCGTCCCCGGACCTCGGCCCGTTCCCCGCCCGGCGTGGTGAGCGGCAGCCACAAGGCGGTGCCGTCCAGTCCGACCAGCCCGGCCGACATCGCCGCCGCGCCGAGCACTGCGAGCGGCCCGGCCCACGGCAGCAGCAGGTGTACGTCGGACAGCAGCGGCAGCCCGGCGAGCAGCGCGCCGTAGACCACCGCGAACGCCAGATACTGCAGCCGCAGCGGATGCCGCATCCAGGACCGCAACTCACGGCCCGCGACCGCCCGCGTCGCGGCCGGCACCCACGCCAGCCAGCCGCGCTCGACGCGCCCATCTCCGGCCGGTGACGCCCCCGTGGTCCCGCGCCCCGCGGCCGGCTCGTCGCCGCGCCGCACGAGCGGGAGCACTGTGGTCCCGCGCGGCCGGAACGGCACGCCCGCCGTGATCATCCTTCGCACCAGCATGAGGTACGCGGCGGCGCAGAGCGCCACGATGCCGACCAGGGCCGCCATCAGGCGCACCCCCTGCCCGGTTGGCCCGGTCACGGCGGCGACCGGCCAACCGCTCGGCACGTACGCCATGGCCCGGACCACCTCCTCCGGCGCTGCGACGAGCAGGACCGACACCCACGGGAAGACCGCCCAGAGCGATCCGGCGACGCCCATTGCCGTACCGGTGAAGATGCCGGTGAGCAGCGCCCCGGCCGGCCCCCCGGCGTGGCCGACGACCTCCAGCGCGATGGCCGAGCCGACCAGCCCGAGCAGCCAGAGCAGCACCGCGCCGCCGGCGGTGACGAGGACCGCGACGGTGCCGTAGCGGGCGGCGTGCACCGGCAGCGCGGCGAGTGCCACCAGCGAGACGGCCGGGCCGATACCGATCGCCGACGCGGCCAGCAGACCGATCGCGGCCGGGACCCCGCCGATCGGCTCCAGCCGCAGGTGGACCGGGCGGACCCGGCCGTGCCCGCCGCCGAGCAGCAGCGGCAGGACGATCCAGCCGAGGACCCACGCCCCGGCGAGCAGGCCGAGAGTGTTGTGGTCGCCGCGGAGCGCGTACCGGATCAGCCAGGCGGCGGCGAGCAGACCGACCAGGGCCGCCACAGTGGGTCCGGGGTGCTCGCGCAGCGAGCGACGCAGCATCGTCGCGCGCATCCGGGCCGGCACCGTGATAGCGCCGAGGGTGCCGGCCAGCCGACCAGGGGTGGCGGGTTCGGCGCTCATCGTGCCCCGGTCAGCCAGTCCAGACCGGCGCTGCCGGAGGTTTCGGCGCCGACCAACTCGACGAACCGGTCCTCCAGGCTGCTGCCGGCGGCGACCTCGGTGACCGGCCCGGCGGCGACCACCCGGCCCTGGTGGATCACGGTGACCTCGTCGCACATCTGCTCGACGAGCAGCATCGAGTGGGTGGACAGCACGCAGGTGCCGCCGCCGGCCACGAATCGGCGCAGCACCCGGCGGATGGTGGCAGCGGAGACCGGGTCGACCGCCTCGAACGGTTCGTCGAGCACGAGCAGCCGGGGCGCGTGCAGCAGCGCCTGGGCGAGGCCGAGCTTCTTGCGGGTGCCGGTGGAGCAGTCGGCCAGTGGGGTGCCGGCGCCCTTGTCCAGGCCGAGCACGTCGATCAGTTCGGTGGCACGGTCGGTGGCCGCCGCCCGGGGCAGCCCGCGCAGGCCGGCGCTGTAGCGCAACAGTTCGGCGCCGGTGAGGCGTTCCGGGAAGTCAAGGCCGTCGGGCAGTACGCCGGTCACCGCGCGGATCAGGCCGCGGTCGCGCAGCGCGTCGTGGCCGAGGATCCGGATCTGCCCGGAGTCCGGGGTGACCAGGCCGACGGCCATCCCGATGGTGGTGGACTTACCGGCGCCGTTGGGCCCGACGATGCCGTGGAAGGTGCCGGGATGTACGGTCAGATCGATGCCGTCCACCGCGCGATGCGCTGCGAAGGTCTTGACCAGGCCACGGATCTCGAGTGCCGGGGGGATCACGCGCCGAGCATAGGTGACCTTGTACCGCGGCGTGGCCCGCTGCGTCACGGTCCACAGTGGCCGGGTCGCTCAGACGACGTGCACCAGCCGGAAGCTTTCGGTCACCACCAGGGTTTCGTCATCCACTGTGAAGTCGGGGTCGCCCAGCTCGGTCCGCACCTCGGCGCTGTGCCAGAACGTCTCGTGTCCCGCGCGCCACTGGGCCACCGACTCGTCGCCCTCCCCCTCGGCAAGGGCGTGTGGCAGGTCGACGTCGGCGAGCCGGATCACCCGTACGTCGGTCAGCTCGATGGCCGCGACCCGCCGGCCGGCGGAGTCCACCACGGCGGACAGTTGACCCACCTCGGGCAGCGGCTCGTCGGCGCGCTCGTACCCGATCAGCAGGCCGGTCGTCGAGGTCTTCGCCCCGGACAGGATCGCGCCCACGAGCTTGTCCCGCAGTGGCCCCGGAAACGCGAACTCGGCAAGCGGAAGATCGTCGAGGTCCATCCGCGGAGGGTACGCGATCCGGTGCGCGTGAGGGACCGTCGGCCATGTCGAGCCCGGCGAGTCACCGCAGGCGGCGGCCCGCCGCGAACTGCTGGACCCGCCCCAGGTCTGGGTGGTGATCTCGGCGATGATCGCAATCTGCGCCAACGCCAGCAGCCGGTCATCTGATTGTCGGGCCCGGCCCCGGTCACCGGGGCGGTGACCAGTGCTCCGGTCAGCCGCCGGTGGTGGCCGCCTGGATTCCCGACACGCAGTACACGTCGCCGGAGTTCGCGGAGTGCGGCAGGTCGCGCAGGTGTGTCGTCAGGTCGGTCGCGGGCATCCAACGGTGGAAGGTCATCGACTTGTCGTCGCCCAACGCGACGTCGAAGCCGTCGAAGCCGAGCACGGTCAGGCGATCGAGGCATCGGTAGGCAACCGGACGCGCGATGGTGGTGAACTCGAACGACAGCGCGGGCAGCGGACGGCTCAGGCCGGCCAGCACCTCGTCCTCGAAACCCTCAACGTCGATCTTGGCGAAGGCCGGCACGCCGTACGTCTCGATCAGCGCGTCGACGGTGACCACCGGGACCTCGATGTCGGCATCCCACACCTCGCCCTCCCACCCGCCCGCGCCCTTCGCCGCCCGCACGAAGTCGGGTGAGGCGGTCGACACGGTGGGGTTGGCGGAGTTGACGTGCAACCGGGTGCGCCCCGGCAGCGCGCCACACGCGGCGTCGACAACTGTCACCTGGTCGTCGTCGGCGTAGATCGCCCGCAGGGCGCGCAGACACAGCGGCTGCGGTTCCACGGCGACGACCCGGGCGCCGATGCGACGGAAGCTGCCGATGTGGTCGCCCACGTGGGAGCCGATGTCGAAGACGAGGTCCCCACTCCTGACGAAGCGGGAGTAGAAGGCGTCCATCCTCGCGTCCCGCTCGGGGTCGCCGTAGTAGACGTCCAGCGACCGGTGCAGCAGGGACAGTGCCGGGTCGGTCCGGAGCGCGGCGATCCTGGTGTTGGTGGTAGCCGTCATCTGTCTGGGTCCAGTCCGTGAGAGAGGTGGCCGGGTTACGGTCCGAAAGCGGTCAGGAACCGGTCCCGGAAGGCGTCCATCCGCCAGACCGGCGCCTGCGGCCCGGGCTTCAGCCCGTCCTGCCAGCCCCACCCGGAGATCCGGTCCAACACGGCCCGATCACGGGTGACGATCGAGATCGGCACGTCGTGGCTGGCGTTCTCGCCGGTGACGACAGCGGCGGGTTGGTGGTCACCGAGGAAGATGAACACGAGGTCGTCGTCTCCGTAGGTCCGCACGTAGGAGATGAGCGCCCCGAGGGTGTACTCGATGGACTTGCGATAGTCCGCCCGGATCTGGCCGGTGTTGCGGCGCTTCTCGTCCGACCTGTCCGCGCCGGCCCCACGGTAGACCGCGCCGTCGTCGACTTCGGCCCAGTCGAGCAGCGGCGGGACGGGCGTCCAGGGCGCGTGACTCGACACCAGCGCCAGCTCGGTCATCACGTTGCCGTCGCGCTTCGCCTGCTCCAGGCGCTGCCAGCTGGCCAGGGTGTACTGGTCGGGCGGGGTGCCGAAGCTGAACTTCGGGCCACGGTACGCGAGCGTCTTGGCGTCGTAGAACCGGTCGTAGCCGAAGAAGGAACCCTCCGGCCATGCCCTGGTGACGGCAGGCATCACGCCGACGGTCTGCCAGTTCGCCCGTCGGAAGGCGCCGTTGAGGGTCATCCGGTCGCTGGCCAGCAGGGTGCGGTGCCGCTGGTCGTTGTCGATCCAGAGGCCGGAGAGCAGCGTGTCGTGCGCGAGCCAACTGCCGCCACCGAAGGTCGGCGAGGTGAGGAAGCCGCTCTGCGCGGCGAAACCCGCCGCGCCCAGCTCGCTGGTGCCGCGGTCGAGGACCGCGCCGACCTGCGGCGCGAACTCCGGGTCCTCAACGGCGTCCCGGCCGTAGCTCTCCACGAAGGCGACGACCACGTTCTTGCCGCGCAGCGCGGTCAGTAGCTGGTCACCCGGGGTGTCGCCGAACCTGTCAGCCTCAATCAGCGCGCCGAACGTCTCGCGGTCGTCGAGGCGCAGGCGCACCTGGAAGCCGTGACCGTTGGCCAGGGTGGTCGCGGACGTGTCGGCGACCGGCACGCCCTCGACGACCCGCACGTTGAACGCGGCACAGGCCACCCAGACCACAACCAGCGCGGCCACGATCCGGGTGGTCCCGGTGCGGTGCCGGACCACCAGCCGCCGCAGTCGCCGCATCGACAGCGTGACCAGCGTGGGCAGGCCCACGAACACCAGCGCCAGGGTGATGGCGACGCCGATGGCGGCGGGTCGACCGTACGACTCGCTGAGGAAGGCGAACCCCTCGTCGAGGAGCGCCCAGTCGAGCACCGGGTCGAACGCCCGGCTCAGCGCGGCGGTGAACCCCAGGTCGAGCAGCTTCAACAGGCCGAGCAGGCCGAGGGCCACGCCGGCCAGCGTCGCGACCAGTCGGCTGCCACGAGACGGCAGGGCGAGCAGGAGGGCCACGACCAGTAGCGCCTCCAGAGGGATCCGCGCGAACGCCGCCGGGCTGAGCCGGCCGAAGTCGTACGGCACGGTGAGGACGAGCAGCACGAGCAGCGCGGCCAGTACTGTCGTCAGCCGGGCGGCGACGGAGCGTTTCGGCCGATCCTGCACGTCGGTGCCGCCGGCGGTGCCGTCCGAGACTTCGCCTCTCATCGGTCTCCGTCCCTGGCTCGGCAGCTGACGTACGCGCGTCAAGAGCGACAACCCGGGCATCCTTCCATGATCTTCGTGGGGGGCGGGATCCGGGCGGCTCAGACGCGGGCGATGCCACGCCGGGCCACGGCGACCGTGGGGCGGTCCGACCAGGGCAGCGCATCCGTCCGACCCGAGCCCAGCGCCGCCGCGGCGCTCGGGGCGCTGTGGCTCACCGGGCTGCTCGCGTGGACGACCGCGACCGGGGCGTCGTGGATGTCCGGGACGTGTCGGCTGTCCGGGGCGTCGTGGACGACGGTGTGACGGAGGCGACGGGTCGTCCAGCACCACGCGACGTCACGCCCGAACGACTCGACCAGAAGCGCCAGTGACGCCAGCAGCACGACGGTCGTCAGCGGCCCGGGCAGCGCGTCGCCCATCGCCACCGTCAGCACCACGCCCTGGATGGCGGCGACGACCTTGCGCCAGTAGCGCGGCGGCAGGGATCCGCGCATCCACCCCAGCACCCAGCTCGCGGCGACGAAGACGTACCGCATCGCGCCGATCACGAGCACCCAGCCACCCACCGCGGGGGCCACGTGCAGGCAGAGGACCAGGACCAGGAAGGAGTCGATCTCCATGTCGAAGCGCGCGCCGAGCTCGCTGGTGGTCCCGGTGCGGCGTGCCGTGTACCCGTCCACGGCGTCGAGGGCCAACGCCACGCTGGTGAGGACGACCATCAGGGTGATCGGCGCCGACCGGCCGAACGAGTCGGCGGCCAGGGCCGTCACGCCGCCGACGAGGATCGCCCGGCTCAGGGTCACCCGGTCGGCCGGGCTGAGCGCACCCGCGCCCGAGCGGGACATTCCCCGGCTGAGCAGGGCGCACAGGACCACCCCGTACGCCAGCCCCGCCACCCAGCCCGCCGTGCCCAGACCGACTGTCTCCGCCAGCACCGCCAGCAGGACGATCTGCACGAGCAGTCCGATGACCGGACCAGTTCGAACCGTTGACATCGTGCCTCCGTGACTCTGGTGGGTGACCCTGACCGTCATCACGGAAAATATGACCGATCGGTTCATTCTGAACGCGACCCGGCAGGGTGCCACGGAGGGACGTGCCCCTTCGGCGACCGGTTAATCGTCCATCGTGGGCGGCCCGTCGTCGGCTGACCGGTGAGGGTGTCGATCGTCCCGTACGGGTCAGGGCGTCGGCAGGGTGAGCACGTCCGCACCGTCGTCGGTGATGGCGATGGTGTGCTCGCTGTGCGCCGTCCGGCAGCCCGTCGCGCTGCGGAGGGTCCAGCCATCGGAATCGGTGACGAGCGTGGCGGTGTTCGCCATCACCCACGGCTCCAGCGCCAGCAGCAGCCCCGGGCGTAGCCGGTAGCCGCGACCGGGGCGCCCGGTGTTGGAGACGTGCGGGTCCTGGTGCATCGTCGATCCGACGCCGTGGCCGCCGAACTCCGTGTTGACCGAGTATCCCGCCGCCTTGAGGACCGAGCCGATCGCGTGGGAGATGTCACCGATGGGGACGCCGGGGCCGGCGGCGGCGATCCCCGCCTGCAAGGCGCGCTCGGTCGCCTCGATCAGCGCGACGCTCTCCGGGGGCCGCACGTCGCCCACGATGAAGCTGATGGCCGAGTCCGCGACGACTCCACCCTGGGAGACGGCGAGGTCGAGCGAGAGCAGATCGCCCTCGGCGAGCGGGTAGTCGTACGGCAACCCGTGCAGCACGGCGTCATTCACCGAGGTGCAGATGTAGTGCCCGAACGGCCCGCGCCCGAAGGACGGCTCATAGTCGACGTAGCAGGACTGCGCCCCGGCCTCGGTGATCATGGCCTGCGCCCACCGGTCGATGTCCAGGAGGTTGGTGCCGACCACGCAGCGGCTCTTCAGCGTCTGCAGGATGCCGGCAACCAGCGCGCCGGTGTCCTTCGCTCGCAGCACGTCGGTGGGGCTCAGGATCTCGATCATGCGGCGCCTTCCTCGGACCACCAATAAGTATCCCGGCCATATTATCCCGGTACTAGAATCGGAGCATGGTCAGGTTGCCGCTCACTCCCGCAGAGCTCGAACGCGGACAGCGTCTCGGCGCCCTCCTGCGTCGAGCCCGTGGAGAGCGTTCGATGCTCCTCACCGCGCTGGACGCGGGCGTCTCGCCGGAGACCCTTCGGAAGATCGAGTCCGGCCGGATAGCCACCCCCGCCTTTCCGACCATCGCGGCGATCGCCGACGTCCTCGGCCTCTCCCTCGACGCCGTCTGGTCAGAGATCAACACGTCGGACAGCGGGGTCGAACTTCCCCGACCAGCTCGCACCGCACGCGAGCGGTTGGCCTCCTAGTCTCGACCCCGCTGGCACAGCGCGACGCGTCGGCCGGTGACCGGTCAAAAAGGTGCTGGCCCCGGTCGATGAACGACCGGGGCCAGCGGGTGGTGCGTCAGGAGGCGGCGATGCCCTCCATGCCGATGCCGTCGGCGAACTTCGGCAGACCCTCCACTGTGGTGACGAGATTCAGGGACCCGTCCTCATGCACCTTGTAGCCCTGCACGTTGCCGGCGGTGGCGTTCTGCACGTACAGGAAGCCGTCACTGGTGGTCATGTCGATCGACCCGCCGCCGGTGTCGGCGGCGACGTTCTTGACGAGTTCGAGCTTGCCGTCGTCGTTGACCCGGTAGGAACTGATGGTGGAGCTGCCGGCGTTGGCGACGAAGAAGTAGTCGCCGACGCGCTGGATCCAGCACGGCGCCTGCTGGCCGTTGGGCACCGACGGGCCGACCTGGTCGAGCGCGCCGTCGTCCTCCAGTTCGAACCGGCTGACCGCGTTCGCACCCGACTCGGTAACCAGCAGCGAGTCCTCGCTGTCGAAGGTGAAGCCGAACGGGGTGTTCCCCGCGTCGCTGATCACCGGGTTGCGGGACAGTTTGCCGTTGCGACCGATCTCGTAGCTGAACATGACGTTGGCAGCCTTGGTCGACACCAGGACGAACTCGCTGTCCGGGTCGATCTTGACCTGGGCCGGGGCGGTCCCGAACGCCGGCGGGTTGCCGTTGTGCAGCCCGAGCGACCGGTTGGCGTCCTCGATCCGCGACAGGCGCCCCTTGTGCAGCTCGAAGCCCTGCACCGAGCCCTCGCCGCCGGCGTTGAGGACGTAGACGAGGTCGCCGCGGGCCGCGACGCTGACCGGCAACAGACCGCCGGACCAGATGACCTGGAGCTTGTGCAGCTTGGTGCCGTCGACGCGGAAGACCGTCACGGTGTTGCTGCCGGCGTTCACCGCGAACAACAGTCCCTTGTGGTAGATCAGGGAACCCTGCGAGGCCAGGGCGTCGAGCGGAGCGCCGATGGTGAAGCCGCCCAGCCCGCCGGTCTCGTACTCACCCGCCTTGGAGAGACGGCCGTCCTCGTCACGGTCGTACACCTTGATGGTGTTGCCCTCGGCCTTGTTGGTCTGGACGAAGACCGCTCCCTCGTCGCCGTGGTGGTGATCACCCCCCTTGCGGTCGTCGTGGTACCCGGGGCCACCACCATCGGCGGAGGCGGTCCCGGGGATCGATCCGATGCTGGTCAGACCTGCCAGGAGGGCTGCCGCGAACGCGACACTGCGCTTCATCACTGACTCCTTATGCACCCGAAGGGAGGAATACGAGTTTTCCTCTACTTCGAAAGCTATCGGAGCAGCTAGGCGCGTTCGACCCACTTACCCTAAAGCGGTAAATTCGTGCCGTTCCGTGGAATGCGCAGACGTATGGGTAGCGCTGGGATAGGGCGAAGCGGACCCTCGGCCCGTCAGGGCAGGAACTCGGCGGTCAGGCTGATCAGCGCGCGGGCGGCTGCCCCGACCGGGCGGTCCACCGGGGGTGGCGAGACGCCGTCCAGTTCAGTTCGACGCCGGCGACGCTCAGCAGGCGCACCCCGTGCTCGTCGGCGACGGCGAAGCGGCCCGTGGGGGCCCGGGGTCAGCGCGGGTCGGGCCACCACGGTTCGAGGAGGGTGGGGTCGGCGACGTACTGCGCCACCTGCGTCCGCTGTTCCGGGGTCAGCGGCAGCGCCTGGAGTCGGGCGCCCCACTCGGGCACCCGGTCGGCCTTGTCCAACGCGGTGGCCAGCTCGATCAGGCCGGCCAGCGCCATAGCCTGCTCGACCACCGGGGCGTCCTCGGCGCGGCGGCGCATCCCCGAGTCGAGCGCCCGGTAGGCCGCCCGGTCGTCCATCTTGAACTCGCGCAGGATCCGCGCGTTGTCGAGCACCCGGGCCAGCCCGTCAAGCTCCTTCGACCCGCCGTACTCCACGTCCTTCGGCTCGTCCCGCTGGATGAAGACGATGGTGTTGCCGGAGGGGTCGATGATGCTGAACCGCGACGCCCCGGCCCGGTAGCGGGTCATCCGGGGAAGGCCCTTGACCAGCACCTTGCCGTAGCTGCGGCGCATCGCCTCGGTGAACACCGCGTGGTACGACGCGACCGCGTCCACCATCACCAGGCAGCCGCCGGAATGCTCCTTCGCCGGGTCCAGGTCTTTGGGCGCGGGGCCGTAGTGCAGCTGGAACCCACTCCAGGTGAACGCCAGGTACACATATGGCCTGAGTTGCTCAAAAGCCACCTCGAACCCGAGGGCCCGCCAGAACGCCAGGGTCTCCTCCGGGGCCGCGCAGTGCAGCAGCGGCACTGTGGTCTCGTTCGGTTGGACACGGTCCTCGTTGATCGTCATGGTCACTCCCGGTCCGGTCGGCAGGCCGGCCATTGTGCCAGCACCACCGAGCGGCTCCGACGGGTTTCGTCTCCTACCCAGGGAGGAGGCGCGCTCCGACCACCGGCCGCAACCGGGGCTCGGGGTCGGACGCGATCGGCGGGCGCGGCCACGAACATCTACAGACATGACTACCGTTGTGCGCCGGGCGACGCGCTGGAACCGCCCACTGATGTTCCTGGTATCCGTGATGGCGGTGCTCGGCGTCGTCGCCGTCGTCGGCATCCTCGTCGACCCGCGCGTCCTCACCGGGGCGCCGATCTGGCTCAAGCCGTTCAAGTTCGCGGTGTCGTTCGTGCTGTACGGCGCGACGCTCGCCTGGATGCTCTCGCTGCTGCCGCGACGCAGCCGGGCCGTCGAGAGGGCGGTCGTCGTCATCGTCGCGGTGGCGGTCGTCGAGAACGCGTGGATCGTCGGTCAGGTGATACGCGGGCAGACCAGCCACTTCAACGACTCCACACCCCTGAACACCGCGCTGTTCGCGGCGATGGGCGCGGCGATCATGGTGCTGTTCTTCGCGCACCTCGTCATCGGGATCGTGGTCCTGATCCAGCGGATCCCCGATCGGGTCGCCGCGACCGCCGTCGGGTGGGGGCTCGGCCTGTCCCTTCTGGGCATGCTCGCGGCCGTGCCGATGGCGCTGCCGATGCAGGACCCGGGGATCGAGGGGATCGGTGGGGCGCACAGCGTCGGCGTGCCCGACGGTGGGCCGGGGTTGCCGGTGGTCGGCTGGAGCACCACGGGCGGTGACCTGCGGATCGGGCACTTCGTGGGGCTGCACGCCCTCCAGGCGTTGCCGATCCTGGCGATCCTGCTGAGCCGGTTCGCGACGCAATTGGTCGAGCGCACCCGCGCCCGCCTGCTGGTCGTCGCGGGCGTCGCGTACGGCGTACTCACCGTGCTGTTGACCTGGCAGGCCCTGCGCGAACAGCCGCTGCTGCGGCCGGACGGCGTCACGCTCGCCGCGGTCGCGGCCCTGGTGGTCGCGACGGCGACCGCGACCGGCCTGGTGCTGGCCCGCCGACGTCGCCCGGAACTGGCGCTGGCCGCGTGACCGGGACGCTGTTCTCCCTGACGTTCGCGGTGGCCGCGCCGTTCTGGGCGCTGATGATCTTGCTGCCGCGCTGGTCGTGGACCGCCCGGATCATCGCCTCGCCGCTGATCGTGCTGCCGGTCGTGGTGATCTACGCGCTGCTGGTGCTCCCGGCGTTCGGCGACGTGCTGCCGGCCGTGGCGTCGCCGACCCTGGCCGGGGTGCGCGACCTGCTCGGCACCTCCGACGGGGCCGCGGCGGGTTGGGCGCACATGATCGCGTTCGATCTGTTCGTCGGGCGGTGGGCGTGGTTGGACAGCCGCGATCGGGGGGTGCCGGCGCTGGTGATGGCTCCGGTGCTGCTGCTGACCATCCTGCTCGGGCCGCTCGGCCTGGCCGCGTACCTCGCGGTCCGGGCCCGGTGGCGGCGGCCGTCGGCCGCCGCCACCGGGCCGCAGCACCTAGGCTGACCACCGTGAGCTGGCCGGGGCGACTGTTCGACATGCGGGACACGCTCGTGCGGATGGCGCTGCTCGACCTCGCCGGGGTGTGCTATCTGCTCTTCGTCCCGCACTCCGCCAGCACGCCCACGGCGACACAGTGGATCCTCGCGGTGCTCGCGTTCACCGTGGGGCTGGCGGTGCACCGTTGGCCGGTGGTCAACCTGGTGACGCAGGCCGCCCTGCTGGCGGTCGCGATCCGTCTGGTCGACGACTTCACCATCAACCAGGTTGGCGCGAGTTGGGCTCTGCTCGAGATCACCATGCGGGCGCGCCGGCCCCGGACCATCTGGTTGGCCGCCGCGCTGCTGGTGGTGGTGGACCTGACCGACTCGGTCGGCGATCCGCTCGGCCAGGTCGCCTCGGGCGTCGTCGGCCTGGCCCTGGAGGTCGGCGTGCCGGTGCTGCTCGGCCTGGTCATCCGCACGAACCGGGAGCTGAGTCGGCAGGCCGTGGAGCGGGCTGTGGCCGAACAACGCCAGCACGCGTCGGAGAGTCGCGCGGCGCGCGCCGACGAACGCAGCGCCATCGCCCGCGAGCTGCACGACGTCGTCGCGCACCACGTCGCGTCGATGGTCCTGCGGGTAGGCGTGGCCCGGCACGTGCTCACCGACCTGGACCCCCGCGTGGGCGAGGTCTTCGACGACGTACACGGCACCGGCACCGCGGCCCTCGCGGAGCTGCGCCGGCTGGTCGCGGTGCTGCGCGACCCCGACGGGGTACGCGGCGACGCGGCGCTGACCGCGATCGAACCCGCCGCGCTGCCGGCGGCGATCGGCGCGTCCATCGACCGGGCCCGGCAGGCGGGTGTCACGGTGGAGGCCGATCTCGACCCGGCGATCGGTTCACTCGACGCGGTGCGCGGCATGGCGGTGCTGCGACTGACCCAGGAGGCGCTGACAAACGTGGCCAAACACGCGGGGACGTCCGCGCTCGCGCACGTCGTGGTCGCCGTCCGGGACGGCTCCGTGCACTGGGAGGTCACCGACAACGGGCACGGCAGGGTGCCGGCGGGCGTGCCGGCCGGTGGCGGGCACGGCATCACCGGGATGCGCGAGCGTGTCGAGGTCCTCGGCGGCCGGCTGGAGGCGGGCCCGACCGACGCCGGGTGGCGGGTGCGTACCGTCCTTCCGGCGGTCGCCTCCGCGTCCGCCGACGCCCCGGTCGGGTCCGTGCCCCGCGAGCGGGAGGCCCCGGCCGGGTCGCCCGCGCCGGAGCCGGCGTGATCCGGGTGCTGCTGGTCGACGACCAGCACCTCATCCGGGCCGGGCTGCGCATGCTCTGCGACGCCCAGCCCGACATCGAGGTCGTCGGGGAGGCCGACAACGGCCGTGAGGCGATCCCGCTGGCCGGGCGGCTCCTCCCCGACGTCATCGTCATGGACCTGCGGATGCCCGGTGTCGACGGGATCACCGCGACCAGCCGCATCCTCGCCGAACGCCCCGCCACCCGCGTCCTGGTGCTGACCACGTTCGGCGACGACGACCACCTCTACCCCGCGCTGACCGCCGGGGCGTGCGGGTTCCTGCTCAAGGACGCACCCCCGACCGAGCTGCTGGACGGCATCCGCCGGGCCGCCGTCGGTGACAGCCCGTTCAGCCCGGAGGTGCTCCGTCGCCTCGTGCAGCGCGCGGTGCACGCCCGTCCCGGGTCACCACCGGCCCTGCCGGGCCTGACCGCCCGGGAACGGGACGTGCTGAATTTGGTCGCCGAGGGCCTGTCCAACACCGAGATCGCCGAACAGCTCCACATCGGTGTCACCACGGTCAAGACCCACATCACCAGCCTGATGACCAAGACCGACAGCCCCAACCGGGTACGTCTGGCCCTGTTCGCTCGCGGTGTCTGACGCTCAGGCCCGCATCCGCGCGGACACGGCGATGACGAGCACCAGCGGCACGATCAGCAGGGCCGGGGCGACGACCGGCAGGTGCAGGGCGACCAGGGCGCCGACCGCCGCGCCGACCATGAGGGCCAGCAGCACCTGAGCCTTGGGACGCAGGCTGGCCCACGGGCTGCGCGCGGCGACCCCGGCGATCAGGCTGGTGAGGGTGCCGGTCAGGTACGTGGAGGACAGGCCGGACACGCCGAAGCGTTGGATCGCACTGCTCTGCACGCCCAGCGCGACCGCGGACAGCATCAGCAGCGCCAGGTGGACACCCGCGTCGGGGGTGTGCAGGGTGACCTCCCAGACGACGGCGAACACCACGAACACCGACAGTTCCAGGACCAGCGCCCACGTGACCCGCCGGGGCCAGACCGGATCGTCGGGCTGTGCCGAGCCGACGACGCGGGCGCCCGCGAGGACACCGACGATGAAGCTGACGATGGCGCAGCCCGACGTCAACGCCAGGTCGGCCTCGCCCCGGCCGGCCGAGAGCCCGAGCAGAACCATGTTGCCGGTCATCACGCTGGCGAAGGCGCCGCCGAGGGCGAGGAAACCGAGAGCGTCGGCGCTGCCGGTGAGGAAGGTGAGGACGACGACGAGCACCTGCCGTCGCCGCAGCAGGCGCTCGTCTCGTTGCGCGGCGACGCGGGGGCGGGTGACGCGGGGCGCTGTGCTCGACACTGTCGGCCACCTTCCAGTAATTGTTCTTCGTATACACTTTGTCCGGACACGTTCACGGAGAGGCGAGGCGACCAGGTGGCTGAAGACCTACGGGACAAGCTCGGCGCGCAACACCTGCCGCTCCGCGATCAGGTCCTCGCCGCGCTGCGGACCGCCATCATCGACGGCGACTACCTGCCCGGCGAACGGCTGACCGAGGACCGGCTCGCCGAGGACTTCGGCGTCTCCCGCAACCCCGTCCGGGAGGCACTGCGCGTCGCCGAGGCGGAGGGGTTCGTCGTGATCCTCCCCCGCCGGGGAGCGGTAGTCGCCTCACCGAGCAGCGGGACCATCACCGACATGTTCGCCGTGCGCGGGCGCCTGGAGACGCTGGCCGCCCGGCTGGCCGCCGAGCGGGCCACAGCGGCCGACGTGGCGTCCCTACGCGCCCTGCTCGACCAGGGCCGCGAGGCGACCCAGCGCCACGACCTGGCCCGGGTCGCCGAGCTGAACAGCACGCTGCACCTGCGCATCCTCCAGATCAGCGGAAACCCCTGGCTGTCGTCGATCGCCAAGTCGCTCTACCTCCATGTCCAGTGGGTCTTCCGGCTCGGTGCGGCCGAACGCGCGCCACACTCGTGGGCCGAGCACATCCAACTCGTCGACGCCATCGAGTCGGGCGACGGTGACCGCGCCGAGCGGGCCGCGCTCGACCATCTCGACGCGGCATCCGCCGCGGCGTACGAGAACGCCGAAGGTGGTTACGGCGCCCGCTGACGGGCACGCGGCTGCGGCATCGGCTACCGGCCGCACGCGTAGCCCTGCATCCCCCGGGGGTTCGCGCCGGCCGCCAGCACTCCCGTCGCCGGGTCACGGGTCACCGCGCAGAGCCGACCGAGGCTCCACCCGTCGGTGACCCGCACCTCGTGCCCGTACGTCCACAGGGCGGCCAGCACGTCGTCGTCGTACCGGTCCTCCACCACCAGGACACCGGGCTCCATGTCGCGGGGATAGAACGACCCCGGCAGGCTGACCGTGTGCCACGCCGGCGCGTCGATGGCCTCCTGAAGGCTCTGCCCACCGACGAGGTGCCGCAGCAGGAACGGCAACTGCCACTGGTCCTGCTGGTCCCCACCGGGGGTGCCGCAGGCCAGCACCGGCTCGCCGTCGCGGTGCACCATCGTCGGGCTCAACGTCGTACGCGGGCGGCGGCCCGGTGCCAGCGACGAGGCGAGCCCCTCCTCCAGCCAGAACATCTGCAACCTGCTGCCCAGCGGAAAGCCCAGCTCCGGAATCGTCGGGGAACTCTGCAACCAGCCGCCGCTGGGCGTAGCGGAGATCATGTTTCCCCAGCGGTCGACCACGTCCACGTGACAGGTGTCGCCCCGGGTCACCCCGTCCGCCTGCACGGTCGGCTCTCCCGTCGTCGGATCCGCCGGGTCGGCGCGACGCCCGACACCCGGTCGGACGTGAGCCGGCAGGCGGGGTTCCGCCCCGTCCGGACGCCCCGGCCGCAACTCCGCCGACGCTCGGTCGCCGATCAGGGCGGCCCGCTCCCGCGCGTACTGCGGCGAGAGCAACGCCTTGGCGGGCACGTCGGCCCCGTCGCCGTACCAGGCCTCCCGGTCGGCGAAGGCGAGCTTGAGCGCCTCGACCTGGGCGTGCACACCCGCCGCGGTCGCCGGGTCGTACGCGCCCGGGTCGTCGAGCGCGTCCAGTGTGGCCAGGGACTCCAGCAGCACCGGGCCCTGACCCCAGAAGCCGGTCTTGGCCACCGAGTAGCCGTGCCAGTCGAGGGTGGCGGGCGGCTCCCAGCTCGCCGAGTACGCGGCCAGGTCGTCGCCGGTGACCAGCCCGGCGTGCGGGCGGCCACTGGAGTCCTGGAACGGTCGCCGGCTGAACGCGTCGATCGCCTCGGCGACGAAACCCGTGCTCCAGGCCCGGCGCGCTGCCTCGATCTGGGCCTCCCGGTCGACGCCGGCCGCCCGTCCCGCCTCGACGAGTCGGCGCAGGGTGTCCGCGTACGCCGGGTTGGTGACCACTTCCCCCGCGGCCGGTGGCCGGCCGCCGCGCAGCCAGAGCGCGGCGGACGTGGGCCAATGGTCCTCGAACAGCGACCGGACGGCCGCCACTGTGTCACCGACCCGACCCACCAGCGGGTGCCCGGCGCCGGCGTAGCCGATCGCCGGCTCCAGCACCTCGGCGAGGGTGAGCGTGCCGTGCTCGCGCAGCAGCAGGAGCCAGGCGTCCACCGCGCCGGGTACGGCCGCCGCGAGCGGCCCGGCACCCGGGATGAGGTCCATCCCGAGGGACCGGAAGTGCGCGATGGTGGCGCCGGCCGGCGCCGGCCCCTGCCCGCACAGCACCTTCGTTCGAGGGTCCGTTGCGGTGGCCACGATGGCCGGCACCTCGCCGCCGGGCCCGTTCAGGTGCGGCTCGACGACGTGCAGGACGAACCCGGCGGTGACCGCGGCGTCGAAGGCGTTGCCCCCGCGTTCCAGGATGCCCATCGCCGACTGGCTGGCGAGCCAGTGGGTGGAGGACACCATGCCGAAGGTGCCCTGCAACGTGGGTCGGGTGGTGAACGTCATGACAACACCTCACTGGACTCTGCGGTACGAACGTCGGGACCGGTGCCGTCCGGCCGGACCAGGTGGCACGCGGCCATGCCGTCTCCGATGGCGGTCTGCGCCGGCACCTCCGTCGCGCACCTGTCGAAGGCGAGCGGGCACCGGGTCCGGAACCGGCAGCCGGACGGCGGGTCGAGCGCGGACGGCAGGTCGTCGCCGAGCAGCACCGGCTGGCGGTGGCGCTGACGCACCGGGTCGGCCACCGGCGCGGCGGAGAGCAGCGCCTGCGTGTACGGGTGTGCGGGCCGGGCGAAGATCCGCTCGCGGCTGCCGGTCTCGACGAGTTGACCCAGGTACATGACCGCGATGTCGTCGGCCAGGTACTCGACAGCGGACAGGTCGTGGGTGATGAAGAGGCAGGCGAACCCGATGTCGCGCTGCAGGTCGGCGAGGAGGTTGAGCACCGACGCCTGCACTGACACGTCCAGCGCGCTGGTGGGTTCGTCAGCGATGAGCAGCATGGGCTCGGAGATCAGGGCCCGCGCGATGCTGACCCGTTGACGTTGCCCGCCGGACAGCTCGTGGGGATAGCGACGGGCCACCTCTGCGCGCAGGCCGACCCGTTCGAGTTGGGGGGCGACACGGGCGTCCCGGTCGCGCCGGGAGATCCGCTTGCCGGCCAGCCGCAGCGGCTCGGCCACGATGTCGCCCACCAGCATGCGCGGGTCCAGTGACCCCGCCGGGTCCTGGAAGACGATCGAGACTGCGCCGCGATGGGGACGCAGCCGCCGCCGGGACAGGTGGGTGACATCAGTGCCCGCGATCCGGACCGTTCCCGCGGTCGGCTCGACGAGCCGCACCACGCATCGGCCGACTGTGGACTTCCCGGAACCGCTCTCCCCCACCAGGGCCGTGACCCGGCCGCGCGGGATGGTCACTGACACCCCGTCCACGGCACGCACCGGGCCGAAGTGCATCACCAGGTCCGCGATCTCCAGGGCGTTCGGCTGCGGCGTCATCGGTTCGCCTCCTGAGCTGCCGTCGGTGCCGTCGTGCAGGGGTGCCAACAGGCCGCGACGTGGTCGGTGTCACCGATGCTCTCCAGCGGCGGGGCGGCCGACCGGCACCGCTCATCGGCGGCCGGGCACCGATCCGCGAAGGTGCAGGCGTCGGGTTGGCTGGCCAGGACGGGCACCAGCCCGGGGATCTCGGTCAACCGGTCCGTGCCGGCGTGCCGTCCCGGCTGCGGTGACGCCGACAGGAGCCCGGCCGTGTACCGGTGCCGTGGGTGGGCGAACAGGTCGTCGACGGGCGCCCGTTCCACCACCCGGCCCGCGTACATGACGACGACGCGGTCCGCGATGTCGGCGATCACGCCGAGGTCGTGGGTGATGATGAGGACGCTCGTGCCGAGCCGGTCGCGCAGGTCCCGCAGCACCTGGAGGATGCCGGCCTGGACGGTGACGTCCAGCGCGGTGGTCGGCTCGTCGGCCACCAGCACCTTCGGGCCGCAGGCGACCGCCATCGCGATCATCACGCGCTGGCGCATGCCGCCGGAGAGTTGATGCGGATAGCTGTCTACCCGCTGGGCGGCGGACGGGATCCCGACGAGCGTCAACAGCTCGACGGCGCGCGCCCGCGCCGCCCGTCGGGACATCCGTTCGTGGACCTGGAGCACCTCCCCGATCTGCCGCCCGGCGGTGAGCACCGGGTTCAACGACGTCATCGGCTCCTGGAAGATGTAGGCGATCTCCCGACCCCGGACCCGACGCACTGCCGATTCACGGGCCCCGACCAGCTGGGTGCCGTCCAGGCGCACCGACCCGGTGACCCGGGCGCTGCCCGGGAGCAGCCCGGCGATGCTCATCGCGGTGACGCTCTTTCCGCACCCCGACTCGCCCACCATCCCGACGATCTCCCCGGCTGCGAGGTCCAGGCTGACCCCGTCGACCGCCGAGACGGTGCCGGTCTCGGTCGGGAACGACACCGACAGGTCGCGGATCTCCAGCACGGGCGCGGAGGCGGTGGTCATCGCCGGTCTCCCTTCGGGTCGAGGGCGTCGCGCAGGGCGTCACCGAAGACGTTGAACGCCAGCGCCAGACCCATGATCACCACTCCGGGGAGAACGGCGGCCCAGGGTGCGCGGGCGGCGAACTGCTGGGCGGTGGCCAGCATGGTGCCGAGACTGGGTGCCGGGGGCTGGATGCCGAGGCCGAGGAAGGACAGCACCGCCTCGCCGAGGATCGCGGCCGGGATGGCAACAGTGGCCTGCACCAGGATCACCGAGGTCGCGTTCGGCAGGATGTGCCGGGCCAGCACCCACAGGTCGCTCGCGCCGTCCACGACGGCCGCCGCGACGAAGTCCAGCGACTTGAGGCGCAGCGTGTCCGAGCGGACGACCCGGATCACGCCGGGGATCTGGGCGATGCCGATGGCCACCGCGGCGTTGCCGAGGCTGGCGCCCCGGATGGCCGCCAACCCCACCGCCATGATCAGAAACGGAAACGCCAGCAGCAGGTCGGTGAAGCGCGAGATCACCGCGTCCCAGGCCCGGAAGTAGCCGGCCGCGAGCCCGAGCGGCACCCCGATGACCAGGGACGTGGCCACCGCCAGGAGCCCCACCTGCAATGACGCCCGCGCACCGAGCATGATGCGGGAGAGGACGTCCCGACCGAGGTCGTCGGTGCCCAGCAGGTGCCCGGCGGTGCCGGGAGGTGCGAACGTACGGGCGAAGTCGGTCTGGTCGACCGAGTAGGGCGCGAGCCAGGGCGAGAGCAGCGCGATGACACCCGCCAGCGCGAGGACGACGAAGCTCACCACGGCGAGCGGGTTGCGCCGCAGTCGCCGCAGCACCCGGGTACGCCGGGTGATACTGGCGGTGCCGGTCTCCGCCATCGGTACGGTGAGGACGGTCATGCCGGATCTCCCGTCACCCGGATGCGTGGATCGATGACCGAGTAGAGCAGGTCCACGAAGAAGTTGATCACGATGTAGGCCGCCGCGGTGAGCAGGACGACGGCCTGGATCACCGGGTAGTCCCGTTGGAACACCGCGTCGATGGTCATCTTGCCGAAGCCCGGCAGCCCGAAGATCTGTTCGGTGACGACCGCGCCCGAGATCAGCCCACCGAGTTGGAGGCCCACGACGGTCACCACCACGATGAGGCTGTTCCGCAGGGCGTGCCGGGTGATGACGGCGCGCGGGCGCAGACCCTTCGCCTTCGCCGTGCGCACGTAGTCGGAGGAGAGCGAGTCCAACATCGCCGATCGGGTCTGCCGCATGATGATCGCGGCCAGGCCGGTGCCGAGGATCACGGCCGGCAGGACGATGTGGTGCAGGTTGTCCACGGGGTCCTCCAGGATCGGCACGAAGCCGGAGGCGGGGAACAGCCCGGTCGCCACGGACAGGTAGAGGATCGCCAGCAGCCCGAGCCAGAAGTGCGGCACCGACAGGCCGATCAGGGCCAGGCCGTTGGCGAGCCACTCCGCCGGACGTCCACGGCGGACCGCGGCGAGCACCCCGGCGCCGACCCCGAGCGCCGCCGCGATGAGGATCGCCAGGACGGACAGCTCGACGGTCACCGGCAGGGCGGTCGCGAGCATCGACGAGACCGGGGTGCCGGTGCGGATCGATACCCCGAAGTCGCCCTGCGCCATGCGCTCCACGTACTGGGCGAACTGCACCGGCAGCGGCTGGTCCAGCCCGTAGTGGCGACGGATGGCCTCCAGGGCCTCCGGCGACCGGTCCTCCCCGGCCAGGGCGAGGGCCGGGTCGCCGGGGAGCGCCCGTACGCCGACGAAAACCACGATCGTCGACAACAGCAGGGTCAGGGCCGACTGCCAGGCGCGGGTGAGCAGATATCGGGCCACGACGGCCTACTTGCCGAAGCCGGCGAAGGCCGCCCGGATCACGCCGTCCGGGTAGACCTGAAGGCCCTGGATCTGCTTGCTGACGGCGGTCAGGTTGCGCTGCCGGTAGAGGTAGATCAGGGCGTCGTCCTGCTGAAGCAGCGTGACCGCCTGCCCGTACAGCTTGCGGCGCTCCTCGACGTCGCCGGCCTGTCGGGCCTGGGTCAGCACTGTGTCGAGCTGCGGGTTGCTGTAGCCGGCGACGTTCTGGCTGGCGCCGGTGCCGACGAAGTTCGTGATGTTGGCGTCCGGGTCGATCCGTCCGCTCCACCCCAGTTGCAGCAGCTCGAAGTTGCCGCGGTCCTGCTCGTCGAGGAGCGACGAGTACTCCACCGGGTTGATTTTCAGGTCGAAGCCGCCGTCCTTGACCATGGACTGCAACGCCTGCGCGAGACGCAGCGTGTCGGGGGTGTTCGAGGCGAGCATCGTCACCGTGTACGGCGTCTGCACGCCGGTCTCGGCCAGCAACTGCTTGGCCTTGGCGGGGTCATGCGTCGGGCAGGTCTGCGCCTCGGGGGACGAGAACGTGCTCGCGGGCGAGATCGGGGAGCAGGCGGCGGCGTGCAACCCGTTGAAGACCGCGTCGACCAGGGCCTTGCGGTCGATGGCGTGCTCGAAGGCCTGCCGCACCTTGGCGTTCTGGGCGAGGGGGCGGTTGATGGGCTTGGGGGCGGTGCCGACGCCGTCGACGTTTCCGACGTTGATGGTCAGACCCTGGTAGCCGAGGGACTGCGACTGGAGGACGGAGACCGCCGCGTCCTGCCGGAGCGAGGCGACGTCCTGGGTGGAGACCGAGTCGGCGACCTGCGCGTCGCCGGAGCGCAGGTTGGCGGCGCGGATGCTGGCGTCGGTGAGGATCCGCCACGAGATGGTGTCCAGGTGCACCTTGCTCGCGTCGTAGTAGTTCGGGTCCCGCACCACCTCGATGGAGTTCTGCGGCACCCGCTTCGCGAACTTGAAGGGGCCGACGCAGACCGGCGCCGAGGCGAAGTCGTCACCCAGGGTCCGCAGCGCCTGGGCACTCATGATCATGCCGGCCCGGTCGGCGAGAGCCCCGAGCAACGGTGCGAACGGCTGCTTCAGCCGCAGGACGACGGTCTGCGCGTCCGGGGTGTCGACGCCGTCGATGGGACCCAGTTCGCTCTTGCGCGCCGACCGGGCGTTGGTGAGGTGGCGTTGCAGGGTGGCCTTCACCGCGGCCGAGTCGAATGCCGTGCCGTCCGCGAAGCGCACGCCGGGCCGCAGCGGAATGGTCACCGTCCGGCCGTCGCCGCTCGTGGTGGGCAGTGCCGTCGCGAGCTGCGGTACGACCTGCGCCTGCTCGTTGACGTCGTAGAGCTTCTGGCACATGGCCTGGAAGACGTAGCGGGAGTAGAGGCTTCTCGACAGCGTCGGGTCCAGCGCGTCGGGCTCGGCGGAGAGGGCGATCACCAGCTTGCCGCCCTGCTTCACTTTGGCGGGGTCGGCCGGCGTACCGAAGGAATCCTGGCCTGCCGACTGGTCGCCGCCGGACGGGTCGCCGCCTTCGCTGTTCGACACGGGTGAGCAGGCGACGACGGTGCAGACGACGGCAGCCGCGGCCACGGCGGCCCGGAGCACCCGGCGGCGGGGCAGGTTCGTGTCGCGGACGGAGAGGTTCGTCATGGAGAGCTCCTCAAGTGGGCGATTCGGGGAGCGTATGTTGTATACGATGACCGCCGCAAGACCTCCACGAATGGCTGACGGGACGCCCCCGGGAAGCGGAAGCGGCCGGAAACGACCGCAGCCCGGTCACGGTGGGAAGCGGCCCGCCCAGCGCCGCTTCCCACCGCGTCCTCCTAGGAGTTGTACGCCTGGGCGGTCACCGTGACCTGGCGGGCGAGGCCCGATCGGGCCGGCCAGGAGATCCGCACCTCGCGGCTCTCCCCCGGCAGGAGCCAGAAGTAGTTGTCGCCGTAGCGGGCCGGCAGGACCCGCTCACCGCGCTGGTCGCGCACTGCGAGCCGGACCAACGCGGCGACCGTACGACCCTGGTTGCGGACCGTCGTGGTGACGGTGTTGCGCCCGTCCACGACGCGTGCGGTGTTCGACGACGTGGACAGTCGGGTGCTCGGCACGTCGTTGAGCGCCCGCAACTGCTCGGCCTTGTCGTAGCGCCAGTAGGTGTTCTCCGCGAGCAGCCGGTCCCGGCTGTCCCGCAGTTCCAGCCGCACCAGGTGCAGCCCACCGCCGTCCGGCGCGGCGAGCGGGAAGACCGCCGTGGTGGCCGAGCGGGCCACGTCCACCCGCTGACGCTGGGCCGAACCCAGCGGCCGACCGCTCAGGTCGTAGCGCCGGGCGCTCACGCTGACTCCGCTCAGCGGCACGGCGGTGTGGTTGACCACCCGGACCTGCCAGGTGCCCGGGTCGGCCTGGACGTGCACCGGCTCGCACCCCTTGCGGGCGCCGTAGTAGGCGCCGTTCACGTCGAGGTCGTAGTCGTAGGTCTGCCAGACCGTGCTGTGCCACGCCGGGTGCGACATCCACAGCAGCAGACCGGTGGCGTCCTGCCACAGGTTGGCGTTCCACGCCTCGAACATGGCGCGGTGGCTCTCGTAGTTGACGAACTGCGCCCGGGTGGCGAACTCGTCGAGCGAGTCGGACTCACCGAGCCGCGCGTCGATCGCCGCCTGGTACGTGCCGACACGCTGGTTACCGATGGTCGACCAGTCGTGGTAGTTCCACACCTCACCGATCGGCCACTCCGGCGCGTCACCCACGAGGTTGCGCATGCTCTCGACCACCGACACCACCGGCATGCCGATCTCGGTGTGGAAACCGAACGCGCCAGTGTCGTAGGTGTTCCTGTTGTTGTACGTCGCCGGCTCCACCCAGTGGTACGGGCCGTGGCCGCTGACGATGCCACCGGCCGAGTTGGGGATGTAGAGGATTTCCGGGTGCTCGGCGGCCGCTGCCTGCTTGAGCCCGGCGTCCACGATCGGCGGCGGGTCACCCTCGTTCGCGCCACACCACACCACGATGCTCGGGTGGTGGCGGAACCGCCGGATCGTGTCGGCGGCGATGTCGACGTAGCCGGGCGGGTTGGGCAGGAACGCGCCCGCCTGCCAGAAGTCGTTCCACACCAGGATGCCCTGCTCGTCGCAGGCCTGGTACAGCTCCTCGCGGTTGCTGCTGCCGAGCCAGTTGCGGATCATCGTGAAGTTCATGTCGCGGTGCATCTCGACGGTGTCGGCCAGCCGGTCGGGCAGCACCCGACGCAGCAGCTCGTCCCAGCCCCAGTTGCCGCCCCGGGCGAACACCGGCACACCGTTCACGCTGATCTTGAGTTGGGTGACGGCGTTGCTGACCGACTTCACGTCGGTCCACCGCTGCCCGTCGTCCGAGACCTGGATGACGAAGTCGCGGGCGTACGCCTGCTCCCAGACGATGGTGATTTGATCGAAGCTGACCGGAGCGCCGAGGTCGACCTGGATCCACTGGTTGTCCTCGAACTTCGACGACCAGCGGGTGCGGGGGTTGCCGTCGACGGCCCGGTCCGGTCCGTTGGAGTCACTGTCGGACGACGACGCGGTGGCGGTCCGGCGCAGCGCCAGATCGACGTCCGGCTCGGCCTGCCGCTGCACCGAGAGCGCCCACATGGACACGCCCCACGAGGTCACCCGCGCGCCGGTCTGGATGCGCAGGTGCTGCGCGGTCTGGCTGGCGAACGTCTCGACCTGGGTGGCGCGGCTGCCCAGCGGGGTGTCGTTGCTGACCGACGTCACGTCCTTCCAGGCGTCCCCGTCGGCGGAGACCTGGACGCGGTAGTCCAGCGCGTACGCCTGCTCCCACACGATGGTGACCCGGTCGAAGTCGACAGCCGCGCCGAGGTCGACCTGGATCCACTGGTTGTCCTCGGCCTGGGAGGCCCAGCGGGTCGCCGTGTCGCCGTCGACGGCCTTGCCGGGACCGTTGCCGTCGTTCTCCGACGACGACGCGGTCGCGTCGCGGCGCAGGGCGAGATCCGGGCCGGTGCCGTCGGCCACCGACAGCGCGAACATCGAGATGCCCCAACCGGTGGCACGCTGGCCGGCCTGGATGCGCACGTGCCGGGCGTGCTGCCGGGCGAACGTGACCGTCTGGGTCGCCGCGCCGTCGACGAACTCCAGGGCGGGCTTGCCGGGTGGCGAGATGACGATCGGCTGGTGCCAGTCGTAGGCGAACTCGCGGACACCGAAGCGGAGCGCACGCCGGTCGCTGACCGAGCGCTTCACGGTGGCGGTGAGCGTGAGGTCGTACAGGTGGGGGTCGCCGTAGCCGTTGGGCCACCAGAGCCGGGGGTTGCGCAGCCGCAGCGCGCGGAATCGCTCCGGCGTGAAGGTGACGGTGCTGCTCCCGCCGGCGGGAACGGTCACTGTGGACTCGACGCGGACCTTGTCGAACTCGGCGCGGACGGTGACAGTGGTGGCGGTGGCCGCCGCGTTGCGCACCGGCACCCGGATGGTGACCTCGGCGGTGTCGGTGCCGGGCAGGTCGGGCAGCGTGGTCTGCACGTGCGGGTCGCCGATGACCACGGCGCCGGTGCTGCGCAGGCGGACGTGGTCCCAGAGGCCGGTGACCCGGTCACGGACGGCCGGCATCCAGTCCCACCCGGACACCGCCAGGTAGGTCGGCGCGTCAAGGTAGTGGTGGGCCGACTGGAGGAAGGTACGACCGTCGGGGCCCTTGTCGCCGGGCGTACCCGGGTGCGGCATCGGAGTGACCCGAACGGCGAGGACGTGCTCGCCACGGTGACCGGCCAACGCGTCGGTGATGTCGAAGGCAGCCCGCGCGAACGGGTGCTTGACGCTGCCGACCTGCACGCCGTTGACCCAGGCGGTCGCCTCGTGGTTGATCCCGTCGAACTCCAGCCAGATCCGTCGGCCGGCCGAGGTGTCCAGGTCGCGCGGCAGCCGCAGCGCGCGCCGGTACCACCAGGTGTGCCGGGACAGCGCCTCCGGGATGCGCATGTTGTTGAAGCCGGCCACGGGGTCGGGCAGGTGGCCCTGCTCGACCAGGGTGCCCAGCACTGTGCCGGGCACCGTCGCCGGCAGCCAGGACCGGACGTCGACGCCGGCACGGGAGAGCTCCGCGCCGTCGGCGGTGCCGGCGAAGTCGTCCATCGTCAACGACCAGCCCGACTCCAGCGGCACCGTGCCGTCGGCGGCGACCCTCAGCTCGGGGGCCGGGCCGGTGTTGCCGCCCTCCCAACTGGTCCAGCCCTCGGCCTTCGGCCGGCCGGCCAGCGGTACGCCGTAGACCTGGAAGCCGTTGAGGCCCACCGGGTTGCTGTTCGAGCGCTTCGTGGCGGTCATCCGGATCCACCGGGCGGTGACCGGCTCGGGCAGCTTGATGGTCTGCGCGCCGCCCTGGCCTTCGCTGGTCTCGTACACCGACCGCCAGGCACGGCCGTCGGTGGAGACCTCGATCCGGTACGCCGTCGCGGCGCTGGAGAGGATCTCGTCACCGTCGGTGTCGGTGTAGTTGCCGTCGAACGGCCCGTCGGTGAGCGTGGCCTCGAAGACCAGGCAGACGGCCTCGATCCGGCACAGCGCCTGGAGGTCCACCGAAATCCACTGTGGGTCGCCGTTGGCGGCGCGCCAGCCACTCCCCCGGACGCCGACCTGCGGCAGGCCGTCCACGGCGAAGGCGGCCGGCGTCGGCGCGTAGTCGGTCGAGGAGGCCGTCACCGGGCGGTACCGGGCCAGGTCGGTGGGGGTGGCGGTCGGCGCCGGCACTGCGGCGGACGCGAGGGCGTCCGGGAGGGCCGCGGTCACCCCGACCGACGCCAGCAGCGTCGCGCCGGCGGAGAGGAAGGTACGCCGGGAAATCGGCGATGGCTCGGACATCTTGCCTCCAGAGATGACAACGTTGTCAGATGGCGGGGGTCTGTGACAACGTTGTCAGATGGTGGCCCGATGTTTCCCGAGAGTCAAGGGTCCGAGTCCATCGTGATTCCCCGAACACGTTCCGCAGTTGTTCCACTTCGGACATCGACGCGCGAGGGCGTCACTCCGGCTGCGCACTCAGCCCGTCCAGGGCAACAGTGAGCACGTGATCGCGCTGGTCGGCGCGGGGGAAGTGCCCGGAGGCGATGGCACTGGTCAGGCGCATGACATCGTCGATCGTCACGTCGGCGCGCACCTCGCCCGCCCGCTGGGCCCGCTCCAGCAGCGGCCCACCGGCGGCGTAGAGCGCCCGCCGACACTCCAGGTAGGCGGTGGACTCCCGGTTCAGGCCGGCAGCCAGCGGCTGCTTCGCCCCGATGTACTCCACGAAGCGCCTCAGCCACAGGTACAGGCCGTCGCGGGGGTTGAGGCTCTCAGCCTCCCCGGCGGTCGCGCACACCGCCTCGACCTCGGTGACGTAGACGTTCTCGATCAGCACCTCCCGGGTCGGGAAGTTGCGGTAGAGCGTCGCAATGCCCACTCCGGCCCGGCGGGCGATCTCCTCCAGCGGAGCCTCCGCACCCTGCTCGGCGAAGGCGGCCCGGGCCGCCACCAGGATCGCGTCGTAGTTGCGGGCGGCGTCGGCCCGGTGCGGGCGGGCCACGCGCAGGTGGGTGAGGGCCGTCACGGTGCCGATGTCTCCCAGCGCTAGCAACCGGAGGCCAACTATCACTAGAGTGATAGTGCTCCTCCACTTATTCGGAGGTCTCCTATCAGTCTAGCCCGAAAGAAGGCGGACCATGTCTCCGACTCCCGCTTCCCGTCGCGGGATCGCCCTGGCGCTCATCCTCGGCTCGCAGCTGATGATGACGCTGGACACCTCGATCATCACGACCGCGTTGCCGCACGTGCAGAGGCAGTTCGGCTTCTCCCAGTCCGGGCTCTCCTGGGTGCAGAACGCCTACGTCCTGGCGTTCGGCGGCCTGCTCCTGCTCGGCGCACGAGCCGGTGACCTGCTTGGCCGCCGCCGCGTCTTCCTCGCCGGGATCACAGTGTTCACCGCGGCGTCCCTCGCCGCCGGCCTCGCCCCGAGCGGCAGCTGGCTGATCACCGCCCGCGTCGTGCAGGGTATCGCCGCCGCGCTCGCTGTGCCCTCCACACTCGCGCTGCTGGTCGCCGACCACCCCCAACCAGGGGCCCGAGCCCGGGTGATCGCCCTCTACAGCGCGGTCATCGGCGCCGGCGGCAGCGTCGGCATCGTCATCGGCGGCGTCTTCACCGACCTGCTCTCCTGGCGCTGGGGAATGCTCGTCAACGTTCCGATCGGCATCGCCATCGCGCTGCTCGCACCACGGTTCCTGGTCGAGACCGAACGCCGCGCCGGCACGTTCGACCTCGGCGGGGCGCTGACCTCCACCGGCGGCATGACCGCCCTGGTGTACGGGTTCATCCAGGCCGCCGCGGCCGGCTGGAGCGCACCGGGCACCGTTGTCTCGTTGGGCCTCGGCGCCGTCCTCCTGACCGCCTTCGTGCTGATCGAACACCGGGCACCGCAGCCCATCACCCCACTGCGGCTCTTCCGCAGCCTGGAGCGCTCCGGGGCGTACGCCGGGCGGATCCTCATCGTCGGCGCGACCTTCTCCACCTTCTACTTCCTCAGCCAGTACCTCCAGGAGGTGCTGCACCTCAGCGCCCTCCAGACGGGCTTCGCGTACGTGCCCATCACCGGCATGTTCTTCGCCATGGTGTACGCCATCCGGCCCCTGCAGAACCGGCTCGGCCGTCCCATCCTGCTGGTGGCGTCCCTCGTTATCGCGCTCGCCGGCATGGCGTGGCTGTCGCGCATCTCGACCGGCTCCAGCTACTTCCCGGACGTGCTGCTGCCCCTGCTGGTGATCGGAATCGGCCAGGGCATCGCCATCATCCTGATGACCCAGGGCGGCGTCGCCGGTGTCGAACCGCAGGACGCCGGTGCCGCGTCCGGCCTCGTCAACGTCGCCCACCAACTCGGTGGCTCACTCGGCATCGCGATCCTCACCATTGCGTACACCCGTGCCAGCTCCGCCACCGACCCGACGGCGGGCTTCCACGCGGCCTTCACCGGCGCGGACGTCTTCTTCCTGATCGCCCTGGCCCTCGCGGTCGCCGTGGCCGTCGCCGGCCGCCGCGCCACCCGGCTCGCCGCTCTCCCCGCCGCCTGAACGCCCCGCGCCGCCTGGGGCCGCAAGTGCTGCGGGGCTCCCGCCGGGCCGGGCCGGGGCCTGCGGGGCTGAAGCGTGCGGACCCCTAGGGCTGCGGGAGCGGGCTCCGGGGCCCTGGGCCGCGGGCGCGGACTCCGGAGCCCTGGGCTGCGGGGCTGTATGGGTTGGCGCGCTGCCTTTGGAGCTGATGCCGCAAACGATTCACACCCTTTGTGTGCCACGGTGATGTCGCAAACGATTCAGCTCCAAAGGCGCCGACCAACACCTCTCCACCCCGCGGCGCGGAGGCGGATCGGAGGTCACACCGCGGCAGACCCCGTTGACGCAGCGACTGCCGGAAGGTCAGGGAGGCGTCCACCCGTACCCGTGATCGTGGCGGCACCGCCGACGGCCGGGAAGTGACCGCAGCGCCGGTGAACCACCTGGCCTGGTGACGACCGCACGGACCGCGCGGTCAGCTCGCCGGCCCGGTCTCGGGGCGGCCGGGGTCCCGAGGGTGGTACTCGGGGCGGAGCTTCGCGCTCGCGAATGCCGACTTCACCGCCGCCGAGAGCGCGGCGATGTCGTACGCGCCGTGGTGCCGCCGGCCGTTGATGAAGAAGGTCGGGGTGCCGGTGACGCCGCTGAGGTCGGCCGAGTCGACGTCCTCGGCGATCCGGTCGACGCCCATCCGCTTCACCATGTGCTCCCGGAACCCGTCCAGGTCCAGGCCGAGCTGTTCGGCGTAACCGAGCACGTCAGTGGGGTTGAGAGCGTTCTGGTGGGCGAGCAGCAGGTCGTGCATTTCCCAGAACGCGCCCTGCTCCCCCGCCGCCTCGGCGGCCTCGGCGGCGAGTTGGGCATGGGGGTGGACGTCGGTGAGCGGCAGGTGCCGCCAGACGTACCGGATGTTGGCGAAGTCCGCCAGCAGCTCTCGGACCACCGGCTCGGCCTGCCCGCAGTAGGGGCACTCGAAGTCGCCGTACTCCACCACCGTCACCGGCGCCTCAAACGACCCGCGGATGTGGTCGCGATCCGCGTCGACCGGCAGCATCAGGTCGACGATCCCCTCGGCGACGCCCAGCAGCGCGCGGGTCCGCCGCGCCGGCGAGAGCCGTCTGACGGAGCGGAACACCAGCCAGGTGACGAGGGACGCGCCGAGCGTCGCCACGAGGATGCCGAACTTCGCCTCGTCAAGGGCCGGGCCGCTCAGGGCATGGGTGGCGATCAGAAGCGCGACGGTGAACCCGATGCCGGAGATCGTGCCGACCCCCGCGACGGCAACCCAGCCGACGGGCGGCCGGAACCGGTCGCCGCTGAGCCGGGTCACCAACCACGCGGTGGCCACGATCCCGGCCGGCTTGCCGACGACGTACGCGACCACGACCCCGAGCGTGACCGGAGAGGTCACGGCCCGGGCCAGCAGGTCGCCGTCGATCACGATGCCGACATTGGCCAGCGCGAAGAGTGGCACCACCACGTAGCTCGCCAACGGGTGGTAGAGCGTCTGCAGCCGCTCGTTCGGCGACAGCGCCGAGGTGAGCCCGGCCCGGGCCATCCGGGCGAGTTGCGGGGTGGGCTGTTCCCGGAAGAGGCGGAACTGGTCACTGGCCCGCTGCAGGTCGCCTCGGCCGGGAGCGTAGGCGTAGGTCAGTAACCCCATCACCAGGCCCACCGCGACCGGGTCGACACCGGACATCGAGACGGCGAGCCAGGCCGCCACCCCGAGCAGCGCGTAGACCGGGCCGAACCGCACCCCGCAGCCCCGGACGAGCAGTACGACGCCGAAGATCGCCGCCGCGACGATCAGCGCCGTCAGTGAGGGGTGGTGCGGGTACGCGATGGCCAGCACCGCGATCGCCACCACATCGTCGACGACGGCGACGGTCAGCAGGAAACCCCGCAGCCGTTCCGAGAAGCGCGGCCCGAAGACGGCCAGCGCGCCGAGCGCGAGCGCCGTGTCGGTGGCCATCACCGCGCCCCATCCCGCCGCGGTGGTCTGCCCGGCGTTGATGGCGAGGTAGATCGCGATCGGCACGAGCATGCCGCCGACCCCGGCCAGCATCGGCAACGCCAGGCGACGCCGCTCCCGCAACTCGCCGATGTCGAACTCGCGGCGCAACTCCAGCCCCGCGACCAGGAAGAAGAACGTCATCAGGCCGCTGTTGACCCAGAAACGCACGTCATGTGACACGCGCCAGGCGCCGAGCTGGATCGAGAAGGGGGTCTCCCAGACCGACTCGTACGACGACACGTGCAGGTTGGCCCAGACCAGGGCCACCACCGCGGCGATCAGCACCACCCGCGCGCCGCCGGTCTCGGTACGCAGGAACGAGCGCAGCGGGGCGTTGAACCGCCTGTCCCAGACGGTCCGGCTGGTCCAGCCCCGGTGCGTGTCGTCGCTCGTCACGGGGACAATCTTCGCCGAACGGACCGTCACGTGGTTCGGATTGCTACTCCTCCTCCGCGAAGACGACAGAGCGGCGCTGGCGGATCGCCGGCAGGACGGCGACGACGAGCGCGACGACGGCCAGGGCCAGCAGCGCCGCGGAGATCGGTCGGGTCAGGAAGACCGACGGGTCACCGCGGGAGATGATGAGCGCCCGGCGCAGGTTCTCCTCCAGCAGCGGGCCGAGGACGAAGCCGAGCAGCAGGGGCGCCGGCTCACACCCGCACTTGATCAGGACGTAGCCCAGGATCCCGAAGAACGCGATGGCGTAGACGTCGTACGCGTTGAAGTTCAGCGAGTAGGTGCCGATCGCGGCGAACAGAATGATCATCGGAAAGAGCACCTGGTACGGGATGCGCAGCATCCGCACCCAGAGGCCGATCAGCGGCAGGTTCAGCAGCAGCAGGAGCACGTTGCCGATCCACATCGACGCGATCAGGCCCCAGAACAGCGCCGGCTCGTCGTTGATGACGTTCGGGCCCGGGGTGATGCCGTGGACGATGAACGCGCCGATCATCAGCGCCATCACCGGGTGGGCGGGCAGGCCCAGGGTGAGCAGCGGAATGAACGACGTCTGCGCGGCGGCGTTGTTCGCCGACTCGGGGCCGGCGACACCCTCGATCGCGCCCCGCCCGAACTCCTGTGGCCGCTTCGAGATGCGCTTCTCGACCGCGTACGAAGTGAACGAGGCCAGCACGTGGCCGCCGCCGGGCAGCACACCGAGCGCGGCGCCGAGACCGGTGCCCCGCAGGATCGGGGCGACGATCCGACGCCGGTCCTCGCGGGTCGGCCAGAGGTTGGTCACCTTGCTGACGATCGCCGTACGGGTCTGCTCGTTCTCCAGGTTGCGCAGGATCTCGGCCACCCCGAACAGGCCCACGGCGACCGACACGAAGTCGATGCCGCCGTACAGCTCACGCTGCTCGAACACGAAGCGGGGCGTTCCGGTGTAGATGTCCTGGCCGACCGTGCCGAGCAGCACGCCGAGCGCGATCATCGCCAGTGCCTTGAGCGCCGTGCCCCGCGCCAGCGCGATCGACACGATCAGGCCGAACAGCACGAGTGAGAAGTAGTCGGCCGGGCCGAACTTCAACGCGACACTGGCCAGGGGCGGGGCCGCGGCGGCCAGCGCCACTGTGGCGACAGTACCCGCGACGAAGGACCCGATCGCCGCGGCCGCCAGGGCGGGGCCGGCCCGGCCCTGACGGGCCATCTCGTGCCCGTCCAGCGCGGTGACCGCCGCGGACGACTCACCGGGCAGGTTGATCAGGATGGCGGTCGTCGAGCCGCCGTACTGTGCCCCGTAGTAGATGCCGGCCAGCATGATCAGCGCGGTGACCGGCTCGAAGCTGAACGTGATGGGCAGCAGCATCGCCACAGTGGCCGTCGGCCCGATGCCGGGTAGCACGCCGACCGCGGTCCCGAGCAGCACTCCCACGAAGCAGTAGAGGACGTTCTGGACCAGCAGGGCCGTCGAGAAGCCCAGCGCGAGGTTGTCGAGGAGTTCCATGCCTCAATCCGGATGCCGCGTCAGAGGCCCAGCCAGGGACCCCACAGCGGGATCCGCAGCTGAAGTCCGACGACGAAGATGAGCGTGCTGGCCACGGTCAGCCCGGCGGCCACGGCCACCGCCGTGAGCAGCCGTACGCGGGTGCTGGCCAGTGTGGTGAGCAGTGCGGTCACCGCCGTCGTCGGTACGAACCCGAGTCGCCGGATGGTGAACCCGAAGAACAGGACCGCGAGCACTATGACGGCGACCGCCCGCCACGGGAGCGGCCCGAACGAGATCACCTCACCGGCGATGAGCCCCTTGCCGGCGATCGCCAGGCCCAGGGCGACCACTGCCGCGCCGACCAGCAGCGGGAAGGCGCCAGGGCCCATCCGTGTCGGGGTGCCCAGCTCGTAGCCGAGCGCCCCCACCACGAATGCGCCACCGATCAGGACGAAGATCCCCCCGGCGAGGACGTCGGGGAACGACCGACGGCGCTCCACCTCAGGAGACCTTGACCCCGGAGTCGGCAATGATCTTCGCCCAGGTGCCCAGTTGCTCGTCGAGCTTCGCCCGGTGCGCGTCCGGGGTCGCGTCCTGGGCCGGGACCGGCGCGGTGCCCAGCTTGGCCATCTGGTCGATGACCCCCTGGTCGGCCAGCGCCACCTTCAACGCCTCGGACAGCTTCTGGACGATCCCCGGCGGCGTGTCGGCCGGAACGTAGAGGCCGTGCCACACGCTGACCTTCAGCTGCGGCAGCCCGGCCTCGGTGGTGGTGGGCAGGTCGGGAAGGCTCTTCACCCGCTCGGGCGTGGTGACCGCGTACGCCTTCACCTTTCCCGCGGCGATCTGACCGCTGGTGTTTGTCGTCTGGTCGCACATGAAGTCGACCTGGCCGCCGACGAGGTCGGTCAGCGCGGGGCCGGTGCCCTGGTACGGCACCTCCTGGAGCTTCACACCGGTGGTGCTCTGGAACAGCAGGCCGCACAGGTGCGACGCGGCGCCGATGCCGGCGTTGGCCAGTGTGACCTTGTTGGCGTTCGCCTTCACGTGGGTCACCAGGTCCTGGAGTGTCGCGGGCGCGAAGTCCTTGCGGGCGACGATCGTCATCGGCACCTCGGTGACGAGCCCGACCGTCTCGAAGTCCTCCAGGGGCTTGTAACCCAGGCTCTTGTAGAGGGCGGGCGCCGTCGACATGCCGATGTGGTGCATGAGCACCGTGTAGCCGTCCGGCTTGGCCCGCGCGACGTCGCCGGCACCGACAGTGCCGCCGGCGCCCTCGACATTCTGGACGACGATCTTGCCACCGAGCTTCGCGGCCATCGGCTCGGCGATCATGCGGGTGACCGTGTCCGTCGGGCCGCCCGCGCTGAACGGCACGACGATCGTGATGTTGTCGTCCGGGTAACTCTCGGCGTCGCCGCCACCGGTGGCGCCTCCGTTGCCGGAACAGGCGGCGGCGAGCGATACGACACCGATCGCGGCGATCATCCGCGCGGTGGCCCGGTACCTGCTGGTCGTTCGCATACGGCGACCTCCTCATCAACGCATGGACATCCCTCGGCGCGTTAGTGGCCCCCAGTCTCGGCTGGTCGGGGCCCGGATGGTGTCAGAAAAATCCCAAGAAGCAGGGTCGGCGCGAGCGCCGGTCCGGGCCGTAGAATCCGCTGGTATGCGGATAACCGTCATCGAGGATGACGACCGCGTGGCGCGGGGTCTGGTGACCGTCCTGACCCAGGCGGGCTTCGAGGTCCACCGCGTCGCCACCGCCGCGGAAGCCGAGCGCGCCGCCCCGTCCGACGTGGTCCTCGTCGACCTGGGTCTCCCCGACGGCGACGGGCTCGACGTGATCCGCAAGCTACGTGACCACCCGCAGACCGCCGTCATCGCGGTGACCGCCCGATCCGAGGAGCACGAGCGGGTCCGTGGGCTGCGCGCCGGCGCCGACGACTACATCGTCAAACCGTTCGGCATCCCCGAGTTGCTCGCCCGGATCGACGCCGTCCTGCGGCGCACCCGGGCCGCTCGCGCCCTCGGCCAGACCGACGAGCCGCTCGTCCTCGGCCCGATGCGGATCGGCGTCGGCACCCGCGAGGTCACCGTCGACGGCACCCTCGTGCCGTTGACCCGCAAGGAGTTCGAACTGCTCCTGCTCCTGGCCCGGCGGGCGCCCAACGTGGTCAGCCGCGACGTCATCCTCGACCAGATCTGGGGCGCGACCTGGGAGTCGTCCAGCCGCACCCTGGACACCCACATCGCGGCGCTGCGGCACAAGCTGGGGCCCGACGTGGTCATCCGGACCATCCACGGCGTCGGCTATCGGCTGCTGGCCGACCAGCCGGAGCTGATCGGCTGAGCGCGTGCACCGCCGGCTGCTCGTCGTTCTGGTCCCCCTCGCGGTGCTGCTCGTCGCGGCGCTCGGGGTGCCGCTCAGCATCACAGTGGCCGAACGCGAGATGCAGGAGACGTACGTCAACCGGCTCAACGACGTCGGCCGGTTCGCCTCACTGGCCGAAACCGCGCTGTCGACCGGCCGCACCGAGGCGTTACAGCAGGAGCTGACGCGGTACCACGAGCTCTACGGCATCCCGGTCGCGCTGATCGACACGTCGGGCGCGGTGCTGCTCGGCCCCGCCGACGCGTACCAGAAGGCGGCCCGCGCCGAGGCGGCGTTGCCCCGGATCGTGACCGCAGCGCTTGCCGGCGCGCGCTCCGAACCGTCGTGGGAGTGGGCGCCGTGGGACGACTCCGCACTCGTCGTGGCGGAACCGGTCGGCCGGGACAGTGAGGTCGTCGGCGCCGTCGTGACCATCTCCGACCTGTCCCGGACGCGCGAACTCATCCTCGTACGCTGGGCCCGGCTGGCCGGGCTCGGGCTGCTGCCCCTGCTCGCGCTGACGGCCGTCGCCTGGCCGGTGTCGGCGTGGGTGCTGCGGCCGGTGCGGAAACTCGACGCGGCGACCTCGCGAATCTCCGAGGGCGACCTGACCATCCGCGCCGACGCCGAGGCCGGCCCGATCGAGCTTCGGCGGCTGGCGCTGTCGTTCAACACCATGATGGACGCCGTCGAGAACGCCGCCCAACGACAGCGCGCCTTCGTCTCCGACGCGTCACACCAGCTACGCAACCCGTTGACCAGCCTGAGGCTCGCGGTGGAGAGCCTCGCACCACACCTGCGGTCCGACGGCGACGGGCAGCAGGTGTACGACGTCGCCGTCGACGAGCTGAAGGCGATGCAGCGGATGTTGAACTCGCTCCAGGCCAGCGCGCGGATGGAGAGCCTGCGGACGGCGTCACCGGTGGACCTCGACGAGGTGCTGGCGACCCGGGTCGACCGGTGGCGGGCCCTGACGGCGACGGCCGGGCAGACGCTGACTGTCGACGTACCCCCAGGGTTGCGCTTGCAGGAGCCGCCGGGCGGCCTGGGCAGCATCCTGGACGAACTGATCAGCAATGCGCTGCGGCTGTCGGACGCGCAGGTCGTGGAGGTGACCGTGCGGGTCGTCTCCGCTGGTGCGGTGGTCGCTGTCGCCGTCCGCGACGACGGTCAGGGCATCGACGTGTCCGAGCGGGCCCAGGCGTTGCAACGGTTCTGGCGCTCACCTCGGCACCAGAACGTGCCCGGGACCGGCCTGGGGCTGGCGATCTGCGCCGACCTCATCGGGGCGGCCGGTGGTGAGCTGCGGCTGGAGCAGGGCCTGCCGCGTCCGGACGGGTCCGGGCACGGGCTCGCCGCGGTGGTGGTGTTGCCGGTCGCTCCCCCGGTGGCGTCGCCGGTGTGACGACTCCCGCCCCGGCGTCAGCGTTTACGGTCGCGGAACCAGGCCGCCGCGCCCGGATGGAGCGGGACCGACGCGGTGGAGATCCCGGTACGTACGTTGATCTGCCACGCCTCCGGAAGGGCCTCGGCACCGTCACGACCAGCGGAGGTGATCGCCCCGGTGTGCCGGAAGACCGTGTCGGTGATGGCGTAGACCAGGTCGTCAGGCAGGTCGTCGCGCGCCAGCAGCACGTTCGGTACGGCGACGGTGCGGGTGGCCGGGACACCGGCGTAGGCAGCCGCATGGATCATGGCCGGGGCGTAGGGACCCGGGTACGCCGTGAAGAGCCCGTCCGCCTGCGCGTCCAACGGAATCAACCGGATCGGGTGCCGCTGCGCCAACTCGGTGATCGCGGGCGTCGGAACACCGGTCAGCGAGAACATCGCGTCGATCGTGCCGGCGCGCAACGCCCCCGCCGACCCGGCCTGGCTGAGGTTCCAGGCATCGTGACGCACCGGACCGAGCCGCAGAACCCGCCGCGACGTGAACTCGGTGCCCGAGTCGTGCGCCCCGAGAGACACCCGCTTGCCCTCAAGATCCCGAAACTCGCCGATCGCCGAACCGGCCATGACCACGAGATGCAGATGACTGTCGTAGAGCCGGCAGATCGCCGAGAGCCCCCCGGGCGCGCTGCCGTCACTGGTGATCAACGCGTCCAGGCTGGTCAGCCCCAGATGCACCTCGCCCGCCCGCAGCATCCGGATGTTGTCGGTGGACGCGCCACTCGGCACGGTGGTCACCGTGGCACCCGGCACCTGCTCGGAGATGTGCTCGGCCAGCGCACCGCCGATCCGCCGGTAGACCGCCCCCGCCGGCCCGGTAGCCAGTCGCAGGTGGACCGGGTCCGCCTCAGGCCGCCGCGAACAGCCGACCAGCAGCCCGCTGCCAGCCAGCAACACCGCCCGCCGACTGAACCGCGTCATGCCGAAATGATACGGATGAATGCGCCCGGCGCCCCCACTGCGCCGAGCCGCGCGCCGCGGCGATCTTGCAGTTTCGGTCGTCGAAACGCGGGACTCTGCGCCATTTGTCGCGGCAGAAAGTGCAAGATCCCGGTCCGGGCCGGTCGATCATGGAGTTGTGGTGCCCGGTTTAGCAGCGTAACGAGCGCTTGTTGCCCACCACAGCTCCATGATCGGCGAGGCGGCGCGGGTTGGCGGACAGGGCTACGGTCCTGGCGTCCACCTCAGCGGATGACGAGGCTTATCCACCGGGTCCGCGCTGGCTCGTGATTGGAGAGGCAGTGAGAACCAGCGTGATGACGGCGATCAGGCAGCCGGCGACGGTCAGGCCGAGGAGCAGCCATGTCGGAGCGGCCGACCAGTAGGGGCCGGCCGTGAGGGCGCTGTGCACGGTGGCGACCGGGCCGCTGGTGTCGGCATGTGGGCGCAGCATGCGTGCGAGGTTGCCGTACAGGGCGATGGCAGGGGCCGCCAACACGAGCAGGGCGGTGGCAGTCAACGCGCTGACGGTGATGCGGTGCACAGGGTGCGTTGGGCGAACCCGGCGCACCGTCGTCGCGGCTAGCAGCCATCCGGTGATCAGCCCGAGGGCCGTGCCGGCGAGTGTCAGGGCGGGCATCGCCGGCGAACCGGCGGCCCAACCGGCCAGCCTCACGACGCCGTCGTCAGCGACGAAGCCGCCGCTGACGACGATAATCAACCCGTTCGACTCGGCGGTGAAGCGGGCGTATCGGTAGCTGATGGTCTTGTCACCGGGATACAGCACGCTCGTCTGGTCGTCGACGACCGTCAGCGGGGAAACTGACCAGCCGGCCGCAGCGTGGCGCTGCCGCGCCTGGGCGGGATCCCAACCAGTGTCCAGGCTGATGTCGGTAGCGAACCTCGCCGCCGTCCGAGGTGACGTTTCGCGCGAAACGATCGGCGCCGCGTCGACGCCGGTGGCACGCCGGGTGAGATCGGCCAGCGTTGCCTCGCTGGGCAGGTCGGCCAAGGCGTGGGCACTCACCCATGAGCCGGCTGCGGCGCCGAATGCCCCGAGCAGCACCGCGATGAGCACCACGGCAGCAACCATGACGGGCCGGCGGTCGGGAAGCCCCAGCCACCGACGCGCCCCCGAGACGATCAGGCGCACCTTGTGGCCGATGGTGGACCACGAGACGCTCATTCGCCTGTTCCGCCGGGCGCTGCGGTCTGCCGAGCGGTTTACTCAGCACCCGCCATACGGTACCGATGCCCTCACTGAGCGTCCACCGTCGAACCCGGGAGTTGATCACGGCCCTTGTCGACCACCTCAGCGGGCATGCACGCAGCGCCACCGGTTGGTAGCGTGCCGGTGATGTCGCGCCGGTTGCCGCCGGCAGTGGTCCCCTGGGGAGGGTCGACATGTGGGCGGACGACGCCGCGCTCGACGCGGCGGAGCGCGGGCTCGACGAGTGGGAATCGTCGCTCGCCGAGCGGGCGGCACGAGCCAAGACTCTGTCGGCGACGATGCGGGATCTGACCGGCACCGCCCGCAACGCCGACCGGACTGTCGACGTCACAGTCGACTCTGCGGGCCTGCTGATCGACCTACGGCTCGACGAGCGCATCCGGCAAGAACCCGCGGCGCACACCGCTCGGCAGATCCTGGAGACCACCACTGCCGCGCGCGCCGACCTGCTCCGACAGGTCAGCGACGCAGTCACGAAGTCATTGGGCGACGACCCGAGCGCCCAAACCATCGTCGACTCGTACCGCACGCGGCTGATCCGCGACCCGGGATCAGACGATGCCCGGCGGTGACGGCATCCAGGTCGACCCGGACGACCTGACCGCCCACGCCGCACGCCTCGATCGCTGCGCCAGCAGCCTCGACACCGCCCAGCAGGCAGGCCAGCACGTCCGATTGGGCGCCGACGCCTACGGGCAGCTCTGCGTGATGATGCCGGTGCTGCTCGACGGCCTGCAGCGAACCCTGGTCGACGGCATCGGCGCCGCCTCCGCATCGGTACGGGACACCGCCGGCAAGCTGCGGGTCGGCGCGGACCGCTACCGAAGCTCCGACGCCCGCGCCAAACAGCTACTCGACGGGGTGCGGCGGCACAGGTGACGTCGAACCCGCTCGTCGCCGCCGCTGCGGACACCGCGCCCAGCGCCTGGGCGGGCGTGTGGATCTGCGAGGACATCGAACTCATCGCCCAGGGCATCCGGACCGGCAGTTGGATCGACGGCAGCCTCGGCGTCGTGAGCGCCGGCCTGGACGCCCTCGCCCTCGTCTCCGACCCGGTCGGCGCCCTGCTCCAGTACGGAATCGCCTGGCTCATCGAACACGTCAAGCCGCTCAGTGAGGCGCTGGACTGGCTCGCCGGCGACCCGACGCAGATCACCGCACACGCCCAGACCTGGCGCAACGTCGCCGGGTCGCTCCGCGACGACGCCGCCGAGCTGACTCGCGCCGCCCGCACCGACGTCGCCGGCTGGGGCGGCAGTGCCGGCCCCGCCTACCGAGCCTGGGCCAACGAACAGCAACAGGCCATCACCGGCCTCGCCCAGGGCGCCGACACCATGGCCGCGATTACCGAGGGCGCCGCCGGCCTGGTGGCAGCCGTCCGGCTCCTGGTCCGCGACGCCGTCGCCACCTGCGTGTCCCGCATCATCGTGTACGCGGGCGAACTCCTCATCACCGGCGGACTGGCCGCGCCGCTGATCGTGGAGCAGGTGACGACGCTGGTTGCGTCGTGGGGTGCGCGGATCGCGCGGTTGCTGCGAGGGCTGCTGGGCAGCCTGCGGCGGTTGATTCCGGAGATGCGCAGGCTCGGCGATCTCATCGACAAGCTCAAGCAAGCCCTGGGCCGACTAACTCGGGTCGGGCCTGCCGACCGGATGGGACAGCGACGTGACTGGGCCGATCCGAGGGCGCAGCCGCTACCGCCCGAACGCACGCCCGATTCCTACCTCTCCGCTGGCGACCCGGTCTATTACTCGGCTCGCTCGACGGGCATCGGTTACGACGAATTGACGATGCGGAACTTTGACAAGGTGCGACCGCTGGATGGGCACCATGACGTCATCGTGCACGGCACCGACCAGGGATACTTTGTGCCCGGCAAGGTTTCAGCAGACGGAGCGCACATGGATGGAAATGCCACCAACGCGGCCCAGATTGCCGCCGCGGTTCGGGCGAACCCCGCCTATGACGGCGGCCCTCTCCGTTTGGTCTCCTGCTATGCCGGCACCGTCAAGCCCGACCTCGACGCGGTACCACTCGGTCAGCAGGTCGCCGACGAACTCGGGGTCAACGTGCTCGCCCCGACGGCTCGGGTGGGGACCCAGCGATGGACCGCAGAGCCCCAGCCTCCAGTCGTCGAGAGCGGCGGCTCCTGGGAGGTCTTCGTACCGCGAGCGAGGGGGCACCAATGAAGACTGTGGGGTTCTTTCGAGAACTAGGACCCAACCAAACCGAGGTGTACGTGGAGAGCATCCACTCGCACGTCGACGCGGAGCCGCTCCCCGACGCGCTTCGGGTCGAAGACTATCTACGCCATGGGCATGGCCTCATCGACGTCATGGGCGCGGAGATTGATGTCCTCGGGAGCGGCCGACACCTTGTTGGGGGCGCATCGGTGCTTACGGATGGCGATTGGTTGTGGCGCGACGATCTACGCTTCTACCTCGCCGAATACCAGGTGAGCCTGCCCGTGGAATTCCTGGAGACAGTGCGGGGCAATGATTACCGCGTACCCGATCTCCGGGAAGATCAACTTCGGCTGGTCGGCGAGGAAGCTATACGGATCCTCGGATACCACTGACGCCCGTCAAGCATCACCTGTACGTGCCGCAACAACTCCGCCACCTGCAGAAGCTGGTAGATGCAACCTATTCCGCACGGTTTCCCGAGACGCAAGACCCCAAGTAGCCAACGAGACCATACGGCCCTGCCGCCACCGCAGCCCGCGGAACGATCACCGTCCGCACAGCTTGGATACTGGTGAACGGCGAACTTGCACCTCGGATGGTGACCAATTGTTCCCGCGCGAGGAAGGATGACAGGTTGGAGCTGTACGACGTGGTTGAGCTCCGAGAAGCCATTCCGGGAGAAGACCTGCCGGCCGGGGCAGTGGGAGCTATCGTCGATGTCTTCGACGGCCCTCCGCCTATGTACGAAGTCGAGTTTGCCGACACCGATGGCCGCACCGTCGCCATGGTCACGCTCCGTGCCGACCAGGTAGTGCAGCACGATGGCCACCTTCGATGAGTGGCTGACGGCGTACGACGTCGTCTACCGCGCGCTGCCGGTGGCGTCAGATCTTGCCTGCCCGAACTGTGGGCACCGGACGCTAGGGATCGTCTTCACAGCACGGCCCGCAGCCAATGCCGGGTACGTCTCGTTCTGGTGCGACACCTGCATGGAAGGGGTCCACGTGTGTCGGGCACCTATTCCAGACGGAGTCACCGCCCGACCGATGGACAAGCCGACCGAGGAACGCAACCCTCGCGTTCCTGACTACCGCCTCGTGACGTGACGACGGATTGAGGGCAGGGCTTGCAGCGATTCCTCACTGCAACTGACTGAGGAAGGTGACCAGTACGTCACCCAGGCGACCATGTCGTTTGCCCAGGTCCTCTCAACAGCGGCCTGGACGAGCACGACCTCGGCTAGTACTCCAGTGGCACTTCGCGATCTAGATGGCTGGTAGTCGGAGTCGTCGCTGGTAGTGGGCTTGCCGGGCGCGGGCTTGGTGGGTGCGGCGCCATGCAGACCAGTGCAGGGCGTGCCCGACGTCGGGCGCTGCTGTGAAGGTCAGCGTGTTGAGCAGTCGGCGGATCTCGGGCAGGGTAAGCCGGATCGGTGCGCGTGATCGGGCTGGCCGGGTCGGGTCGGCGGGTTCGGCCGGTTGGGTAGTGGCGCAGACCGCGAGGATGGCGAGGGCGAGCATCGCCAGAGCGGTGAAGCGGTGCCAGCCGGTCCAGCCACGTACCTGGTAGTGGTCCAGGCCGGCCTCGTTCTTGGCGCTCTGGAAGCATTCCTCGACTGCCCACCGGCTGCCGGCAACCCGGACCAGCGTCGCGAGAGGCACCCTGCGCGGTGACCAGCACAGGTAGAACGCCAGTTCACCCGTTTCCGGGTGTCGGCGGATCAGGAGATACTCGTTGCCGCGGGTACCGATGACGACTTGTGCCCAGTCGTAGTCGCGGGGCCCTTTCGCGCCGATCCCGGCGGACATGCGCTGCCAGCAGCCGGCGGCGAGCCGGGCGGCCACCTCGTCGGCGCGGATCCGGGTGCGGCCGTCGTTGACAGTGACCCGCCGGTTGCAGCCGATCGCGAGGACATAACCCAGGCCGCGGGCGCGGATCCCGGCACGCAGGTCCGGGTCGGCGCCATAGACCTCGTCGCCGGCGACCCAGCCGGCCGGGACCCCAGCCCGGACCGCCGCGTCGATCATGTCCAGGGCGAGGCGGGGTTTGGTCACGAAGCCGACCTCGTCTGGCACGCCCGCGCTGATGCGCCGCGACGCGGCGGCGCACCACGCCTGTTCGGGCAGGTAGAGCCGCCGGTCGAGCAACGCCCGGCCGCCGGCACCGGTGTAGGCGAGGAACACAGCGACCTGGCTGTTCTCAATCCGCCCGGCGGTGCCGGTGTACTGCCGTTGCACACCCACCGACGTGGTGCCCTTCTTGACGAACCCGGTCTCGTCCGGGATCAGCACGCCCTGTGGATCTCCGAGCCGCTCCACCAGCAGGCCTTGCACGTCGGAGACGGCCTGCTCGGCGTCCCAGACCGCGGTGCGCAGCAACCGCTGCAATGGCGCCGGCTGCCGATAACCGGCCTGTTCGGCCAACTGCCAGCACGTCTTGCGCTCGGCCTGCGACAACAGACCAGTCACGATCGCCCGCGCGGCCAGCCGCGGTTCACGCCGGGTGAACCGGCCCGCGATCCGCTGCATGGCATCCTCGAACCACCTGCCACCCGGCAAGGTCTACGCTATGGCCTGCGGCCACTGCACGATCTTCGGTTGTCTTCACAAACCATCGAGGATCACGCAGTGGCTGCGCTCCACTTGCGGCGGCCCCACCGGAGACGACGTGGCGAATCAGTTCTCGCACGCCATGCGGTTGATGCGCAGCCGCGACCCGCAAAAGCAGGAAGACGGATTCCACCTGCTGCGACCCCACGCCGCGCAGCACCTCGAAGAGCTGATCACCGAGTTCAACCGCGAACCCAACCACGGCCTGCGCTGCTGGATGCTTGAACTCATCGGCGAAGCACGCTCAGCGGAAGCGCTGCCCGTGCTGGTTGCCCAACTCCACGGCGACGACGAGTCGCTACAGGACTGGGCCGTCAGAGGCCTCGAACAACTCGACACGAAACCAGCACGTCACCAGCTATACCAAGCACGATCGGCGGGTTTGATCCGCTGACTTCACCGGGCTAGATCGCGAAGTGTCACTGGAGTACTAGAGCGGTCCGACTGGTCAGCGACGCAAGCGGCGTGAGCAGGCGCCGTCGTGGCCGTCGCGGAGCAGGCAACGCCGGCCGCCTGGCATTCGCAGGTCACAGAAGACCCGGTGTCGAACGAGCTGATGGTCTTCTTCGGAGACGGTGGTCTCTCCCGGGTCGGTCATCGGAAGCACCAGCATCCAGCGGCCGATGACCCGGGCCAGGCGCTGCGCGGCGGGCAGGTCGGCGGCGACCACGGGTAGGTGTATGACGTACCGCTGGCTCATCGGTCCTGGCCCCGCTCGTTGCGGGCGCGGGCCTGATCGGTCTGCCAGCGACGCAGCCCGGCCTTGATCCGGGCCGTCTCGCGGCGACTCTCGGTGAGAGCGGCGTAGACGGCGGCCATGTCGGCGGCGACCCGGTCGAGGAAGGCGTACACGTCGTCGGGGTTCAAACCGCGACGTCCGAACCCGACTGGCGCGAACCGGTGCTCGCGGACCTGCCACGGCAGCAGACTTGTGTACGCGGCGGAGCGGTACGGCGATGCAGTGCCGAACTGGTTCGAGCTGTACGTGGGCCTGGAATCCGCTGCCGCCCACCTTCGCCGTTATGACGAGTCGCTCATCTCTGGGATCCTGCAGACCAAGGAGTACGCCCACGCGCTCTAACGCCTTGGCGGGATGCTGAGCGAGGAAGATCGCGACCGGCGGTCCAGGTCCGACTCCAACGGCAAGCGTTACTCTTCGGCGGTTGCCGACGGCTCCCAGGTTGGAGGCCGTGCTGTGTGAGGCGGTGCTCGCGGCGTCGGTGGCCCGGCGGTCATGACCACGCAGCTCCATCACCTAACCAAGCTGTCCGAACTGCCGAACGTCGGCGTCAGGGTGCTGCCACTGTCGGCCAACCCACAGCCCCGCGCGGTTGCGGGATCTTTCGTGATCCTCGACTTTCCGGCGACCAAGGGCGGTCGCGCCGCGCCGGAACCGTCGGTGGTGCACAGCGAGTCTTTGACCGGTGCCCTGTACCTCGACAAGCCCGACGAGTTGGCCGCCTACGACCGCGTCTGGCGAGGGCTGGATGCGCTGGCCCTCGGCGAGGCAGAATCGACTGACATGATCAAACAGATCGCTGGGAGATGCGGCATGACTGACCTGACCGGCGCCATCTGGCGCAAGAGCACCTGCAGCGGCGACAACGGCGGCGACTGCGTCGAGGTCGCCACCAACATCCCTGGCGTCGTCGCAGTACGCGACTCGACTCGAAGGATTCCACGGGACCGCTTCTCACCTTCACCGCCCAGGCATGGACCCACTTAATCGCGGCTGCCAGACGAGGGCGGGCTAGCTGAATCTGACTTCGCCGACGGCATGCAGGCAGGTCACGGTGCCGTCGTGACGCAAGGCATCCGCACGGACGTCCGGGGCGTTGAGCAGCGGCGGCAGCGATGAAGCTGCACGCGCTGCGACTTCGGCACGAGCACGGCGGCCCGAGCCACGCGGTCGGCGCGGCGCCAGTCCATATCGACCGGACGGTAATTGCACATCCGGGAGTTGCACGTCGATTACTGATGTCGACCAAGACCGACCTCTTCAACAGACGTCAACAATTGTCCGACCAACGACAGAGTCCATTTGAGCCGGATAGCTGACAGGACCGTTCTTCGACGACCGCGCTAATCTGCCTTCGGCGGTTCTAAAACACGCGGCTACCCCGAAGGAGAATGTCATGTTCATCGTGGCGACGCAGGATCCGAATACCCGAGGCCAATCTGCAGGGCCCGATTCGGGAGCGGCTGCCTGGGGTGCCCTCCTGCCCATCGACGCCGGCCTGACCCAGGCCGAGGCGGATCGGCAGTTGGCCACCTACCTGGCTGGGGTGCAGGCAGGCGAGCCGTTGTGCATCCGGGCGCACGGCAACGACGAGGAGATCGGTGACGCCGAAGCCGGCGCCAAGGACTGGGGCTGGACCTACAAGAAACTGGCCAGAATGCTGGCCACCCACCTGACCGCTACTCCGAGCATCGTCCTGATCCGGTCGTGCGCCGAAGAGGTGACCAACTTCCCTACGCAAATGGCGGTCCGCCTGGAGTCGAACTGGCCGGGCGCGAACCACCTCGACGGGGTCGTCATCTACGGCTACAACACGCCTGTCAACATCAGCACACCGATCCCCTCGCCGCAGCAGCTTACCAAGAACGTCCAGGTCCAGCCGGTCATCGTCTCGTTGTGACCCGCCGCTGGGCCTAGAAATTCATCCCGTACGCCGACTTCTCTCAGCATTTCGGGTTGTCCACGTGGGAAGCTGGCGCATTCGCACGACCTTGACACTCTGAGATGCTTCTATCACTCTGGGTGCTTTTCTCATGCGGTGCGTCAGCACCGGGGTGCGTCTGAACTTTCCCATCATTTCGGTCCGGTTGGCTTCGGACCTCGCTGAGCCGAAGCACGACATCCTCGGGCCGTACGCCATCGAGCTGTAGGGCATGAAAGTGATCCCCCCGGACTCGGGAACTGCTGGCCGATGATTTCGGCAGGCTTCATCCCGCAGCCGGCCGAGCCGCCGCCAGGGTCGAGTCGTCCAGGGCATCTGCGATGCTCCGCGCCATGGACGACCTGACGGGCCGCGTACGGGCATTCGCGGAGGAACGGGACTGGCAACAGTTCCACACACCGAAGAACCTGGCCATGGCGCTCGCTGGCGAAGTCGGTGAGCTGATCGCCGAGTTCCAGTGGCTCACGCCGGAGCAGTCTGCGGCGGTCATGTCCGACCCGGACGCCGGTGGTCGGGTCAGGGCCGAGATCGGCGACGTCATGATCTATCTGACTCGGCTCGCCGACGTACTCGGCATCGACCTGGTGGAGGCAGCCCTGACGAAGCTCGAGGATTCGGCTCGCCGCTACCCAATTGAGCAGGCTCGCGGCTCGGCGGCGAAGCGGTAGCTGCAGGCAGCGTCACCATGGCGCTCAGTTGATCTCTTCGCTACAGTCCATCACGTAGAAGCGCGTCACGACGGGCTTCCGGCGGTCGCCGGACATGCCCCCCATGCGCACGATCACTTCGTGCTGCCCGGGGGCAAGTGTTGTCAGCGTTCCGCACGTCCGCCGATGGTCTGCTGCGCCTGAGCGGCACCGGCATGCTCGCAGACCGGATCGTGGAGCAGATCGGTCGTAACGTGAGCCCGGCAGAACGTCGTTCCTGGTCGCACAGCCTGGCAGTGCTGGGGCAGGATCTCGCCGACGCGGGTCTGGGCCAGGTGGAGATGCTGGTCGAGTACCAGTTGCCGCTGACCAGCAAGCGGGTGGACGTGGTGCTTGCCGGTGTGGATCCCCAGACGTCCGACGATTCCTACATCGTCGTCGAGTTAAAGCAGTGGTCCTACGCCGAGTCCCATGAGGGTTCTGACACCCTCGTGGCGGTGGAGCACGCGCGCGGCCCACGGCTCCACCCTGGCGTTCAGGTTGAACTGTACTGCGAGTACCTGACGGATTTTCTCGGCATCCTCGCCGAGCAACCGAACCCGGTCCGTGGCGCGGCGTACCTGCACAACGCGACCGACGGCGACATCAGTAATCTGTTCGATCGCCGCGCGACCGAGCAAAGCCGGATCTTCACCAAGCAGCGGCGGGGCCAGTTTCTCGATTACCTACGTACCCACCTTGCCCCGGCCTCTGGCGCTGGCGCGGCTGATCGTTTCCTCACCAGCTCGGTTCGGCCCAGCCGGCACCTGCTGCGGTACGCCGCCCAGGAGCTGAAAGATCGGTCGCGCTTCACGTTGCTGGATGAGCAGCGTGTGGCGTACGAGTTGGTGTTGCACGCCGTAGAGAAGGCGCGGTCGGCGGACCGTAAGTCGGTCGTGGTCGTCTCGGGCGGACCAGGCAGCGGAAAGAGCGTGATCGCCCTGTCCGTGCTCGGCGAGTTGGCACGCCAGAACCGCTCCGTCATGCACGCCACGGGCTCGCGGTCGTTCACCCAGACCTTGCGGCGGTACGCCGGTAAAGGCTCGACCCGGTTGAAGAATCTGTTCGGCTACTTCAACAGCTTCATGTCCGCCGAACGCAACGGTCTGGACGTCCTGATCTGCGACGAGGCGCACCGCATCCGGGAAACCTCCGTCAACCGCTTCACGCCGAAAGCTCGGCGGGTGGAGGCTCGTTCGCAGATCGACGAACTCATCGCCGCGGCCCGGGTGCCCGTCTTCCTGCTCGACGAGCACCAGGTGGTGAAGCCGGGCGAGTTGGGCAACGTCGAGGTCATCTCGTCGTACGCGAAGCAACTCAAGCTTGACGTCGAGGTCGTGTCGTTGCACGGCCAGTTCCGCTGCGGCGGCAGCGAGACGTACGAGGGGTGGGTCGTTGACCTACTCGGTCTCGATGGCGGCGAGCCGTCGGTCTGGACCGGCGATGGCAAGGTCGACCTACGTCTCGCGGAGTCGCCAGAGGAGATGGAAGCCTTCCTCGCCAGCAAGCAGGCCCCCGGTGTGACCGCCAGGATGTCCGCCGGGTACTGCTGGCCGTGGAGCGATCCGCGTCCGGATGACAGTCTGGTGCCGGATGTGCAGGTTGACGGGTGGTCACGACCCTGGAACGTCAAGAGCGACCGCAGCGTCGGCGAGGCACCAGGCAGCGCGTTCTGGGCCACCGACCCGAACGGTTTCGGCCAGGTGGGCTGCGTCTACACGGCGCAGGGCTTCGAGTACGACTGGTCGGGTGTCGTCGTCGGGCCGGACCTGGTCGCCCGGGACGGCCGGCTGGTGACGCGGCGCGAGGAGTCGAAGGATCCAGCGTTCCGTAGCCGCAAGGCGGTCAGCGACACCGAAGCGGATCTACTGATCCGCAACACCTACAAGGTCCTGCTGACCCGCGGGTTGAAGGGCACGATCGTCTACTCCACCGATCCCGAGACGCGGGAGTACCTCGCCTCGATGGTCAAGGTGATCCGGCCGGTCGAGACGGTCTACGAGGCGGCAACGGAGGCCGACCTGAGCTGATCGACCGGTTGGTCTCGGCAGCCCAATCCGTGCGGGTAGGGTCCAGTCACGGTCGACGAAAGGCAGATCAACCATGACGATTCCCCATCTTGCGGCAGCCGACGGCACGACCCTGCCGGCGATCGGGCTCGGCACGTACCGGTTGAACGGCTCGGCGGGTGTCGACGCGATCGGTCAGGCGATCCGGGCGGGCTATCGGTTGATCGACTCGGCGGTGAACTACGAGAACGAGGGCGCGGTCGGTCGGGCCGCCCGTGCTGCCGGTGACGTGCGGGACGAGCTGGTCGTCACCTCAAAGCTGCCGGGGCGGCACCACCGCTACGACGAGGCGTTGACCACCATCGAGGAGAGTGTGTTCCGCACCGGCCTCGACCGCGTCGACCTGTACCTGATCCACTGGCCGAACCCGAAGGTCGACAGGTACGTGCAGGCCTGGCGGGCGCTGATCGAGGCGCGTGAGCGTGGGCTCGTGCGGCACATCGGGCTCTCCAACTTCCTGCCCGAGCACATCGAGCGGCTGGTGGCCGAGACCGGGGTCGCCCCGGTGGTCAACCAGATCGAGGTGCATCCATACTTTCCGCAGCAGGAGGCGATCGACTACCACCGGGAGAACGGCATCCTCGTGCAGGGTTGGAGCCCGCTCGGCCACGGCAACGACCTGCAGCAGCATCCCGTCGTCGTGGAAATCGCCACCGCGCTCGGCGTCAGCCCGGCGCAGGCGATCCTCGCCTGGCACGTGGCCCGTCAGGTGATCCCGCTGCCCAAGGCCGCCTCCCCGCAGCGGCAGGTCGAGAACCTGGACGTCTTCGGCATCAAGCTCACCGACGCGCAGGTCGAGGCCATCACCGCGCTCGGCCGCCCGGACGGGCGTCTCTCGGACCAGGACCCGGCGGTGTACGAGGAGTTCTGACGAACCCCACCCGTTGACTGTCGGTGGGGCGGGAGAGCATGCGGCGTGCTTGACGCGGCCACCCGGACCCGGCGGCGGTGAGCTGCTCGCCGCGAAGCCGCCACCGGGGACCGGCGCGGACGAGTCGGAGAAGGAGTACGTCGAGTACACGTACGTCGAGTCCCCGTCCGCGGCGGAGCAGGGTCGACTGTGGGCGTACGTCGAGTTGCCGGTCTACGAAGCGGTGCGCGCCGGGGTTTCGGTGTTTCGCCCCCGGCTGACGCACCCCGATCCGGGCGTGCGGACGGGTGCGGCGTACGCCCTCGCCTGGTTTCCGGAGGAGGCCGACGGCAGTGTGTCCTCGACGGTGATCGCGGCGGCTACGCGGGGCCTGGCCCTGCGGCAGCTCGGCCCGCGGCACGAGGACCGTGCCTTCGACGCGCTGCTCGACCGGCTGCCCACCGTCAGCGGCGAGCGCTCGTTGACCGCACTGGGGGTGGCGCTGCGCCTCGCGTTCTGACCGAGCCGACGTGCGAGCGCCGTGACGAGCGTGATGACTGTGCGGCATCAATATGCCTGTGAGTCATCACGCTCGTCCGCACATCCGCCGCCGATCGCGGCGCCGAGCCGCGTCACCCGGGCCGTCGGCGACCCGGGCGACGCGACGTCGCTTAGACGAGCCCGCCGAGGGCCGGGTCGCTGATGCTGTCCTTGCCGTTCTCGACATGACCCGCGCAGCGGTACGCGAAAGCGGCGTCACCCGCGACGGAAGCCGTCAGGTCGTACCAGCCGTGGGTTCGGGCGAGCGCCCACGTGGCGCGCTCGGTCTCGCCGGGGCGCAGCGACAGCGTGACCGTGAGGGCGAGCTTGTAGTCACGCTCGTCGTAGGTGGGGGTGACGTCGAGGTGTCGGTCAGCTGCTTGCCCGGCTCGACGGTGTAGCTGCGCGGGGCGTCCGCACTGCCCGCCTGGCGGACCTGGAAGACCGCGGCGACGCCGCCGGAGTTGCGGAAGTCGATCCGGAACGAGTCGTCGCCGTGGTGCCCGTCGGCGTGCAGGGTGTACGGGACCGGCACCTCGTCGGGGTGCCGGACCAACCCGTCGGGCTTGGCGCCCAAACCGCGCCTCCAGGAACTTGATCAGTGAGGTCTGGTCGAAGACCTGCGAGTTCACGTAGCCGCCGCGCGTCCACGGCGAGACGATGACCATCGGCACCCGGATGCCGAGGCCGTACGGCCCAGCCGGGTGGTCGGCGTCGCCGGGGAAAATCTCGTTGGTGGTCGGCACTGTCGACTGGCCGTGCGGACGGGCCACCTCGCCGAGCCGACCGACGGGGTACGCCGGGTTCTGGGCCGGGACCCGCTCCTTCGACACCTACGCCGCCCGGGCCGCGGCGGCGGGCGCGTGGTCGTAGTCCACCCGGCGGGCGGCATGAGACGCGGCGTGAGAGCGGCGTAACAGGTGATCTGCCCGCATACCGCGAGTACCCCGACGTACCGTGAGATCGTGCCGACGAGAGAGATACTCACCAAGGCGGACCTCGCCGAACTGCGCCGCTCGGCGCTCGGGACGGCCAATCCGCTCGGTGTCGCCGCCGACCTCGCGGAGGCCGCCGAGCAGGGCCGGCTGGAGGACCCGGACGACGCCGGGGACGCGCTGACGCTGGCCGCCGAGATCGCGGAGATCCGAGCGAGGCCCGAGGCCGCGCTGCGGTACGCGGAGCAGGCCCTGGCGGCGTACCCGTCCGATCGCCTGCTCGCCGAGCACCCTGCCCTCACGGATGTGTACGGGCCGGACTGGGACGCGCACCGGGGCCGACTGGAGACGGAGCTGGTTCGGCTGCGGGGTGCCGGTCAGGCCGGGTTGGGCGTGTTCGGTGCGACAGTGGCCGGGTTGACCGCCTTCGCCGCCCGACGGGGTGGCGATCCGGCCGACGCGGCGGTCCGGGCGGGCTACGCGGCCGAGGTGTCGGCGCGGCCCAGCGCGCGCATCGCCTGGCCGCCGGAGCGCAACGACGCGTGCTGGTGCGGTTCGGGCCTCAAATACAAGAAGGACTGCCTGCCGCGCTCGCGGACCTGACCACTGCGGCTACCGCGCTGCGGCGGCGGCCGACCTGGCCCGGAGTAGCGTCCCTGACGGCTTTGATGTCAACAGCCATTAGGAGAGGCCTCCGTGCTGGTCATCGCGCACCTCAGTGACACCCACCTCGACAGCCATCCCCGGTCGGCCGAGCGGACCGCCCGGGTCATGGACTACCTGCACGGCCTGCCACGACCTGTCGACGCGATCCTGATCACCGGGGACATCGCCGACCACGGCGAGGTGGCCGAGTACGAGACCGCCGCGAAGCTCTTCGATTCCCCGCTGCCGGTCATGGTCTGCCCCGGCAACCACGACGTGCGTGCCGCGTACCGCAAGGGTCTGCTCGGTGACGACGGCGGCGGCGCCGGCCCGATCAACGCCCGCCACGACGTGGCCGGGGCGGTCTTCCTCCTCGCCGACTCCTCCGTGCCCGGCGCGGACGACGGTCACCTGGACGAGGAGACGGTGGCCTGGCTCGCCGCCGAGCTGGGTTCGGTGCCGGCCGCGACGCCGACGTTCATCGCCCTGCATCACCCGCCGGTGGTGCTGCACCACCCGGTCATCGACCCGATGCGGCTGCTGCCGGCCGACCCCCTGGCCGAACTCGTCGCCGCCCACCCGCAGGTCGTCGCCGTGCTGACCGGGCATTTCCACACCGCCGCAGCGAGCACCTTCGCGGGCCGTCCACTGCGGATCGCCCCGGGTGTGATCTCCACACTGCGGATGCCCTGGGAGGGCGAGGGCCCGTTGACCACCCAGACCCAGCCACCCGGCGTCGCGTTCCACGTGTACGACGACACCGGGCTGCTCACCACCCACTACCGGGTGGTGGTCTGAGCATGCACGGCGTCGCGGTGCTCGGCTTCCTGCTCGCGGTGGCTCCGATCACCGCCACGCCGGGCGCGAGCCTGACCCTGGTCGTCTCGAGGGTCGCCACCGGCGGGCGGCGGCAGGGCTGGTGGGTGATCCTGGGTACGGTGACCGGGCTCTACGTGCACGCCACGCTGGCCGCTGTCGGCCTGGCCGCGCTGGTGCTCCGCTCGTCGCAGGCGTTCTGGGTGGTCAAGCTGGTCGGGGCCGGCTATCTGGTCGGGCTCGGGCTCTGGATGCTCTGGTCGGCGTCGCGCCGTCGCACGGAGGCGGGACGGCGACCGAGGGTTTCCGCCCGAAGGTTGCCCTGGCGCGTGGACCACCCGTACCCGCAGGGGTTGCTCGGCAACGTGCTGAACCCCAAGGCCGCCGCCATCTACCTCACGTTGGCACCGCAGTTCCTCCAACCGGGCCGACCGGTGCTGGTGCCGATGTTGCTGCTCGCCACGGCGCACGCCGCGCTGCACCTCTGTTGGCTCGCCGGCTGGACCGTCGTCTCCGGTGCCGCCGCCCGGTTGCTGCGCACCGCATCGGTGCGACGAATGCTCGATCGGCTGACCGGCGTGATCCTGGTCGGCCTCGGTGTCCGTGCGGCGGCGACCTGAGGCTGCGTTGCGCTGTAACAGGTGAGCGATCGGCGGGGATGACACGCCCGCGTGGTACCGATAGCGTCCCCCGTGTGGACGATCAACGTCCAGGCCGATGTCACCGGAGGAGACGCCGATGTTCGAGGAGTTCATGGGCATCCCGGCCCACCCTCTGCTGCTGCACGCCGCGGTCGCGTTCGTGCCGCTGCTGGCTCTCCTGACTGTCGGTTACGCGTTCGTCCCGCTGATCCGGCCGCACACCCGGTGGGTGCTGGGGCTGCTCGCCGTGGGTGCGCCCGTCGCGGCCCTGCTGACGAAGCTCTCCGGTGATGCCTTCCTCGAGCGGATGCGGGCGGCCAACCGGGTCACGCCCGAGTTCCTGCCGAAGCTGGAGGCGCACCAGGAGTTCGGCGACATCACGCTCTACGCCAGCATCGGGTTGGGGGTGGTGGCCCTGGCACTGGTCCGGCTCGTCCCGCCGAGGGCCGCCGACGCCGGCGCGGACGGACGGCCCGGTCGGCCGCTGACGCTGGCGTTGCAGGTGTTGTCGCTGGTGGCCGCGGCCGTCACCGTGTATTACGTGTTCCGCACCGGCGACTCCGGCGCGAAGGCGGTGTGGGAGGGCCAGTGACGGGCCCGGAAGAACTGTGGTGCGACCCGACCGGAGCCGGGCCGCACCACCTCTGTGGACGGTCAGCCGGCGTGGTACGCCCGGATGATCGTCTGGTCGATTCCGCTACCGCCGTGGGCGGCGGCCTTCACCCGCAACGACACGGACTGCCCGGCGACGGCCGTCGGCAGCGCGACCCGGTAGCTGTCGCCGCTGCCGGTGACCCGGGCCGACTGCCAGGTGGCCCCGTCGTCCGTCGAGGTCCAGACCTGGAACGACGTCACCTTCTGCGCCTTGATGCCGCGCATCTGCCGGACGGCCAGTTCCGCCGTTCCGCCGGTGGCGTGGTTGTTGGTGTCCATCGGCAGCGCGTAGTCCACAGCGAGCAGCGGCAGCGGCACGCTACCGGTGCCGTCCGGCCCGGCCGACCGGAACGTCCACGAGGTATTGACCTTGGTGGAGATCGGCAGGATCAGGCTCGTGTCGACGTCGAGGGTCAGCCGGTAGTCGGCCACCTGCTGCGGCACTGTGAAGTCGGCGAGCGGGCGGTCCCGCTCCTCGACCAGTTTCCCGTTGCGGTACAACGACAGCTTGCGGTTCACGCCGATCGCGGAGCCCTGGAGGCAGTCGGCCCGCTGGTGCTGGTCGGTCAGCGACACCAGGTCGATGTGCAGGTTGCCCCGGGTCCGTGACGGCGCGGTGGCACAGCTGTGGTCGACGCCGGCCGGGTCGTCGTACCAGCCGGAGTGCAGCGGCTGCCGCGCCCAGACCTTGGTCTGCCGACTGCCCGGCTGGTAGGTGCGGGGCGCCTCCTGAGCCGACAGACCACCGTAGACACCCTCGTCGGCCCAGCGGTAGCCGGCCGAGAGGTAGTCGGTGCGGTACGGCGGCAGGTTCCCCTCGTGGGTCTGCGTCACCGGCACTCCGTCCGGGGCGAAGCCGCTGCGGATCAGTTGGGTGACCATCCCCTCCGAGTCCACCTGGTGGAAGCGTTCCTCGATCCGGGCGAGCTTCGCCTGCTCGGCCTTGCTCACCCGGAAGGCGGGGTCGGCCGGTGCGCCGCCCGCGTACTCGTGCACCAGGTTGTAGCGGTACGGCTTGGCGGTGCCGGCGGGCGAGTCCAGGTTGACCGCCGCCCAGGTGCGCCGGGAGCCGACGGTGGGCTTGGGCAGCGCTGTGGTGCGGACCGTCGTCTTCGCCCCGTACCCGCTGATCTGGTGCCACCAGGACAGGCCGTTCGGTGCGGTCTGGACGTTGGTGAGGTCGGTCCGGGTGGGCACGGTGGGCACCCCGTCGACCGTCGCCGTCACCGGCTTGGCCCGCGCCGGGTCGAGCGTCACGCTTCGGGCGCCGCGCACGTCGAGGTCGACCTCGGCGGCGAGGGTCGTCTCCAGCACGTCACTGTCGACGTAGTAGGCGACGGAGGAGCCGAGGATCGCGTACCGGCCGGCCGGCACCCGCAGCGTGAAGGTGTCTCCGGGCGTGCCGCCCGCGCCGTCGTAGTAGATCACCGGGTCGGTGAGGTTGGTGACCATCAGGTTGATCCAGCTCTCCGCGCCGTCCTTCAGGCCCGGCAGCGGCTTCGTCTGGATCGTCAGGTCGTAGCTGGGCTGCTCGACGTAGAAGCTCACCGGGGTCGTCGCGACCAGCTTGCGGCCGGCACGGGCGGTGACGGTGGCCAGGTAGAAGCCCGGTCGGGTGGCCAGCGCCGCACGGTTGACCCGCAGGGTCGCCGCCGCTGTGGCGCCGTGCTTGAGCGTCAGCCGGCTCGTCGACAGCGACGCCGCGCCGCGCGGCACCGGCTGGCCGTCGTGGTTGACGATCGACACGTCGAGGTCGAGAACGGCCGTCGACTCACCGGTCCAGGTCAGCGTCGTCTCGCTGGTCCCGGACTGCGGGTAGGCGAAGGTGCCGAGGTTGACCACCGGCTGGTTGCTGGTCGGGCCGCCGAGGGCCCGGGCCGCGTTGAGCCGGCCGGCCCCCACGGCGTACGGGTCGATGCCGCTGAGGTGGTCGGCGGCACCCACGAGGGCGGCCTTGAGCCGCTCACCGGTCCAGTCCGGGTGGCGCTGGGCGAGCAGCGCGGCGGCGCCCGCCACGTGCGGGCTCGCCATCGAGGTGCCGCTGATCGCCTCGTAGTACCTGTCGATCGGGTCCTGGAGGTTGGTGCCGGCGGCCCGGGCGGCGACGATGTCGACACCGGGGGCGACCAGTTCCGGCTTGGCCACGTTGCTGGTGACCAGCGGCCCGCGGCTGGAGAAGTCGGCGAGCTTGTCGTTCCGGTCGACAGCGCCGACGGTCAGAGCGCTGGCTGCCGAGCCCGGCGAGGAGATGGCGGCGCCGCTGTTGCCGGCGGCGATGACGAAGAGCGCTCCGGTGGACCTGCTCAGCGCGTCGACGGCGAGCGACAGCGGGTCGCTGCCGTCGTCCGGGTCGCTGCCGCCGAGGCTCATGTTGATGACGTCGGCCCGGGTGGCGGCCCACTCCATGGCGGCGATGATGCCGGAGTCGTCGCCGTAGCCGTGGTCGTCGAGAACCTTGCCGATCACCAGCTTGGCGTCCGGCGCCACGCCGCGACGCTGACCGTGGGCGGCCGCGCCGGTGCCGGCGATGGTCGAGGCGACGTGCGTACCGTGGCCGTTGCGGTCGACGGCGTCACCGCCCTCGACGGTGAAGTCGGCCCGGTCGGCGACCCGGCCGACCAGGTCCGGGTGGGTGAAGTCCGCGCCGGTGTCGAGCACCGCCACCCGGACGCCCCTGCCGGTGTAGCCGGCCTTCCAGGCGTCCGGCGCGGCGATCTGGCCCAGGTTGCGGTCCAGGCCGGTGGGTCGCCCACCGCCGGTCAGGGCGGTGGCCCGGACCTTGCGGTCGAGCCAGACCTTCTTCGCGCCGGCGAGCAGCGAGTTGGTCGCGAGCTTCGCGGTGGCCGGGCTCTTCTTGGGTACGCGGCCGGCGACCGCACCGATGCTGGGCAGCGACAGCACGGAACCGAGCGCGGCCACCCGGGCGGACGCGGTGGCGGGCTGCACGATGAGTGGCAGCTCGGCGGAGTTGTCGTCGTCGTAGCCGTCGGCGATCAGCGTGGTGACGTCGAACAGGTCGGGGTCGAGCACCGAGCCGAGCTGGGACGCGACGCGGGCGGGGACGACGTGCAGGTGACCGTCGGGGCCGCAGCTCTGGTGGATCACCGCGTTCTCGTCCGCCGGCCGAATGGTGGCCTGTGGGCAGCCCGATCCGGTGTCCCGTACGGTCACCACGTCCCCGGTCAGCAGGGTGACGGTGTGCGTCTTCCCATCAGCTGTGGCTGCGGGTGCGCCGGTCTGACCGATGTCGCTGGGTCCGGCCGTGGCGGCGCCGCCCGGTAGGGCGGTCAGCGTCGTGGCCGTGACGGCGACGGCCAACAGCCATCGCGTTTTCCTGAGCATGTTGCTCCTCGTCTGATGTGGACTGAGCTGCCTCTTCGGGCGACTTCGGCAAGATCATATGCAGGGGAACGATCATCAGGGCACCCCTTGACGAGGGGGTTTTCCGGCCCTCGCGCTGAGGATTTCGCCGCTGTTTCACCGCCGGGCTCGGTTCGATGTCGTTTCGATTGCCACCCACTGGACCGGCAGCGACGGTGTGGACGACACATGCGTCCCTGGCCGAAGGGATCGACGGGACGCCGGCCCGGACCTAGCATGGCGACGAATGGATCTTCGAGATTGGCCCCTGCCGACCCCGGCAACCAGCCCAACCGAAGGGAGACGCGCATGCGTCGACCCCGTCATCTGGCACTCCTGAGCGTCGGCGTGTCCGGCGCCCTGGTCCTCGGCGCAGCCCCACCCGCGGCTGCCGCTCCGCCCACGCCCACCACGCCCACCGGCATTGTGGTCAGCGACGGCATGACCCAACCGGTGTTCTCGCTCGCCGACGCGATCGAGGAGCGGGTGTTCGTCCAGACCCCTGTGGACACCGACCACGACGGTCGGCCTGACCGGGTGGCGATCGACATCTCCCGACCCCGGGAGACCGCCACGCAGGGCTTCAAGGTGCCTGTCATCTTCGAGCACAGCCCGTACCGCAAGGGCACCTGGGGTGACGTGCCGTACCCGAGTGTGCTGGTCGACGACCTGCCGCAGAACGGCCTGACCGACCGCAACGGGCGCCGCGCACTCGACGCCGGCGCACAACGGGCCCAGGCGAAGGCCAACCTTCCCGGCTCGCTGGACGACTACTACGTGCCCCGCGGGTACGCGGTGGTGCTCGGCCAGAGCGTCGGGACCGGCGACTCCGACGGCTGCCCGACCAGCGGGGACCAGGCCGAGACGCTCGGCACCAAGGCGGTCATCGACTGGCTCAACGGCCGGGCGTTGGGGTACGACGCGAACGGCGCCCCGGTCACTGCCGGCTGGACCACCGGCGCGGTCGGCATGACCGGTGTCTCCTACAACGGGACGCTGCCCAACCAGGTGGCCACCACGGGCGTCAAGGGGCTCAAGACCATCGTGCCGGTCTCCGCGATCAGCAGTTGGTACGACTACTACCGGGCCAACGGTCTGGTGGTCGCGCCCGGGACGTTCCAGGGTGAGGACCTCGACATCCTGGCCCAGTACACCGCCGGGCAGGCCCGCGCCGAGGGGCCCTGCGCCGACGAGCTCGCGGAGATCACCGCGAAGCAGGACCGGGTCACCGGCGACTACTCGAAGTTCTGGCGCGACCGCGACTACCTCGACGCCCGCGACGTCAAGGCCAGCGTCTTCGTCGTGCACGGCCTCAACGACTGGAACGTGAAGACCGAGCACTTCGCCGGCTGGTGGGACCAGCTCGCCAAGCGCGACGTCCCCCGCAAGATCTGGCTGCACCAGGGCGGCCACGGTGGTCCCGGCAGCAGCGCGTCGGTGACCCTGCCCAGCGGGCAGACGTGGACCTACAAGCAGACCGAGAACCGCTGGTTCGACTTCTGGCTGTGGAACGTGCGCAACGGCATCATGGACGAGCCGACGGCGGTGCTCCAGCGCGAGGACCGGGCCTACACCACGTACGCCAACTGGCCCGACCCGGCCGCACGGGAGGTCGGCCTGCGCTTCGCGGCCACCGACGCCACCGCTCCGGGCACGCTCACCACGGGCAAGCCGCCGAGGGCGAAGCTCGAGCAGAGCTTCGTCGACGAGGGCCGCACCATCCACCCGGACACCCTGGTGTCCAACCCGGACATCACGAGCGCCAACCGACTCGCCTACCGCTCCCCCGAGCTGACGCAGAGCGTGCGCATCTCCGGGCGTCCGGAGATGCGACTGCGGATGGCTGTCGACAACAAGCCTGACGCGAACCTCACCGCGTACCTGGTCGACTACGGCCCGGCCGGGTCGACCGCCGCCCCGACAGTGGTGACGCGAGGGTGGATGGACCCGCAGAACCGCAAGAGCGCCGCGCGCACCGAGCCGGTCAAGCAGGGCAAGCTGTACGACTACCGGTGGACCATGGAGCCGAAGGACTACATCTTTTCGGCGGGACACCGGATCGGCGTGGTCGTCTTCTCCAGCGACCAGGAGTACACCCTGCTGCCGTTGGGCGGCACCGAACTGCGGGTCGCGCCGAACGACAGCGAACTGCGACTGCCGGTTGTCGGCGGGCGGAGCGTCCTCGGGTTCTGATTCCGTCAGTGCGCTCCCGGGTGGGGCAGTCCGACGCGTTCGGGCTGCCCCATCCGCACGTCGAGACCACTCCGCCGCCGTAGCACCGCGTGCTGCCGCGCAGATGCCGCCGGCTGCCACTCAGCCGCGTGATCCACTCGGCTTCCGTGAAGTCGGGGCATCCCCGCCACCCCGACACCGCGACTTTCAGGACCCCGAGTCGATCACGCCGCCTTGACACCGCGTCGCGGTCGCCCTGCCGACATGGTGGGCGCTTTGTCGGGTTTGGTGTCCGGTGTCGGGTGGTCGGGGCCACCCGGCGGCGGAATCGTGGGCCGGGCCGGGTCGTTATACCTGGCAGACCACCGCAACAGTCCCGGTCGCGGGCACAGCAGCCGCCGGGAACACCCGCCAGGCCGCCCCGGTTGCACCCCCCGCACGGCCGAGCACCACAACGGGCCGACCCCGCGGGTGGGCGGAATGATTTGCCACCGGCACCCGTTACACCCTGTCCCGACGCCGACCCCCTCGTTGCGGGTCGCCGGGCAGAACCCCTCGAACCTTCCCCGCACGGTCGCACTGACCCCCCGTTGAGTGCCGTGCGGGTACCCCCGATGCAGAGGAGCACGCCATCATGCGTACCGATCTGATCCGTAAGACCGCCCTGACCGCCGCCGGCCTCGCGTTCACCGGTGGGGCTATCGCCGGCCCGGTGACCGCCGCGTACGCCGCGTCGGATGCCAAGCCGGCCACCCAGACGCAGAGCGACCGCAAGCCCGCCGGTGAGCGTCAGCTCGGTGTGCGCTACGAGGCGCAGCCGAACTTCTACTACTGCGGCCCGGCCGCCACGCGTAACGCCCTGTCCGTGCAGGGCAAGGAGATCAGCGTGGACGCCATGGCCAAGGAGATGGGCACCACCGAGGCCGGCACCAACTCCATCAACGACATCACCCCCGTACTGAACAAGGAGACCGGTAAGAACGACGCCTACCACAGCGTGGAGATCTCCAACCCCAACGCTGACGGTAAGCAGACCGACCGACTGCGCGCCGACATCGTGCGCACCGTGGACGACGGCCGGGCCGTGGTCGCGAACATTGCCGGCACCAGCGTCGACACCGACGGCGGCGTGCACTCCTTCGAGGGCGGGCACTACATCAGCGTCGTGGGTTACCGCGACGGCGGGAACGTGGTGAAGATCGCCGACTCCGCCGATGCGAACACCGCCTCCTACGAGGTCACCGTCGAGCACCTCGCCGACTGGATCGCCACCCGCGGCTACGCCACCAGCTGACCGCACCACCTGACCGAAGGGCCGGACCCCACCACGGGGCCCGGCCCTTCGGCGTCTTTTCCACCAACTGCGGCACGTATTGACAATTGTCGACTTCAGCGTGAGGCTGGGGGCAGTGAGAGCGCTCTCTCACACCGGCCCAACCGGCCACCACCCAGTCTGGCCAGGCACAACTCCGATGCCTTCGGCGGCGGCGCCGGAGCTGTCCCTGACCCGTCCCCCGACAGGAGTCACGATGGACAGGGCCGCACCCCTCTCCGGCATCCCCCGCCGACTGCGCCTCGCCACGGCGATCGGCGCCCTGCTGGTGCTACTCGGCACGTACCTGGTGTCCACCACCAACCGGGCCGACGCCGCCCCCGGCCGAGCCGGCGCCGACTACGGCACCAACGCCATCCGGGTCGCCGAGTTCCCCGCCGACTGCACCTACAGCCACCGGCTGCCGGACGACCCGATCGTCTTCCCCGGGCTGCCCGGGGCGTCGCACATGCACAGCTTCTTCGGCAGCACTGTGACGAACGCCAAGACCACGCTCCCGGACCTGGTCAACTCGCCCACCACCTGCAACCCGCGGGTGGACGTCTCGTCGTACTGGGTGCCGACCCTGTACCGGGACAACGTCGCGGTGGAGCCGGCGATCGCCACGTTCTACTACCTGGGCGAGGGCGTACGCGCCGACGTCGTCGCGAACACCCAGCCGTTCCCGCAGGGGCTGCGGCTCGTCGCCGGCAACGCGAAAGCCACCGGGCCGAACGACAGCATCGCCCGCTGGTCCTGCCTGCACGCCGGGCACGTGCCGCCGTCGAAGGACTTCGTCAACTGCCCGTCGGGCACCATGCTGGAGTCGTACCTGGACTTCCCGCAGTGCTGGAACGGCCGTGACCTCGACTCGCCGGATCACAAGAGCCACCTGGCGTACCCGGTGAACCAGGCCTGCCCGAGCACCCACCCGGTGCACGTGCCGAAGTTGCGCCAGGTCCTGCGTTACCCGGTCACCGGCGACCCGTCGCGGTTCCGGCTGGCCTCCGGGCCGGGCTACACGATGCACGGCGACTTCTTCAACGCCTGGCCGGTAGCGGAGCTGGCCCGCCGGGTCCAGGACTGCATCCGTCCCGTCATCAAGTGCGGTCACGACGGCCGACCGATCTGAGCGACAGTTCCACACCACGGCGGCGGGTCCGGTCCCCCCGGGCCCGCCGCCCTGGGCGGAAGGAGGTCGGATGCGCCAGCCGACGGCGTCCACACTGCTCATCGCGGTGCTGCTCGTCGCCGGCTGCGGCGCCGGGCCACGGGACGCGGCCAGCACCGCCACACCACCCATGACCGCGCCATCGGCGACGGTCGCGCCGACACCCACGGGTACGGCGTTCAACCCCACCGACATCGCCTGGCTGCAACTGACGGTGGCGATGACCGAACGCCTGCTGCCCATACTCGATCTGGTGCCGGCGCGGACCACCGACCCGGCCTGGCGGCGGACAGTCACCCAGGTCGCTACCACCCGGCGCGCCGAACTGGACCGCGCCCGCCGGCTACTGGCCGACGCCGCCGCGCCGACGACGAACCCGCACGAGGGGCACGACATGCCGGGCATGGTCACCGCGCAGGAGATGACCGCGCTGCGGGCGGCCAGCGGGCAGCCGTTTCACCGCCTGCTCGCCGGGCACCTGCGGGCGCATCTCGCGCAGTCGGTCCGGATCGCCACCGCGGAGCAGCAGAGCGGAGTCCAGCCGGCGACCGTCGCGCTGGCCGCGGCTGTGGTCCGGTCCGGCACCGCCGACCTCGAACGACTCGATCACCTCGACCCCGGGTAGTCGCAGGGGGTGGACCGGGCGTTCAAGCCGTCTCCAACTTCCGTGCTCCGGGGAGCGCAAGCTCTCGACCTGGCCAGCGGGAGCGGAGTCTGCGGTCGTGGCTGGCCACGACGACGGCACCCGGGCCGGCGCCCAGGGCGTCCTCCAGCTCGTCGCAGAGCGTCGGCGAGAGGTGGTTGGTGGGCTCGTCGAGCAGGAGCAACTCCGGCGGGTCGGCGACGAGCGCCGCCAGGGCGAGCCGCCGGCGCTGTCCGACCGACAGGTCGGCCACTGCGCGGTCGAGGTCCACCGGGGCGAGCAGTCCGAGCGACGACAGCGGTACGACAGCGGCCCGCTCCATTCCGACGGCCGCGTCGTAGATCTGCCGGGCCGTGCGCCGTGCATCCGCGAAGACGCTGTCCTGGGCGAGCAGGCCGACCCGCAGACCCGGCCGTCGCCAGAGCGTTCCGGCACCGGTCAGGTGGCCGGCGAGCACGGCGAGCAGGGTCGACTTGCCCGCGCCGTTGGCGCCGGTCACCAGCAGCCGGTCGCGGCCCTTGATCTCCAGGTGCGCCACCCGCAGTCGGCCGGGAACCTCCAGCCGCTCCACCGTGACGACGACCTCGTCGCTGTCGCCGACGGCGAGCGCCGGCGCGTGGAAGCGCAGCGGCTCCGACGGCACCGGAACGGGGTCGCGCTCGATCGTCTCCAGTCGACGGGTGGCGTCGCGGACGCGACGGGAGACCTGGTTCTGGACGCGGCCGGCAGTGTGGCCGTACCCCATCTTCTCGCTGTCGCGCGGGCCCCGGCCGTGGGCGACCCGGTGCCCGGTCACGGCGGCGGTCTCGCGCACGTCGGCGAGGAGCGCCTGCTCGTCCTCGTAGCGCCGCCGCCACCGTTGCGCCGCGGCGCGCTTCGCCGTCAGGTACGCGGTGTAGCCGCCGCCGAAGCGGACCGGCCCGTCGACCGCCGGGTCCAGGTCGATGAGATCGGTGCAGACCGCGTCCAGGAAGGCGCGGTCGTGACTGGCCACCACGACCACCCCCGGCATGGTACGAAGCTGGTCCTCGCAGAACTCCGCCGCCACGTCGTCGAGGTGGTTGGTGGGCTCGTCGAGCAGCAGCGCGCTCGGCCGGCGGATCAGCATCGCCGCGAGGGCGAGCCGGCCACGTTGCCCGCCGGAGAGCGCGCCCACCATGCGGTCGTGGGGCAGCCCGCCGAGACCGAGGCCGTCGAGGACCGTCCGGGCACGCCGGTCGGCGTCCCAGGCGTCGCGGTCCTGCGCCCGCTCCAGCACCTCGCCGTACGCGGCCAGCAGCCGGTCGTGCCGCTCGGTGCCCTCCGGCGAGTCGGCGAGCGCGACGCCGATCCGGTCCAGTTCGGCGAGGTCGGCGCGGGCCTCGCGCAGTGCGTCGTCGAGGACCGTGGCGATGGTCGTGGATGGACCGAAGGGCAGCTCCTGGTGCAGGAAGCCGACGTCCGGCGGGCTGGTGACGGTGCCGGAGTCGGGTACGTCGACGCCGGCCAGGACCCGCAGCAGTGTCGTCTTGCCGGTGCCGTTCTCACCGATCAGGCCGATCCGGTGCCCGGGTGCGGCGGCCAGGGAGACGCCGTCGAGCACGCGGCGGCCGCCGCGGACCCGCACGAGGTTGTGGGCGATGAGAGCAGGTCGAACAGACATGGGGAACCTCGGAGAACGACGATCCGGGGCGCACACCGGCACCCCGGCGGGAGCAGGGCATGACGACGGAGGCCGCGACGACGGAGGCGCGATCACGCGCCCGTCGGCGGCCGGTCCGGGTGCTCACCCGGAGATGTCGTCGTCACCTGCCACGTCTGCTCCGATCTCCGGCAACTCGGGCGCAAGAATAACTCGACGATCGCTGGCCTCGGCTCAGCTCCCGCCCGTCCGGTCGCCTGCCCGCAGCGAGTCGATGGTGAGGTCGAGGACGGCTTCGAGGTGGTCGATCTTTCCGGTGGAGAGCAGCAGCAGCACCCCGCCCTGGATGCCGGCGAGCAGCGCCGCGGCGGCCCGGTCGGCGTCGAGGTCCGGGGCGATGTCGCCGGTCGACTGCATGTGCCGGATGCCCTCGGTGATCGCCTTCTGCCAGCGCCACATGAGCCCGGTCACGATCGCCTGCGCGCCGGGCGCCCGCCGGCCGGTCTGACCGAGCAGACCGTTGAGGGGGCACTTCACCCCCTGCGCGAGATACCGCTCGATCAGTCGATCGCGCCAGGCGAGCCAGGCCGGCCAGGACGTCAGGTTGCTCAACATCGGCTCCTGGTCGATGAGCACCTGGTCCGCCTCGTGCCGGGCCACCGCGAGCAGCAATCCCTCCTTCCCGTCCGGGAAGTAGTGAAAGAGCTGGCCCTTGCTGGTGCCGGTGTGGGCCATCACATCCTCGAGGCGTACCTCGTCGACGCCGCGCTCGCGGATCTCGGCGGCGGCGCCGGCGACGATCCGCGCCCGGGTCGCCTCGCCCTTGCGGGTCAACGCCCGTGTCATGAGACCTCCTGGTCTGGACCTGCGGGTCCAACCCTATCCCGGTTTTTGGACTTGCAGGTCCATTTTTGCCGAGCAAAGGTCTGGAACGCGCGGTCCGCAGCGGGCCGACACCACGATCGGGAGGGCACCCACGATGAACCACTACTACCTGCTCGGGCGGTCCGGTCTGCGGGTGAGCCGGCTGGCGCTGGGCACGATGAACTTTGGCGTCGACGGGTTCCACGCCGCGTACGGCAAGACCGAGGAGGAAGCCGAGCCGATCTTCCGGCAGTACCTGGAGTCGGGCGGGAATTTCATCGACACGGCGGACTTCTACACCGCCGGCGAGAGCGAGAAGATCCTCGGCCGTCTGATCGAACGGGCCGGAGTACGCGAGCGGCTCGTGCTCACCAGCAAGGCCACCAACACCGTCGACCCGTCCGACCCGAACGCCAGCGGCAACGGTCGCAAGCACATCATGCGGGCCGTGGAGGCGTCGCTGCGCCGGCTCGGCACCGACTACATCGACCTGTACCTGCTGCACACCTGGGACCGGATCACCCCGGTCGAGGAGGTCGTGCACACCTTCGACGACCTGGTGCGCTCCGGCAAGATCCGCTACGCCGGGCTCTCCGACGTACCGGCCTGGTACGCGGCTCGGGCGCAGAGCTACGCCGAGGCGCACGGGCTGGCCCCGATGATCAACGTGCAGCTGCCGTACTCCCTGGTCACGCGGGACATCGAGGCGGAGCACGTGACGATGGCCCAGACCCTGGGCATGGGGCTCACCGCGTGGAGCCCGATCGGCGGGGGTCTGCTCAGCGGCAAATACCGGCGTACCGGCGAGGGCATGAGCGGGACCGGCCGGTTGACGAACCCCGACGCCGCTGGTCGGGAGATCAGCCCCAGCGACTGGCAGGTGATCGAGGCGCTGGAGAGCGTGGCCGCCGAGTTGGGGCGCAGCATGGCGCAGGTGGCGATCAACTGGGTGGCCACCCAGCCCGCCGTCGGTTCGGTGGTGATCGGAGCGAGCAGCCCCGAACAGCTCGCCAGCAACTTCGGTGCGCTCGACTTCGAGATCCCGGCCGACGCCCGCCGCCGGCTCGACGAGGCGAGCGCCCCGAAGGTCCCGCTGCTCTACTCGATGTTCACCCCGCAGTACCAGTCCTGGGTGGTGAGCCCCGGCCTCGGCATCGGCGACAAGCCGGCCGGCTACGCCCCTCCGGTGTTCAACGGCAAGTAGAACCTCGCCAGGCAAGATCGCGCCCGTCCCGTTCCTGCCCCCGCGCCCCTGCCCCCTGCCCCGCGATCTTGCACTTGCTGTCCCAACATAAGGGGCATCCCACTCATGTCGACAACCAGAAGCGCAAGATCGGCGGGGCAGGGGTGGGTGGGGCGGGGCGGGGCGGCGGCGCTATTGATGGGTCGGCGCGTCGGTCGTCGGCGCCGGCTCACCCTCGTAGAGGGCGACGTACCGCCGGCGCCACTCGTCGCCGTCGGCGCCCAGGGCAGCGAGGTTGAGGGTGTTGTGTTCGACGCCCAACGTCTCCGGCAGGGTGCACACCCGCAGCGTTATCGCGTTCGCGTCGGCGATGCGGCGCGGCACGTCGACCGCTGCCCTGAGGTCCACCACGCCGTCGAGCGGGCTGATCGCGACCGCCGCGGTCCGCAGCCCGGTCCCCCGGGCCGGGTTCGGCAGCGTACGGGCGATCGTCAGGTACTGGGTGACGGCGGCGAGCGAATATCCGCGCGACGTGACGCGGTCGCGGAGAACGCGACGCCCGTAGAGCACGATGAGCGGCTTCACCGCGTAGGCCGGCGCCTGTCGTGGATTGGGACCGAAGAACGGCGACAGCAACAGCAGATGCCGTACGACGTTGCCCGGCACCTGGGCCAGCCAGGCGGCCAGCACGGCGCCACCGGAGATCCCCACGACGCCGACCTCGTCTCCCAGGGCCGACGCGACGGCCCACCCCCGCGCGGCGTACGTCGTCAGCTCACCGGCCTCGACCCGGTGGTGGGCCCGCCGGTCGACGGTCCCGTGTTGGGGCGCCCGGGGAAGCCAGACGTTGTACCCACTGTCGAAGAACTCCTCGGCCAGCCCTTCGTACTGCTCGGGCGCGAGGGTGTACCCGTGCAACAGCAGTACGGCCCGGCTGGTACGGGAACCGTGGCTCAGCAAGCGGCTGCGTGACTCCGGTCGGACCTCCGGATCGGCCGTCTCGGCTGCGATGACGGCCGCGGCGGCACGGGTGGCCGTGTCGAAGTCGAGCGGTCGGGCCGGCGCGACCCGTAGCCCGCGGCGGCCCAACGGCCAGAGATAGAGCCCGACGACCGCCGTCACGACGAGCGCCAACCCGCCGACGAGAAGCGCGATGATCTCCGGCATGGTCAGATGCTGACAGGGGGCGCGTTCAACACTGGCTGAGGGGGTGCGCCCGGGTGACCGGGCGCACCCGGTCAGCTATTCCTGGCTGTTCGGCGGCGCGAAGACGACCCGGGAGCGCAACTGCCGAAAGCCGGTCCGCTCCAACTCCGCCAGCACGGTCACCCGGTGCGATTCCACGTCGGCGATGACCTCGCGGGCACCGCCGGCGGCCAGCACCCGGACGGCCTCGGCCAACAGCTCGGGCCGGGCCTCCTCGTCGAGGAGGCCGAGATAGGCGAGCAGGGGGTAGCAGGCGTCTCCGGCCGTGCCGACCAGCCCGACCGGGTTACCGGCCGTCAGGGCGATGCGCCACTCCTCGGTGTTCTCGCCCAACCAGGCCAGCGGGTCGGTGGCGAGGTCGACGCCGCCGACCACCCGTGCGATCTCGACGCCGGTCAGCACGTCCGGCTCGGCGACCCTGGCGACCAGGGCCTTGATCTCCGCCACGTCGACGGGCGCGCGGAAGTCGTACCGCCCGGAGGACGCCGGCAGGGGGGTGCCCGTCCAGGAGCAGCGGAGCCGCTCCCCCCGCTCGACCAGCCCGGCGAGCCGGGCGGCCTCCATGGGTGCCCGCACCACGGCCAGCACCTCGGGCCGACGCCGCCAGTGCGCCGGCAGTGCGGCGTAGTACAGACCGGGACCGCCCAGCGCCTCGTGGGCGGCCCGCAACAACTCGGCGCCCACCTCCGGCTCGGCGTCCAGATCGAACCGGTCCAGCCACGGGGCACCGACGGCGCCCGGGGGCAGGAGCCAGGCGGCCCGGCCCACCAACCGGCCGGCGCGCAGCGCGACCCAGGTGTTCTCGGGACGGTAGCCGCCGCCGGCGACCCCGTCTGCGTACGCGACCTGACGCAGTTGGGGCAGCGGATCGGGCATGGAGTCGAACAGGTTTTCCTCGCCCGCGACGAGCGGACGGATGACCAGATCAGTCATGGGTTGGTCCTCCGGGAAGCGCGCGCCCCGGGTCAGATCCGCGCGGACGCCGGAGCGCGGAGGGGGCGCAGAACATCGGACATTGTTCTGACCTCCTTCCAGCTCGACGGCGTGCCCGACGACCATACGCCCAGGGGTCGCCGGACCGCAACGGATCGTCACAGCGTCGGGTTGGTCTCCGACCCACGCTTGTGGGCACGCTGGTCGAACACGGTGATGCCGGCCAGGATCACCGCCGCGACGGCCGCCACGGCGACCGGCGGGAGCAGCACCATCACCGGGGCCGCCACGACCAGCGCCACCACGCCGACGTCCAACACCCGACACCGCGGCGCGGAGGCGCTCGCCCGCTCCAGGGTGCTCCGCCCGATCAGGAACAGCACCGGGCCGCCGAAGATGATGGCCACCAGTGCCCAGTCGATCGGCGGGTGCGGATCCTCGATGACCTGCCCGAAGCCGACGGCCATGCAGATGATGCCACCGACGATCAACAGCAGGCTGTAGCTTGCCCACCGCGACAGCTGGACCCCCTCACCGCTCGGGGTCGAGGCATGGCCGGATCTGACGTGGTAGAAGTACATCCGCCAGAACGAGACGACCGCCACGAACGCGGCGACGAGGGTGATGGTTCCCCCGGTCGAGAAGCCCGGAAAGCTGACAGCGGCGCCGGCTTCGAGCACCACCTCGGCGAGAGCGATCATGAAGAACTGGTTGTACCGCTCAGCGAGATGCTCCTGCGAGACGCTGACCCCCGAGCTGGTGAGCTGTCTCCCGCCCATGCGGGGAAGGGGGTAGGTGCTGGCGGCGCCGATCAGCTCGATGGCGAGAGCGAGGGTCCAGAAGACGCCCCGCCCGAGACCACCACTGATGCCGCCGCCGATCCAGAGCACGCTGGACGCCAGGTGCCAGGTCAGCACCCGGAGCGCGAACGCCTGGCCCGCGTGACCCCGCAGGGCGAACGACAGGAAGAGCGGTCGGCCGACCTGGATGACGACGTAGGTGCAGGCGAATATCACGCCGCGTTGGCCGAATGCCTGCGGCAAGGTGACCGCCAGCACCAGCGTGCCGAACATCGTCGCCAGCAGAACGGCCTGCAGATCGGGGCGCCGGGGGTCGTAGGTGCTCGCCAGCAGGGCGTTGAGCGACCAGATCATCCACATCGCCGTGAAGAACAGGACGGTCTGGCCCGCCTCGGACAGCAGCGTGTGCCGGACGATGGTCAGGTCGTCCGCGACCCGCCCGGCGAGGCGGGCCAGCGCGAAGACGTAGACGATGTCGAAGAGCAGTTCCAGGACGGTCGCCGAGCGGGGGCTCCTGCTGTCCCCGAGCCCACGAAAGGTCTCGGTGCGCGTCAGCACGGACGGCGAGACAGCTCAGCCGGCCAGGGCCGCCGGCACGGGCACACCAATGTGGTGACCCTGTTCCGCTGCCATCGTCCCCGAGCCTCCCTCGCCGACCGGCCCTACCTGTTACCTATCTGCGTATTTTATCCATCTTCATCGGGTCTCCGTCGTTGATGGCGGATACCGGGTCGGCGGTACGCCTGATCATCTGTGCCGTCACAGTGCGGTACGAGCCCGGGTCGACGGGGAACAGCCACTGCCGGGCCCGGGTCAGCGGGCCGACGTTGAGCCCCAACTCGTCCAGCACCTCGTCGATGTTGTGCATCGAGAACGGGATGATGTTCGTGCCGCGGGCGTGCCGTCCGTTGGTGCGCTTCGCCATCCAGAACAGTCGGGCGCGCACCTCGTCGCGCATCCGGACCTCGGTCGGCACTGTGATCCCACCCCGCAGGTACGCGGCCGTCCAGACCGCTGCCATCTCCGCGCTGAGCGGGCTGAAGAACGACGAGTTGTAGCCGGCGAACGTCAGCCGCGGCACGCCGATCGGCAGGATCTGCCGGTAGAGCATGAAGTTGCCGGCGTCGTCCTGGAGTCGGGCGTGCAACGCGTCGTCGAAGAACGGCACGTGCTGACGGAAGCCGGTGCCACAGATCACCAGGTCGGCGGGGAGCACAGTGCCGTCGGCCAGGCGGGCGGCGGGCCGGCCACCCTCGACCAGCAACTCGGTGATCACCTGTTCCCGGTGCACGGCGATGCGACCGTCGGTGACCCGCTCGAAGAAACCCTCGGTGGCGAGGCTGACGGTGCTGCGGGCGATGTCCTCGAAGCTGCCCTTGGGCACGAGACCCAGCTCGCGCAGGTTGAGCTGCCGGGTGGCGACCGAGCCGACGCTGTCGACCATGCGTCGGCGCAGACCGTCCCCCGGGCCGTGCAGGAACCGCTCGAAGCCCCTCAGGTGCAGGTAGCGGAAGAGCGCCTCACCCATCCGGGTGAGCAGCAGGTACTTGTAGTTGAGCGCACCACCGAGCTTGCGGGGCATCTTCCAGAGCAGCTCGCGCGCCACCACGTGGGTCTGGGCGGCGACCTCGCTCACCGGGACCGCCACGTCGCAGGACGACTTGCCGTACCCGACCACGAGGACGTTCTTACCTCGGGCCGCCTCGATGTCGTGGAACTCCCCCGTCGCCAGTACGCGCCCTCCGGCGGCGGTGAAGTTCGCGTGCCCGTCGAAGGACGGGACGACCGGGTCGGAGAAGATGCCGTTGGCGACGATCAGGTGGTCGTACCGTTCCACAGTCAGCGGGTCCTGGGCACCCGCCGGCCGCGACGTGACCAGCCACCCGGTCTCGTCGTTGACGAGCTCGGCGGAGGTGACCTCCGTGGACAGGCGCAGCGCGCTGGCCAGCCCGAACTTCTCCACGTAGCTCTCCAGGTACCGCTGGACCTGCTCACCGGACGGCCACTGCGGGTAGTCGGCGGGCATCGGCAGGTCGGAGAGGTGGTAGGTGCCCTTGTCGTTCTGGGTGTGCAGGCCGGGGTAACGCCGGGTACGGCTCCACACCCCACCCACGTCGGGCGCCCGCTCGAACACTGTGGCGTCGAATCCGCTCTGTCGCAGCACCTTCGCTGCGCTCACCCCGGCGAATCCGGCACCGACGACGGCAATCCTCATGATCTCCTCCGAAGGACGTACGAACCGTGCCGGCGCTGACCGCCCGCGGTGGTCGCACGCTAGCGAGCAGACCGGGATTCTCGCTATCCGCGCGACGCGGGCGCTGTCCGCGGTACGCAGTCAGACCCTTTTCCTGTCGGGTCGACGGCTTTCCGGTCTGGTCCGGGCCGGTCACGCCTTACGGTCAGCGCGACGGGACGCCCGGGAGGTGTCGGATGGATGCGGTGACGGTCCGGACGGACGACGTCGACCAGGCTCGCGCCGAGGTGGGTCGGGTCTTCTGTCCACACCGGCTGACTCCCCAGCCGGGTGTGCACAGCGTGCGACTGCGGATGGCGGCTCGCCGGTCGGGCGGGGTGGGCGTCGTCGACCTCGACTACGGGCAGGCGGTCCGCATTCAACCGCCCGCGTTGGAGACCTTCTACCTCGTCCAGATCCCCAGTGCCGGCAGCACGACGGTCCGGCACGCCGGTCAGACAGTGACCTCTACCCCCGAAGTGGCCTCGGTCCTGTCCCCGTACGACTCCTCGGACATGCGATGGTCCGAGGGATCGCCCCACCGGATCTTCTACGCCGACCGGCGGGCCGTCGACCGGGAACTCGCCCGCCTGCTGGGCCACCCGGTGGACGACCCGGTCCGCCTCGACGTCGGCATGCTCATGACCACGCCGACCGCGCAGGCGTGGGCGCGCGGGGTGGCGTTCCTCGCCGACGAGCTGTCCCAGCCGGCGGACGCGTCCCTGTTCGACCACCCGCAGGTAGCCGCCCGTTTCGAACAGGGGCTCATCGGCAAGCTGTTGCTGGCCCATCGGCACAGCCACTCCCACCTGCTGGCCGAGCCGGGCCAGCACGCCCACCCCGGGCGTCTCGTCCGCCGGGCCTGCGCCCTGATCTCCGAACACCACGGGGAGGCACTGACCGTCGGTGAGGTCGCCGAGGCGCTACGGGTGAGCGTACGAACACTGCAGGACTGTTTCCGCCGTGAGTTGCAGACCACCCCGACCGCGTACCTGCGGGCCTGCCGGCTCGACGCGGCGCACCGCACGCTCCGCTCGGCCGCGCCGGGGGCGTCCGTGACGACTGTTGCCCTGCAACACGGCTTCGTGCACCTCGGTCGGTTCGCGACCGAGTACCGGAGCCGCTTCGGTGAGACGCCGTCCACCACCCTGCGTCGGTGACGAGCTTCCCGCTGGTGCCACGGCACGTCGGCGCGGTCCTACCGACGAAAGCGTCATCCCGGTGCCGCCGGCCAGTCTCCTGAGGGGAGGGGCTGATGGTGATCAACCGACACTCCTCCGCTGGGTAGTTTTGCGACCACACACGAGGGAGTCGAGACGATGCGCGCAACCGGCCAGGGTGAAGCGGACGCCGCGAGGGGAAACCGGGGCGTCCACGCAGAGCCCCGACGCGGGGTGCTCGGCCGCCTTCCGATCGGCGCGAGGCGGCTGCTGTGGCCGCTCCTGGTGGCCGCCGTGGTCGCCGTACCGGTGACCGGTGTGATCGTCGTGGTGCAGCCCACCGGGCCGACGCCCGCCCCGGCGGCGACACAGGCGCTCGAGGCGCCGTCGCCCACGAGCCCGCAGCCCGGCGCACCCAACGCGCCCACGCCCACCGCCACGCCGAGCCCGGCGGGGGCGGGGGCGACCCCGACCCCGACGGCGAAGCCGACAACGGGACGTCCGGTCGCCCCGGCGGCCCCGACGACGACCTCGAAGCGCAAGGGCGTCGGGGTGTGGACCTTCGACGGCGTCAGTCAGGCGCTGGCCAACTCCGGGGCGAGTTGGTACTACACCTGGGACGTGGCCCACTCGGGCGTCACCAGCCCGAAGGGGGCCGAGTTCGTCCCGATGATCTGGGGGGCGAAGAGCGTCACCGCCACCAACCTGCAACAGGCCAAAAAGAACGGCCGCTACCTGCTCGGGTTCAACGAGCCGGACCTGAAGGGTCAGGCGGGGATGACCGTCGAGCAGGCGTTGGAGCTGTGGCCGCAGTTGCAGGCCACCGGCCTTCCGCTGGGTAGCCCGGCGGTGGCCTGGGGCGGCGACCGGCCGGGCGAATGGCTCGACCGGTTCATGGCCGGGGCGAAGCAGCGCGGCTACCGCGTCGACTTCATCGCCCTGCACTGGTACGGCGGCGACTTCACCACCGCCAACGCGGTCAACCAGCTCAGGTCGTACCTGCAGGCCGTGCACGACCGGTACGAGCTGCCGATCTGGCTCACCGAGTTCGCCCTGATCGACTTCTCCAACGGCGTGCGCTTCCCCACCCAGGCACAGCAGGCCGCGTTCCTCACCGCGGCGACCCGGATGCTGGGTGGCCTGTCCTGGCTACAGCGGTACGCGTGGTTCGGCCTGCCCGCCACGGACAAGGACCAGACCGGCCTGTTCCGTACCGGCAGCACCGTGACCGCCGTCGGCCGCGCCTACCAGGCGGCGCGCTGACCTACAGCACGTCGACGTGGTCCCGCCAGGAGTGCTGGGGCTCGTACCCCAGCACCCGGCGGGCCTTGTCGATGCTGAGCAGCGTCTCGTGCTCACCCAACTCCTTACGGATCTCGACGCCCGGGTAGACCTCGGCCATCAGGCTGGCGCTGGACCTGCTCATGACGGTGTCGGCGTTGGCGATGACGAAGACGTCGGCACCGGGCTGGTCGTGCGCGAGGGCGCGCTCGACCGCCTGGGCCCCGTCGCGGGCGTCGATGTAGCCCCACAGGTTCCACCGGCGCAGCTGCGGGTCGGCGTCGAACGAGGGGAACGGCGCGTAGTCCTCGACGTCCATGACGTTGGAGAAGCGCAACCCCACCATGACCAGCTCCGGGTCCCACCGGCAGAAGTGCCGGGCCATCTCCTCCTCAAGGGCCTTGTTCAACGAGTACGTCGACTCGGGCCGTGGCGCGTACTCCTCGTCCACCGGCGCGTACGGCGGCGGGGTGTCGAAGGGCAGCCCGAGCACCGTCTCGCTCGACGCCCACACGACCCGCTTGATTCCGGCCGCCCGAGCCGCGGCGAACACGTTGTACGTGGCGGCGGAGTTGTTCGCGAAGGTGGCCGCGTTCGACATCAGCCCGGGGGCCGGAACCGCCGCGAGATGCACGACCGCGTCGACGCCACCCGCGTGCTCGTCGGCGCCCCCGGTGAACGCCTCCACCACCTGCCCGTAGTCGGTCAGGTCGACCAGCAGGAACTCGCCGTTCACGTCGCGTGGGTCGCGGCCACCGGCGCGGTCCACCGCCAGCACGTCGACGCCCACGGCGCGCAAGTGGGCGACCACGGCACGGCCGAGCTTGCCGGTGGCGCCGGTGACGACAACACGCCTGGGCAGTGCGGGATTGCTCATGACCACATCTTCGCCGGGGACGAACGGGGACCCACACGCGGGTACGGCGTTACCCCTAGCATGATCGACATGGACATCACGATTCACACGTGCTCCCTGCCGCACACCGACCCGGACGCCTCCCTGGCCTTCTACCGCGACGCCCTCGGCTTCGAGGTCCGTAGCGACGTCGGTCAGGGCACGATGCGTTGGATCACGGTCGGCCCCGCCGACCAGCCCGGCACGTCCATCCTCCTGGCGCCGCCGGCTGCGGACCCCGGGGCCACCGAGGACGAGCGCCGCACCATCACCGAGATGATGGCCAAGGGCACCTACGGCTGGATCCTGCTGGCCACGCGGGACCTCGACGCCACCTTTGAGAAGGTGCAGGCCGGCGACGCCGAGGTCGTCCAGGAGCCGACCGAGCAGCCGTACGGCATCCGCGACTGCGCCTTCCGCGATCCCGCCGGCAACCTGGTCCGCATCCAAGAGCTTCGCTGAACCGTCCGGTCCTCGATCTGCGCCGTTCGGGACAGCTGACGAGACCGGTCAGGATTCAAGAAGCGCCGGTCGCCCGGCCGCAAATAGCGTAATCGCCATGACATCCATCGCATCCGTCACCCTCGACGTGGCCGACCCCGCGGCCACCCAGCGCTTCTACACCGCCGCCTTCGGTCTGGACAAGCAGATTCGCCTGCGGGCCTCGGACGCACCGACAAGCGGCTTCCGTGGGTTCACGATGGCGCTCACGGTGTCCCAGCCGGCCACCGTCAACGGCCTCATCGGCACCGCCCTGGACGCCGGTGCGACGTCGCTGAAGCCTGCCGCGAAGTCGCTCTGGGGCTACGGCGGTGTCGTGCAGGCCCCGGACGGGACGATCTGGAAGATCGCGACCTCGGCGAAGAAGGACAGCGGCCCGGCTACCCGGCATATCGACGAGATCGTGCTCCTGCTCGGAGTCGCGGACGTGGCTGCGAGCAAGCGGTTCTACGTCGAGCGCGGCCTTGCCGTGGCGAAGAGCTTCGGCCGCATGTACGTCGAGTTCGTTGCTGGGTCCAGCCCCGTGAAGCTGGCGCTGTACCGACGTCGTGCCCTCGCCAAGGACGTCGGCGTCGCCCCCGCCGGCACCGGGTCGCATCGACTCACGATCGGCGGCGACGGCGGGCATTTCACCGACCCGGACGGGTTCGCCTGGGAAGCCTCATCGCTGGCGACCGCGGAGTGACTGGAGGAAGCATGACGGAAGTTCCGCCGCGTGGGCTCGAGCAGGGGCCTGGCGGGAGGCGAACGAGCTGAAGGGACGCGTCCTCATGCGTGACGGCCGCTGGCTCGGCTGACCGCGCGATGTACCTGTAGCACCATGATCGGGGCGGGCGGGTGCGTAACGTGCAGGGGTAAACGTTGTCGCGACGAGGAGACTTCATGTCCAAGCCACCGCTTCCCGAGGCCGCGGTCGCCATGCTCCAGAAGCCGAACCCCGCCGTCATGACCACCCTGCGCAACGGTGGCCAGCCGGTGTCCGCCGCCACCTGGTACCTGTGGGAGGACGGCCGGATCCTGGTGAACATGGACGAGAGCCGCCGCCGGCTGGAGCATGTCCGCAACGACCCCCGGGTGTCTCTCACCGTGCTCGACGAGGCCGGCTGGTACACCCACGTCAGCATCATCGGACACGTCACCGAGCTGCGCCCCGACGAGGGTCTGGCGGACATCGACCGGCTGTCGAAGCACTACACGGGCAACGCGTACCCACGCCGGGAACGTGCCCGGGTCAGTGCCCTGATCGAGATCGACCGCTGGCACGGTTGGGGCGCGCAGAAGGACAACAACCAGGTCGGCTGACAGTCACCGTCCGCCCTGTCGCCTCGACGGCTGCCCTCGGGGCGACGGGGCACCGGCCGTCAGGGCGTCAGGGCGGTGGCGGACCGGGCGCCGACACGGGTCACCAGGTAGCCGAAGGCCGCAGCGGTGAAGAACATGACGATGCCGTAGACGGCGCCCGGGATCGCCATCTGGGTGCTGTTGAGCAGCGCCGGACTGAGCGCGATAGTGATGGCCAGGGTGCTGTTGTGGATGCCGATCTCGAAACCGGCGGCCGTCGCGGCGCTCCGGTCGACACCGGCGAGGCGCGGCACCCCGTAGCCGATGGCGAGGCTGAGCAGGTTGAAGGCGAGCACGGCCAGGCCGACCGAGACGAAGTAGTCGGCGATGTTCTCCCGCTCGCCGAGCACCGCACCGGCGATCACCGCGACGAGGACGACGACGGAGAGGATCCGGACCGGGCGGTTCAGGCGCTCGGCCAGGTGCGGCATCCGCGCCCGGATGAGCATGCCGATCACGACCGGGACGAGCACGATGGCGAAGACCTGGAGCACCTTGTCGAACTGTAGGCCGATGCTCCTGCCGTCTGGCAGGAAGTACGCCGCCGACAGGTTGACCAGGATCGGCAGGGTGACCACGGCGAGCACCGAGTTGATGGCGGTCAGGGTGATGTTCAGGGCCACGTGCCCGCCGAACAGGTGGCTGTAGAGGTTGGCCGTGGTGCCGCCCGGGGACGCGGCCAGCAGCATCATGCCGACGGCCAGCTCGGGTGCCAGGTCGAACGCGAGGACGAGGCAGAAGCAGAGCGCCGGCAGCACCAGCACCTGGCACGCCAGGGCGATGACGGCGGCGCGTGGATGCTGGGCCACCCGGCGGAAGTCCGTCATGGTCAGTCCGAGACCCAGACCGAGCATGATGATGCCGAGGGCGATGGGCAGGCCGATCAGAGTCAGGGCGGAGTCCATGGCACAACATCGTTACCACCGGGTAACGCCGTAACAATCCCCCATGTGGCTGGACGCTCTTGACCCCGGACGGTGACCGGCTTAACTTCATCAATCAGATAAGTCTCTTTACTAATTCTGCTTGATGCCTCGTGGGAGTGTGCCGATGCGACCATTCCGCCACCGCCGTCTCGCCGCCGTGGTCACCCTGGCGGCCCTGCTGTTCACCGCCGCCCCGCCCAGCGCCGCCAGCGCGGGCGACAATCAGCAGCGCCGCACCGGTTACCACCGGGTCGGCTACTTCACCCAGTGGGGCATCTACGGCCGGGCCTTCCCGGTGAAGAAACTCGAAACCTCCGGGGCGGCGAGCCGCCTTACCCATCTCAACTACGCCTTCGGCAACGTCAGCGAGGACGGCCGCTGCTACGTGGACGGTGGGCCGGGCGAGGGCGACGCCTGGGCCGACTACCAGCGTCCCGTCCCGGCCGAGGAGAGCGTCGACGGCGTCGCGGACGCACCGGGCCAGGCGCTCAACGGCAACTTCGGCCAGCTCGCCAAGCTCAAGGCCAAGCACCCCAAACTGAAGGTGCTGATTTCGCTGGGCGGCTGGAGCTGGTCGACGTACTTCTCGAACGCGGCCCGCACCGACGCCTCCCGCAAGGCGTTCGTCACGTCCTGCATCGACCTCTACCTCAAGGGAAACCTGCCCGGCGGTGACGGCGCCGCCGGTGGCCCGGGCGCCGGGGCCGGCGTCTTCGACGGCATCGACCTCGACTGGGAGTGGCCCAACTGGGAGGGTGAGCCCGGCAACGTCATCCGCCCGGAGGACCGGGAGAACTTCACCAAACTGCTCGCCGAGTTCCGCGGGCAGCTCGACGCGTACGGGCGCACGACCCGCGCGCACCACCCGCTGACCGCGTTCCTGCCAGCCAGCCCGGCCACCATGGACGCCGGCTACGAGGGCCGCAAGATCTTCAAGTACCTGGACTTCGCCACCGTGCAGGGGTACGACTTCCACGGCGGCTGGGACGCGCGGGCCAACCAGCAGTCGGCGCTGCGCGTCCCGGCGGGCGCCCCGGACAACCCGGACTTCTCCGTCGAGGTGGCCATCGACGGGTGGATCGCCCGCGGCGCGCCGCGGGACAAGCTCGTGCTCGGCATCCCCTACTACGGTCGCGGCTGGACCGGCATCACCGGTGGTGGCAACGGCCTGTTCCAGCCGGCCACCGGGCCCGCGCCGGCCACCTTCGAGGCCGGGTACGAGGACTACAAGAAGCTGAAGACCCTGGCCGGTAACGGCTACACAGTGCACCGCGACCTGCGCGCCGGGCACGCCTGGTTGTTCGACGGTACGACGTTGTGGACGTATGACGATCCGGCGGTCGTGTTGCAGAAGACGCTCTACATCCGACGGGCCGGCCTGGCCGGCGCCATGATCTGGTCGCTCGACGGCGACGACGACAACGCCACGCTGACCAAGACGATCGGCCTCGGCCTGACCACCTGGTAGCCGTACCCGATCCACCCGGCCCGTCGCCGGCCGACTCCTCGGCTGGCGGCGGGCCGGCTACCGCTACGCGGGTGTCACCGCGCGCACCGCGGCCTCGATGAGCGCGGTCACCTGGTCCATGTCCCGAGCCCGGTGCACGTCCACCTCGGCCGACCATCCGTCGGGCCGGGTGAGCCTCACCGTCACATCGTCGCGGCGGTGGGTCAGCCAGCCGGCGATCGCCTGCACCAGCACCATGGCGGTGCCCGCGTCGCTGGCCGCCACCCGCAGGACGTCCGTGGTGTCCGCCGACATCCCGTCGGGGGACGTCGTGGTCACCCCCTCCCGCAGCCGATCCTCAGCGCGCAGCCAGGACGCCAGCGAACGCCGAGCATCGGCGGACGGAAGATCCGGATGGACCGAGAGCGTGATCATCTCCGGCACGGCTCCTCCTCCCAGACGACGACAAGCCCACACCACCATCCTGCCAGCCCGCGTCGGGACCGGCACGCCGAGTAGTCGGCAATATCGATCAACCCTTGACCGTCGTATCGGCGGTTCATAGGCTCCGGCCACTGCGAGGTTGTTCCCGAGAAGGGAAACACGACTCATGGCCCCATCGACACGTCCGTTCCGGATGGTCACCGCCAGGCGGCTGGCACGTGCCGCCACGATCGCCCTCCTGCTCGGCATGGTTCCCCTGCTCGGCGGCACATCGGCCGCGAGCGCCGCCCCGCCCTCCCGGTGCAGCGACGACCCGACCGCCAGGTTGGGCACGGTGCCCGCTCCGGAGAACGTGCTCGGCTTCCCGCTCGGCGCCGGGCAGGAGCGGGTCGTCACCAACGACGAGGTCCGGGCCTACCTCGGGGCCGTCGATCGCGCCTCCAACCGGGTCGTCACCGGCGTGATGACCACCAGCGTGCTCGGCCAGCCGTTGCCGTACGCGGTGGTGTCCAACGAGCGCCACGTGCGCCCCGCCGCGTTACGTGAGATCGCCGACGACGTCCGGGACCTGCGCGACCCGCGCCGGACCAGCGCGCGAACGGCCGCCCGGACGGCGAAGGACAGCCCGGCCATCGTCTGGGTCACCGCGAACGTGCACGGCGGCGAGAAGAGCGGCGCCGACGCGGCGCTCAAGACGCTGTACGAGTTGGCGGCGGGCCTGTCCTGCGCTGTCGCCCAGCGCAACGACAACCTGGTCACCATCATCGTCCCCACCCAGAACCCGGACGGCCGCGACGCGACCCGCCGGCAGAACGAGTTCGGCTTCGACCTGAACCGGGACTGGTTCGCGCGCACCCAGCAGGAGACCGACGGCAAGCTCGAACTGCTGCGCCGCTACCCGCCGCAGGTGTTCATCGACGCACACGAGATGGGCGGCCGGCAGTACTTCTTCCCGCCCAACGCCGACCCGATCCACCACGAGATCGCCGGTGAGGCGGTGGACTGGATCAACCGCATCGGCGAAGCCAACAAATCCGGCTTCGGCTTCAACGGGGCCTGCGACGAGACCGTCACCACCGAGTGCTACTTCAACTACGACACGTACGACATGTTCTTCATGGGCTACGGCGACACGGTGCCGACCACCGGCTTCGGCGCGGCCGGCATGACGTACGAGAAGGGCAGCGCGTCGGCCGTGGCCGACCGGGTCCAGCAGCAGTTCCACACCCAGTGGTCGACGCTCGGCTGGGCCGCCGCGAACAAGCGCGAGGTGCTGGACGGCTACTTCGACATCTGGACCGACGCGCTCGCCCAGGGCCGGGCGGGCACCCTCGAACCGAACGAGGTGGTGCAGCCCACCAACGAGGTCCAGTTCCCGGTGCCGGACCTCACCATCCGCTCGTACTTCCTGCTGCCCGACCGGCAGCTCGCCGACGTCCGCCAGCTCGTCGAGCGGCTGCGCCGGATGGACGTCGAGGTGTACGAGGTGCAGAAGGCAACCCGGGTGCCCACCGCACGGGTCTTCGGCGGGCGCAGCGCCACCAACGTGACAGTGCCCAAGGGCGCGTACTGGATCCCGATGGACCAGCCGCAGAAGCACTGGATCCAGGCCGTCATGGGCGAGGACCCGTACGTCCCGTTCCCGTACTTCTACGACGTGTCGTCCTGGAGCAACCCACTGCTGATGGGCATCAACACCATCTACACCGGAGACACCGTCCGGCCGAGGGCCGACCTGGTCCGCAAGGTCTCCGGCGGTCGCACCGGCGCGGCGTGGCCCTGGGGCTCGTACACGTACCCGCTCGACTCGGCCGCCGCCGCGGAGTTCACCTTCAACCTGCTCGGCCGCGGCGTCCCCCTGGTCCGTGACCTCACGACCAGCACTGTCGCCATCCCGGCCGCCAAGGTGAGCCGGGCCGTGGACGGGCTGGCCGAGTCCCTCGGAGTCAGCCTTACCCCGGGCGGTCGACCCTCCGGCACCCGCCTCGACCTGCCCGACGTGGGGCTGTTCCAGGGCACCGGCATCTCCACCACCTCCGGCTCACACGGCGAGGCCCGCTACGTGCTCGGCAAGCGGTGGGGGCTCGACCTCAAGCCGGTCACCACCGCCGACATCAACGACAACACCGAGGCGTTCACCGGGCGCACCGTGCTGCTGGTGCCGGACGGCAGCAGCGCCACCGGCGGCCTGACCGCCGCCGGGCAGGCCAACCTGCGCGACTGGATCGGCCAGGGCCACACCTACCTCGGTCTGCGCAACGAGGGCACCCGGGTGGCGCGGGCCGCCGGGCTGACCTCGACCACGGAGAAGACCAAGCCGGCTGACTACCTGGTGATCGGCTCGCACCTGCGCGTCGACGTCGACCAGGACAGCCCGGTGGCGCTGGGCCGCCCCGCGGAGGACTTCGAGTTCAACAACAGCGACCCGATCCTCACCCCGAGCACCACCGGGACGAACGTGCTCACCTACCCGACTGGTGACACCTTCTGGGCCAACGGTTTCACCGTCGGGGCGGAGACACTGAAGGGCACGGCGGCCGTCGTCGACGAGCCGACCGGCGCCGGTCGGGCGGTGCTGTTCGCGTTCAACCCGCTCTTCCGCGCGTACAACGAAAATGGTCTGCACCTGGTCGCCAACGCGCTGCTCTACCCCACGAACCCGCCGGGCGCCCGACGCACGCCGGGCACCGACCCGGCGCGCGCCAGCGCCGCCGCCTCGCCGGTGACCCTGGACCTGGGCGGCGGGTGGCGGCCAATCACCATCCAGGTGGCGGCCGGCGACCTACCCCGCACCCGGGCGATCGTCGAACGCTTCACCACCGACGCCCGGACGTCCGCGAAGAACGGTTCGGCGTACGTCGTGATCCCGAACCCACAGGGACTCCAGGCGGACGAACACCCATTCGCACGTGATCTGGTACGCGCGCTGCGCGAGGCGCGAGTGCCGCTCCAGTCGGTGGTGAGCTAACCGACTCCGGCACGGCGAAGCGCCCATCCCCTCGACTGGGGGCGGGCGCTTCGGCGCGTTCTGGGGGCGGAGTTACGACCGCTGGGCGAGCTCGGCGACGAATGCCTGCCACGACACCGGCCCGAAGACCAGGGCCGGCCCTTCGGGGTCCTTGGAGTCCCGCACACCGACGACGCCGGGCAGATTATCCGCAACCTCGACGCAGGCTCCGCCATTGGTGGATGAGCGGGAGGCTTTCCGCCACTGTGCGTCCGTCAAGATGTCCATGTCTTTGCTGCTTCCTTCAGTAAGTCGAGGGTTTGCCCGAGTGGGAGAGCCTCGCCTCGGACGGCGTCCCACGACAGTCCCAGGCTAGCAACACCCTCTGGCTGCTCTACGATCTGCGCCGAGAGCTGGTTGTCCACATAGCCAACACGTGACCCGTCGGGCATGTCGGCCAGAATGAATGCGCCCGCCAGCCCTGAGTACATGCCAGTAGACATCGGAACCAGGTGCAACTGAATATGCGGTTCCTCCGCACAGCTCATCAAATATTCCACCTGCTCGGCCATCACGTCCCGACCACCGCAGGCCCGTCGAACCGCCATCTCGTCGAGGACTACGAAGAGCTGCGGCGCCGGGGCGCGGGTGAGAACCGCTTGCCGCTCCAACCGCGCGGAAACGCGCTGATCTAGCTCGATCGCCGGCACCCGTGCGGCCCGGAAGGTTGCCCGTGCGTACGCCTCAGTCTGAAGGAGCCCCGGCACGAACGCGTGCTCGTACCAGCGCAGCGCAGTCGCCTCACGCTCAGTCTCGATCCACTCGCGCAGCCAGACCGGCGCAGCGTCTCCCTTCACCAGCTCATTCCAAAGCGTCGTGAAATATCCACCGGTGTCGAGTGTCTTATCCACGGCCGCCAGATAGGGCAGCGTGGGCTGCTTCGTTCCAGTCTCGATGGCACTCACCTGAGAATCTGAGCAAAACACCTGCTCTCCGAGCTGCGCCTGAGTCAATCCCGCCGCTGTCCGGCGTCTTTTCAGCTCGCGAAGTAGGTATTCAGAGGGTGAGATTCCCACGACTTCCACGCCCTTCCGCATGATTCCACGCCGTTCCCCACCGATCCCGATCTGATGGCGACGTTCCGTGATCGAGCGGTAACTGTTCCGATCCTAAGGGCCCAACATCCAGGGTGGAACCAGCGGCGCGGCCGGTGGAGGACCCGAGACCCGGCGGACGCGTTCGTAGCGGGGCCGCCCCCCTTGGGCGAGCACTCACGGGGCGGCCCCCTCCCAACGTCAGCCAGGAGAGCATCGTGAGCATCGACCAGCCACGGCAGGTGCAGTCCGGTGACCTGTTGCGCCTGACCCGCGCGGCGAGCCCGCAATTCGCTCGGCCTGTCACCGTCTCCGTGATCCGCGCCCTCACCGACCGGCACACGTACCACGGATGGTTGTGGATCGACGCCTACCAACTCGGTCCGAACGGCGACGCGATCGCGCGCCGCGAGCTGTACCTGATGCCCGCGGGCGCACAGTGGCTCACCTCCCCGCCGAGCCGGCCCACCGTCCGGCGTCCGGTCCGGCGAGGCCCGGTGCGGGTCGGCTGATGCCCCGCCGCGCATTCGAGCACCGGCCGCCCGCCCGACGTGGCGCTGCGGGACGTGCGGCATCGCCTGGCCCTGCTCAGCGGCGAAGCTTCGCCTCCTCGCCGAGTACCGGCTCGACCGTCCGGCCCTGCTCGTCCACCTGGCCATGCTCCAGGCCGAAGCCGCCGCCAACCTCGCCGCGCTGAACCCGGGCGCACCACCGGCCGACCTGACGGCACGCTTCACCGGCTGGGCGTCCGCGCGGTAGCCGCGATCTCGTCGATGCCAACCACTCGTTGGCGACTGGCTGCCGTGATGACCAACCACCTACCCCGAGGCAGATAGTGGAGGAGTTCGGAGTCTTTGGCGTTGATGTCATCGTTCGTCCTCGAGGGACAGTGCCCCAAGATCCATAGTGCTAGCTTGACGCGCCTACCTCACATGAGGACTTCCCTAGGAGTGCCATGAGCCTTGCCTTCTCACCCTTCACCCCCTCCCGTCGTCGCACCTCGATCGCCGTGGCGATGGCTTTTCTTCTCATCGTGCCGGCTGTCGCCACCTCCACCGCCACCGCGGCGGCCGCACCGTCCAGCCCTGTCGTGGCGTCCGATCCCCAGTCCACTGACAATTTGGACTCCGTACTGCTCGCGGAGATGCGTCGGCAGAATGAGTTGGAGCCTGCTCTCCGCGCGATCTGGGACGAGCAACTGAAGACACCTACCTCCGGTTTCGCGGGCGTTGCCTTCGAAGGTAAGGGCCTGTCGGTCTACTGGAAGGGTGGGCTGACTCCGGGAATGAGCAGCACCCTCGCCCGCGCCCGCAACTGGGGTCCTGTCGAGGTGAAGCAGGCCGCATACTCGGAGGCTGAGCTGCAAACTGCTGGCCAGAAGATCCACCAGGCCAGCAGGTCGCATCGAGGTAGCGAGATTCAGTCGGTCGGCTACAAGCCGGACGGCAGTGGGCTGGAGGTGACGCGCGGCCCCGCGATTGTGGATCCGGGCTCAGCGAAGGACAGCAGCTTCGCCCGGAGCGCGAAGGCACCGGTCGCCCAGGTCCTCCAGGAGGCGAAGGTGTCGGTGCCGGTAACGGTGATCGACGCCACGCAGCCATTGGATCTGATGGTCTCTCGCCTCGACGACTCTCCCCCATGGAACGGTGGTGGACGCTGGGAGGCGTGGCGAGGGCTCGACAAGCGCAACACCTGTACGACTGGCTTCGGGGTACACGCCAACGGTCGGAGCTACGTGCTGAGCGCTGGACACTGCGGGACTCCGCCGGACATCGCCTTCCAGGGCACGAACGGCAGCTCGGCGTTCGATGAGATGGGTCCGGTCTACGACGATGACTGGCGTTCCGACCTTCTGATGATCAACTCTCCGGGTTGGTACAAGATCTTCGACGGTACGTCGACCACCTCTACCACGAAGAATGTCACTGGCTATGGATACTGGGCGGCGAATCAACTCGTCTGCCAGTCGGGCCGGACGAGTGGAACGGTCTGCGGCCTCAAGCAGGTTCAGTCGCAGGGCCTCGAAGTAAGCTGCAATACCCCCGACTCCGACGGCGACTGCGGCTACGTCATCGAAGGTGTGATCAGGACTACGCAGGTCGACGGCGCTCCGGCTGCACGCGGTGGTGACAGTGGTGGTCCCGTGTTCACCCTTGACGGCTCCGGCGTCCGCGCGAAGGGCATCCTCGTCGGAGGCGGTGGCACCAGCATGTACTTCCAGGACTGGGCGGATGTGATCCGCGTCTACGGCGCGTACCCGAATACGAGTTCATCGACCTCCTGACGGAGAGCTTGGGGTGGGCGGCGCGCCGCCCACCCCATCCGCTTACCGAGACGCGGTACAGCGAGGACTAACATCCCCTCAGGCCAGCAGTAGGAGCGACAATGACCGATCAGAAGCCATCAAGCGTTACTTCCCGCAGCGGGTGGCGTCGGTATATCGGTCCCCTGATGGCCGCCTCGGTGGTCGTCGGTCTCGCGCTGACCGTCGGCACGTTGATGGCCGGCAGGGAGAAGGTGCCGGCGGAGGCCTCGTCGGCTCCCTCGGCCGCCTCGGACAGGAACACGGAGCCGGGTCCGGCCCGTTGCCCCGATACGTGGACCGACTCGGTGCCGGTGCAGCACGGCAAGGACGTCCTGGTCCCAGTCGGGGCGACGGAGGTGCTGTTGTGTAGCTACCGGCATGAGGCGACCCCGCCCCTGAGTCTTGGCGCCAGCCGACGCATCACCAGCAGGGTCGACGAGCTGACGGCCTATCTCAACGGGTTGCCGAGCTCGTCACCGGAGGACACGGTCTGTCTGCTCGGACAGACGACCGAGCACGCATTCGTGTTCGGCTACCCGGGGCAGCGCGCAGCGGTGATTCGGCTCAGCAACTGTGCCTGGCAGCGTGAGGGCGCAACCCGCTATGGCGGTGACATACGCGAGGTGACCGCGTATTGGGGTGTGCGCTGGAACCAGTAGGGTTCCATTTCTAGAGGCTGCACTACGGCTTGCGGGCGACGCCGCTGTAGCCGGTGCGGGCGACCTGCGGGTCCTCGGTGGCCGGCGGCTCGGCGTATGGCCACATGTCGACCAGCCCGGGCGGCTCCAGGACGAAGTCGCCGAAGAACCGGGAGATGTCGGCGTGGCCGCGCGGCACGAAGGGACACCGCTAGGGGGCTGCCGACGTCGATCGCGGCGCTAGTCTCCGGGTGGCCGAGCACCTGCTCGGGGTCGCGGCTTGTCCGGTTGCAGGGTGACCTCCGGCTGCGACTGGGTCATGATCGACCACCTCTCCCCCGTCCGTCCGGTCCCGCAGCATAACGTTCACGGTGATCGGCTACCGGCCCCTCGGGTCGGCTAGCGGACATCCACCGGGCCGGATCACGACAGCGCTCCCGGCACCCCGCGGCGCAGGCTGGCCGGGATCTGTGCCGACCGTCGGCACCCGGAGGAGGCTCGCTATGGGCGTACCGCGCGCAAAAACGGCGGCGCTCGCCTGCGGTCTCGCCCTACTGCTGATGGTCACCACGGTCGGGTGCAGACGGTCGCGTCCGTCATCGACCCCGACCAGCGGCACAGCGACGGTCGGCCTGACCGTCAGCGCCGGCCAACCGTCGTACCGGGTGGGTGAGCAGATCAGTCTGCGGCTGAAGCTGGTCAACAACCGCGACGCCGAGTGCCACCTCAGTCGGGTGTCGGACGGGGTGGTGACGGTCATGTCGTTGACCCGCGACGGCACGGCGGTGGCACCCGCAGTCGGCGGCGCCGCCTACTACCGGGACTTCACCGCGTACCTGATCGAGAACCTGGTGCGGGTGCCGCCGCGTGGGTCGGTGGAGCTGACGCTGGGCAGCGACCCGCAGAGCCCGGTCGGCGCGGCGCTGACCACCAGCGCGCCGGACGGGCGGGGCGGGGCCACCGTCACCTGGTGGCCGGTCGACCAACCGGGGGCGTACCGGCTGGTGCTGGGCTACCTGCGGGCGCCGCTGCGCGGTGTGCCGGCGGATGCCTGCGCCGCGACCGCCGAGCAGGGCACTGTCGCGTTCGAGGTGAGGGGCGGATGATCGCGATGCGACGCCGAGCGCGACTCGGTCTCGTGTTGGGGGGTGTGCTGGTGCTGCTCGCCCCGTCGGCGGCATCCGCCACGGTGAGCGTCAACAGCGACCTGCAAGCCGCATACGCGGGCTGCGTCGCGACGATCCGCAGCTCCGGCAACGGCGGCGTGCTCGACGCGCTGGAGCGCTCCGGCAAGCAGATCAAGGTTCGTAAACCCATCCTCGGTACGGAGAGCAGCACCACGACGTACGTCCCGGGCAGCGACGTGCAGATTAACTGGTGGCCGGACAACCACGGGCGGGCGCTGCCGGAGGAGGGTGCGGGCTTCACCGAGGACCGGTGCGCCACCCTCATCCATGAGATGAACCATGCCCTCGACTACGCGAACGACACCGACCGGGGGCAGTTCTGCACCCAGGGGGGCCAGTTCGCCAGCGGGGTGGACCCCGCCGAGGTACACGCGACGTTGGCGGAGAACGCGTATCGCAAGGCCGTGGGATTGCCGACGCGCACGACGTACAGCGGTCAGAAGCTGCCGTCGAACGGCAAGGACTGCGACAAGCCCAGGCCCCGACCACCCGGTGGTGGTGGTTGTTCGATCTCGGTGATCGGCAAGGGTTACCGGTGCGCGAACAGCAACGGCGACCCGCACCTGCTCACCTACGACGGTCTGCGGTACGACTTCCAGGCCGCCGGGGAGTTCGTGCTGACCCGCTCGACGACCGACGACTTCGAGGTCCAGGTACGACAGACGATGTTCCCGGCCAGCTCGGTGGTGGCCGTCAACTCGGCCGTCGCGGTTCAGGTGGCCGGTGACCGGGTCGGCGTGTACGTCACACCCGACGGCCCGGCGGTCCGCGTGAACGGTTCCGCCCCGGTGTCCGCGCCCGACGGGGTGAAGCTGCCGCGCGGTGGCACCGTCACCGGCTGGGGAGACGGCACGGTGACCGTCGAGTGGCCGGACGGCGCCCGGCTGACCGCACAGCCGATCGGGGTGTGGGGGCTGAGCGTGAGCGTCAGCGCGCCCACCGCCCGGGCCGGGACGTTGGAGGGCCTGCTCGGCGACCATGACGGTGACCCCGGCGACGACCTGACCGTGCGCAACGGGAAGCGGGTGACACAGCCGCCCACGTTCGAGGCGTTGTACCCCGGCTTCGCCGACAGTTGGCGCGTCGAGGCGGAACTGTCGCTGTTCGACTACGAGCCGGGGCAGAACACCGGCACGTTCACCGACCGGCGTTTCCCGGACCGACTGCTCACCGTCGGGGACCTGCCCGACCGGGCCACCGCCGAACTCGTCTGCCGGCGGGCCGGTGTCACCGATCCGCGGATCCTCGACGACTGTGTGCTCGACGTCGGCCTCACCGGGCAGGTGGCGTTCGCTGAGGACGCCGCCCGCGCCCAGCGCGACGCGCCCGCTGCCGGTGACGTCGACCTGGCGGTGACCCGCGCCGGCGTCACGGCCGCGATGAAGGTGCCGGGCCGGGCCGGTCAGAAGATCTTCGTGGAGGTGCCCGCCGCCACCGTGCCGGATCGCTGCGGGGTGTTGCTGCTGCTCGACCCGCAGGGCCGTCAGCTGGCGACCGGCTGCGTCATCTCCGGTGCCGGCTTCATCGACACGACCACGTTGACCGCCACCGGCGACCATCAGGTGGTGCTCGACCCGTGGGATGCCGACCTTGGTCGGGCGACGGTACGGGTCGTTGCGGTGACCGACGAGGAGAAGACGCTCACGCTGGACGGGCCCGCGGTCCGGGCGACGCTCGCCCAACCGGGCGCGGTCAGCCGCCTGTCCTTCGACGGCCGCGCCGGTCAGAAGGTCTTCCTCCAGGTCACCGACGCCACAGTGCCGGACCGGTGCAACCTGCTGCGCCTGCGCGACCCGGTCGGTGAACAGGTGGCCAGCGGCTGCGTGATCGGCGGCCAGGGGCATGTCGACGGGTTCGTCCTGCCGGCCACCGGCCGGTACGTGCTGGAGGTCGACGGGACCTCCACCGACACCGGCTCGGCGGAGGTGCGGCTACGCGACGCGCACGACGAGGAGGCCGACACCGTCGCGGACGGTCGGGCCGCCACCCTGACGGTCAGCCGACCGGGTGCGGTGAGCCGGCTGAGGTTTCCCGCCGACGCCGGTCGTCGCGTCACCGTCGAGGTGACCGCCGGGAGCCTGCCCGACCGGTGCGGCGTCCTGCTCCTGACCGGCCCGGACGGCGACACGATGGGCAGCGGCTGCGTCATCGGTGGGACCGGCCGGTTCGAGACGGGTCCGCTGCCGAAGGGCGGCACGTACACCCTCGTGCTGGACCCGTGGGCGGACGACACCGGCTCAGGCACTGTCATCATGCGTCAGGGTCGCTGACGGCGGCGGCTGTTGTGGGGCTGGCCCTTCCCGGACGAGCGTGATGCCTGTGAGTCATCTTGATGACTCACAGGCATCACACACTTCGGGGAGTGCGTCAGGGGCCAACCCGAGCCGCCCTGACCATCGACGCCCCTGGCCGATCGCTCAGCCGGTGGCGCAGACGGTCCCGTTGAGGGTGAACGCCGTGGGCAGCACGTTCGGTCCGCTGTACGCGCCGACGAAGCCGGCGCTAACGGTGCCGCCGGCGGCGATCTCCCGGTTGTCGGTGGTGGGCGTGACCCGCACCGCGGTGCCGACCTGCTCCCAGGTGGCGCTCCAACCACTGCTCACCTGCTGCCAACCGGTGGGCCAGGTCCAGGTGAGCGTCCAGCCGTTGATCGGGCTGGACCCGTTGTTGATGATCTCGACGCCGCCGATGTAACCGTTGCCCCAGTCGTTGTTGGCGCTGAAGCGGACGGTGCACGTACTTGCGGAGGGGCTGCCGGTGGCGAAGGTGAGCGGCGGTGAGGCCCAGGAGACCCGTCCGGCGGTGTCGCGGGCCAGCACGTTGATGGTGTACCTGCTGCCCGGCACCAGGTTGTCGACAGTGAACGAGGTGGACGCCGTCTCGCCGAGCTGCTCGCTGACCGCGCCGTGCTGCCGGTGCACCTCGTACTTGACGATCGGGCTGGCGCCCGGGGTTGCCGCCGGCCAGGTGATTGTCGCGGCGCGGTCGGTGACGCCGCTCGCGGTCGGCTGGCCCGGTGCCGCCGGCTGTCCGGCGGTCGCGCCGGCCGGGCGCAGCACGAGCGTGGTCAACGAGTACGCCGGCAGCGTCCGGCTGGTCGCCGAGCCGGACTGGCTGGTGACGATGCCGGTGGCGCCGTTGGTGAGGGTGGACACCGTCGGCGCGACGGTCGACGGGGTGAACCCGGCGTAGTCGATGGTGACCGGGTGGTCGTTGTCCGGGTCTTTGTTGACCAGCAGCACGGCGAGGTCGCCGTTGCTCCGGCGGACGGCGTGGGCGGTGACCAGGGGCTCGTCGGTGCCGGCGCGAACGAACTGGTCGCCGGTCTTCGCGAAGAGCTTCATCATGCTCAGCCCGTGGTACGGCGCGAACGGTGTGTTCAGCGGCGGTTGGCAGACCGAGCCGTCCTCGGTGCAGGCCCCGCTGGAAAGCATCCCGAAGTCGCCGTAGTCGGTCTGACCGGCTACCTGCGTCACGGTGCCCATGCCGTTGTGCACGTTCCACCAGTGGGCGGTGAAGACACCGTTCTCCAGCAGCCCGCTGTAGACGTCGGCAAGGAACAGCGCGGCCGGTTGGGTGTTGCGGCCGGCGTCGACGTTCAGCTCGGTGAAGCTGATGCCGATGCGGTCGGCGTTCGGGCCGGCGTACCGGGCGAGCTGCTGCCGCAGCAGGTAGGTGGCGTCGGGGAGGTGGTTGACGCGGGCCAGCGACTCGGCGGCGGTGCCGCCCGGGTACCAGTGCACGTCCACGAAGTCGATCTTCGGGCCGGCGATGGAGAGCACTGTCTGGTTCCACGGGCCCGGATCGCTGCCGGCGGTGATTCCGTCCGGCCAGTTGCCCGGCATGGTCAGCACCGCTCCGACCTTGATGCTCGGGTCGACAGCCTTCATCGCGTCGGCGTACTCGACGACCAGCCTCGCGTGCTGTGAAGCGCTCTTGTCCGGGTGGTCGTCGGCCTCCCACGCGGACCCGTAGTGGCCGTTGCCGTAGTTCTCGTTGCCGACGGTCCAGTAACGCGCGTCGTAGCCCTTGGTCACGTTGGCGTACCGCACCCAGTCGGCGGCCTCCGCGGGCGTACCGGTGCCGTAGTTCGCGATGATCATCGGCTGCGCGCCGACGCGCCGGACGGCCGCCATGAAGGTGTCGAAGTCGGTCCCCGGCGCGACGTAACCGCCGGGCGCGGTGTGGTCCTTCCAGTGGTAGATGTCGGCGTACGAGCCGCCGGGGTAGCGCATCATCTGCACGCCGGCATCTCTGAGCAGGTCCGAAGTCTCGGCGGTGCCGAGGTTCGTGTCCCAGATGGCGTGGTTGACGCCGAGAGCGGTGTCCGGCACGGTCGCCAGTCCCGCGCGGGTGTTGACGGTCACGGTGACCGGGTCGGCCGCCGCGCTGGCGGTCGGTGGGTTGACGCCCGCGAGCGCGCTCGCGGCGAGCAGCAGGCCCGCCAGGAGTGCTGCTCGGGTCTTCGGTTTACGCATGGGCGGGGTTCCTTCACGCAGATGAGGCGCCCGACCGGTCAGGGTGCGACGCGGGGAGGGCGACCTCATGGACGGCAGACTCTGGTTAATCCATCGCTTGTGTAACCGTCCCCCGGAGATCACATCTGGATCCCGGCTGCCCAGTGGACGGGCGTCAGCCCCGCGCGCGGCTCTTCATCGACGTACCACAATGGCATTGTCGGCTCGACAATCTCAAGGTGCGTCAGGCGTCGTCTTCGCCGCGCTCGCGGTGCCCCGAACGACGCCCACGGACACTGACGGCAGCCAGCAGGGTGACGACCGCGGCGGCCAGTTGCAGCACGCCGACGAGCAGATCGACCACGCCGGAGAGGGCGGTAGCGTCTGGCAGATGGGTCATGAGACGGCCTCCGGGTTCGTGCCCACCGTCCGCTTCCTGCGGAAGGCCCTCCCCCGGGCCCAGCGGTAACCGCTTGAGCGCCGCCCTCATTGTGGCACCCACTCCGGCGGACGTCGCGCGCCCCGGGACCGCCCGGGCGCTTCCGTCGACCGCCTCTGCCCGGCCGCCGTGCTGCCGCGGGGTCCCCGACTCACGACAAGAGGAACCGCCGATGAGATCAAGGATCGCACTGCTGGCCGCCGCGCTGGCGACGGCCCTGGCGACGGCGACGGCCGTGGTCACGGTCGCCACCCCGGCGTCGGCCGCGACGCTCACCCAGGTGACCAACTTCGGCACCAACCCGACGAACCTTCAGATGCACCTGTACGTGCCGGATCGGGTCGCGGCCCAGCCGGCCCTGCTCCTCGCCCTGCACTACTGCACCGGCAGCGGCCCGGCGGTGCACAGCGGCTTCGGCCTGAGCACGCTCGCCGACCGCTACGGCTTCATCGTGATCTACCCGTCGGTGACCCGGAGCAGCAAGTGTTGGGACGTCTCGTCACCGCAGGCCCTGCGGCGCGACGGTGGCAGCGACCCGGTGGGCCTCAAGTCCATGGTCGACCACGTCCGGAGCCGCTACCCGGTCGACGCCAACCGGATCGGTGTGGGTGGGTTCTCCTCCGGCGCCATGATGACCAACGTCATGGTCGGCCTCTACCCCGACCTGTTCCACGCCGGTTTCAGCTCCTCCGGCGTCCCGTTCGGGTGCTTCGCGACCACCAACGGCGCGGAGTGGAACAGCGAGTGCTCCGGCGGACGCATCGTCCGGACCGGCCAGCAGTGGGGTGACCTGGTCCGCAACGCCTACCCCGGCTACTCGGGCAAGCGTCCCCGCTTCCAGATCTGGCACGGCACCACTGACACCACGCTGAGCTACGTCAACTTCGGCGAGCAGATCAAGCAGTGGACGAACGTGCAGGGCGTGTCGCAGACACCTAGCTTCACCGACTCGCCGCAGACCAGCGCCACCCGTACCCGGTACGGGGGCACCGGGGGCACGGCGCCCGTCGAAGCGATCAGCTTCCAGGGGTACGGCCACTCCATCCCGTTCGACGCCGCGCAGGCCGTCCGGTTCCTCGGCCTCGACACCACGAGCCCGACCACCCCGCCGCCCGGCGGTACGGCGGCGCCGCTGCGCAACACCGGCGCCAACCGCTGCCTCGATGTTCCGTCGCGGTCGCAGACCAACGGCACCCAGCTGACGTTGTGGGACTGCAACGGCGGCACCAACCAGCAGTGGACGTCGACCGCCGCGAAACAACTCCAGGTGTACGGCACGAAGTGCCTGGACGCCGAGGGCGCCGGGACCTCGCCGGGCACCCGGGTGATCATCTGGGACTGCAACGGCGGCACCAACCAGCAGTGGAACGTCAACACCGATGGCACGGTCACCGGCGTGCAGTCCGGCCTGTGTCTGACGCCCAACGCCGCCGGAACCGCCAACGGCACCCCTGCGGTCCTGTCGAGCTGCAACGGCTCGAACAGCCAGCGGTGGACCCGAAGCTGACGCGGTGACCGACGCCGGCGTACCCCGCCGGTTGCTCGTGCGGCGGGCTGCGGTGACGTCGTCGCCGAGGATGACGGCGTCCTGGCCCGGGTCGGGTCGCGTCCCGCTGCTCGGGCCCGGACTCCGAACAGCGGGACGCGACCCGGCGGCCAGGGCCGGGACCGACGGTCGTCATCAGGGCGGCCCGGGTATGAGCCGCTGCTCAGCGGTGTGCGCCGGGCAGGTGAGCGGACCGGTTGTCGTCGCACGACTGTCCCGGCTGCTGCGGTGCCCTGGAATTCCGGTGGCCGTTGATGCCTCGGCCGCGTGGCGCGCGGATCGCCCGATGGTGGTCTCGGGCCGTCTCGCGCCGGCCACGTGCCACCCGCCCCACGCCACGATCGTCGTCCGTCACGCCTTGAGCCAATGGCGACAGCTCCGTCACGCGGCCCGAGGTCGTTCGAGTATCGACGACTGTCCGTCACGTTAGCGCTAACAGCGAGCGATTGTCCATAGACAATGCTCTCCGTTCGCTGCCGCCCGGTGGTTCGTGAGCGCGGGCGGAATAGCCTTGCGGAATGCGGGGACGATTCGGCGCGGCCAGACGGTGGTACGGGGAGCACCGGCGGTTGGTCCGCCGTACGGTCCTCGCGCTCGCGGTGGGGGCGGTGGTACTGACCGGTGGCACGGTGGCAAGCGTGACGTGGATCCGCGACACCGCGGAGGGCCACCTCTACGGCGAGGCCGAGGTGCCGGACGCGCCGGTCGCCCTGGTCCTGGGCACCAAGGTGGACGCCGACGGCACGCCCTCACCCGTCCTCACCGCCCGGTTGGAGATCGCACGGCGACTGTTCGACGCCGGCAAGGTGCGGGCGATCCTCGTGTCGGGCGACAACATGAACGCCGACTACAACGAGCCCGCCGCGATGCGGAACTGGCTGGTGCAGCGGGGTGTACCAGCGCACAGGGTGGTGCCGGACTACGCCGGCTTCGACACGTACGACTCGTGCGCGCGCTGAGCGGATCTTCGGAGTGCGGCGAGCCACGGTGGTGACCCAGACCTTCCACCTTCCGCGCGCCGTGGCGCTGTGCCGGCGCCTCGGCATCGACGCCAACGGCGTGGGCGACGACAGCGCGAAGCGGTACGCCCAGACGTGGTGGTTCAGTTCGTCCCGGGAGAACGGCGCCTGCCTGAAGGCCGCGCTGGATCTGCTCTCCGGTCGGGACCCGGCGCACCTCGGCCGCCGGGAGACGGGCGTCGACGACGCGTTGCGCGTCGGCTGAGGACGGTCACGAGCGTGGTGGTGCGGCGCTGTCGCGGACGATGAGTTCGGTGGCGAGTTCGACCCGGGGGCTCTCGGTCCTCTCGCCGCCGGCGAGGCGCAGCACGGTTCGCGCGGCCAGCATGCCCATCTCGGCCAGGGGTTGCCGGACGGTGGTCAGCGGTGGCGAGCACCAGCGCACCTCCGGCAGATCGTCGAAACCGACCACGCTGACGTCGTCGGGCACGCGCAGACCCCGTTTGCGGACCGCCTCGTACACGCCGAGTGCCATCTGGTCGCTGGAGGCGCAGATGGCGGTGGGCGGGTCGGGCAGGGCCAGCAGTTGCGTACCCGCTGTGAAGCCTGCCTCGTGGTAGAAGTTGCCGGGGCGGATCAGGGCGTCGTCGATGGGGATCCCGGCGGCGCCGAGGGCGGCCCGGTAGCCGTCCATCCGGGCCCGGCTGCACATCAGGTGCGGCGGGCCGGCGATGAAACCGATGCGGCGGTGGCCGAGGCTGATCAGGTACTGGTTGGCACTGAGGCTGCCCGCCCAGTTGGTGGCGCCGATGGTGGGCGACTCCTGCGGGTCGACCCCGGCCGGGTCGATGATGACGACCGGCAGGTGGAGCCGGCGCAGCTCGGCCTGCAACGGTGGGTTCACCATCGAGGTCACGAAGATGATTCCCTCTGTGGAGCGCGTACGCATGTTGTCGAGCCACTGCTTGGCCGAGGAGATGCGCCAGTGGATGGCCGACACGACGGTGCCGACGCCGCTGGTCTGGCCGACGTCCTCCACCCCACGGATGATCTCCACGGCCCACGGGCTGTCCAGATCGTTGAAGACCAGGTCGATGAGGGCGGCGTCGGTACGCCGGGCCGGTGACCGGCGGCGGTAGCCATGCCGGTTGAGTAGCGCCTCGACGCGTTCCCGGGTGTCGGGGGCGACGTCGGAACGGCCGTTGATGACCCGGGAGACGGTGGGCACGGAGACACCGGCCAACCGCGCGATCATGGCGATGGTGACGTTTCGGCCGTTCTCCGTGCCCACGGTCCCCCCTGCGTCCTGCTGGAAACTTCGGGTCTGCTAGCGGTGGTGCGGTGTCATCCCTTGACGCTGCCGGTCAGGCCGCCGATGAGTTGACGTTCGGCAACGGCGTAGAAGCCCAGGGCCGGCACCATGGACAGCACGACGTAGGCGAGCACCCGTGCGGTCTCGGCGGTGTACTGGCCCTGGAACGCCTGGACTCCGACGGGTAGCGTCCACCAGCTCTGGTCGGTGAAGACGACCAGCGGAAGCATGAAGTTGTTCCAACTGGTCACCGCGGCCAGCACCGACACGGTGGCCAGGGCGGGACGGGCCATCGGCAGCAGGACCCGCCAGAAGAACCCGAACGAGCCGCAGCCGTCGAGGACGGCGGCCTCCTCGACCTCGGCCGGGATGGTACGGAAGAACTGACGCAGGATGATGATGGTGATCGGCAGCCCGAAGGCGGCCTGGGGCAGGATGACGCCGAGCGGGTTGTCCAGCAGGCCCATGCCGCGCAGCAGGACGAACAGCGGCAGGATGGCCACCGCGAACGGGAACATCAGGCCGATCGCGAACAGGGTCACCAGGAACTCACGACCTCGGAAGGCGTACCGCGCGAAGACGAACGCGGCCATCGCCGCCGCGGCGACGACGATGAAGGTGCTGCTCACGGCGACGAGAAGGCTGTTGCCGAGCTGCCGCCAGAACACCTCGGACGCCAGGATGTCGGTGTAGTTCGACGGCACCCAGGGGTCGGGCCACCCCAGCGGGTTGGTGGAGAGCTGACCGTTGTCCTTGAAGCCGCCGAGCACACCGAACCAGACCGGTACGACGATGAGCGCTCCGACGACGACGCAGACGAGGTGCAGCACGAGGCTGCGGGTCCGCTGGGCGCGGTTCGCCGTGCCGATCATCGCTGGCCTCCCTGGTTGGTGATCGCTCCCGCGGTGTCGCGACGCAGGACGATGCGCTGGTAGAAGAGGGCGAAGACGAGGCTCAGCAGGAACATGACGATGCTGATGGCGCTGGCGTAGCCGACCTCGAAACGACGGAAGCCGTACTCGTACATCGTCACGGCCATGGTTTCCGACGAGTGGATCGGGCCGCCCCGGGTGAGCACCCAGACCATGTCGAACAGTTGGATGGTGCCGATGACCGACAGGAAGATGCTGATGCGGATCGTCGGCCCGAGCAGTGGCAGGGTGACGTGCCGGAACGCCTGCCAGGCGGTGGCGCCGTCGGTGACCGCGGCCTCGGACAACTCCTTGGGAATGCCCTGGCGCGCGGCCAGGAAGAGCATCATGTAGAGGCCGAAGTACTTCCAGGACACCACGAGGAAGACGGCGTACAGCACGGTGTCCGGGTCGGCGAAGACCGCGCCGGCGTCGGCGCTCAACCACGTCGCGATCGCGTCGCCCAGACCCCGGTTGGGTGAGAACACCAGATCGAACAGGACGGCCGTGGTGACCTCGGAGAGCACGTACGGTGCGAAGAAGATCAGCCGGTAGGCCGCACGACCCCGTAGTGGCTGATTGAGCAGCATGGCCAGGGCCAACGCCGCGGGCAGCTGGACGACCAGGGACAGCAGCACCAGCACGAAGCCGCGCCACAGGTCCCCGCGGAAGGTCGGGTCCTGGAAGGCGCGGGTGTAGTTGTCCAGCCCGATGAAGTTCTCCGGCAGCCCGAAGCCGTTCCACTTGTAGAGGCTGGCGTAGCTGGCCACCAGGATGGGGGCGACGACCAGCAGCAGGAACAGCACCAGGGCTGGTGTGAGGAAGATGGCGAGGACGCCGCCGCGGCCCGGCCGGGGCTGGCGGCCACGCTGTCGCGCGGTGCCCGGCCCCGGTGCCGGCGGGTCCGTCGCCGGGTCGCCGTGCCTGGTGTCCGACACGGTCGATGGGCTGGTCATGCCTACTCCACAGGGGGTTCGCCGGCTACGGATGGGTGGGTGGTCACGGTCAGACGGTCTTCGCCACCTGGGTGATGTCCTTGACGATCTGGGCGGGCGACTTGTTGCCGGCGACCAACTCGGCGACGCTGTCGTTGATCTGCGACCCGAGCGCCGGCGCGTACGCCTGGTCGAGGTAGAGCTGGAAGCCGGTGTAGCCGGCCAGCGTCTCCGCGACGAGCTTGCCGTTGGCGTCGGGGATGGCCGTCGCGGCCTCCTTCACCGTCGGTAGCACCGCGCCGGTCTGCGCGGACTTGCGCTGGTTGTCCGCGCTGAGCAGGAACTTCAGGAAGTCCACGGTGGCCGCGGGGGCGTCCTTGCCGATGGCGAAGCCGTTGCCGCCGCCGAACACCTCCGTCGTGGCGCCCTTGCCACCCTCGACGGTGGGGAAGGGGAAGAAGCCGAGCTTGTCGCCGAGGCCCTTCTTGCTGGTGGAGCTGGACGCCTGCACCGCCGGCGCCCACTGCCCCATCAGCTCCATGGCCGCCCCGCCGTTGCCCATGGTGGCGGCCTGCCCGTCGGGCGTGCCGTACGCCGCCCCCAGGAACCCCTTCTGGAACGGCTGCAGGTCGACGAGTTCCTTGAGCCGGTCGCCGGCGGCGACGAGGTCAGGGGTGTCGAAGTTCTTGTCGTCGACGGCCTTCTGCAACGCGCCCACCCCACCGATGCGCATCGCGAGGTAGGACCAGTAGAAGTGGGCCGGCCACTTGTCCTTGCCGGCCAGGGCGATCGGGGTGATGCCGGCGGTCTTGAGCTGGCGGACCGCGTCGAGCACGCCCGCCCAGGTGGTGGGCGCGGCGGTGATGCCGGCGCGGGCGAAGAGGTCCTTGTTGTACCAGAATCCGACCATGCCGATGTCGAACGGAACGCCGTAGATCTTGTCGTCGATCGTGTACGGCTCCATGGCGGCGGGCAGCAGGCCACCGATCCACGGCTTCACGTCGTCGGTGATGTCCTTGACCAGGCCCGCGTCCACCTGCTGCTTGAGCACGCCACCACCCCAGGACTGAAAGAGGTCGGGCGGGTCACCGGCCTGGGTGGCGGTGGTGAGCTTGGCCTTGAACGCCTCGTTCTCCAGGGGCTGGATGTCGAGGGTGACGTTCGAGTGCGCAGCCTTGTACTCGTTGGCCAGCGCCGCCCAGACCGGCAGCATCGGCTCGGTGTTCTGGATGTGCCACCAGTTGATGGTCTGCGGGGCGTTCGGGTCGCTGGACTCGTCGTCGCCGCAGGCGCTCAGCAGGAAGGCGCCGGCGCCGGCACCGGCGAGGCCGAGCAGCGTTCGGCGGGAGAGGTGCGTGGTCATGATCCATCCCTTCGGGGACTTCCGGGGTGCTCGGACGCCGGCTGAGCGGGCGGGGGCGGGGATCTACGGATCTCCGAAACTTTCAATGCTTCGCCGGTAATACCGATCGATGGCCGGCACGCTACGAGCTGTTGTCGCAACGGTCAAGACCTCTGTCCTATTGCGAAAAGACCGGCTAGCGTAGGCACAACCTTCAATGGCCGGGGACCGCGAGTTTCCGGAAGTTACCCCAGAGGAGCGCTCGTGTCGACCGACATCGCTACCGTGGCGACCGCTACCCGGTCGATCCGCAATCCCATCCTTGCCGGGTTCCACCCGGACCCGTCGATCCTGCGCGTCGGCGACGACTACTACCTGGCCACCTCGACCTTCGAGTGGTATCCAGGCGTGCTCGTGCACCACTCGCGCGATCTGGTGAACTGGCGCAGCCTCGGTGGGATCATCACCGACCGGCGCCTGCTCGATCTGCGCGGATGCGGCGACTCCAACGGGGTGTGGGCGCCCGACCTGACATACCACGACGGTCAGTTCCACCTCGTCTACAGCGACGTGGCCAGCTTCGCCAGCGGCTACTGGGATCCGCAGAACTTCGTGGTCACCGCAGAGGACATCACCGGCCCCTGGTCCGATCCGGTGAAACTGCACGGGCGCGGGTTCGACGCGTCGCTGTTCCACGACGACGACGGCACCACCTGGCTGCTGGGCATGAGCGCGGACTGGCGACCCGGCCGCGACCGCTTCGGCGGCATCGAAATCCAGCAGTACGACAGGGTCGCACGCCGCCTGGTCGGCAGCCCTCGCATCCTGTTCACCGGCTCACCGGTCGGGGTCACCGAGGGCCCGCACCTGTACCACCACGACGGCTGGTACTGGCTGATCACCGCCGAGGGCGGCACCAGCTGGGAGCACCAGGTCACCGTGGCGCGGTCGCGGGAGCTGTTCGGGCCGTACGAGGTGGCCCCGGACGGGCCGCTGCTCACCTCTTTCGGGCGACCCGACCTGCGGTTGCAGAAGGCGGGTCACGGCAGCCTGGTCCGCACGCAGAACGGCGAGTGGTACCTGGCCCACCTGGTTGGCCGCCCGTACTCCCCGCTGGGCAACTGCGTGCTGGGTCGGGAGACCGCGATCCAGCGGGTCGAGTGGCCGTCGGACGGCTGGCCGCGGATCGCCGGAGGGGTGCCCGCTGACGACGTCGTCGCACCCGACCTGCCCGCGCACCCCTGGCCGGCGGAGCCCGAGACGGACCACTTCGACGGCCCCGAGCTGGGCCGGTGCTGGTCGACGCTGCGTCGGCCGGCCACCCCGGACTGGGTCGACCTGCGAACCCGCCCGTCGTACCTGCGGGTCCACGGCGGGCAGTCGCCGGTCGGCCGTCAGGCACCCAGCCTGGTCGGGCGACGCGTCGGGGCACGGGAGTGCTCGCTGGAGACCGTGGTGGAGTTCGAACCGGCCGACCACCGTCAGCTCGCCGGGATCACCGCCTACTACAACACGCTCAACTGGCACCACCTCTACCTGACCCGGGCCGACGACGGCCGGACGGTGCTGGAGCTGCTCAGTTCCGACAACGGGCGGCGCACCGCGTACCCCGAGCTGACCGTCGATGCCGACGGCGTCACCCGGGTCGGCCTGCGGGCCGTCTTCGACGGGCCGGCGGTGCGCTTCGACTACGACATCGGCGCCGGTTGGCAGCGGCTGCCGGTCGAGCTGGACGCGACCATCCTGTCCGACGAGCACGCCGCGCTGATCATCGACGGTGAGCCGGCGGCGTGGGGCTTCACCGGGGCGTTTCTCGGCCTGTGGGTGCAGGACCTGGGCGGCGACGGTGTGCACGCCGACTTCGACCTGGCCACCTACCGGGAACAGTGACCACGCGGACGGCACTCGGCGGGTGCCGTCCGCGTGCCGACTCGTCCTACCTGGCCTGAGCGGCCACGGCCCGTAGCTGGCCGAGAGTGGTGCGGAAACCGTGGCCGGACACGGCCGGGTCCTCGGCGTTCAGGCCGCTGACGGCCACGGTCTGCGAGCGGGTCGTGGCGACCGCCTCCGCGCCGGACCCGGTCAGGTCGAACACGCCGAAGTCGCCGCTGAGCGTCCGGAACGTCGGGGCGGTCGGGTCCTGGGCGAGGTAGAGCACCACGACCTGACCGACCTCGAGCTTCGACATGTGCGCCATGTCCGGCACACCGGCGGGCAGCGGGATGAGCGTGATCCGCTCCCCCGGCCCGCACTGTCGATCCGGTCGTCGGCGCAGCACCTCGTCGACCCGGAACCCGGCCGCCTCGACCTCACCGCGTACCACCAGGTCCGCCGCTGAGCTGCCGCACGGCGGCGTACCACGCAGCTTGCCCTTGATCGGCGGGGGCGCGACGTCGGTCGGCGTGGCCGCGCCGCACCGGCAGGTACGTCCCGCCAACGACGGGATGAACAGGTGCCGTCACGCCTCGCGGTCGCCAATTGACGAGAAATCGACGTACTGGTATCTGTTAATACAGTTTCCTGATGCTCGCGGTGCCCGCCGGGGCCGAACCGCCGCGCCGGGCCACCGACCGGCCGGCGGCGCGCCGCCCCTTCCCCGAGGAACACCATGGTTCACAAAAGAACAGCCGCCTACGTCGTGGGCACCCTGCTGGTCGGCGTCGCCGCAGTCGGCTACGGCCTGCCGTCGGCGAGCGCCGCGACCGCCGGCCCGATCACCGGCCTCGGCGGTAAGTGCATCGACGTGGCCGGCGCCAGCTCGGCCAACGGCACGCCCGTCCAGCTCTACGACTGCAACGGCAGCGCGGCCCAGACGTGGACCGTCGGCAACACCGACACCTCGATCCGGGCACTCGGCAAGTGCCTCGACGTCACCGCCGCGTCGACCGCCGACGGCGCCAAGGTTCAGCTGTACGACTGCAACAACACCGGCGCGCAGAAGTGGACCGCCACCAACGGCGCGCTCGTCAACTCCGGCTCCGGCAAGTGCCTCGACGTCACCGACCGGAGCACCGCGAACGGCGCCCGGTTGCAGATCTGGACCTGCGGCGGCACCACGAACCAGCGGTGGACCCTGCCGGGCGGCGGCAGCACCCCCACGCCCACCCCCACCAACCCGAGCGGGACCAACCTCGACGACCCGGCGAAGAAGAACGTCGCCATGCAGCTCGTCTCGGCCGCGGAGAACTCCTCGCTCGACTGGCGCGCGCAGTTCTCCTACATCGAGGACATCGGCGATGGGCGCGGCTACACCGCCGGCATCATCGGCTTCTGCTCCGGCACCGGCGACATGCTCGAACTGGTCGAGGCGTACACCCGCACCAAGCCGGGCAACGTGCTCGCCGGCTACCTGCCGGCGCTGCGCAACGTCAACGGCACCCCTTCGCACGCCGGCCTCGACCCCAACTTCCCCCGCGACTGGCGGACCGCGGCCACCGACTCGGTGTTCCAGGCCGCCCAGGAGGCCGAACGCGACCGGGTCTACTTCAACCCATCCGTACGCGACGGCAAGAACGACCAGGTCCGGGCACTCGGCCAGTTCGCCTACTACGACGCGGCGGTCATGCACGGGTACGAGGGCATGCGCCAGATCCGCAACCGCGCCCTGAACCGGGCCAAGCCGCCAGCCCAGGGCGGTGACGAGCGGACCTGGCTCAACGCCTTCCTCGACGAGCGGGTGGCCGAGATGAAGAAGGAAGAGGCCCACTCGGACACCTCCCGCGTCGACACCGCCCAGCGGGTGTTCCTCAACAACGGCAACTTCAACCTGAACACGCCACTGGTGTTCGCCGTGTACGGCGACCAGTTCCGCATCGGCTAGTTCGGAACCCGCAGACGCTCAGGGCGCCGCCTCGCGGCGCCCTGAGCCGTGCTCGGGACCGGAGGCAGCCTTGCCTTGACGCTGACGACAAGGTTTAGCCTGGTCGCGACAGACTGGTCGAGGAGGTCTGATGCTGATCGGCGAGCTGGCGGAACGAGCCGGCACGAGCACCCGAACGCTGCGCTACTACGAGGCCCACGGGTTGGTACACCCGCAGCGTTCGGCGAACGGCTACCGCGTCTACGACGAGGCGGAGCTGCGGGTCGTCCGGGAGATCCGGGCGCTGCTCGACGTCGGCTTCGGCCTCGACGACGTCCGTCCGTTCGTCGCCTGTTTGCGAGCGGGCAACGCGTCCGGCGACGTCTGTCCGGATTCCGTGCTGGTGCTGCGACGCAAGCTCGCCGAGGTCGACGACTACCTCGATCGGCTCGGAGCGGTCCGTCAGCAGTTGCACACCCAGCTCACCCACGCAATCGCGCACCGGGAGGAAACATGCCCCAGGAGACGAGCGTCAGCCCCCTGATCACCGTCACCGACGACACGTTCGCCGAGCTGGTGCTGGCCAGCGACCGGCCCGTGGTCGTCGACTTCTGGGCGGAGTGGTGCCCGCCGTGCAAGATGATCGAGAAGAGCCTTGTCGAGCTGGCAGGGGAGTTCGGCGACCGGATGGCCATCGCCAAGCTCAACTCCGACGACAACCCGCAGGCCACGCGGCGCTACGCAGTCATGTCCCTGCCGACGCTGCTGGTGTTCCGTGGGGGCGAGGTCGTCGGCTCGATCGTCGGGTCCAGGCCGAAACTCCACCTGCGGCAGAGCCTGACCATGCACGCCGGCCTGTGACCGTCACCGCCGGTCGAGTGCCGCCTCCTGCTGTTGAGCGTGGCGACGGTGGTCCTCACGGTGGCGGCACGGGTCCTCGCCGGGCGGGTGGTGGAGACGATTGCCGATGGCGCCGACATCGGCGTCGTGATGTGCGGGTGAACTGACCCCTGCTGCTGCTCGACGTCGACGGTGTCCTCGGCCCTACGGCAGTCCCCAACCGCCGCCCGGGAGGAGTCCAGCACCGACGAGCCTCCGGTGACCAGCCGACACATCGATCATGGTGGCTGAAAGTGTCGTACACCTGTTCTAGCCTCGGGTCATGGTTGAGGAGTTGGCGCAGACAGACGATGCGATCGCTGCCTGCGTCGACGCCGCCGCCTGGGCCCTGCCGGAACATGAGCTGATCGCCGCACTCGATGCCGCGCACCGCCTTCAGCAACGCCTCGCCGCCGTCACCCTCACCCTGATCCGCGAGGTCGACGGCCGCGGCACAGCCCGCACGCAGGGCGCGTCCTGCACCTCGGTGTGGCTGCGCGAACGGCTGCGACTCACCGTCCCCGCGGCCCGCCGCCTCGTCGACCTTGCCACCGCTCTGGACACCGGCAATCCCGGGATACGACAAGCGCTAGCCGACGGGCACCTCAGCCTCGACCAGGCCCGGGTCATCTCCGACACCGCCGCCACCGTGCAGGCCACCGCTGGCCCCGAGGCCGCCGACAAGGCAGTCAGCCTGCTCGCCGACTGGGCCAACCAGTTCGACCCCACCTACCTGCGCAAACTCGGCACGCGCATCCTCGACCACGTCGCCCCCGACATCGCCGACGCCGCCGCCCGCACCGCCCTCGACGCCGAGGCACGCCGTGCCGCCCGCGACCGGCGCCTCACGTTGTCCGAGCAGACCGACGGCCGACTACGACTCACCGGCACCCTCGACACCGAAACCGCCGGCCTCCTGCGGGCCGCCATCGACCCACTGACCGCACCATCCGGACCAGACGACACCCGCTCCCCCGGTCAACGCCGCCACGACGCCCTCGCCGACATCTGCCGACTCACCCTGCGCGCCACCGAACTGCCCGAACACGGCGGCGACCCCGCCCAGATCGTCGTCACCACCAGCTACGACGAGCTGACCCGGCAGCTGAGCAGTGGCACCCTCGACACCGGCCTCAGCCTCACACCGGAGGCCGTGCGTCGGCTGGCCTGCGACGCGACCCTCCTGCCCGCCGTCCTCGGCGGCGCCGGCCAGGTCCTCGACGTCGGCCGACAACGCCGCCTCATCACCGGGCCGCTGCGCCGCACCCTCGTGCTCCGCGACTGCGGCTGCGCGTTCCCCGGCTGCGACCGCCCACCGCGCTGGTGCCACGCCCACCACATCCACCACTGGGCCGACGGGGGCGACACCAGCCTGGCCAACGCCGTCCTGCTCTGCGGCCACCACCACCGACACCTGCACCACAGCGACTGGACCGTCCCACTCGGCCGCGACGGCCACCCCGAATTCGTGCCACCCGCCTGGCTCGACCCCGAACAACTCCCCCGCCGCAACCACTACCACCGACGAACATAGGGGCAGGCAGCCGAGAACGATCACCCCTTGTCGGGTCGACACCGTCGCCCACAGCACACCACCTAAGGCATCCTAGGAGGCTGGTTGTCAGGTACGCGCCGCGAAGGCCGAAGCGCCGAGCGGCACGTCCCGGGCGCATGCCGGCCGAGTCGAGAAGAGAGCTGATCGCAGCGGCTCGCACTGACCCGCAGCAGCTCACGACGGCCTGCTCCGGGAGCGACCCGCAGCGACCCGCGACGGTTCGTGGGCCAACCGCCACCGGCAGTGCTTCACGGACGCGAGGTCGTCGTCGTTGAGCCCGGTACCGGATGTCGTCGACGGGACCGATGTGGTCCTGGCTACGAGCACCGTGAACAACCCGTAGCTACGGTTTCGCGTGGCGACTTGACCTCAAGCTCGGGTGAGGTCCTAGCCTCCGGTATCGGAGGTTACGCATGAGCATGGAAGTTACCGCGTGGATGTCCCTGCACCACGCGATGAACGCGCAGGATGAGCGGCCGCTGTCCCGCGCCACCTTGAAGCGGATCGCGCAGTTCGCGCGGCCACACCGCGCCTTGATCGTCAGGTTCCTGTTGTTGAGTGTGGTGACGGCGGTCCTCACGGTGGCGGCGCCCGTACTCGCCGGTCGGGTGGTCGACGCGATCGTCGACGGCGCCGACAGCGGCGTGGTGATCCGCCTGGCCGTACTGATCGCCGTGATCGCCCTCGCCGAGGCCGGGCTGGGTCTGGTGACGCGATTTCTCTCCGCCAGCATCGGTGAGGGGCTCATCGTCCAACTGCGGACGGCTGTCTTCGACCACGTTCAGCGCATGCCGGTGGCGTTCTTCACGCGAACCCGCACGGGTGCACTGGTCAGCCGCCTGAACAACGACGTGATCGGCGCACAGCGGGCGTTCAGCGACACCCTGTCGAGTGTGGTCGGCAACGCCGTCACGCTGATGCTGACGTTGGCCGTGATGCTCACCTTCTCCTGGCAGATCACACTGCTGGCGCTCGTCCTGCTGCCCATTTTCGTCCTCCCGGCTCGCCGGATGGGTTCGCGGCTCGCTCAGTTGCAGCGTGAAGCGGCCGAGCACAACGCGGCCATGAGCACCCGGATGACAGAACGTTTCTCCGCGCCCGGTGCCACGCTGGTCAAGCTGTACGGGCGGCCGGCCGAGGAGTCCGCCGAGTTCGCGGCGCGGGCACGTCGGGTCCGGGACATCGGCATCCGCGCCGCGATGCTCCAGTGGGTCTTCATCACCGCGCTCACCGTCGTCGGCTCGCTGGCACTGGCTCTGGTCTACGGGCTGGGTGGTCTCTACGCCCTCCGGGGCAGCCTCGACGCCGGGACGGTGGTCGCCCTCGCGCTGCTCCTGTCGCGGCTCTACGCACCGTTGACCTCGCTGGCCAGTGCTCGGGTCGAGGTGATGAGCGCGCTGGTGAGCTTCGAGCGGGTGTTCGAGGTCCTCGACCTCAAGCCGCTGATCCTCGACAGGTCCGACGCCCGGCCCCTTCCGGAAGGGCCGGTCGCTGTCGAGTTCGACGGGGTCCGGTTCGGTTACCCCTCGGCGGACAAGGTGTCGCTCGCGTCCCTGGAGGACGTGGCGAAGCTTGATACCCGCGGCGGTGAGGAGGTGCTGCACGGGGTGTCGTTCCGCGCCGAGGCGGGACAGATGGTGGCGCTCGTCGGCTCCTCCGGGGCGGGCAAGTCGACGATCGCGCAGCTCGTGCCTCGCCTGTACGACGTCGAGGACGGCGCGGTGAAGCTGGCCGACGTCGACGTACGTGAGCTGTCGGCCGAGTCGATCCGGACGGCGTTGGGCGTGGTGACCCAGGACGGGCACCTCTTCCACGAGAGCATCCGCGCAAACCTGGCATTCGCCCAGCCGGACGCGACCGAGGACGAGATGTGGGAGGTGCTCCGGCGGGCCCGACTCGACGACCTGATCCGCTCACTCCCCGATGGGCTGGACACCGTCGTCGGCGAGCGTGGATACCGCCTGTCCGGTGGGGAGCGGCAACGGCTCACCATCGCGCGACTGCTGCTGGCCCGTCCGCGCGTCGTCATCCTCGACGAAGCCACAGCGCATCTCGACTCCACCTCCGAGGCGGCGGTGCAGGACGCCCTCGCCGAGGCGCTGACCGGCCGGACGAGCGTGGTCATCGCGCACCGGCTCTCCACCATCCGGGCGGCCGACCAGATCCTCGTCGTGGAGGCGGGACGCATCGTCGAACGCGGGCGACACAGTGACCTGCTCGCGGCTGGCGGCCGCTACCACGAGTTGTACCGCACCCAGTTCGCCCAGGACCAGCCGACGGTCCAGGAGCAACGCGTCGCCATATGAGGCACGCGGTGGTCGGTCCGCCCACGAGGGACAGTCCGACCACCGCGTCACAGCGCGCCGCCGCTCACGCCATGGAAGCACCCGAGGTGAGCGACGACAGCGGTCAGTCGTCGTTGTCGTCGTTGTCGTCGTCCTTGTCGTCGGCGTCGTCGTCATCGTCCTTGTCGTCAGCGTCGTCGTCATCGTCGTCGACCGGCTCCTGCTCGGCCTTGACCACCGAGCCGTTGTCCCGGTCGACGTCCACCTCGTGCTCGGTGTCGCCGGCGACGATCTCGACGCTCCACACCGGTCGGCCGTTCTCCTGCTCGGCTTCGACCTCGACGATCTGACCGCCACCGGCCTTGGCGAGCGCGATCTCACCGGCGCGCTTCTCGTCGACCGCGCTACCCGCGGGCGCGCTGCCGGTCGACGGCACACCAGACGGCGTTCCGCTCGACGGCGTACCCGATGGGGTTCCGGCCGACGGCGAACCGGTGACTACCGGCGCGTCGGTGGCCGTCGGCGCGACGGTTGCCGCGGCGAGTGCCGTGCCGCCGGTCCGCGAGTCGTTCGCGGCGTTGACGCCGAGCGCGACCCCGGCCACCGCCAGCACCGCCGACCCGCCGACCGACGCCAGAAGCAGATTGGTGCGCTTCATCGTGGTGTCCACCTTTCCTCGGTTGTCGACTTCGAGGATCGGCCAGATGTGGATAGCACCGCGCTGTCCGGACGCTAAGGGCGGGTTAAGGCCGTCGAGGGGCGGGTCAGCCGCGTCGGTTGAGTTCCGCTTCCAGCCGCTGGACGAGAGTCTTGCGGTCCTTGCTGGCGCGCTCGTTACGCAGCGCGGTCTTGAGCTGTCGCGTGTCGAGGCCACGGACCAGCTTGGCCGCCTCCGCGACCGACATCTCCGTCATCCGTCCGGCCGTGGTGGCGTCCCGACGCGCCCGTTTGGCCGGCCCGGTGTTGGCAACGTACTGCTTGCCGGATCGGGACGCTTCGCGCTTTTTCGTATCGGTCGCGCGCTTCTGGTTCTCCGACATCTCCTCCCAGGCCTTCTTGGGCAGGTATCGACTCGTCGTGGCGCCCTTGCGCGCACGCGTGTCGCCCTCCTTCGTCTGCCATTTCTCGTTGCCCCAGCGCTGGAGAGACTTCTGCCGCTCGTCCTTTTCGCCCAGGAATCCGCCGCCGCGCTTCTTGTACTCCTGAGTGACCAGCTGCGACTTGCGCGCCGACCACTGCCCCGGCCGGCCGCCCTTGTCGGAAGCCTTGATCTCTTCCTTGATTTGCTCTCTGAGCTCGGGTTTCGTATACCGCGCCATGACTGGCAGCTACCCGGCACCGCAGCGGCTATGCGTCCCGCGGCGACGTCGGAGGCCCGAGCCGGAGCAGCACCTGCGCACCGCCGTGCGGGCCGGCCCGCAACTCCAGTCGACCGCCGGCGGCCTGCGCGGCGCGCCGGGCGATGTCCAGGCCGAGGCCGGTGGACCCGGCCGCGCTGGAGCCCCGCCGGATCGCCCCGGCGGGCATGCCCGGGCCCTCGTCGGCGACCGTGAGGACCACCTCGCCCGCCTCACGGGCGAGCCGGACGGCGAACGGCGTCCCGTCGGGGGTGTGCGCGAAGACGTTGCCGAGCAGGGCGTCCACGGCCGCCGTCAGGTTGTCGGCGGCCACACCGACGGGAAGGGGGCCGGGCGTCAGGTCGAGGGTGACGGCCCGGCCGGTGTCCTCGGCCAGCACCGACCAGAACGCGACCCGGTCGGCGACGATCGCCGCCGCGTCCGACGAGGCCGGTTGCGCTGGTGCGTGCCGCCACCGGGCCTGCCGGATCAGCCCGGTGACCGCGCGTTCGAGCCCGTCGGCGGCGGCGGTGATCCGGGCGGCGTCGTCCGGGTCCCGCAACGAATCGGCCTCCAGCCGCAACGCGGTCAGCGGAGTACGCAGCTGGTGGGACAGGTCGGCGACCTGTTCACGCTCCTGCACCAGGAGCACCTGGATCCGGGTGGCGAGATGGTTGAGCGCGCCGGCCACCTCGCGCAGCTCGGGCGGGCCGGCCGGCGTGACCCGGGCGTCCAGCTCGGCGTTGGCCAGCCGGTGTGAGACGGCCGAGAGGTCGCTGATCGGCCGGACCAGGGTGCGCGCCAGCCGGTCGGCGACCAGCAGCCCGATCAGCACGAGGATCACGCCGAGCAGGGCCAGCACCAGCCAGGCCCGGGTGACCCCGGCGGTCAGCTCGCGCTGCGGCACCGCGATCCGGATCACCCCGGTGCCGTCCGCCCGACCCTGTACGGCGATGACCACCTCCCGGCCGGCCGCCGACTCGCCGGTGAGGCTCTGTCCGCGCGCGGCGAGGGCCACCGCTGGCGTGCGAGGCGTCTGGGCGCCGAGCACCGTACCGTCGGGCAGGAAGACGCTCACCGGTCGGCCGGACTCCGCGGCGAGTTGCTCGACGGTGAGCCGGATGGTCGCCGCGTCGGCGGTGCCGACCACCGGCACGAGGCTCTGCGCGTCGGCGGTGGCCCGGACGGTGGCCCGGTCCTCGGCGACGGTGCGGACCAGCAGCGCCAACGGCACCAGGAACGCGATGAGGGTGAGGACGCTGACCGCGGCGACCAGCAGCGCGAGACGCGCCCTCACGGCTGCGCCGCCGGGGCTTCGAGACGCACCCCGACACCACGCACGGTGTGCAGGTAGCGGGGCTGTTGGGCGTTCTCCCCCAACTTGCGACGCAACCAGGACAGGTGCACGTCGACGGTCTTGTCGGCACCGCCGTACGGGATCTGCCACACCTCCGTGAGCAGCTCACGTTTGGTGACCACCTGGCCCGGACGGCCGGCGAGGTGGTGCAGCAGATCGAACTCACGGGGCGTCAGCTCGACCGCGACCCCGTCCAGGGTCACCTGCCGGGCCCGGGGGTCGACGCGGAGCCCGCCGACGACGAGCGCCGGGACCTGCCCGTCGGCACCGGAGGGGCCCCGCCGCAGCACCGCCCGGACGCGGGCGTCGAGCTGCGCCGCGGTGAACGGTTTGACCACGTAGTCGTCGGCGCCCGCGTCGAGCACCCGGACGATCTCGGTCTCGTCGTCACGCGCCGTGGCCACGATGACCGGCACCGCACTGACCGCGCGCAGCATCCGCAGCAGCTCGCGGCCGTCCAGGTCGGGCAGGCCCAGGTCGAGCACGACAAGGTCGGGTCGGTCCTCCAGCGCGTCGCGGAGCCCGGCCATCGCGGTCGAGGCCGCCGCCACCGCGTGGCCGCGTTCGCGCAGGGCTCGGATCAACGGGGTACGGATCGTCAGGTCGTCCTCGATGAGCAACAGGCGGGCCACAGCTGGCAGGCTAACCGCTGCGGCTGGCAGCGCGGCGCACGTTAACCACGCCTTAGCGTTCGGATGTGCCAACGACAAGGACGGATCGGGGATAGTCAGGAGATGGGCCGTCGTTCGATCCTCGTCGCCACCGGTTGGGTGGCCACCGCCGCCATCGCCACCCTGATCGGCTTGGGCGCGATCCGGTTGGTGGGCGAGAGCCTCACCGGCACGCCGGGTGGGGTGCGCAGCGAGGCCGAGATCGAACGGGCGCTCGCCGCACCGGAGCCGGTGACCACCGTCGCCACGGGAACCGCCTCGGCCGCGCCGGGCACGACGGGCCCCGCACCGAGCGCCAAGTCCGGGGCTCGCCGGGGGTTCGCCACGGACGGCGGCACGGCCGTCGCCGAGTGCGGCGTCGGCGGCGTACGCCTCGTCTCCTGGGCGCCCGCGCAGGGTTACCGGGTCCGCGACGTGGACCGGGGCCCGGACGACGACGTCGAGGTCACGTTCCAGGGGGCGACCCGGGAGTACGAGTTGAAGGTGCGCTGCATCGGCTCGGAGCCGGTGGCCGTCGCCGACGACTGACGTCCTCGGAGCAGGTGAGGTGAGAGTTGCGGCGGTTCACCGGCTCCGTAGGGCGTCCACCAACCTCCGGAGCGTCGCGCGCGCATTCTCGAGATCGCTGAGGCTGAGGCCCGCTCGCTCGACGGCGTCCCGGCGGTCGGCGTCCGAGCGTTCCAGGAGGCTGGTGAGCGTGGCCAGCCCTGCTGTCGTGAGTGTCACCAGTGGCGCGCGGCGGTGATCGGGGTTGTCGTGCAACTCCACCATTCCGGCACGGGCCAGGTCGTCGACCACTCGCTGCACGCTCTGTCGAGTCAGGCCAAGTCGGCGCGCCGCGCTCGCGACGGTGCGGGAGCCGTCGGAGAGCACGCTCATCACGTGCCATCGGGCGGCAGTTTGTCCAGCCTCTCGGGCCAGCTCCTCGCTTGAGCGCCGAGACTCGCCTGCCAGTTCGTACACGTCTGCCATCAGCAGCCGATACGCGTCGACCCGGTCCTGCTTCCGTTCGGTCATCTCCGGCATGCTAGCGCACATTGACAGCCTATTACTGGGATGACAGCATGCTGTCATGATTCTTCGACTGTGGAGCGGGTGGACCGAGCCCGCTCTCGCTGACGCCTATGACCGGCTGTTGACGCAGGACATCGCGCCCGCGATCCTCGCCCGGGGCGTGGCCGGGCTTCGGGAGCTTCGGGTTCTGCGTCGTTCCCCGCAGGAACTGGACCCCGCCGAGGGCGGCGAATTCCTGACCGCCATGACATTTACGGACTTCGCCGCGGTGTCGGCCTTCACCGGCGGCGATCCGTCAACCTCCGTCGTCCCGCCTGCCGCCCGTGACCTGCTCGGGCGCTTCGACCGGCGGTCCCGGCACTATCTCAGTCGTGCGGTGTTCCGCGACGGTGGCGGGAGAACCGCGGTCGGATGAGCGGCCCGCGGCCTCACTGACCCATCGGCTGCTCGCGGTCGGCGTCGCGGCCGAGGGCGACCATGCGCAGGGTCTCCTCCCGACGTCGCACGAGCAACGCCCCTGCCAGGAAGGTCACCGGCGCGACCAGCACCAGCATCGCCCACTGCGCCGGCACCAGGGGGACGACGTGTCCCATGTGCATGGTCGAGGTGACCCAACCGGCGAGGGCGCTGTCGATCACCAGGGCGAGGGCCGCCACGGGCAGGAGCATGACGACGATCCGACGGCGTACCCCCGGGGTGAGCGTGGCCACCGCGATCACCATGGCCAGCGCGGCGACCGCCAGGCCGGCGACGTAGAGCCAGAGGACCAGCTCACTGCTCGCCTCGAGGCCGTAGAAGAACTGGTAGGACACTCCGCCGCCGAAGTCGAAGGTGGGACTGGTCACCCGGTTCGTCACCAACAGCGCGACCATCGCAGCCGGCCCGAGCACCAGGGCCAGCAGTCGGCGTACGCCCAGCAGTGCGATCGCCCGGCGGCGCGGCGCCGGCACGGTGAGCGCGGCGGCAGCCACCACGGCGAGGGCGAACTGCGGCAGCGTGTCCACCACGTACGTCGGGTTGTCACCGGCCTGTGGGGCGACGAGCGCGCCCCAACCGAGCACGCCGGCCCAGGCCAGACCGGCGGCGGCCCAGCGCCACCCGACCAGTACCGCCGCGCAGACGCCCGCCCAGCCGGCGACGCGCAGCCAGTCGACGAGGTCCGGACCGCCCGGCTCGTACCCGGGCGGCAGGCTCGGGTGGATGACCTGGTCGAGCAGTGCCTTTCCGGCGAGGGCCAGCAGGACGACCCCGGCCAGCAGGCCGGTCACCGTCGCCGCGTCCGCCCAGCTCGGCTCGGTGAACCCCCGTGCGCCCACCCGCAGCCGCGCCCGCAACCCGGCGCCGACCAGGTTCCGCACGTCGGCGGCGGCGGGTCGCCGCTGGCCCGGCCGTGCGCCGGCGAGGAGGACGGCCAGCATCTCGTCCTCGTACACCCGCCGGTGTTCCCACGGATAGACGGCCAGCAGCCGGCGGTAGCGGCGCTCCAGATCGTCGCCGCTCACGCCGCACCTCCGTCGGTCAGCAGGCCGCCGCGGCGCAGCCGCACCCGAGCGGCGTCCGCGTTGTGTCGCAGGCGGGACGCCTCCTCGGTGAGCCGTCGCGCGCCCAGGGCGGTGAGGCGGTAGTAGCGGCGTAGTCGCGACTGCACCACCTCTTCGCGCTCGACCTCGATGAGACCGTCGGCGCGGAGCCGGTCGAGGACGGCGTAGAGGGTGCCGGCGCGCAGTCGCACCCGGCCGTCGGAGATGCGCAGCACGTCCTCGATGACGGCGTATCCATGCATGGGCGTCTCCGCCAGCGCCGTCAGCACCAGGAACGTCGGTTCCCGCAGTGGAGCCTCAGCCATGCCAGAGAGCATATACAGGTTGTCGGTATATACAAGAGGGGGAAAGCGCGTGGCCGGCACGGATCACCGTGCCGGCCACGTCGTCGGTGGTGGTTCAGCTGGTGTACGCCTCCACCTCCCAGAGCGAGTGGCCATATCCGGTGCCCCGGGCGGTGCCGTAGATCCGCAGGTAGCGGCCGTTGGCGCCGAGGGCGGAGTGCTCGTCCACGCCGCCGTCGGCCCCGGTCACCGTCTTCACCGTGGTCCAGGTGGTGCCGTCGTTCGAGGTCTGGATCTGGTACGCGCTGCTGTACGCCGCCTCCCAGCTCAGCTTGACCCGGCCGATCGCGGTGGCGCTGCCGAGGTCCACCCGAATCCACTGGGGATCGGAGAACGTACTCGACCAGCGGGTGGTGAGGCTGCCGTCGACGGCCCGGGCGCCGGACACGTCGGCTCCCTCGTTGCTGGACGTCGACGTGGGTTTGTTCAGCAGCAGGTTGCCGCCGGTCGGGCTACCGGTGCCGCCGTACACCTCGAACTCGAACAGCGAGTAGCCCCAGGCGGTCCCCCGGGCGGTGCCGAGCAGCCGGACGTACCGGCCGGACCCGTTGAGCCCGGTCAGGTCGTCCACCCCGCCGTCACCACCGGTCACCGTGCGGATCGTGGTGAAGTTGACACCGTCCGGCGAGGTCTGGATCTGGTAGCCGCTGCCGTACGCCGCCTCCCAGGTCAGCTTGACCCGGTTGATGGCGTACGTGGCGCCGAGGTCCACGTCGATCCACTGTGGGTCACCGAACGCGCTGCCCCACCGGGTGCCGGCCGCGCCGTCGAACGCGTTGCCCGCGACGAACGCGCCCTCGAAGCTGGACGCTCGCGCCGGCTTGCCCCGGGCCAGGTTGGCACCCGGCTCCGGATCCGGGTCCGGGTCCGGCCCTGGACCGCCGGGGCTGGTGGAGAGAGTGAACTCGTCGATGTCGAAGTACGGGCCGGTGCCCTTGAAGACCAGGAACAGCGTCCGGGTGCCGGTCGGCGCGGTGACCCCGCCGGTGACAGTTGCGAAGTTGGCGTACCCGCCGGTGGGCACGACGGTGGCCGAACCGACCAGCGGCCCGGTGGGCGAATCGACCCGCAACTCCAACGTGCCGCCACCGCCGGCCGGTGCGCCGACCCGGGCGCTGAACGACTGGACGCCGGTCAGGTTGTAGGGGCGGAACGAGATCCAGTCGTTGTTGTCGACGTAGCCGACCGCAGCGCCGCCGTGACCTGCCGCCCCGGAGACGATCTGGATGCCGGACGAGTCACCGAAGTGCTCGGCCTGGCGTACCCGAGGTTGCAGGACGGCCTGGGTGTGGGTGGTCAGCGCCGGCTGGCCGCCGCCGCCCAGGTCGGTGTACTCGGCGTCGATGATGCCGAAGATGTTCGCCGCCGTGTCGTGCTCGCCGTCCGCCGAGGTCTGGATGACCCCGGTGCAGCCCTGCACGCTGCCGAGCTGGTGGCCGTGCGAGTCGTGGCCGAGGACGTAGTTCACTTTGACCCGGGCGCAGTTGATCGCGCCGTCCTGGGCGTCGGTGACGGTGACGGAGAACGGCACCGCGTCCCCGAAATTGAAGGTCTGCCCGTTCAACGGGGTGTTGACGGTGACCACCGGGGCGCTGTTACCGACCGTGACGACCACGCTCGCGGTGGCCGTCTTGCCGGTGGTGTCCCGGACCGTCAGCGTCGGGCTGCGGGTCCCGTTGGTGGTGTACGTGAAGCTCGGGTTCGCCGCTGTCGAGTCGGTGGTGCCGTTGTTGTCGAAGTCCCAGGCGTAGGTGAACGGGTCGCCGTCCGGGTCCAGGGTGCCGGCCGAGGAGAAGGCCACTGTCAGCGGCGCGGTGCCACTGGTCGGGGTGGCGGACACCTTGGCGACGGGTGCCCTGCCCTCGCGGGCGTACTCGATGCGGTAGAGCGCCGAGTTGGCGTCGCCGTTGAACCAGCCGGTGCCGTAGTCGAGCACGTAGAGCGCGCCGTCCGGGCCGAACTCCATGTCCATGACCTGGGTGCCGGTCCACGGGAACGGGTTGATCTTCAGCGGTTGGCCGGACGCGTCGAGCTTGATGTTCTTGATCCAGCGGCGACCGAACTCACCGGCGAAGTAGGTCCCGTCGTAGTACTCGGGGAACGCCACGGGCGAGGTGTTGTTCGGGTCGTACCGGTAGACCGGTCCGCCCATGGGCGACAGGCCACCGCCGGTGAACTCCGGCGGCGAGCCGGAGCCGCCGTACGGCAACCAGGCCGGGACGGCCGGCGGCAGCTGGGTGATGCCTGTGTTGTTGGGCGAGTTGTTCACCGGCCCACCGGCGCAGTTGAACTTCGCCCCGGACGGCCCGGACGGGAAGGTGTAGTCGTTGTAGGCGTCGTTGCGGGCGGTGCAGTACGGCCAGCCATAGAAGCCGGGCCGGTCGATGCGGGCGAACTCGACGTTGCCCGCCGGCCCCCGGTTCGGGTCGGCGGTGCCCGCGTCGGGGCCGTAGTCACCGAGGTAGACGATGCCGGTGGCCTTGTCCACGCTCATCCGGAACGGGTTGCGGAAGCCCATCGCGTAGACCTCCGGGCGGGTCCGCGCGGTGGCCGGGGCGAACATGTTGCCGGCCGGGATGGTGTAGCCGCCGGCCGCGCTCGGCTTGATCCGGAGGACCTTGCCGCGCAGGTCGTTGCTGTTCGCAGAGGTGCGCTGCGCGTCGAAGGCCGGGTTACGCCCGGCCCGCTCGTCGATCGGGGTGAAGCCGGCCGAGTCGAACGGGTTGGTGTCGTCACCGGTGGACAGGTAGAGGTTGCCGGCCGCGTCGAAGTCCATGTCACCGCCGACGTGGCAGCACATGCCCCGGCTGGTCGGCACGTTCAGGATCAACGTCTCGCTGGCCAGGTTGATGGTGTTGTCCGCGTTGACGGTGAACCGGGCCAGCCGGTTGACGCCCTCCCAGACGGCGAAGTCGGCCGGGGTGCCGGTGGCCGGCGCACCGCCACCGGGGGTGCTCAGTGGTGGCGCGAAGTACGCGTAGACCCAGCGGTTGGTGGCGAAGTTCGGGTCGGCCTTGATGCCCTGCAAACCCTCCTCGTCGCCGGTGTAGACCGGCAGGGTTGCGGCGATCTTGGTGTTGCCGGCGGCGTCGGTGTGCCGGATCACGCCGTTGCGGGAGGTGTGCAGCACGCCCCGGTCCGGCAGGACGGTGAGGCTCATCGGCTCACCGGTCTCGGCCGCGCCCTTGGCCAGCTCCACCTGCTGGAAGCTGCTCGTGACGGTGGGGCCACAGTCGGCGTCGACCGCCCCGGCGGCCGTCCGGATGCCGCCCAGCAGGTGCTGACGGAAGTTGGCCTCGGTGTACGACGCGTCGGTGTGCCCCAGGCCCGTGTACCAGGCTCGGCCGCCGGAGTAGTTCTGGCACCAGGAGATCGGGTGGTCGGCGCCCATGCTTCCGCCGGTGTAGGTGCTCTCGTCCAGGGTGGCCAGCACGTGCGCGTTGCCGCGGGGGTTGGTTCGGTAGTTGTACAACTCGTCGAACCGGTTCCACCGCTGCGGCAGCATCGCGGTGGACGGGTGCACCTGGTCGGCGACCTTCACTGTGACGTTCTGCTCGGCCGGGTGCGAGGCGAAGTACGCCCCGACCAGTCCCCCGTACCACTGCCAGTCGTACTCGGTGTCGGAGGCGGAGTGCACACCCACGTACCCGCCGCCGCCGGTGATGTAGCGCTCGAACGCGGCCTGCTGGGCGGCGTTGAGCACGTCGCCGGTGGTGGAGAGCCAGATCACCGCGGCGAACCGGTCCAGGTTGGCGTCGGTGAACTGGGCGGCGTCCTCGGTGGCCTCGACGGTGAAGCCGTTGGCCGCACCGAGTTGCTGGATCGCGGCGATGCCGGGGGTGATGGATCCGTGCCGGAACCCGGCGGTCTTGCTGAAGATCAGCACGGTGAACGGCGCGGCGCTGGCAGTGGGTGGCGAGGCGACGATGCCGCCCGCCACGAGGATCGTGCTCAGCGCGAGGCCGAGCCACGATCTCAGGGATCTGCGCACAGTGGGGTCCTTTCGCGGTGCGAGGGACGGCGTGCGCCGATCACGCCTGGCGGTGGTGGGACGAGACATGTGAATGCATCGTTGCGTTCGGATAACGGGCGCGTCAAGCACTCTCCCACCATCCGTGAGAGCGTTATCTCCGCAGGTCAGCGGCGACCGTGTGAATCAAGATCGAATAACGGTTTTCGGGTCGCGATCCATCCGCGGAGAGCCTCGGTGCAGCCGACCGCGCCCGGGGCCCGTCCCGACCGTCGCCCTCGCCGGCGGTTGCCTGCAAGCGGGACGACTGCCCAGCACAATGCCGAGCTGGAGTGCCACGCGCCGTCCATCCGGTGGGCCCGGGTCAGGACATCGCGGACTGTCAGACGTACGAGCCACGCTGAGCCCGGCTCAGGCACACCGTCCCTCCCGGTGCCTCAGCGCCCGCCCGCGGCCAGCTCGGCGATCATCCCCTCGCAACTGCGGACCACGACCTGAGCGCCGCGCCGCTGCGCCAGCGGGAGCAGAGGATCCTCCGCCCGGTCCCGCCACCGCCACTGTGCCTCGGAGGCGACCTCCCAGAGCTGCCGCACGTCGGCCTCATGCTCGACACCGAGCCGGGCCGCGAGGCCCACCCCGTCGCCGCCGACCAGCCGCTGCGCCTCGGCGGCCAGTTCCGCGTCGAACCCCAGCCGGGTGTTCCGCAACGCCACCAGCAGGCGCAGCTCCCGGAACTCGTGCGCACCGGCGAGGATCTGCTCCACCGCGCCGACCAGCTCGGTGGACCCCCGGGTGGGTTGGGCCCGCAGCATCGCCTCCACGGCTGCCAGCGCGGACCGCGCCTTCAGGGCGTCGCGGCGATCGATGAAACAGCGTGTCACCGACTCGCGCAGCTCGGTGAGACCGCTCCGCCGAATCAACTCCGCGGAGAGCTTCACCCGGCTGTCGAACCCGCTGCGCACCAGCGTGGCCGCCAGCCGGACACCGAAGACCCCGAGCCGGCCCAGCAGCGCGGCGCGCACCTCGGTGTCCAGCCGTACCGGCAGCTCACCGCGGAGGAAGCGGTCAGCGGAGATGAGGTGCGCGTCCAGCTCGGCCCGGGGCACCTGGGCCACTGTCGCGAGCGCGGCGAAATCCGATTCACCGAGCATCCGGCCGGCCAGGCCAATCATCCCGCTGCACGCCACGACGTTGACGCTGAGCGCGTTCACCCTCGGGTCGCGGTAGTGCCGTCGAGCGAGCTGGCGTGCCGTGAGTAGACCGTCGATCCGGCCGCCGCCGGTCTCGTCGGCGCGGGACAGCACCATGATCACGTTGACCGGAGCGGACTGTCCGACAGCACTGTCCCGTGCGGACTCCAGCACACGCAGATCACTGTCACGACCGTCGCGGGTCAGGTACAACACCGCGTCCGAGTCGCGCAGCACCCGCTCCAACACCGGCGACCGGCCCTGCTCGGCGCCGCCGGTGACCGCCGGAGTGTCGATAAGCGTGATCTGCCGAAGCGCCCGCGTCGGCCACCGCACCACGATGTCCCGCACCTCCCCCGCACCCCAGCCCAGATCCACCCGCAGCCCGGTCGCCGACTTCACCACCGCCAACTCCTGCGGTGGCTGCCCGACCGGGTAGGCGGTGGCACGCGGCGCGGCCCCGTCCTCGTACCAGGTGAAGGCCCCGTCCGCCCGCTCGACCGGCGCGACCTCCTCGCCCATCAACGCGTTGAGCACCGTCGACTTACCCGATCGCCACGGGCCGACGATGGCGATCCGTAGCGGCTGTTCCAACCGGGCCACCTGTTGCCGAAGCTCAGCGACGGCCCGGGGATTGTCCTGGTAGAGCTCGATGGCCTGGTGCAGCAACCCCCACGCCGCCTCGTCCAGACGCACCCCCACCGTCATGCCTGCGGCTCCAGCAGCAACGGGGCGGAACGGGCACCGGTCAACTGCTGAGCCTGCTCGTACACCGCCGCCAACCGGGTCATCTTCAACCGGATCTCGCGCTGCCGCTGCTCGCGCAGGGAGGCGTCGGTGTCGGCCTCCTGCTTCGCGCTGCGGAACGACTGCACGATGGCCTCCTGGAGTTCCTCGGTCAGCCCCGTGAAGTGGTCCCGCAGCATCCGCTGCACCTGCCGGGCGGCGTCGCGACAGTCTCGGATGATCCGGACGAAGAAGTCGTCGACATGCCGCTGGATGGCCGTCTTGACCGTCGCCTGCCGACGACGGAGCAACTGCTTGCTCTCGTCACGGATGCTCTTGCCACCGAAGAGCGCCCCGATGCCGACCGAGACCGGATTGATCATCGGCATGCCGGCCAGGGTGGTCGCCAGACCGAACATCAGCATGCCGCCGTACGAGCCCTTCATGCCGGTGAACAGCTTCTGGCCGGTGGTGAACCGGTCAATCGTCGGCCGTTGCAGCTCGGGCAGCCGCTCGCCGATGTCGTCCGGCATCGTCATCGACCAGGGCGGCAGCACGTCGTAGCCGTACCGGTCGAAGTTGGCGGCCACGCGCCGGGCGATCCAGTCACAGCGTTGGATCAGCCACTCGTGGTTCGCCTCCGCCGCCTCCACCAGGCTCCGCTCCAGCCAGTCCTGAAAGGTGTCCCAGGCGACCAACGGGTCGGCGGTGTCGAACGCCTCGTCCACCGCGCGCAGGATCTGTCGGGTCCGGTCACGCAGGTCGTACTCAAGGTCGGCGAGCAGGTCGGTGATCTCGTCGGTCAACGTGTTCTGCCACCGGGTGGAGCACCGGCGCAGCTCGTCGACCTCGCGCTGCGCCGCGTGCAGCCGGGAGATCGGCCCGGACTGCTCCTCGGCCTCCTGGGTCGCCAACTCGGCGCGTAGCGGCGCGGCCAACTGCTCCACCACCGTCCGGGCCACCGTCTGCACCGCCGCCCGGGCCAGGTGGTCGGCCTTGCCGGCCAGGTCGCGTTGCAGGCGGGCGATCAGCGCGGGGAAACCCGACTCGGCGTTGAGCCCACGGTCGTCGGCTGCGGCGGCGCGCAGTCGCAGCGCCGCCGAGACCGGGATCAGCGTCGCCGGAACCCCCGCCTCGGCCAGGTGCTGCCGATTGCGCTCGGCGACCGTACGCCAGTCCGCCACCAGATCGGTCTTGCTCTGCACCACCACCACGTTCGGATGCGAACGCGTGATGTGCAGCAGCATGTTCAGTTCGGCGACCGACAACTCCCGAGTGGAGTCGGAGACCAGCAGCACGGTGTCCGCGCGGGCCGGCGCGGCGACCGAAGCGGCGGCGCCGATGCCGGTGACCTCGTCGGTGCCGGGAGTGTCCACCAGCACCAGCCCGGCACCGAGCAGGGCACGGGGCAGTCCGATCTCGACGTACGCCGGGCCGCCGCCCGGCCGACGTCCGACCAGGCCGGCCACGCCCGCCGCGACCTGGTTGAGCGCCACCGGGGTCCGCTCGACGGCCACCGCGTCGGCGGTGCCGGTGGGGTGTCCCGGCGCTGGTGGGGGCGCCTGCGCCACCGCCGCGGTGGGGGCCTCGGCGTGCCGCACCACGGTCGGCAGGACGGTCGTCCGGCCGTCGCCGACCGGGCAGGCCGGAGCGTTGATGATCGCGTTGATCAGCTGACTCTTGCCCTGGTTCGGCTCACCGATGATCAGGACACGCAGCGTCGGGTCCAGCAGTTGCGCGCGCTTCTGCCGCACCGTCTGAAGCAGGTCACCGCGACCGTGTGCAGTGCACGTGCGGGCAATCTCGTCCAGCACGTCCAACCAGATCCCGGCCATCACCGCACCAAGTGTGCGGATTTCGGCTTAATTATCAAGAGGGACCGGATGTGGAACCGGGAAGGGCCGGATCGCCCGAGGCGATCCGACCCTCCGCTCCGACCGGAGATCCGGGTCAGAGCAGACCGCCGGTGATACCCAGCAGCCCGTGATCGGACGAGGCGTGTGAGTCGCCGAGCACACCATCGGTGACCCCACCGGTCACGTCACCGACCGTGTCGGTGACACCGGGGAGGAGGCTGTCCACCTGGTGCGTCACGCCGCCCACCGTCGATGGCACGTCGAGCGGCGGGACCCCGCCGACGACACCGTCGCCGTGCCCGAGGCCCAGCCCGTTGAGGGTGTCATCGACACCCAGCGAGCTGACGACCCCGCCGAGCTGACCGTGGGTGCCGGAGAGGACACCACCGGTCAGGTCACCGCCGATCAGGTTCGAGTCGGTGACGCCGAGCAGACCGCTCGGGTCGCCGACGGTGCCGGTCACGTCACCGAGCACCGGGTCCGCGATCGCGTCCACCGGCTGCACCACGTCGGCGTCGAGGGTGTGCGCCACGTCGGAGACGCCGGCCAGGTCGGTGTCGAGGCCGGACGGGCCGACACCCAGACCGATGCCCGGCAGCACGGTGACTCCGGCGGCGGCGGTCGACGGGTCGACCGCGATGGCGCCGAGCACGCCGGCCTTGACGTCCACGCCACTGGGCGAGCTGGTGACGCTGATCTGCTGCGCCACGCTCTGCAACTGACCCACCACGTCGGTGGTGTCGGTGAGCAGCGGGTCCAGCCCGAGCTGCCCGACCGGCGAGGCCAACGGCGCGAGGCCCGCCCCCGGCGCGTAGTCGACGACCAGCGGCACGACGTCCTGCACGTCAGCGGCGGTGATGTCGGTGAGCCCAGCGCCCCGCAACGCGCCCTCGGGGTCGAGGTCGAAGGCCGACCGCGCGTCCGGGTTCGTCAGTAGGTCGAGCACGAAGTCGTGAAGCGTCTGCTGCGAGTCCATGTGCCGGTTCTCCTCGGATGTGGCATTGGCGGGTGTCGTACGTCGACAGTGACGACGCTATTGCCGGGGCCCGCCCCCGGGCATCGGGGTTGAGCCCGCATCCGGGCCGGTTGAACTAGGGGCTCCGCCACCTCGTACGTTAGGGGGACAGGGGGAAACCGTCCCGACGAGATTAGGGTCCCGACCAGGGACTGATCTCTGGTACGAACGTAGGAGCCCGCGGGGTTCGCCGGGGGTGCGTCGTCGGGCAGCCGACGCCATCGCCACCGACCGGCCGACTCACAGGGGGAGACAGAGACGATGCCGTACGTCCTGGGGATAGACATCGGAAGCAGCAACACGGCCGCCGCCGTCGCACGGCGACGCGGCGCGACCTGGACCCGTCCCGAGGCCGTCCCGCTGAGCGCCGGCTCACCTCTCATGCCGTCGGTGTTGTGCCTGGCCGAGGACGGTTCGCTGCGCGTCGGCGAGCCGGTGACCGACGACGGCAGCCGCACCACCCGGGACTTCGTCCACCGGATCGGCGACGACGTGCCGGTGCTGCTCGGCGGCGAGCCGTGCGCGCCGCAGACACTGACCGCCGAGCTGGCGGCGTGGGTGGTGGAGCGGGTCCACGCCCTGGAGGGTGGGCCGGCCGAGGCGATCGTGCTCAGCCACCCGGCCGGGTGGCGCCCCTACCGGCGGGAGGTGCTGCACCGGGCCCTGTCGGACCTCGGCCTACGACACGTGACGTTGCTGCCCCGCACGGTCACCGTCGCCGAGAGCCACGCCGCTCGCGGGTTCGCGGGCAGCACGGCCGTCGTCTACGCCCTGGGGGGCAACAGTTTCGAGGCGGCTCTTGTGCGCCGCACCCCGCGCGGTACGTACGAGACGTTCGGGACCCCGCAGGGTCTCGACTCGATCGGCGGCGCCGACTTCGACGAGGCGCTCGCCGAGCATGCTCGTACCGTGCTGGCCCGGGAGTTGGCCGCGACCGGACGTCGCGGGGCCCAGGCCGCGCTGCGCGGGCTGCGCGCGGAGTGTGACCGGGTCAAGCGGGTGCTGACCGTCGACCTCACGGCCGACGTGGTGCTGACCCTGCCGAGCGGCCCGGCGCGGGTGCCGGTGACCCGGGCACAGTTCGAGGCCATGATCCGGCCGACGGTGCAGGCCACCGTCGACCTCCTGCTCCGGGCCGTGCGCAGCGCCGACCTGACTCCGGCGCAGCTCGACGGCGTCCTGCTTGCCGGCGGCTCCACCCGGGTCCCGCTCGTGACCGAGCTGATCGGCGCGGCCCTCCCGGTGCCCGTCGAGGTGGAGCCGGACGCACAGTTGACCGCCGCCACCGGAGCGGCGATGGCCGCCTGTCAGGTGGTGTCACCACGCCCTCGCCAGCCGCCGCCGGCCCGTGTTCCGGCCCCGGTCAGCGGTGCCGGGCCGGGCACCCTCCCGGCGGCACGCCGAGCCCATCACACCGTTCCGGGCGAACCGCCACCGCGGCCCCCGGTCCGGGTTCTCCCACTGGAACTGCCGAAGCCGTCCCGCCTGGCGCTGGCCCGCGGTCGTGGACGCGAAGGTTAACGCTTCCCAATGGATGAATCCGGGGATTTCCGGCTCAGACCGCATTCGACCCCACTCCACGAAGGGAGGTGATCACATGTCTCACGTCGTCACCACCGACACGGTCGCGCTCTACCGTGGCGAGGACCGTCCTCGCGGCGTTGAGGTCGCGGCAGGCGGTGAACCCGCAAGCCGCACACTCGAAAACTCTGACGCTCAACCCGATGCGCTGCTTGGCTCTCACCGCGCACTCAGAGCACGTCATGGTCGTGTAGGCGGGCGGCACCAACACCACCCTCCGACCCGCCCGCATGCCACGTTCGATCAGCTCTCGCTTGGCTGCACCAATCGCCGCGTCGGCGATCTTGCGCGCCATCGTGGACTTGGCAAGGAACTTCGGCTTGAAGTCCTCTACGGCAATCACCTGGTGGTTGTCAACGATGGATTTCGCCCACTGGCGGGAATCGTGGCTGTTCTGCCGGGCGGCCTTCTTGTGCAACTTCGCCGCAGCATGCTTGGCTCTGTGGTAGCCGTTCGACTGCGCGTGACCCTTTGGGCGGCGCCGGCGGGCCATCTTCCGCTGCGCCCTGGCCAACTCGGCGGCGCACCGCTTGCGATGCCCGAGGTGCGGCAAATCGAATCGGGCATCGGCGGTGGTGGCGGTAGTCCTTACACCCCAGTCAACGCCGATCGCTCCGGACGCCTCGGGTGCGCCAAATGCCTCGCGGCGGACGACAAACGAGGCGTACCAGTGGCCGAGGCTGTCCTGGTAGACGCGCACGCTGGTCGGGTCGGACGGCAATTCGCGGGACCACACCACCGGGATCTCGATGCCATCTGCCAGCCGCAGGCGACGATCACGGATGGTGAATCCGCGCAGCGTGTATTCGAGGCTGGGCAGGGTCTTCTTGAGCTTCTTGATCGTTGGCCGACCTCGGCCCTTGATCTTGAACGAAGCCTGCAAGGCCGAAGCGTAGGTACGCAGCGTCTGCTGCTGGACGACCTGGGAGCCCTCGCGCAGCCAAGTGTTCCTGCTGCGCGCTTCGGTGAGCAGCTTCGACAGCTTGCAAAAGGTGGGCTTTGCGCCGATCTTCTGCTGATGCACGGCTTCGTTCCACAGCCACCGACAGCGACCCCATTCGGCAAGCAGTGCGGCCGCTGCGGTCACGCCGGGGCGCAGCCGGTAGGTGTATCGCACTGTCTCCACCACATCCACCACTATGCAACTACCACGTCGTGTGGTGCCACAAATACCGTAGGACCGTGCTCACCGGTTCAGTTGACCACCGGCTCGAGCACATCATTCGCGAGGCGTACGCCGGTCGAGATGCCCCCATCAAGGCAACCGAAACGATGCCCGACCACGTACAACTGCTGGTCGCCTGCGATCCGCAATGCGGCATCCAACGCCTCGTCAAGCGAATCAAGGGGCGGCCGTCGCGGCTGCTGTATGAAGAATTCCGCATCTCAAGCCCCCGGTTACCGAACCTGTGGACCAACGGATCCTTCGTCGCCACAATCGGCGGTGCAACATTGGAGGTCATCAAGCGCTATGTCGAGAACCAGCGCAACGCTTGACAGCATCCCTTACCTGCCCACGGCTAGCGCCGGGGGTTTCTCGGGACCGATTCGATGACCCCGATGATCATGAATGACCTCGCCGCACCAGGGTTGACCCTGGACAAGGGGTTGCAGGCGCTACTGGACACGGTCGCGCAGGACCCGACCGGCCCGCTCGCCGTCGGCGTCGCCGGCCCGGCCGGTCACGGAAAGACAGCGCTCCTCGCCGAGTTGGAGCGCATTCACCAGCGCGCCGGGATCGCCGTCCGCACGGCCGCCCCGGAGCCGGATGAGCCGGTCGACCCCGACACCGTGGTGCTGGTCGACGACGCGCACCTGCTCGACGACGCGCGGACCGAAGCGCTGCTGCGTCTGGTCACCGGCCGGCGACACCGGTTGGTGGTAGCCCACCGCCCGTGGCCCCGGTCAGCGGCGTTCAGTGAGCTGGTCGACGCCCTGCGACGCGACGGGCAGGCCGTGCAGCTCACGCCGTTCACCCGGGAGCAGACCGCCGCCCATCTCGCCACCACACCCGAGCTGGGCCGCCCCGCCGACCTGGTCGACTTCGTCCACACGCAGACCGCCGGCGTACCTCGGGACGTGGAACGGCTGGCGCGCGGCCTGGTCGGTGCGGAGACCCGGACCGGCACGGTGGACCCACCCCGTTCCGTCATCCTCGAATTCGGGCCGGACCTGGACGTCCAGCCCGCCGCGGTACGACGACTGCTGCTCGCTGTCGCGGCCGGCGGGGCGTTGCCGGTGAGCATGCTCGGCGCGCTGCTGGGCCGGGACCCGGCCGGAGTGGACGAACTGATCGCCACGACCAGGGCGGCCGGGCTGCTCGGCGCGGACGGCCGGCTCGCACCGATCGTTCGGCGGGCCGTCGCGACACTCAGCCCCACCACCGAGCGGACAGCGGTCTGGCGGCGGCTCACCGAGTTGCAGCTCGCTCGGGGTGGCGCCGTGCTGCCGCTGGTCCGCTCCCTGCTCTCGGTCGGCGCGCTCGGCGACTGCCCGGCCGCGACCCTGGCCGCCGCGGCGGACGAGGCTCTGACCGACGAGCCGGCGTTCGCCGCCGAGCTCTTCGCCGCGGCCACGGCGGCCGGGCGGCCACCCAACGCGCGGCAGGCGCTCGCCGCCGCGCTCGCCGGTGACCTCGACGACGCGCTTCGGCTGGCGGACCGGCTCCTGGCCACGGCCGCTCCCCCGGAGCGCTCCGAGGCGGCCGTGGTCGCCGCCACCGCCCTGGCCCACCGTGGTCACGTCGGTCGTAGCGTCGAGCTGTTCCGGTGGTCGGGCACTGCCTCGGCGGCGGCGTTCGCCATCGTCGGAGGGCTCGCCACCGGCGACCCGGCCGCCGCCACCGAGTCACCGGCCGGCGACCCGGCGGGCGAACCCCCGACCCTGCACGCGAGCGCCGCCCGACTGATGGCCAACGGTGCACGGGAGAGCGTGACCGGTCCGCCGACCGCCGCGCTCTCCGCGCTCGTGCAGGCCGCCGCGCTGCTGGAGCCGGACGGCCGGGCAGCGTTGCTGCCGGACAGCCCGGCGGCCCTCGCCGCGTTGACGGCGGTGCACTGCGGTGAGCTGGAGATCGCCGAGCGGGTGCTGTACCGCGCTCTGGCCGCCGGAGTCGGCGGCCCGCTGATGGCCCGCCGCCACCGGCTGTTGCAGGCCTGGATCCTGATGGTCCGTGGCGAGATCCACACCGCCGGCGAGCACCTCGCCACTGTGACGCTCGACGGACGGCCACTGGAGTCACGCGACCAGCTCTTCGCCGCCGCGATCCGGATGGGCATCGGCCGGCGCAACAGTGACCTCGGGGCGCTCAAGCGGGGTTGGGGGCAGGCGCTGGAGGCCGTGGTGCGGCACCCCGTCGACCTGTTCACCCTGCTGCCGTTGGGTGAGCTGGCCATCGCGGGCGCGCGGCTGGGTGACCTGGCCCGGCTGGAGCCGTACCTGCACCAGGGGCGTGCGCTGCTCGACCGCCTCGGCAACCCACCACTGTGGGGCGTGCCGCTGCACTGGAGCGGGCTGCACGCCGCCATCCTGACCGGCGAGCCGACGATCGCCGACGAACACGTCGCGGCGTTGCTCGCCGCCGCTGGCCACAGCCGCTACGCGGCAGTTGTCGCCGCCGCCGCCGAGAGCTGGGTGGACGTGCTCCGGGGGGTCGTCGACCCGACCCGGGTGGAGGCCGCCGCCCGAGGGCTGCACGACACCGGGTTGTGCTGGGACGGCGCCCGCCTCGCCGGGCAGGCCGCCATCCGCACCGCGGACCGACGGGCGATGACCGCCCTGCTGGAGTGCGCCCGAGCGTTGCAGGGGCGGTCCTCCGCTGGGCAGAGCGGCCAGACACCGACGACCGGTGCGAGCACGGCAGGTGTCGCGGGCCCCACCCAGCACGGTCTCAGCGACCGCGAGTACGAGGTCGCCGAGCTGGTCCTGGCCGGATTGACCTACCGGGAGATCGGCGATCGGCTCTTCATCTCGGCCAAGACCGTCGAACACCACGTGGCGCGGATGCGCAACCGGCTGAACTGCGCCAACCGCACCGAATTGCTGGCGCTGCTGCGCACCCTCGTCGCCGACCGGGCCAGCGACACGGCCGGGCAACCGTGGCCGCAGCGGGCGACCCGATGACCCGTAACGACGTTCGGCTGATCCGGACCAGGCTGGCCGTGCTGGCCGCCGTGCTGATCACGCTCTGGTCGTACGCGGCCTACGTGTCCAGCCAGGACGCCGTCGACCTGCTGCGCGTCCGGGCGCTGGCGGACACGCTGGGCCAGCCCATCGACCGCCTGATTCTGAGCCTGCAGACGGAACGCCGGATCACCGCCGAGACGATCGCCGGGGCGGGGCAGGCGACCCCCGCGCTGGTCGGGGCCCGCGAAGGCACCGACCGGGCAGCCGCCGAGATCCGCGAGTTCACCAAGGGCCGCGACCTCCGGTTACTCAGCGCTGGCAGCGTCCGTGACCGGGCCGGCGAACTGGTCCGACGGCTCGACGGCCTGGGCACGACACGATCCCAGGTGGACACCGGCCGGCTCGACCAGGGCGCGGCAGTCGACGGGTACGACGAGGTCATCGACGTCGCCTTCCGGGTGTACGGCCCGGAGTGGGGCGCGTACGAGAGCGGGTTGGCCGCCGACACCCGCGCGGTGATCGCGCTGGCCCGCGCCCGGGAGTTGCTCGCCCGGGAGGACACAGTGGTCAGCGCGGCCCTGGCCGGCGCACGGCTCGGCGCCGACGAGCGGCGCCGGCTGACCGCACTGGTCAGCATCCAGCGGTACGCGCGCACCGAGGCCGCGGCCGGGCTTTCGCCCGACGGCCAGGGCGAGCATCAGCGCCTCGCGGCCGGCCCCGAGTTCGCGGCTCTGCTCGCCCTGGAGGATCGGCTGCTGCTCCAGCCCGGCACCGCCAACGCCCTGGCCGGCCTCACCATCCAGGGCTGGCGAGCCGCGGCGGACGCCGCCCTCGGCGCGCTGCAGACACTGGTGACGACCACCGCCCGTAGCAGCGTCGAGCGGGCCACCCCCGGTGCCGCCGTGCTCATAGCGCGTACCGGGGCCGTCGTGGGGCTCGGCCTCATCGTCGTGCTAGTGCTCCTGCTGAGCTGGGCGGGCACCGTCCGACGCCTGACCGACGAGCTGACCACTGCCGACGCCGGCCTTCCGGCTCCGATGCCGGACACGCCGGCCCCAGCCCGGGAACCGGCGACGCCGGGGGGTGACGCCGAGCGGGAGCTGTTCCTGGGGCTGACCCGACGCAACCAGGTTCTGCTGCGCGACCAGCTCACCCTGCTGGACGGGATGCAACGTCGGGAACGGTCCACCGAGGAGACCGACGAGCTGTTCCAACTCGACCACCTCACCACCCGGGTCCGACGCAACGTGGAGAAACTGATCACCCTGGCCGGCGCGACACCCGCCCGCCGCTGGCGACGCCCGGTGCCACTGCTCGACGTGGCGCGCGGGGCGGTCGCCGAGGTGCCGGACTACCACCGGGTCCTGATCGCGCCGCACTGGCCGTGGTCGCTAGCGGGGCCGGCCGTCACGGACGTCATCCACCTGCTGGCGGAGCTGATCGAGAACGCCCTGGCCTGCTCCGGGGCGGAGACCACCGTCCGGGTCAGCGGCGAACAGCGACCGCAGGGGTGTGCCGTCCTCGTCGTCGACGACGGGCCCGGCCTGGACGCCGCCGCCCTGGCCGAGGCGAACCACCTGCTCGGCAATCCCCCACCGGACGGCCCGCCCACGGGCCTCGCCGGCTGGTACGCCGCCGCCGTACTGGCCGGCCGCTGCGGCGCCCACGTCTCGCTACGCCCCAGCCGGCGCGGCGGGACGGCCGCCGTCGTGCTCCTGCCCTCCCGGCTGATCACGGTCGCCGACACCGGGGGCGCACCGACAGACGCACCACCCGACAGCCCGTACCCACCGGCCCGCACCGGCGCCGACCTGACCGACCCCAACGGCAACGGCGCGCTGCCGACGCGGGTCCGCCACCCCGGGCCGACCGGCCCGGAACACGGCAGGACCAGCCTCGACACGGTTGAGTTGCCAGTCGCCAGAACAGCAAGGAGACAACAATGACGTCTGCAGTGGTCACCCAGGACGGCCTGACCGACGCCCTGAACGACCTGGTCGACCGGGTGCACGGTGCGGAGTTCGCCGTGGTGCTCTCACCGGACGGGCTGCCGCTCGGCGGCTCGCGGCGGGTGGGGGCGAAGCTGGCCGAGCAGATCTCCGGCGTGGTCGCCGGACTGATCGCGTTGGGGCTGGCAGCCACCCGGACCTGTGACGCGGGTCGGCTGCGCCAGGTCGTGGTGCAGATGTCGCGAGCGTTCCTGTTCATCGCCACCATCCCGAACGGGACCATCCTCACCGTGCGGATCGCCGGTGACGACGTCGAGGTCGGTGACATGGCGTACGAGGTGGCGCTCTTCGTGGGGCAGGCCGAGCAGCACCTGCCGATCACGCTGGGCCCGGCCTCCTCGGTGACGATCGGGGACACTGGTGCACACCAGCGGCACCACTGACGAGGCGTGGTACGACGACGACGCGGGCCCGGTCGCCCGGCCCTACACGATGACCGGCGGGCGCACCGCTCCCGCACGCGGCCAGTTCGACCTGATCTCGCTGGTCGTCGCCCGGAGGGGGGTCACGCCTCCCACACCGCTCTTCCCCGAACAGGCGCGGATCGTCGAGCTGTGTCACCATCCAGTGTCGGTGGCCGAGGTGGGTGCCGAGTTGGATCTTCCGCTGGGGACGGTCCGGGTGCTGCTCGGTGACCTGCTCGCGGCCGGGCTGATCGAGACGCACGAACCGCCGATGCTGTCGGAGCTGCCGACCGAGGATCTGCTCGAGGCGATACTCGTCGGGCTTCGCGGGCTGTGACCGGGCAGGTGCCACCCGCGACCACGTGGGCGCGCACCTGGCGACGAACTGAAGGAGAGACTGGCAGTGCCGGCAACACCACCCCAGCCACGCCGTACCGTGGCGATCATCCTGCTGGATCGGGTCGTGGCCATCGTCACGGCCGCACGGCGGGTGCTCACCGGTCGGGAGGACGTCTCGCGGGCCACCTGGGTGGCCGTCGTCGCGGCGCTCGGGGTGCTGATCGCGACGGCCGTGTCCGTCGTCGGGGTGCTGCGTACGCCGGAGAAGCTGACGCCGGTGACCCTCAATCCGCCGCCGTCGGTCGAGCAGGTGGGCGCGTCGCCGCCCGGTACCCCCCGCGCGCAGGCGCGACCGGCGGTCACCAGCCCCGCGGTGCCCGCTCCCCCGCCCGCCTCGGCCTCCTCGGCCCCACCGGTCGTCACGTCTTCGACCAGGCCCACGCCGACCGTCGCGACCACCGAACCCACCCCGCCGGCCCTGGGCGCGGACTTCGCCATCACGGACAACGCCCTGCTCAGCTACGGCGCGACCGTGACGATCAGTAATCCCGGCTCGGTCCCGGCCCCGGGGTGGACGCTGGTCGTCACCCTGCCCCGGGAGTCGCTGGGGATCAGCGGGGTCGAGGGGGCGCAGGCCAGCCGGGACGGTGCGGTGTGGACGTTCGTGCCGGACCCGAACACCGGTCAGGTGCCCGGCAGCGCCTCGATCCGGGTGACGTTCCGGGTCAACGGATCGTTGACCGGTTCCGCCCCCAAGGCGTGCACGATCGACGGGGTCGCCTGCTCCGGCCTGCCGAACTGACCAATCCGGACGCCCCGATCGAGCGCGGTACACCCGGCGTTCCGGCGGTAGCCATGCTTGATTGATCATCAGTTCGGGCGCGCTTCGTACCGTCGCGACCATGACTGTCCTACCCGCATCACCGCCGTCTCCCCGCGCCGGATCACGCCTCAGTGCCCTGGGCACCCGGGCCGCCGCTTCCGTCGCCGCTCTCGCCGTCACCAGCGCTGCCGTCGCGGTCGCCGTCGCGACCTCGTCACCCGCCACCGCCGAGCCGGGCAGCGTCGTCGTCTCGGAGAGCTTCTCGGCCGGGTCGCTGCCCGCCGGTTGGCACGCGGTCGACGGCACCTGGAAGGTCGAGAACGGCCGACTGTACGGAACCTCCGCCAGCGCCAGCGAGAACAACAAGATCACCTTCGGTCGGCACCTGAACGACTTCCGCCTCGAGGCGACCATGCGCTTCGAGGCGGTCTCGGCCGCCACCCGCTGGGCCTCGCTCGGTATCGACGTGCCCGCCAGTGGCGCGACCCCCTGGTGGATCGCCACCATGCGCAGCGGCACCACAGCCGCCAACGGGCTCGAATTCGCCCAGCGGACCACTGCCAACGCCTGGGTCGTGACGAACGCCGCCTCCGCCCCGTCCGCCGCCGGCACCGGCCGGGACGTGCGCGTCGCCGTCGAGGTGCACGGCAACCAGGCCCGCTGGATCTTCGACGGGCGGGAGGCGATGCGGACCAGCAGCCTCCAGCGTTCCGCCGACGGCGTCCAGGGGCTCTTCGTCAACGGCGCGACAGTGTCGTACGACGACGTCACCGTCACCGAGCTGGCCCCGAACGGCTACCTCCGCCCCGAGGGCAGCCCGTTCACAGTGATCGCCCACCGGGGCGCGTCCGCCGCCGCACCGGAGAACACCCTCGTCGCCCAGGAGATCGCCCGCAAGGGCGGCGCCGACTGGATCGAGAACGACGTCCAGCCGAGCAAGGACGGCATCCCGTTCATCCTGCACGACGGCACCGTCGACCGGACCACCGACGGCACCGGCGACATCCGGGACCTGACCGCCGCGCAGATCAAGGCGCTCGACGCCGGCTCCTGGTTCGGCCCGCAGTATGTCGGCGAGCGGGTGCCCACCCTCGCGGAGCAGCTCGCCGACCTGCGGACGCGGGGTGGCAACCTGCTCGTGGAGATCAAGGGCAGGCACACCCGCGACGAGGTCGCCACGATCATTCAGGTGATCCGGGACGAGCAGATGATGGGCCGGGTCTTCATCCAGAGTTTCGAGGTCGACGCCCTGAAGTACACCTACGAGATCGCCCCCGAGCTGCCGCTCGGCCTGCTCCGCAGCACCCTGGACGCCGACCCGGTTGCGATCGCGAAGGAGCTGCACCTGGCCGCGTACAACCCGAACGGTAACGCGCTGTTGGCCAAGCCGGAGGTCGTCGCCCCGCTGCACGCCGCCGGGGTCGCCGTGATGGCCTGGACGATGGACTCCGCCGCCCTGTGGCAGCGCCTGGAGCGGATCGGCACCGACGCGATCATCACCAACCGCGCGGCGGAGCTGGTCGGCTGGAACTCGGCGTTCGTCCAGCGGGCCTCCGCCGACCCGACCGTGCAGATCACCTCGCCGGCCAACGGGGCTCGGCTGGACCGGGCGCAGTCCCCGGTGATCGCGGTCGCCGCGACCAACGCGGACACCGTCACCGTGACGCTGGACGGTAAGAAGTCGGCCGCCGGGCGCAAGCTCGACCTGGCCAAGCTGACCGCCGGCCGGCACACCGTCACCACCGAGGCGACCGGGCCCGAGGGCACCGCCACCGCGACCAGCACCTTCACCGTGACGGTGAGCCAGGCCGGCCTCGGCTACCTGATCCTCACCTCGGGCGCGGACCCGGCCGCCGTTGCCGCGATGACCACCAAGCTGGCCCACGCCCAGTACGCCGAGCTGGCCACCTACGCCGACCGGCAGGCCGGCAAGCTGGTGCCGGCGGAGGTCGCCAGCGTCATCGCCGCCGACGCCCGCACCCTCGCCCTGAAGTAGCGGCTCTCCGGGTGGCGCGGCCGGTGGGCCGCGCCACCCGAAGTCCTCAGTGGAGGGAGACGGGCGATTCGGCCCGCTCGCCCCGCTGTCGCACCAGCGGTAGCGCCGGGGCCAACGCCAGCGCCATGCACAGGCCGCCGATGGGGAGCAGGTCGAGGGTGACCGCCGGCAGGACGATGCCGGCGAGGAGCAGTGGCACACTCCACCATGGCAGCCGCCGACGGGCGGCGAGCATGCCCGTGAGAACGAGCAGACCGACAAAGAAGAGCTGGGGTACGACGTCGTAGAAGGCCACCTCCACGCCGGGGATGTCCTTGAAGTCCGCGCTGAGCCTCGACATCTCCGCCCGGTCCTCGGCCAGCAGCCCCTCCACGATGTCCGCGCCGAACTGCACCATCGTCGCGGCGAGGCCGACAAACGTTGCGGCCACCACCCCGGTGCGCCACGGACTGCGGGGCAGCAGGCGGGACAGCGCGAGCACACCCGGGACGAAGCACACCATGCCGGCGAGAGCGACCAGGTGCGCGGCCTGCCAGTCGAGCCCGGGGCCGTACACCCCGTCGGATCTTGCCCACAGCCGGACCAGGCCGTAGGCCACGATGCCGACCGGTCCGGCGATCACGTAGAGCGCAGCGCGTTTCATGCCAGCCAGCATGTGGCCGCCGGCCCCGGCCGACCTCCGGGAGGTTCCCTCGGGTCGCCCTGGCTTTCGTCTCAGGTCTTCCACCGAGCAACCCCGAGACCCGCCCGACCGCCACGTGCCGGCGATCAGGGACGAAATGGCTTGCCGGTCAGCGCGGATTCCTCCGGAAACGCCAACGAGCTGAAGAACTTCTCCGTCTCGGCACTGCGGATGCCCTCGATCTTCGCCAGCAGCACCTCTGTCGCCGCGTACGCGCGCTGCTCCCGCTCGGCCGGATCAGCGGTCACCTCGGCGCGACCGAACGCGAGTCTCCACTGGTTGCTCGCCTCGATGAGGGCGAAATGGGTACGCCGCAGCAGTGCCCACATCTGATCCCACTGATAGAAGGTGCGTAGCGCGGTGGCCGTGGCGATGACCACGCCCGAGACCGCGATTACCAGGTTCTTACCCGGATAGCTGAAGCCGGCGAGCAGTGGCAGTGACGCACTGACGACGATGACCAGGATGCCGGTGAAACGAAACAGTCGTCGGTGCCATTTCGCCCGCCAGTCGTAATGGTCCCTGAGCTTGTTGATGCTCTCTTCGGCCAACGCGCGGTAGATCTGCAACGGATCACCGGGAGCGCCGTTCTGCGACTCGGCGAGCAACCCGCTCTGTCCTTGGTCAACAGACACGTCACGATGCTAGATGCTGGCCATGCGACGGTCTATAGCCCGAGAAAACGATGTTGTCGGAGTATTGACGGGCGAACATCTCACGCTCTGGTGAAGCGACTGGCCAGGAAATCACCGGAACACCGCGGCGACGCCACCACGCCGTCAGATTGGACGGAAATGCGTCCACCTCGTAGGCCAGAAAATCAGGCCGAGTGACCAGGTTGCTGACCATACTGCGACCCACCATCCGGGTTAGCGGCCCGGCGGTTCGCAGCAGGCCGCAGATGCGCCCCACCGGCACCCGGCGGTGCGGCGGCAGCTTTCGCACCGCGACCCGCAGCGCCGCCACGAGCAACGGGTCGAAGGATTCGACGGCGTACCGCCCCGGGTAGTCGGCGGTCTGTCGCAGCACCTCGTCGACGAGATCGAAGTTGAGGGCGAGCGTCGGCCGTTTCAGCTCGATCAGCAGGGGCACCCGGCCGGCGACCAGGTCCAGCACCTGCGACAGCGTGGGTACCCGCTGGTCGGTGCCCTGCAACCGGAGCCGCTGCCGATCGGCCGGGGTCAGCTCCGCGGTGGCGATCGCCGCACCGGTGAGCGCGGTCAGGTCGTAGTCGTGGACGACGACGAGCTCGCCCGAGCGGGTGAGCTGCACGTCCAGTTCGCAGGCGTAGCCAGCCTCAGCGGCCGCCTCGAACGCCGCCAGCGAGTTGGCGGGTCGATTGTCGCCGGTCAGCCCGCGGTGCGCGATCGGGATGTCGAGCAGCCAACGGTCGTCGGACGACACGCGATCCTCCTGAGCTTCCGGGACCGGGTTACCGCACTCCGGAGCACGTCGTGGAAGGGTTTTCGCGTACCTTACAGCGGCCGGTCCCGCGGCGGCGGTGGGCGGCGTCGTCGATATCGCGGTCCCTCGTGCTCCCGGTGGTACGCGCTCAGCGGTCGCTGATGAGGGGGCGTAGTCGCCGCGGGTGTGCGGCCTGCTGGACAGGGAGCCGTCGGCCCGGGGCACGCCGAGAGCGGGCTCGTCCACCGTGACGAGGGCCTGCGTCCCGGTCACTGTCGCGCGGGCGGCGTTGGCCGCCCCCGGCAACGCGCTGGTCAGATCGCTGCCCCGTTCGGCCCCGCTGGCCCCGGCGAGCAGGTGCCGCAACTGGTCCGCGATGGCGGGTGCAGGTGCCTCACGACAGGCTCCCCGGCAGGGTGACCCGGAAACAGGCGCCCCCGCCCGGACGGTCGGCGACCGTCACCTGCCCCGCGTGCGCGGCGGCGTGCTGGGCGACCAACGCCAGCCCCAGGCCGGTGCCGTCACCGGCGCCACGGGTGTGGGCTGCTCGCCCCCTGACGAACCGGTCGAAGATCGCCTCGCGGTCCTCGACGGGAACGCCCGGACCGTCATCGTCTACCTCGATGACGCCGCTGTCCCCGTCCCGGTCCAGGCGAACCGCGACCGGGCCACCGCCGTAGGTGACGGCGTTGTCGAGCAGGTTCGCCAGAACCTGGGCGATCCGCCGCCGTTCGACCTGCCACGTCGGGGGCACGTCCGGTGCCAGGCGGACGAGGGTGCCCGGCAGCCGGCGGTTTTGTCACACAACTGTCACAGAGCTTTGCAGTGACCGCCAACCCCGCCCAGCACGGTGGGGAGGGAGCAAGGGGCGACGAAGAGGGGTACGGCAATGGCGACGCCGGTGCTGCCCGCGAGGTACACGCTGCCGCTGGTCGAGGTTCGCGTCACCGAACTCGATCTGGCCTGTCTGCCGGAGGTCGGCGCGGTGTTCGACCGACTGCTGGCGCTGCGCCCCGCACAGGTCGTACTCGACCTGTCCGACTGCCAGCACCTCGACGCCGCCGCCATCGGCCTGCTGCTCGACGTGCACCGGCGGCTGACTCGCGCCGACGCGGCCCTCACCGTCCGCGATCCGAGCCGCCGGGTTCGGCGCATCCTGCACATCACCCGCCTGAATCAGGTGCTCCCGATCGTGAGCGAGGAAGGACCAGCAGCATGACCGCCGTCCCGGACGAGTATCTGATGACCCTGATCTGCGACACCTGCGGCGAGACCATCCGCGGCACCGCCTGCGTGCTCCCCGACGCCGAGGTCGTGTGGACGCTGGTGGCCGAGCACGCTTGGAGCGGTTCCCCCTTCGCCACCGGGCCGCACCGCTGCCCGCACTGCAGCCTCCTGCCCGCCTCGACCGGTGGCCACGCGTCGCGCGACGACCACGGCCCCGGCGGCATCCTCGGCACCGACCCGACCGGCCTCGGTCTGCTCGTCCGCGCCCACCCTGATGCCCGCGAACGCGGTGTCACGCTCTGCCTCGCCGCACCGTCGCGTTTCATCCGCACCGTCCTGCACACCATGCGTCTGGACGGCGCTTTCCCGATCTTCGACAGCCGCGACGACGCCCTCGCCGAGTTGTCCGTCGGTGGCGAGAGGACCCTCCCCGAGGGCCACGCGGTGGCCGTTCCCCGCTGAGGGAACGGGGCGAGCCGACCGGGTGGCGAGCATGTTTCATGCTGGAGTGGTGATTCGTTTCGTACTGAATGTGCTGTGGCTCGTCTTCGGCGGTGGCCTCGTGCTGGCGGTCGGCTACGGCATCGCCGCGCTGATCTGCTTCGTCCTGGTCATCACCATCCCGTTCGGCGTCGCGTCGCTACGCCTCGCGGTCTACTCGCTGTGGCCCTTCGGCCGCACCCTGGTGCCCAAGCCGGGCGCGGGCGTCGGCTCCGGCCTGGCGAACATCCTCTGGGTGGTGCTGGCCGGATGGTGGCTGGCGCTCTCCCACATCCTCGCGGGCATCGCCCTCTGCGTCACGATCATCGGGATCCCGTTCGGCATCGCCAACTTCAAGCTCGTTCCGGCCGCGTTCTGGCCCCTCGGCCGCGAGGTCCTCGACGCACCGTGACCCGGCATCACGTTATCCATTCACAGCGGGCGAGTCCCCGGGCTGACGACGATCCGTCGTTCAGACGGGGGAGGTCAGGTCGGCCGCGTCGGTACATCATGAAGCGATGACCATACGCGCGCGAACCGTGGGCTGGGTAGCAGCCGTCATCGGCGGGCTGGCACTGCTCGGGCTGGGTGCGCTCTTCGTGACCCTCGGCTTGGACCAGTCGGACAAGGTCGCCAGCGTGACTGGCGCGTTCTCCGCCCTGCTCGGTCTCCCACTCTCGGTGTACGGCATTGTGCTCGCCCGCCGAAACGTCAGTGGACAGCCAGCCGCGGAGGGTGCCCGGAAGGTGTCCGATCCTGCGAGTCCGGCCCTTGGCCTGCACCAGCAGATCCACGCCGGACGGGACGCCTACACAGCGGGCGGTGACCAGCATTTCGGGTCCGGTGGTCCCGGAGCGGGACGGTGAGACAGCCGACGCCAGCGAACGACGGGCTACACGCCGGACGGGACGCGTACGTCGCCGGGCGCGATCAGCACTTCTATGGCGTCGACGGTCCGCCATTCGCGGTCGAGCCCTATCGCCGTGCAAGCGCCCCTGAGTTGGCAGAGCTGATTGAGCTGCGGGCACAGCCAAGCAAGCTACTCAATGCCCGCCGGCAGGTAATTCCGTTCACCGGTCGGGTTCTGGAGCTCGACGAGATCCGGACTTGGCGCGACGGCCCTGCCCGGCATGGGGTGTGGCTGATCCACGCTGCGGGTGGGCAGGGCAAGACCCGGCTCGCCAACCAGGCTGCCGAGGAGGCAGCCGATGCGGGTTGGGCGGTGACGGTCGCGCGGCACCGTACCGAGAACCCTGGCTTCGGGCAGCCGATGGCGGTGGCCGATGAGCAGCCACTACTGATGGTGGTGGACTACGCCGAACGGTGGCCGCAGCACGACCTGCACACCTTGCTGCACCGCCACTCGGGCCGTGCCGGTCAGCTGAGGATGCTCTTGCTGTCCCGTTCGATCGACTGGTGGGCACCCTTCGACGCCGAATGCGACGACCTGGGCATCAGCGCGCGGAGCCCTCGGGAACTGCCCGCGCTCGCCGGGCCGGAGGCCGATCGCCGGGTGCTGTTCGACGCGGCCTGCCGGCGCTTCGCAGAGGTCTACCGGCTGACGGAGCGAAGGACTCTGGAGCCCGCCGGTCGGCTCACCGACCATCTTTACGGACTGACGTTGGGGCTGCACATGGCGGCTCTCGCTGCGGTCGACGCGCAGGCGAACAGTCAAGAACCGCCGCAGCGGTCGGCGGATCTCTCGCGATACCTGCTCGACCGCGAGCGACGGTATTGGAGTCGGCTGTACGGCGAGGACGCCACCACGACGACCGCACGTATCGTCTTCATCGCGGGGCTGTGTGGACCTCAGCGCCCGGCTGACGCGAGGGACATGCTGGTGCGGACCGGCCTGCCCGAGGCGGCGCAACTCAGCGCCCAGCGCCTGTTGGATCGTCACGCCCGCTGCTACCCGCCCGCGGATGCGGATTCCGCTCTGGAACCGTTGTACCCGGATCGGCTGACCGAGGACTTCATCGCACTGACCCTGACCGGTGGTGCGCTCGGCGGCCATACCGATCCCTGGTCCACCGAACTCATCACCACCACAACCGTCGACGAGCAACGGATCACCCGGCATCACCCTGGACCACTCTTCAAGCGCGACGGTGCGCATCGCCCGCCCAGACACGTTGGTCGGGCATTGACGTTCCTCGCGGCTGCCGCCACTCGCTGGGACCACGTGGCGGAGAGGCTACGAAACCTGCTCAACGCCGATCCCGCCCTGGCCGTTGATGCCGGAAGTACCGCACTTCTAGCGGTCACACCGCATCTCGAGGCAGACCTAGCGAGAGCGATCACCTTCCACTTGCCCGCGCGCAGCATCGACCTCGACCCTGCGTCGGCGGTTCTCACCGAACGTCTTGTCGCCCTGACCACGGCTGGTGCCGCAGCCAATGAGCAGGCCGAGCTCCACGTCATTCTCTCCTGCCGCCTGAGCAACGCTGGGCGCCACACGGAAGCTGTCGTCGCGGCACGGAAGGCGACGGATCTCTACCGGCGAATGGCAGAGTTACACCCCGATACCTACCTGCCGCACCTGGCCGGGTCGCTCAACAACCTCGGGGTTTTCGTATCGGATCTGGGCCGCTACGAGGAGGCCCTGGGCCTGACCCGAGAAGCAGCCACCATCTATGGACAGCTCACCGAGACAGACCCCGCCGCACATGCTCGGAATTTCGCCGCGTCCCTTAACAATCTTGGCACTCGCCTCGCGGATCTGGGACGGCGCGAGGAAGCGCTCACCCCCACCCAGCAGGCCGTGAACATCCAGCGATACCTTGCCAAGACCAATCCCACGATCCCTCAGCTGCCCGACCTGGCCGGGACACTGGACAACCTCGGCACCCGCCTGGCGGCATTGGGCCATCCGGAGGAAGCTCTCGCGGCGACGCAGGAGGCCGTCACGTACTTTCGCCAGCTGGTCGAAATTGATCCTCCCGCCCACCTACCAAGCCTCGCCTTGTCGCTGAGCAACCTTGGCAATCTTCTCGCCGCACTGGGACGACGTGAGGATGCGCTCAGCCACACTCAGGAGGCCGTGCACATCCGACGGCAGCTGGCCGAAACCAACCCCGCCGCCTACCTGCCGGACCTGGCCGGGTCGCTGACCAACCTCGGCATCCGCCTTTACGAGTTGAAACGGTGCGAGGAGGCGCTCACCCCCACCCAGGAGGCCATGCACATCCGACGGCAGCTCGCCGAAACCAACCCCGCCGCCCACCTGCCGGACCTGGCCAGGTCGCTGACCAACCTCGGGGTATTTCTTTGGCAGGTAGGACGCTACGAGGAAGCTCTCACCCCCATGAAGGAGGCCACCACCGCACTTCGACGGCTGGCCGAAACCAACCCTGCGGCCTACCTACCCGATCTTGCTATATCGCTGAGCAACCTCGGTCTGGGCCTCGCGCGTGGGGGCCCGCGGCAAAAAGCTGTGGTTGCGGCACAAGAAGCCCTGATGCTCAGCCAACAGCTGGCCCAGACCAACCAGGCCGCCCACCTGCCCGGCCTCGCTCAGACACTGTGGGCACATGCTCGGGTCTGCCTGATGACCAGCCAGAACCTGAGGACGGCGCTCACCCACATCGACGACGCAATCGGCATCTACCAACGCCTGGCGACGCGCTTGCCAGCATCGTTCGACCACTCGCTCTGGTCTGCCTGCCATACACGCGCGGATGTTCTTGATGCTCTGGGCCGCCACGACGAGGCGTCCGAGCTGCGCCGGAACCTAACCTCGTCCGGTGAAGTCTGACCCGACCACCGTCGACCGGCATCTGGTCGCAGAGCGTGCGTTGGCTGTTTGTTGTCCCGCAGCCGCGGGATCCGCGTCCGGAAATCAGCGGATGGGGGAACACCGCACCCCTTCCACTCCTAACATATAGCGCACTGGGGGGCTTGCGGCAAGACCCCGTTTATGACGCAGAATCGTCGGCCGAGGCCAAATTCTGCCGAAATGGAAGTCATGAATTGGATTCCTTGCCTACCTCCGTGTTCGAACTTCCCGATCACCTCGCTCCCAAGGCCGACCCGGCGCTCATCGCCCACGACGAGCGGCACTTCGCGGCCATGGCGCAGGGCCTCGCGCAGCTGAGCGCCGAGCTGTCCGACCGTCTGGACGCCGCGCGCCGGGCGCCCGGCGGCAAGGGCCGGCAGGCCGTCGACCGGGACGAGGAGGTCCGCCGGCTGACCGCCCGCCTGCGCTCGCTGAGCCGCTACGGGCTGGACCTGTGCCTCGGCCACGTGGTCGAGGCGGACAACCCCGAGCCGGTGTACGTCGGACGACGCGGTTTGACCGACAGCCTGGGCCGGCGGCTGCTGCTCGACTGGCGCTCACCCGCCGCCGAGCCGTTCTTCGGCGCGACTCACGCCAACCCGATGGGCCTGGCGAGCCGCCGCCGCTACCGTTGGACCCGCGGCCGGATCAGCGACTACTGGGACGAGGTGTTCACCCCGGACGGGTTCGTGGGGCACGCCGTCGCGCTCGACGACCAGTCCGCCTTCATCGCCAGTCTGGGCAGCGCCCGGTCGGCCCGGATGCGCGACGTGCTCAGCACGATCCAGGCGGACCAGGACGCCATCATCCGGGCGGGCTCGGCCGGCGCCCTCGTGGTCGACGGCGGTCCGGGCACCGGTAAGACCGTCGTCGCCCTGCACCGCACCGCGTACCTGCTCTACTCCGACCCGCGTCTCAATCAGCGCCGGGGTGGGGTGCTCTTCGTGGGGCCGCACCAGCCCTACCTGGCCTACGTCGCCGACGTCCTGCCCAGCCTCGGAGAGGAGGACGTGCAGACCTGCACCCTGCGCGACCTCGTCGCAGAGGGGGCCACCGCAGCCGTCGACACCGACCCGGAGGTCGCTCGGCTGAAGTCGTCGGCCGAGCTGGTCCGGGCGATCGACGCGGCCGTCCGGTTCTACGAGGACCCGCCGGTCGCCCCGATGACGGTCCCGGTGGGCGACTCCGACGTCCGCCTGAGCGCCGACGACTGGGCCGACGCGTTCCAGGCGCCGGGTCCGGGCACCCCGCACAACGAGGCGCGCGAGGAGATCTGGGAGGAGTTGCTGACCATCCTCATCGACCGGTACGACGGCGAGGAGCCGGACGACGTGCTGCGCGACTCGCTGCTGCGTAACCGGGAGCTGCGGGCGGCTGTCAACCGTGCCTGGCCGTTGCTCGACGCGGCCGATCTCGTGGGTGACCTGTGGTCGGTGCCCGCGTACCTGCGCAGGTGCGCGCCGTGGCTCAGCCCGGCGGAGGTGCGCAAGCTGCAACGCGACGAGCCCCGGGCCTGGACCGTGTCCGATCTGCCGCTGCTCGACGCGGCGCGGCAGCGGCTCGGCGACGCGGAGAGGGCGGGGCGCACCCGTCGGCGTGACCCGGCCGCCGCTGTCGAACGCGAGCACATGGCCCGGGTCGTCGACGAGCTGCTCGCGGCCGACACCTACGACGACGGCGAGGGCCTGTTGGCGATGCTGCGTCAACCCGACCTGCGCGACGTCCTGGTCGACGATTCCGCGCTGCCGGACGCCGACCCGGACCTGCTGGCCGGCCCGTTCGCGCACATCGTCGTCGACGAGGCGCAGGAGCTGACCGACGCCCAGTGGCAGATGCTGCTGGCGCGCTGCCCGTCGCGCAGCTTCACCATCGTGGGAGACCGTGCCCAGGCCCGGCACGGGTTCACCGAGTCGTGGCAGGAACGCCTCAAGCGGATCGGGCTCGACCGGGTCACCCTGGCTTCGTTGAGCATCAACTACCGGACGCCAGCGGAGGTCATGGTGGAGGCCGAACCGGTCATCCGGGCCGTGCTCCCCGACGCCAACGTGCCGACCTCCATCCGTGGCAACGGACTTCCCGTCGTTCACGGACCGGTCGCCGACCTGGGGTCGATCCTCGACACCTGGCTCGCCGCGCACGCCGACGGGATCGCCTGCGTCATCGGCGACCCGACGTTCCCGCCCACGGCCCGCGTCCGGTCACTGAGCCCGGAGCAGGCCAAGGGGCTGGAGTTCGACCTGGTCGTCCTCGTCGACCCGGAAACCTTCGGCACCGGCATCTCGGGGGCGGTCGACCGCTACGTCGCAATGACCCGAGCCACCCAGCAACTCGTGCTCCTAACCAGCGGTTGAGGTTCGGGGTGCTGTCCCGGAGCAGGACCCTTCGGCGGTCGGTAAGGTGCACGACGTACACGTCAAACGATGTCCCTCGATCGGGGCAAACCCACGGATCGACGTACGGATCGCTCAACTACCCCGCAACGTCTCCCGGAGGTACCGACGGCCGTGATGGATCCGGGACTTCAGCGTGCCGATCGGAATGCCCAGCTGCCCGGCGATCTCCTGATAGTCGAGCTGACACAGGTCGCGGAGCACGAGGGCCGTCGCCAGCTCCGGCCGGTGCGCCTCCAGCCGGTCCAGCGCGTCCAACAGGTCGAGGCGCGATCCCGCGATGACGCTCGTCGTGCGGGGGTCGGCCACCTCGACGGGCAGCAGCGCGCTGGGCCGCTCGGCCGCTCGTCGTCGCAGTGACCGGTAGGTCTGGCGGGCGCAGTTGGCGACCACGGTGTGCAACCAGGTGGAGAAGAGCGACCGCCCCTCGAACCGGTGGATGTGCCGGGCCACCTGTAACAACGCGTCCTGCGCCGCCTCTTCCGCGTCCTGCCGACAGGGCAGGAATCGCCCGCACTGCTCCAACACCCGTGGACCGATCGCGGCCAGCAGCGCGTTGAGTGCGGCGCTGTCGCCGGCCGCCGCCCGCCTCGCCAGCTCCTCGGTGTCAGATTCCTTCGCCACCCGCGCTCCCCCGCTCGTGGGCGTCACCGGAGTCCCGGTGGCCGGATAATACGATCGTGTCCATCCCGCCGCAGGTTGGTCGGTACCGCATCGCACGCCCCGTCGGCGCCGGTGCGTTCGCCACCGTGTGGCTGGCGTACGACGACGAGCTGCACTCGCCGGTGGCCGTGAAGGTGCTCGCCGACAACTGGTCGCAGCGGGCCGACATCCGGGGGCGCTTCCGCCAGGAGGCCCGGTTCATGCGGCAGGTCGACTCCGATCACCTGGTCCGGGTGTTGGACATCGGTGAGCTGCCCGACGGTCGGCCGTACCTGGTGATGACGTACGCCGCTGGCGGCACGCTGGCCGACCGGCTGAGCGGCGGGCCGATGCCGGTGCGCTCGGCGCTGCGGATCGCCGCCGACATCGCAAGGGCGGTGGCGGTCCTGCACGACAGCGGCGTGCTGCACCGCGACCTCAAACCCTCCAACGTGCTGTTCGACCCCACCCCGACCGGTGACCGGGTGTTGGTCGCCGACCTGGGGCTGGCCAAGACGCTCGCGCACGCGTCCGGCTTCACCGTGATCGCCGGCACGCCCGCCTACATGGCGCCCGAGCAGCTCGTCCCCGGCGGAGGGATCGACGTGCGCGCCGACGTGTACGCGATCGGCGCGCTGACGCACCACATGTTGACCGGCTCGCCGCCCGGGCAGCCGGTGGCGGCGGCACCCTGCGCACCCGCCGCCGTCGAGCGCGTCGTCCGCCGGGCGATGCATCGCGATCCGGAGCGCCGCTGGCCCACCTCGGCCGCGTACGCCGCCGCGGTGGAGGGTCTGCTCGCCAGCCGGCAGCTGGCGGCCCGCCCGCCGCCGCGGCGCATCCGCCGGTTCCTCGCCGCCGTCGGCACCGTGACCGCGACGCTGGTCATGGCCGGATCCGCCACCGCCGCCACAGCGCCGCACGGCTGGACCCGGGTGGGTGACACGACCGGCGCTGTCTCGGTGGCCGTTCCCGGCGGCTGGGCACGGCAACTGCGCGACGGCGGCTGGGACCCGACGGTGATCGGCCTCGCCGACGGGCGCGGCCCCGGCCTGCTCGTCGGAGCCGACCTCACCGAGTGGTCCGATGTCGACAGCGCGACACCGGGGGTCTTCGTGGGAGTGAGCCCCGGGCTGCGCGGTGCGGAGCAGCCGACGCTGCCCGATCACCGGGGGTGCACACCCGCCGCCGGCCGGGCGGTCACCGTCGCCGCGTTCAGTGGAACCGTCCGGCACTGGGCGCGATGCGGTGGCGCGCAGACGTCGTTCAGCGAGGTCACCCTGGTCGCGGCGGCCGGCACCTTCGGCGTGTACGTCCAGGTCAAGCAGACCGACGGCGTCGACCGCACCGACGAGATCCTCGGCACGCTGCGGGTGAACGGCTCGATGGTCGAACAACGCTAGTACCGTTCCCAGTTGCCGCTTCCGTCGGCCCTGCGCCACCGACGGATCTCGGTGCCGCCGTCCAGCTTGCGGACGGTGGCCTGCACGTTCTGCCCCACCACTCGGTACGAGACGAACGTCATGACCCGGTCGCCCGACGGGCTGGAATCGTCCCCCAGAATGACCGGCCACGCGTACCGCTCTCGGCCGTTGTACGAGAGCTGGACCGGCACGAGGGCCTGCCGCCGTGCCGCGTCGGGGTTGCCCAGTTCGACGAGGACGAGCGCGTCCTCGGTCGACGGCGCGTTTGCCGGCTCCTCGGTGACGAAATCGGCGTATACCGGCCGCGCGCCGTTCGGCAGGATCCGGCAGGGGATGTCGAGGCCGTTCGACCCGTTCCGGAACTTCACGGAGTCGTCGGACTCGCCGCAGAAGCCCAGGTGCTGGATCACCGCATTCGGCCAGTCGGTCCGCCTGATCTCGCTCACCGGAGCGGCCGGCCGGGAGGTGCGGGTGGTCGGGGCGCCCGGGGTGGCGCTGCGGGTGGCCGGAGCACTCGGGCCGGCGCTGCCGGTCGCCGGGGCGCTCGACGCCGACGGGCTGGGCGGGCTCGCGCTAACGGACGGAGAGCCGGCGGGCTGGGCATCGCCGCCGACCCGTTCCACCGGTGACGTGCAACTGGCGACGAACGTAAGGGTGAGCATCGCACCGACGAGCAGGTTGCCGCGCATGGGTGGTCCTTCCTCCGCGGGGTCTGTCACAGGGTTTGATGCACCGGTACGGGCATTGGTTCACGCGACCGGGGCGGCACCTCTGCCCACCATCGGTGCACCCGCCCTCCTCCTCAAGTCGTAAGCGCATTGCCGTCTCGCGCCAGATGGCTCGGGGCGATCACCCGAACAGGCTTGTCCCAAGGCATCGGGTGACGCCGTACGGACCTGCTCCGGACACCCGTTCGTCAGGAAAGGCACTGGCAGACGATGCGCTCTCTTCCGCTTCACGCACCCGGTTCACCCCGAACCGCCCGGCCTCTCGTCCGACTCGGCGCGGTGCTGGCGACCGCTGTCGTCATCGCCGTGGGCGCCGCCGCCTGCGCCGCGCCCCAGCACCACCCGGCACCGCACATCGAAGCTCCGGCGGCACCCGCCGCAGCGAGCGGGGCGGGTGCCGCCCTGACCGACACCGACGTCAACGCCTGGCTCGACGGCCTGCTGCCAGCCGCACTCGACCGTACCGGCATCGCGGGAGCCACTGTCGCCGTCGTGAACAACGGCAAGATCCTCACGACCCGGGGGTACGGGTACGCCGACACCGGCACCGGCGGGAACGCGGCCGTACCGGTCGACCCGGACCGGCATCTGTTCCGGATGGGATCGGTGTCGAAGCTCGTCACCGCCACCGCGGTGCTGCAACTCGTGCAGAGCGGGAAGCTCGACCTCGACACCGACGTCAAGACGTACCTCGACTTCGAACTGCCCCTCCGCTACGAGCGGGCCGTCACAGTGCGGCACCTGCTCACGCACACCGCCGGCTTCGAGGAGCGGATCGCCGGCCTCATCGGTACCGACGGCGGCGACCTCAATCTGCGCAAGGCCCTGATGACCGACCCACCGGAGCAGATCTACCAGCCCGGCACCGTCCCCGCGTACTCCAACTACAGCAACGCGCTCGCCGGCCACATCGTCGAACGCGTCAGCGGGACGCGCTTCGAGGAGTACGTCCAACGCAATATCCTGGACCGCGCGGGCATGCCGTCGTCGACCTTCGAGCAGCCCCTCCCGGCGGCGCTGCGCGACCGGATGTCCAACGGGTACGACACCTCCGCCGGGCCCGCCGCGCCGTTCGAGATCGTCGGCACGCCCCCGCCCGGTGCGCTGAGCGCCCCGGCGACGGACATGGCACGATTCATGCTCGCCCAGCTCGGCGAGCCGGTGGGCTTCGCGCCCCTGCTGGACCAACCGACCCGCGAGCTGATGCAGCGGCCGGCACTCGACGCGACGTCGCTGGGCACGCTGGCCGACGGGCCCCGGATGACCCTCGGCTTCTTCACCGAGGACCGCAACGGCCACCGGATCCTCGGCCACGGCGGCGACACCAAGTACTTCCACTCCCACCTGCAGATCTACCCCGACGACCGGGCCGGCATCTTCCTCTCCCTCAACAGCAACGGCTCCGGCGCCCTCGACAGCCACGAGCTTCGCGAGTCGATCGTGAACGGCTTCGCCGACCGCTACTTCCCCTCCGTCGACGACCAGCCGACCGTTGGTGTGGACCCGGCGACCACCGCGAAGCACGCCGCGCTGGCCGCCGGCACGTACGAGTCCTCGCGAGCGATTCAGAGCAACTTCCTGACGGCGATCGGTCTGGTCGGTCGGACCACTGTCAGCGTCGCCGACGGCGACCGGTTGCTGGTGGAGCCGGGCCCGCTGTCGGACTCCCCCGCCCGCTACGAGGAGGTGGCCCCCTGGGTCTGGCGCGAGGTCGGCGGGCAGCGCAGGATCGCCATGCGGGCGACCGACGACCGGGTCGAGGCGATCAGCTTCGACTCCGCGTTCGCGTTGCTGCCCGTCGAGCCGGCCCGCGCTTCCACTGTGGCCATCCCGGTGCTGGCCCTGTCCACAGTCGTGCTGCTGCTCACCGTCCTGTCCTGGCCGGTCGGCGCGATCGTCCGCCGTCGGCTCGGCCGCGCCCCCCGGGAGCGGGCGGGGCGTACCGCGCGGATCCTGAGCCGCCTCGCCGTCGCCGGCACGCTGCTCGCGTTCGTCGGTTGGGTGCTGAGCATCGGCAGCATCATGAGCCTCCAGGACGTTCCCGGGCCCGTCCTGCGCACCATTCAGGTGCTGCAACTGGTCGGTCTGCTCGGAGTGCTGCCCGCCGCGGTCCGGCTGATCGACGACGTGCGACGCCACCTCGGCTGGCGGCGGATCACCGCCAGCGGCCTGATCCTGTTCGCTCTCGCCGGCGCGGGCTGGTTCGCCGTGGAGTTCCGCCTGCTCGCGCCTAGCATCTCCTACTGACCCGCCGACCCGGGACGATCCGGAGCAAGGATGCGCACCCCATGAGGGACCACGCCGACACCGAACCCGGCACACCACGACTGACGAAGTGGCTCGACGGACGGCTCACCCGGATCGGGGTGACCGGAGTGTTCCTCCGGGACTGCCTGCTGGCCGCGGCGCTGACCGTCCTGACGTTCGTGCTGTTCACCGCGCTGTTCTGGTTCGTGGCACCGGAGGACGGGGTGTCGTTCGACCCGGCGCGGGCCTGGCTGCTCGTCGCCATCTGCTGCGCGCAGGCGATGCTGCTGTGCCTGCGTCGGGTCCGGCCGCTGCTCTGCCTCGCGCTCGTCGTCGGCTTCCAACTGCCCATCATCGGCTTCTCCCTGCCCGAGGTGACCATCCGGGGTCTCGCACCGTTCGTCGTGGCGTACACCGTCGGGTCGTTGCTGCCGGTCCGCCGTGCGCTGCTGGCCGTCGGCGCTGTCGTGCTGGTGGAGTCGATCGGGGCGGCCGTCGTGGTGACAGCGGATCTGCTGACTGCCGTCGCGTACGTCTCGGCGAGCGCCCTGACCTACGCCAGCGCGACGTTCGTCGGCGGCTATGTGGCCACCTACCGGCGCTACGTCGAGTTGGTCCGGGTGCGGGCGGACGAGGCGATCCGGGAGCAGCGCACGAAGGTCCAGGCGGCGATCGGCGCGGAGCGCTCCCGAATGGCCCGGGAGTTGCACGACGTGGCCGCGCACCACCTCTCCGGCATGGTCGTGCAGGCGGCGGCGGTCGAGCGGCTGATCGACCGGGACCCGGTGGCCGCGAAGGCCGGTGTGGCCTGGATCCGCAGCCAGGGCAAGGAGACCCTGGACAACCTGCGGCTGGTCGTCGGTGTGCTGCGCGGCAGGCCCGGGCACGAGGGCGGCGACGGCGCCGCCCCGGTGCCGGGGCTGGGCATGCTCGACGATCTCGTCCGCACCGCTGGCAACCTCGCCGGCCCGGTGGAGTTCGTCCGGGAGGGCGAGCAGCGCGAGGTGCCGCCGATCGCCGACGTCGCGCTCTACCGGATCGCGCAGGAGTCGCTCAGCAACGCCCGCCAGCACGCCCCGGGCGCTGCGGCGCGGGTGGTGCTCCGCTTCGAGCCCCGCTCGGTGTCGCTGGAGGTGGTGAACGAACCCGCCGCGCCGCGACGCGTACCGGCGGCACGGACCGGTGGCGTCGGCCTGGTGGGTATGCGGGAGCGCGCCCAGCTGATCGGGGCGACGTTCACCGCCGGCCCGACGGCGGCCGGTGGCTGGTCGGTCGCCGCGACCCTCCCGACGAACGGTCCCGCCGCATCCCGGCCGAAGGAAGAGGCACCAGCATGATCAGAGTGATGCTCGTCGACGACCAGGCCGTGGTCCGGGCCGGCTTCCGCGTCATCCTGGAGCAGGCCGGCGATTTCGAGGTCGTGGCGGAGGCGTCGAACGGGTCCGCCGCCGTCGAGCTGGCCCGCCGGCTGCAACCGGACGTCATCTGCATGGACGTTCGGATGCCACACGGCGACGGGCTCACCGCGACCCGGCAGATCGTCGCCGAGGCGACCGGGACGCCACCGGCGGTGCTGGTCGTGACGACCTTCGACCTCGATGAGTACGTCTTCGGCGCGTTGGAGTCCGGCGCCAGCGGGTTCATCCTCAAGGACTGTGAGCCCGAGGAGCTGATCGAAGCGATCCGCCGCCTCGCGAGCGGGTACGGGCTCGTCGACCAGGCCGTCACCCGTCGGGTGATCTCGGAGTTCGCCAGGCGTACGCCCGCTCCCCGCTCCGACGCGGCGGCAGCGCACCAGCTGACGGCGCGGGAGACCGAGATCGTGGAGTTGCTCGCGCAGGGCCTTTCGAACGTCGAGATCGCCGAGCAGCTCTTCATCGAGACCAGCACTGTCAAGTCGCACCTCGGACGCGCCATGGCGAAGATCGGCGCACGGGATCGGCTACAGACTGTCGTCTGGGCGTACCAGAACGGGGTGGTCCACCGGTGACAGCGACCTGATCCCCTGCCCGGCGGCGGTGGGTCCACCGCTGGTCGAGAGTGGACATTGTCGGAGTACCATCCCGCTCGTACCGCTGTGGTGACCTCCAGCTGACGACCCCTCGATAGGAGCCAGGCATGGCCGGCCCGGACCCCGAACTCGCCGCGAAGCTTCAGCCCGACGTGCCGCACGCGGCGCGGATCTGGAACTACTGGATGGGCGGCAAGGACAACTTCCAGTCCGACCGGGCGGCCGGCGACGCTGTCGCCGAGGTCTACCCGGAGATCGTCCTCATGGCGCAGCAGTCGCGCGTGTTCCTGGTGCGGGCCGTGCGTCACCTCGCGGCCGAGGCGGGCATCCGGCAGTTCCTGGACATCGGCACCGGCCTGCCCACCATGCAGAACACGCACGCGGTCGCCCAGGGTGTGGCGCCCGACTCGCGGATCGTCTACGTGGACAACGACCCGATGGTGCTGGTGCACGCGCGGGCACTGCTGGCCAGCACGACGTCGGAGGGTGTCACCACCTACGTCCCGGCCGATTACCACGACCCGGGGAAGATCCTCGCCGAGGCGGCGCAGACGCTCGACTTCGACCAACCCATCGCCGTGATGTACATGGGCGTGATGGGCTACGAGCCCGACCTGGACGTGGTGCGCTCGATCGTCGGGCGCACGATGGACGCGGTGCCGTCCGGCTCACACCTGGTGCTCTGGGACGGCACCAACACCAGCCCGGCGGTGGTCTCCGGTGCCGAGCGGCTGGCGCAGAGCGGCGGAGTTCCGTACATCCTGCGCAGCCCGGAGGACCTCGAGAGCTGCTTCGACGGGCTGACGATGGTGGAGCCGGGCCTGGTGCCGATTCCGCTGTGGCGACCGGAGGATCCCGACGCCGTCGGGATCGACGCCTACGGCGCGGTGGCCCGCAAGCCCTGACCGACACGACGTCCGCCCCGCTCCCGCTGTCGCCGCGGAGCGGGGCGGACGTCGTTCACCCCGCGCAGGTCAGGGTCAGAGCGTCGGGCACCGCGCTGGTCGACACGAGTAGACCGAACGTCGTCGCCCCGTCCAGCGCCAGCGTCCCGTTGTAGGAGGCGTTGCGAACGGTGACGTCGGAGCCGGCCGTCTCGGCCACCCCACCCCAGGCCGTGTGGACCTGCTCGTCACCGGACCATCGCCAGGAGACGCGCCACTGGTCCAGCGGAAGCGTCCCGGTGTTGCGGACCGTGACCGTCGCGACGAAGCCGCTGCCCCAGCTGGCGTCGATCGTGGCCGTCGCGCGGCACGAGGTCAGCGAGGCGGTCCGGGCTGACGCGATCACGTACGGGTCCCGTCTGCCGTCGGCGTCGGTGAACCGGTACCAGTACTCCGTGTCGGGAGTGAGCCGGTCAATGGTCACCGAGCCGTTGCGCTCCGGCCCGGAGACGCCCTCGGCGACCGCGGCCCGCCACTGTTGGGCGTCCTCGCGGCTGGTGAAGAGGCTGACGGTCATCGGCGGGTCGTAGCCGCAGGGTGGGCGGAAGAAGATGAAGTACGTGATGGTCAGGCTCGTGGTGGTGGCCCCGGTCACGCTGGCGCTGATCGGCAACGCCGGTGGGCAGGCCGGCGTCGGTGTCGCCGACGGCGTTGGCGTCGGCATGGCTGTCGCTTCGGCGGTGGTGGTCGTCCCGGTCCAGGTAGCCAGCGCCATGGTCGTGACAGCGAGGAACATGCGAAGCATCGGTACCTCCGTGATTGCCGGGCACCGATGACCGAGGTGGTAGCCAGTGCCGCGCTCGGGATCCGGTCGACGACGAGGGCTGCCCGGCACGGGTGACATGGTCACCACGTGCGCCCCGTGGACCGGAGGAGATCTGGTGCGCGCTGGCTCCCCGAGCACGACCGAACCACAGCATGGCAGGCAACGGACATCGGTACAACCTGATCCCGATCCCGTCGAACATCGTCCGCTTCCTCGTCGCCGCACTGACACTCGCTGGGCGCCCGAATCCCGAATGATCTATTGGTATCTATTCATTCGGACACGGGAGCACACCATGCTCGACGCAAGGAGCAGGACCCGGCGACCCCGGGGAGTGCGGGCGCTGATCGCGGCAGGCGCCGCAGCATTGCTGGCGGCCGCCGCGCTGGCCGCACCGACCCCCGCCGACGCCGCCGTCAGCCGGGCCGAGCTGGCCCTCCGCTGGGCGCCCATCCACTACCAGGACGTGGACGCCACCGGCAGCCACGCCCTGAGCGGCCAGTCGGACTACCTCACCAGTGTCGACTTCGACGGCGACCTGGACGGACGCGACAACTGGGACCGCGCCGGCCAGGCAGGTACCGCACTCGCCGCGCACGTGTACTACTCCGTCGTGGAGACGAGCACCCACTGGTACATCACGTACTTCTTCTTCCACCCGCGCGACTGGACCGACCACCCCTTCTTCGAGACCGAACACGAGAACGACGGTGAGGGCGCGCTGTTCGCGATCGAGCGGGACGGCTCCACGTACGGCGTTCTCCGCTCGGCCGTCACGGTCGCGCACAGTGACTTCTTCTCCTACACGCCGACCGGCAGCACCTGGACCAGCGGCGGGGAGAGCATCGACGGCACCCTGCGGTTCCAGGCGTCACCGCACGACACGTTCCAGCACCCGGTGACGGCGCAGGAGGCACAGGGCCACGGCCTCAAGGCACACCCGCAGTACGACATCAACGGCGACGGCCTGGTCTACTACCCGTCGACCGTCGCCGAGACGCCCAGCAGCAGCAACGACCGCGACGTGCGGTACCAGCTGATCGACATCTTCGCCGCCGGCGGCCTGTGGGCGCAGCGGTCCAACGGGAGCCTCTTCGCCAGCCTGGGCACGTTCGCCGGTGACACGTCCGGCGACTGCGGCGTCGGCACCTGGAGCTGTTCGACCAACTCGGCCAACGCGCCCTGGGGCTGGGACGACGGCAACGACGCCCCCGCGCGTGGCGAGATCGCCAGCGACCCGGCGAAACTGTCGGCCGCGTACTTCACAGTGCCGACCGGTCTGGCCCGCACCTACAGCTACAACCCGTACGCCGGCGCGGCGGCGGCGCTCGCCGAGGCGGCGAGGACGGCTCCACCGACCGTCGACTGATCTCTTCGTTCCCCGGGGTCGGACCGTGCTGGTCCGTCACCGGGGAGACGAATTCACCCGTACCCGGTCGCTCTCTTTGTCGGAGAGGAAGGACGCCAGCGCCTGCCCCTGCTCGCTGACGGCGGCCCGTTCCGCTCGGGCGAAGCCGCGTAGTGGGTTGACGGTCACCGTGCCCGACTCGACGCGCCAGGTCGCCGCGACCCGGCCGTCGACGAGCACCACGCGTTCGCCGGCCACCGAGAGGAGACGGTGGGCGTCGTCGATGATCCGGCTGCGGTCGTCGTAGCCGAGGATGGCGTTGTCGAACGCCGGCAGGAACCGCACCGGGGCGGGTGTGTCCGGGTCGGGGCGCGGCGCGTCGGGGAGGTCGATCAGCTTCCGGCCACGTTCGTCGCGGAAGGGCACCAACTCGTCCCGCATCGCGGTCACCGCGGCAGGCAGCCCGGCGAGGCCACACCAGGCGCGCAGGTCGGACGTGGTCGCCGGGCCGAACGCGGCCAGATAGCGGCGTACGAGCACCTGGCCGACCGGATCGACACCCCCCACGGTCGACGGGGGAATCTCCCGGCCCAGCCACGCGGAGAGCAGGACGTAACGCACGCCCCCCTTCGCCCGCCACACCCCGCGTGGCGGCAGCTGTGTCATCGGGAGCAGCGCGACCGCGATCTCGCCCAGCACCCGCGGCCCCGGCGTCGGCCAGCGCTCGCCGAGCGCCCGCCCGATCTCGGGCATCGAGCGCGGCTCACCGTCGGCCACCGCCGCCCGCGCGGCGGCAGCGAGATCGTCGAGGTCCACCCCGTCGAGCTCGCTGCGGTAGACCCCGAGCACGCGTTGGCGCAGCATGGCGTCGTGCCGCGGGCGCCAGGCCACGGCGTCGTCGGCGACGAGCAGGTGGACGGTGCGGCGCATGAGGTGGGTGCGCACCACGTGTCGCTCGGTCAGCAGGGTGGAGAGCACCGTCGGGTCGAACGCGCGTAGCCGCGACCACAGCCCGATGAAGGGTTCCTGCGGCTCCTGGGCCTGTAGGCCACCGAGGTGGGCGACGGCGTCGAGCGTCGGCAGGTCGGCGCGGTCGAGCAGCAGCTGTCGGGCGAGCGTCGCGCGGTTGAGCGCCCGGGTGTCGAGAACTGTCATCGGGTCCCTTCGGTCGACCTCATTGTCCGACCGGGGGCCGACAGTCTGGGTGCCCGGCGTCTCGGATACGCGAATGCGCCCCGTCCGGTGAACCGCCCGCACCGTCTTGATCAACTGCTGGAGCGGCCAGACCGAGTCGGCGCGTCCCCCGGTGGGTGCCAAAAAGTTTTGTGCACTTCCTACAACTGAGGGGCGGTGGGTTCGGTGGTTGCGCCATAGCGCTGGCCGCCGCCACGCGGAAAGGTGATCACTGCTGGGAGCCGTCGTCTCTCGGCACGCAGGTCGAGGTCTAGCTAAGGGGTTCTTCGGGTGTTCAACCGTGTCGCCATCGTCAACCGTGGTGAAGCCGCCATGCGGCTCATCCACGCGGTCCGCGAGCTGGCCGCGGAGACCGGCATCCAGCTCGAAACCGTGGCTCTCTACACCGATGTCGACCGCAATGCCACGTTCGTCCGCGAAGCGGACATCGCCTACGATCTCGGCCCGGCCTCCGCCCGCCCGTACCTCAACCTGGCGGTGCTGGAGCGCGCCCTGACCGAGACCGGGGCCGACGCCGCCTGGGTCGGCTGGGGCTTCGTCGCCGAGGATCCGGCGTTCGCCGAGCTGTGCGAGAAGATCGGCGTCACCTTCGTCGGGCCGAGCGCGGACGCCATGCGCCAACTCGGCGACAAGATCGGCTCGAAGCTGATCGCCGAGAAGGTCGGCGTGCCGGTCGCGCCGTGGAGCCGTGGTGCCGTCGAGACCCTGGACGCCGCACGTGCCTCGGCGGCCGAGGTCGGCTACCCACTGATGCTGAAGGCGACCGCCGGCGGCGGCGGCCGCGGCATCCGCGTGATCAGGAACGAGGCCGAGCTGGTCGACGCCTACGAGCGCACCAGCCAGGAGGCGGCACGGGCGTTCGGCAGCGGCATCGTGTTCCTGGAGCGCCTGGTCACCGGGGCTCGGCACGTCGAGGTCCAGGTGATCGCCGACGGGCAGGGCACCGCGTGGGCGCTCGGCGTCCGCGACTGCTCCGTGCAACGACGCAACCAGAAGGTCATCGAGGAGTCGGCGTCGCCGGTGCTCAACCCGGCGCAGGCCGCCGAGCTGAAGACCTCGGCCGAGCGGCTGGCCGTGGCTGTCGGTTACCGAGGTGCGGCGACAGTCGAGTTCCTCTACCACCCCGGTGACCGGTTGTTCGCGTTCCTCGAGGTCAACACCCGCCTCCAGGTCGAGCACCCGATCACCGAGCTGACCACCGGGTTCGACCTGGTCAAGGCGCAGCTGCACGTCGCCTCCGGCGGGCGACTCGAAGGTGCTCCGCCGGCCGAGCGCGGGCACGCCATCGAGGCGCGGCTCAACGCCGAGGACCCCGACCGCGACTTCGCCCCGTCCCCCGGCCGCATCGCTCGGTTGGACCTGCCCAGCGGCCCCGGCATCCGGGTGGACACCGGCGTCAGCGAGGGTGACACCATCCCGGCCGACTTCGACTCGATGATCGCGAAGATCATCGCCTACGGCCGTGACCGCGACGAGGCGCTCGGCAAGCTGCGCCGGGCGATGGCGAACACCACGGTGATCATCGAAGGTGGAGCGACGAACAAGAGCTTCGTGCTCGACCTGCTCGACCAGCCCGAGGTGATCGACGCCAGCGCGGACACCGGCTGGATCGACCGCGTCCGCGGCGAGGGCCGCCTCGTCACGCACCGCCACTCCGCTGTCGCCCTGGCCGCCGCCGCCATCGAGGCGTACGAGGAGGAGGAGCGCGTCGAGCGGCAGCGACTGCTGTCGACGGCGGCCGGCGGGCGCCCGCAGGTGCAGCACGCCAGCGGCCGGCCGTTGGACCTCAAGCTGCGTGGCGTCGGCTACCGCACCCGGGTGGCGCGGGTCGGCGCGCACCGGTTCCGGGTCGGCATCGAGACCGGCCCCGTCGTGCGCACCGCCGACGTCGAACTCGACCGCTTCGACCGGCACACCGGTCAGATCGTCGTCAACGGCATCCGCTACCGCCTGCTCACCGGCACGTACGGGCCGACCCACCTCGTCGAGGTGGACGGTGTGACGCACCGGGTCAGCCGGGACGAGGGCGGCGTCCTGCGCTCCCCGATGCCCGCGCTGGTCGTCGCCACGCCGCTGGAGGTCGGCGCGGAGGTCGAGGCGGGCGCACCGGTGCTGGTGCTGGAAGCGATGAAGATGGAGACAGTGCTGCGGGCGCCGTTCAAGGCGCGGCTCAAGGAGTGCGCCGTGTCGGTGGGCAGCCAGGTGGAGGCCGGTGCGCCGCTGCTGCGCCTGGAGCCGCTCGCGGACGACGCCGAGGAGACCGCGGACGACCCGAGCACCGAGACCGTCGAACTGGACCTGCCCACCGCCGCCGCGGACATCCCGGCGTACGAGCGCAGCAGGCGCGGCCAGGAGGACCTGCGGGGTCTGCTGCTCGGCTTCGACGTCGACCCGCACGACGACCGTCGGGTGCTCGACGATTACCTCACCGCGCGGCGGGCGGCCACCGAAGCCGGCCATAGGCCCCTGGCCGCCGAACTCGACCTCATCGAGGTGTTCGCCGATCTCGCCGAACTGAGCCGCAACCGGCCGACGGGCGAGGACGGCGGCGCCGCGCACGTGCACAGCGCCCGGGAGTACTTCCACACCTACCTGCAGAGCCTCGACGTCGAGCGGGCCGGGCTGCCGGACGCCTTCCAGACCAGGCTCGGCAAGGCACTCGGCCGGTACGGCGTCACCGACCTCGACCGCACCCCCGCCCTCGAAGCCGCCGTCTTCCGGATCTTCCTCGCCCAGCAGCGCGCCTCCGCGGACGCGCAGGTCATCGCGGCGCTGCTGCGCGCGTGGCTGCGGGAGACCCCGCCGGACGAGACGCTGCGCGAGCCGGCCGGCCTCGCGCTGGAGCGGCTGATCGCCGCGACGCAGGTCCGCTTCCCCGTGGTCGCGGACCTCGCCCGCGGCGTGGTGTTCGCCTGGTTCGCCCAGCCGCTGCTGCGCCGCAACCGCGCCCGCGTCTACGCCGAGGTCCGTGGGCACCTGCGGCACCTCGACGCGCACCCGGACGCACCGGACCGCGCCGAGCGCATCGCCGAGATGGTGCGCAGCACCGAGCCGCTGGTCCGGCTGCTCGGCCAGCGACTCGTCCGCGACCACCTCGACAACGCGGTCATGTTGGAGGTGCTGACCCGGCGGTACTACGGCAACCGGTCGCTCACCAGCGTGCTCACCCGCGAGGTCGCGGGTTGCACGTTCGTGGTCGCCGAGCGCACCGACTCGAGCGTGGTCTCCGCCGCGGTGAGCTTCGACGCGTTGGGCAGCGCCCTGCGCGGGCTGGCCGAGCTGGCCACCGGCGAGGACGCCGTGGACGCCGACATCTACCTCGGCTGGGAGAACCAGCCGGAGGACTTCGACGCGATGGCGGCCGCGCTGGCCGACGTCATCGCCGCGCACCCGCTGCCGCCCCAGGTCCGTCGCGTCACCACCACCGTCGCGGGCCGCGGCGGGGCGGTGATGCACCACCACTTCACCTTCCGCCCGTCCGGCGCCCAGTTGACCGAGGACCGGCTGATCCGCGGGCTGCACCCGTACATCGCGCAGCGGATGCAGCTGGAGCGGCTGCACAAGTTCGACCTGACCCGGCTGCCGTCGTCGGACGAGGAGGTCTACCTCTTCCAGTGCGTGGCCCGGGAGAACCGCGCCGACGAGCGCCTCGTCGCGTTCGCGCAGGTGCGTGACCTGACCGAGCTTCGCGAGCAGGACGGCCGCCTGGTCGCACTGCCCACGACCGAGGACGCCATCGCCGCCTGCCTCGACTCGATCCGCCGCGCCCAGTCGCGGCGGCCGTCGAAGACGCGCTTCAACACCAACCGCATCGTGGTCTACGTGTGGCCGCCGAGCGAGCTGACCCGCGAGGAGATGGAGATGATCGCCGGGCGGGTCCGCCCGACGACCGCGGGCGCCGGCCTGGAGGAGATCCTGTTCATCGCGCGCCAGCGCGACCGCCGGACCGGCGAGCTGACCAGGATCGCCGTACGGATCTCGTTCGACGCCGCGGGCGGCGCCGAACTGGCCGTCGGGGAGCCGCCGGTCGAGCCGATCGAGCCGCTCGACGAGTACCGGCTCAAGGTGCTGCGGGCCAGCAGCCGCAACACCGTGTACCCGTACGAGCTGACCGGCCGGCTCGGCGACTTCGTCGAGCACGACCTCGACGACGACCACGTGCTGGTGCCGGTGGACCGGCCGAAGGGGCGCAACAGCGCCGCCATCGTCGCCGGGGTGGTCACCACACCGACCGAACGCTACCCCCAGGGTGTCACCCGGGTGGTGCTGCTCGGCGACCCGACGAAGTCGCTGGGCGCCCTGTCCGAGCCGGAGTGCCGGCGCGTGATCGCCGCACTGGACCTGGCCGAGCGGATGCAGGTGCCGCTGGAGTGGTGGGCACTGTCCGCCGGGGCCCGGATCTCGATGACCTCCGGTACGGAGAACATGGACTGGGTGGCCGCCGCGCTCAAGCGGATCGTCGAGTTCACCCAGGCCGGTGGTGAGATCAACATCGTGGTCGCGGGCATCAACGTCGGCGCGCAGCCGTACTGGAACGCCGAGGCGACGATGCTCATGCACACCAAGGGCATCCTGGTGATGACGCCCGACTCGGCGATGGTGCTCACCGGCAAGCAGTCGCTCGACTTCTCCGGTGGTGTGTCGGCTGAGGACAACTTCGGCATCGGCGGCTACGACCGGGTGATGGGGCCGAACGGGCAGGCGCAGTACTGGGCGCCGAACCTGACGGCCGCACGGGACGTGGTGATGGCGCACTACGACCACACGTACGTCGCGCCCGGCGAGGACGCGCCCCGGCGGGCGGTCACCACCGACCCGGCCGACCGCGACATCTCCGACTTCCCGCACGACGTGGCGGGCAGCGCCTTCGCCACCGTCGGGGAAATCTTCTCCGTCGAGTCCAACCCGGACCGCAAGAAGCCGTTCGACATCCGTACGGTGATGCGGGCCCTCTCCGACCAGGACCACCCGGTGCTGGAGCGCTGGGCCGGCATGGCGGACGCGGACACCGCTGTCGTGCAGGACGTCCACCTCGGTGGCATCCCGGTCTGCCTGCTCGGCATCGAGTCCCGGTCGGTGCCCCGGCACGGCTTCCCGCCCACCGACGGTCCGGACACCTACACGGCGGGCACGTTGTTCCCCCGCTCGTCGAAGAAGGCCGCGCGGGCGATCAACGCGGCCAGCGGCAACCGGCCGCTCGTCGTGCTGGCGAACCTGTCCGGCTTCGACGGCTCACCGGAGTCGATGCGCAAGCTGCAACTGGAGTACGGCGCCGAGATCGGCCGGGCGATCGTGAACTTCCGGGGGCCCATCGTCTTCTGCGTGATCTCGCGCTACCACGGCGGTGCGTTCGTGGTGTTCTCGAAGGCGCTGAACCCGAACATGACGGTGCTGGCGCTGGAGGGCTCGTTCGCCTCGGTGCTCGGTGGCGCACCCGCCGCCGCTGTGGTGTTCTCCGCCGACGTCAACGCTCGTACGGCGGCCGACCCGCGGGTGCGGGACCTGGAGGCCCGCACCGCCGCCTCGGCCGGCACCGAACGCGCCGCGCTGACCGCGGAACTCGACGAGCTGCGCTCGTCGGTGCGCGCGGAGAAACTCAGCGAGGTGGCCGCGGAGTTCGACCGGGTGCACAACATCCACCGCGCCGTCGAGGTCGGCTCGGTGGACGCCGTCATCCGCGCCGCCGAGCTGCGTCCGCGCATCATCGAGACCATCGAGGCCCGCCTGGGGTAGAGCGGCCGGAACGCCCGCACCACGTCAGCACCACCGGTCGTCGACCGGTGGTGCTGACCGTACGGGGGGTGAGGCGCGTGGCGGTCTAGCTGAGCGCCGCGTTCAGCGCGACGGCGACGGCGAGCGTGATCTTAGGAAGCCCGGCACGCCCCGTCCATCCCGTTGACCGAGCGGGGGTTCCGCCCGCAGCCCTCGGGTCACCTCAGCCGGTTCGTCGCCCGTGGCTCGGGTCGGTGTCGGCCTGCCAGGCGGCGACGAGATCCTCGCGCGCCCGGGCGACCCGGGAACGGATCGTGCCGACGGGGCACTGGCAGACGTCCGCCGCTTCGGCGTAGGACAGGCCGAGTACCTGGGTGGCGACGAACGCCTCGCGGCGCTCCGGGGCCAGTCCGGCGATCAACTGGTGCAGGGTCACGCCCTCGTCGGCACCGGCGGTGATCGCACCGGCGGCCTCGGCCGCCGCCTGCCAGTCCGGCACCGACGCCGTCCTCGGCCGGGCCACCGCCGTCCGGACGTGATCCACGGCAACGCGCCGGGCGATGGTGAACACCCAGGTACGGGCCGACGAGCGGCCGGCGAAGCCGGGCAGGTTGCGAATTGCCCGTAGGAACGTCTCCTGGGTCAGGTCGTCGGCCTCTCCCGGCCCGGCCAGGTGCGACAGGAACCGCCAGACCTGGTCCTGTAGTGCCCTGATGAACGCCGTGGCGGCCTGCCGGTCACCCTGGCCCGCCTCCCGCGCCCACCGGGTCACCTGGTCGTCGTCAGCGACACCGTTCCGCACAGACCACCGTCCTGTGTGCCACGGGCGCTCCTTCATGCCGAGATGCCGTTGTCGGAACGCCGCCGGTCGGCCGCGCACTCTGGTGGTCGCCGGCCGGTCCGGAAAAGTTCCCGAGGTTCCCACGTTCGACTGATCTCGCGGATGTCCGAGGTGATCGGAACCGGGGCCGCTCAGCTCCAGACGGGCTGGTCGGCGCTCTCGCGTTCTCGCGGGACCACGGGGTCGGGCATGCTCCACGAGCGCCACAGCTGGCTGTACCCGCCCCCGGCCCTGAGCAGCTCGGCGTGCGTGCCGTGCTCGGCGACGCGTCCCTGGTCGAGGACGACGATGCGGTCCGCGGTGGCCGCCTGGCTGAGTCGGTGGGCGACGATCAGCGTGGTACGGCCCTCGGTGGCCGCCACGGCGGCGCGGTCGAGGTCGCGCGCGCCCGCGCTGCCCGCCTCGGCGGTGGCCTCGTCGAGGACCGCGACGGCCGGATCGGCGAGGATGAGGCGGGCCAGCGCGAGCTGTTGGGCCTGGGCCGAGGTGAGCTGCCGCCCACCCTCCCCCACCGCGGTGGCGAGGCCCTCCGGCAGGGTCCGCACCCAGTCGGTGGCGCCGACGAGGTCGAGGGCGGCGGCGATCTCGGCGTCGGTGGCGTCCGGGTCGGCGAGGCGCAGGTCGTCGGCGAGCGGCCCGGCGAAGACGTGCACCTCCTGGCTGACCAGGGCGATCTCGCGACGGAGGCGGTGCTCGTCGAGCTGTGTCAGCGGCACGCCGCGCAGGGTCACCGCGCCGTCGGTGGGCGCGATGATGCCGGCGATGATGCCGGCGAGGGTGCTCTTGCCCGCGCCGCTCGCGCCGACCAGGGCGACGCGCTCCCCGGGGGCGAGACGCAGGCCGATGTCCCGCAGCACCACCGGCCCGTCGTCGTAGCGGTGCTGCCCGACGGTCACCTCCAGTGCCGCCGGTTCACCCCGGTCGAGGCGGGTGGGCTCGGTGCCGGCGGCGGTCGCGGTGTCCGGCAGGGTGGTGACCCCGACGAGTCGGGCCAGGCTGGCCCCGGCCTGCAACACCGAGTCCGACTCGAACAGCAGCAGGCCGATGGGGTTGAAGAGGCGGTGGAAGTAGAGGGCGGCAGTGGTGGCGGCGCCGACGGTGGCCAGGTCACCGCGTACCAGCAGGAAGCCGGCGAGCAGCACGGCGGCGAGCCCCACGAACTCCGAGCGGTTGATGCGCAGGCCGAAGCGGGTGTAGAGACCGAAGATCTCCAGCGACAGGTCGCGGGCGACGCCGGAGCGCTCCGCGATCCGCGCGACGTGGGCGTCCTCCATCCGGTAGGCGCGCACGGTGGCCGCGCCCCGCAGCGCCTCGGCCGTCGCCTGCGCGCGCTCGCCCGTCGCCACCCGCTCGCGGGCGTAGTACGGCACCGACCGCTTGAGGTACCAGCGCAGCGCCACCGCGTACGCCGGGGCCGCGGCCAACCCGGCGATGCCGAGCCGCCAGTCGAGGGCGAAGAGCCCCGCCGCGGTCAGCACGACGGACAGCAGCGCGCCGAGGAAGGCGGGGCCGCTGGTGGCGATCACATTCGTCACCACTGCCACGTCGTCGCCGGCACGTGCCACCAGGTCCCCGGTCCCGGCTCGCTCCAGGGTGGCCGAGGGCAGGTGCAGGGCGCGGTCGAGGACCCGCTCCCGGAGTCGAGCCAGCACGGTCTCGCCGAGGCGCGCGGCGACCGCCGCTCCGGCCGCGGTGAGGAGTCCCGCGAGCACGGCGGCGCCAGCGATCACGCCGGCCCAGGCCACCACTCGAGGCGTGTCGGTTCCGGCGATGACGTCGTCGACGAGGCGACCGAGCACCCAGGGGGCGACCAGTCCGGTCGCGGCGGCGACGACCAGCAACGTGCCGGCGACGGCACTGAGCCCCGGCAGGAGGGCAAGCTCGGTACGGAGGGCGGTCCAGGTCTGGCGGCCGGTGGCCGTCGGCAGCAGGTGCCGGGTGATCGGCTCGGACGTCATCGCAGGGTTTCCTCCCGGTAGCGGGCGTCGCTGGCGAGCAACAGCTCGTGCGGACCCTCGGCGACGACCCGTCCCCGGTCGATCACCGCGACCCGGTCGGTGATCCGCAGCAGCGCCGGGCTGGTGGTGATCAGCACCGTGCCGCGGGTTCCCGCCCCGCGCGCCTCGGCCAGCCTGGTGGCGAGCAACCCCTCGGTCACCGCGTCGACCGCCGTGGTGGGGTTGTGCAGCACCAGCACCGGCGGGTCGGCGACGAGCGCCCTTGCCAGCCCGATCCGCTGCCGCTGCCCACCGGAGAGGTTCGCCCCGCGTTCGGTGAGCACGCGGTCGAATCCGTGCGGGTGGGCGGCGAGCACGTCCTCGGCTGCGGCAGCCCGCACGGCGGCGCGCAGCACCTCCTCGTCGACGGAGGCGCCGGCGCTGAGGTTGGCGCGCAGCGTCCCCTCGAACAGCGCCACGTCATGCTGCTCGACCAGGACCACGGCGCGCGCGGCGTCGATGTGCAGCTCCTCGGCGGGCACGCCGTCGACGCGGACCGTCCCCCGGTGGTCCGCGCGGGGCACCCGGCCGGCCAGCAGCGCGACCAGCGCCTCGGCCTCGCTCGGGCCGTAGGCGAGCACGCCCAGGATCTCACCGGCGCGGACGCGCAGGTTGACGTCGTCGAGGCCCGCGTACGAGACCCCGTCGAGGGCGAGCCGGGACGGGCTCGGGGCGGGCGGCTCGGCGTCGCCCGGCTGGACGACCGGCGCGGCGCCGAGAACCCGGGCGACCCGCCCCGCGGAGGCTCGGGCCATGGCGAACAACTGGACGCAGTACCCGAGCGTCTGCACCGGCTCGGCGATGAACTGGGCCAGCCCGACCACGGCGACGAGCTCGCCGATGGTGAGCCGGCCCTGTAGTGCGAGCCAACCGGCGACTCCGGCGACCGTCGCGAGGAAGAGGCCGTTGACAGTGGTGGTGAGCCCGAGGTGCAGACCCTTGGTGGTGGCGGCACGCAGGGTGATGTCGAGCGCGTGACGGCTGGCTCCCGCGTACCGGCGGGCGGCGTGGTCCTGTGCGCCGATGCCGCGCAGCACGCGCAGGCCGCTGACGAGGTCGACGGCGAGGGCGGTCGTGGCGGCGAGCGCCTCCTGCTGCGACGTGCTGCGCCGGGTGAGTAGCGGCGCCATCCGCTGGAGGGCGATGACCAGCAGGGGTACGCCGATGAGCACCCCGAGGCCGAGAGGAATGTCGACGACGAGCAGCGCGACGGCCGCGACCACGATGGCGGTGAGCGCCGCGGCGGTGAGTCCCGCGACCCGCACGACGAGCGCGGACAGCTCGGCGTCGGATGCCGTCACGGACAGCAGTTCGCCGTCGCGCATGCCTGACCGGCGTCCGCGCGGGTCGAGGGCGCTGCGGACGATCTCGACCCGGGTGGCGTGCGCCTCGTGTTCGACGGCGGCGAACGCCAGTCGTGCGCCGGCCCGGTAGGCGAAGGCGAGCACTGTGAACAGGGCGGCCAGGCCGGCCAGCGAGAGCAGCAGGGCACGGACGTCCCCGGTGGCCACCGCACGGTCGATGACCACGCCGATGGCCACCGGGACGAGGGCTTCGGTGGCCTGATGGGTGCAGAGCAGCGCGATGCCGGCGGCCACCCGGGCCCGCTGTCGACGCAGCGCGCGACGGAGCACCACGCCACCGGTGGTCTCGGCGGCTGTCATGCTCGGATCGATGAGGGCACGGCGACGGACTCCACTTATGATTAGGGCAGGCTAACCTAACATGCCCCCGAAGTGGGATTTGACGCACCGTCCCGGGGCTCACCCACCGGCACCGCACCGGGCAGACCGAGACCCTTGACGGCCGCCGCGACCAGGGCCTCCGGGGGCAGCGAGACATCGAGTACGAGCACCGACTCGTCCGGCTCGGCCGGTTCCAGCGTGGCGAGCTGCGACTCCAGCAGACTGGCCGGCATGTAGTGCCCCTCGCGCCGGGCCAGTCGGGCTCGGATGACCTCCACCGGCCCGTCCAGGTGCACGAAGTCCACCCGGAGCGGGCCTTGGCGGAGCACATCCCGGTACGACCGCTTCAACGCCGAGCAGGCCAGCACCGTCGAGCGGCCCTCCGCGCCGCGATCGGCGATCCACCCGGCGATGTCCCGTAGCCACGGCCACCGGGTGGTGTCGTCCAGCGGTACGCCCGAGCGCATCCGCGACACGTTCTGCGGGGAGTGGAACTCGTCCGCCTCGGCGAACATCAGCCCGGTCACCGCGCCGATCCCACGCGCCACAGTGGTCTTGCCGGCCCCGGAGACGCCCATCACCACGACATGCCGGGTGGGCCGGGCGCCGCGTCGCTCACCAGTCATGAACCGTGCCGTCCTTGAGCCGGTTGAACGGCAGGTACGCCGGCTCGTACGGGAACCGGGCCGCCGCCGCCTCGTCGAGCTCCACCCCGAGCCCCGGTTGGTCGCCCGGGTGCAGGTAGCCGTCAGTGAAGGTGAACGACTGCCGGAACACCTCGTTGGCCAGCGGGGTGTGCTTCATGTACTCCTGGATTCCGAAATTGTGGATGGCCAGGTCCAGGTGCAGGGCCGCGGCCATGCCCACCGGGGAGATGTCGGTGGGGCCGTGGATGCCGGACTTGATCTGGTACTGGGCGGCGAAGTCGAGCAGCTTGCGCATGGCGGTGATGCCGCCGGTGTGGGTGACCGCCGACCGGACGTAGTCGATCAACTGCTCCCGGATCAGGGTCTGGTAGTCCCAGACCGTGTTGAAGACCTCACCGATGGCCAGCGGGGTGGTGGTGTGCTGGCGGACCAGCCGCAGCGCCTCCTGGTTCTCGGCCGGGGTGCAGTCCTCCAGCCAGAACAGGTCGTACGGTTCGAGGGCCTTGCCGAGCTTGGCGGCCTGGATCGGGGTCATCCGGTGGTGACCGTCGTGCAGCAGCGGCAACTCCGGGCCGAACTCGCCGCGCACCGCCTCGAAGACCGACGGCAGGTGGCGCAGGTACGCGCGGGTGTCCCAGTCCTCCTCGGCGGGCAGCGGGGTGCGCTGGGCGGGCTCGTAGTCGTAGCGCTGGCCGGTGGAACTGGGTTGGGCGGCCACGCCGTAGACCGCGTTGATCCCCGGCACCGAGGTCTGCACCCGGATCGACCGGAAGCCCTCGTCGAGGTGGCGACGGATCGAGTCGAACAGCTCGGGGATGTCCCGCCCCGACGCGTGCCCGTACGCCATGATGCCGGTGCGCGACGCGCCGCCCAGCAGTTGGTACAGCGGCATGCCGGCGGCCTTGGCCAAGATGTCCCAGAGTGCGACATCCACCGCGGCGATGGCCGCCATGGTGACCGGGCCCCGCCGCCAGTACGCCGACCGGTACAGGAACTGCCAGGTGTCCTCGATCCGGTGCGGGTCCCGTCCCATCAGCAGCGGGGCGACGTGGTCGCGCAGGTACGAGGCGACGGAGAGCTCGCGGCCGTTGAGCGTGGCGTCGCCCAGACCGGTGATGCCCTCATCAGTGGTGATCTTGAGGGTGACGAAGTTCCGGTCGGGGCTGGTCACGATGATGTCTGCTGCGACGATCTTCACGGGGTGCCTTTCGTTCTTGCCGGTCGGGGTCTCACCACTCCGCGTAGGAGCCGTCGGGGTGCCGCCAGGTCGGGCTGCGCCAGGCGTGCCCGCGCTTGTCCGCGGTCCGTACGGCGTGTTCGTCGATCTCGATGCCGAGACCGGGCGCTGTCAACCGCTGCACGTATCCGTCGACGAAGGTCAGCGGGGTCTGGTCGAGGCAGTAGTCGAGCACCTCGGCGCCCTGGTTGTAGTGGATGCCGATGCTCTGTTCCTGGATCAGGAAGTTGGGTGTGGCGAAGCCGACCTGGAGGCAGGCGGCGAGGGCGATCGGCCCGAGCGGGCAGTGCGGGGCGAGCTGCACGTCGTACAGCTCGGCCAACGTGGCGATCTTGCGAACCTCGGTGATGCCGCCGGCGTGCGCGAGGTCCGGCTGGGCCACGGCGATGCCGGCCTGCAACACGGGCAGGAACTCCTGCCGGCTGTAGAGCCGCTCCCCCGTCGAGATGGGGGTGGTGGTGCTGCGGACGACCTCACCGATCAGGTGCGAGTTCTCCGGAACCACCGGTTCTTCCAGGAAGAACGGCCGGTACGGCTCCAGCAGCGGGGCGACTCGCCGGACGTTGGCGACTGTGAACCGACCGTGAAAGTCGACAGCGACGTCGCGGTCGTCGCCGAGGACCTCGCGGGCGACGGCCACCCGCTGCACCACCGCGTCGAGGTCGGCGACCGAGGCGAGCGCACCCATCGGCCCGGACGCGTTCATCTTCACCGCGGTCAGGCCCGCCTCGATCCGGGCGCTGATCTGGTCGCGGATCTCGGCGGGCTCGTCACCGCCGATCCAGCCGTAGACCCGGATCCGGTCCCGGACCGGCCCACCGAGGAGCTGGTGCACGGGGGCGCCGTAGTGCTTACCGGCGATGTCCCAGAGCGCCTGGTCCAGACCGGACACCGCGCTGGCCAGGATCGGGCCGCCACGGTAGAAGGACCCCTTGGTCAGCACCTGCCAGTGGTCCTCGATGCGCAGGGCGTCCCGTCCCGTGAGCAGCTCGCTGAGTTGGTGGACGGCCGTGCGCACGGTCTCGGACCGGCCCTCGCAGGTCGCCTCGCCCCAGCCGACGATGCCGGACTCCGTCTCGATCCGGACGAACAGCCAGCGGGGCGCGACCAGGAACGTCTCCACCTTCGCGATCGTCGTCATGTCCCGGTCAGCCCTTCGTGGCACCGGCGGTGAGGCCGGAGACGACGTACTTCTGCACGAACAGGGCGATCAGCATGATCGGCAGGGTTACCACTGTCGCGGCGGCCATCAGGCCGCCCCAGTCGATGCTGGCGTAGCCGACGAAGTCGAAGATCGCCACGGGCAGCGTCTTGGTGTCGGAGCCGGAGAGCACCAGGGCGAACATGAAGTTGTTCCAGGAGAAGATGAACGAGAGGATGCCGGCGGTCGCGACGCCGGGCACCGACAGCGGCAGGGTGATCCGCCGGAACGCGCCGATGTGGGTCAGCCCGTCGACCAGCGCCGCCTCTTCCAACTCGCTCGGCAGGCCGTCGAAGTAGCCCATCATGATGTAGACGATCAGCGGGAGCGACACGAACATGTGGCTCAGGATCAGCACGCTGAACCCGCCGACCAGCTTCAGGTTCGAGAAGACGTAGTACCAGGGCACCAGTAGCGAGACGCCCGGGATCACCCGGGCCATGAGCACGACGAGCGCCGACTTCTTCATGTTGAAGCGGCTCATCGAGTAGGCGGCGGGCACCCCCAGCAGGAGTGAGAGCGTGGTGGCCGCGAACGCCACCCAGAGGCTGTTGCCGATGAACTCGAGATAGTTGGCCTGCTGGAGGACGGTCTCGTAGTTCTTCAGGCTGGGCGAGAAGACGAACGCCTTGGCGGTGTCGTAGATGTCCACGTTGGTCTTGAACGACGCGGCGATCATCCAGAGCAGCGGCGCCATCAACGCGAACACCACGACGACGAGAGCCGAGTTGCGGAACACCCGGTACGGCTTGCTCGGCTTCATCGGCCCAGCCCCTTCTTGCGATAGGTGAGGGCCCACATCACCCCGATGATGATCAGGAAGAAGATGATGAGGACGGTCGAGGAGACGCCGTAGTCGTTGTAGTCGAAGCTGAGGCCGTACGCGTACACGTTGAGGGTCTCGACCTCGTGGAACGACCCGCCGCCGCGCCCCTTGGTGGCGTAGAGGATGTCGAACGTCTTCAACGCGTCGATGCCACGCAGCAGGATGGCGACGATCACCGTGGGCATCAGCAGCGGGAGGGTGACGTGCCGGAACCGCTGCCAACCGCTGGCGCCGTCGATCCGGGCCGCCTCCTGGGGCTCGTCGGACAGCGAGGTGAGCCCGGCGAGCAGGATCAGCACGACCATCGGCGTCCACTGCCAGATGTCGATGAACATCGTCGTCGGCAGGGCCGAGTGCTGCCCGGCCAGCCAGGGCTGGGGGCCGATGCCGATCCAGCCGAGCAGCTGGTTCGCCATCCCGATGTTCGGGTCGAAGATCAGGCGCCACATCATGCCGACCGCCACCGGAGTGGCCACCAACGGCAGGAGGATCGCGACGCGGACCCACTTCTCACCGCGGAAGGGCCGCCACAGCAGCAGGGCGATCGCCATGCCGAGAATGACCTCGAAGAACAGCACGACGCCGGTGAAGAGGACCGTACGCCAGACCGCCGGCCAGAACCGGTCGGTGTCGGCGAGCACGTCGAGGTAGTTCTGGAAGCCGATGAACTCGGACTCGGCGCGCACCGAACCCTCGGCGTCGGTCAGGCTCAGGTACCCGGTCCACGCCACCGGAAAGATGATCAGCACGGCGACGAATGCCATGGCGGGTGCCGCGAAGAGCCACTTGCGGTGTTCGTTGGCCCAACGCGACCAGGCCGACGTCGTGTCCACTGACGGCGCGGGGGCCTCGGGCGAGTCGGTACGGGGGGTGAGAACGGCTGACATTGAGATCTCCGGGTTGGAGGGGTCAGGTCCCGGCGAGGCGGCGGAGCCGGTCGGCCCCGCCGCCCGGCGCGTGAGTTACTTCGCCTCGTCGTCGAGGAACTTCTGGAACGCCGCGTTCGCCGCGTCCGCCGAGCTGGCGGCGTCCTTGCCGGTGATCGCGTCGACGATCGGCTGGCCGACGATCTCCCGCGCCTCAGCCACCTTGACCACCAGCGGACGGTCGTGCCCGACGGCGTTGGCGATGCTGACCGTGTTGGCCTCGGCAAGGTCCTTCGGCAGGGTCGCGGTGCTCGCCGGGTTCGCCCAGACCGAGCTACGGGCACCGGGTACGCCGGCCGTCTGCTGCGCCAGCGCCTGCTCCTTGCCGGCGGCCCACTGGATGAACTTCCAGGCGTTGTCCTTGTTCTCCGAGCTGTCGTTCATGCCGAGCGCCCAGGAGGGGATGTTGTACGGCTTCGATCCGGCCGGGCCGGCCGGGAAGGCGGCGAAACCGACGGAGTCGACGACCTTGGACTTGGTCGGGTCGGTGGCGTTCTTGTAGAGCGAGTTGGCCTCGGTGTAGAAGGCGGCCTTGCCCTGCGTGAAGATCGCCATCGCCTCGGACCAGCTCATGTCGGTGCTGATGTTCTCCGGGCCGTGGTCCCTGAGCAGCCCGCCGTAGTAGGCGTACGCCTGCTTGGCCTGCTCGGTGTTGACAGTGGCCTTCCCGTTGGCGTCCACGAAGTCGCCGCCGAAGCTGAAGAGGAAGCTGGAGAACTGCGTGACGGCGGCGGCCTTGCCGGTACGAGCGACGAAGCCGGCGACGCCCGGGTTGTCGGCCTCGATCTTCGCGGCCTGCGCTTTGAGCTCGTCGAGGGTCTTGGGCGGCGCGGTGAAGCCGGACTTCGTCAGCAGGTCCTTGCGGTAGTAGAGGACCTCCTGCTCGGTGATGATCGGCAGACCGACGACCTTGTCCTCATAGGTCGTCGCCTGCATTGGCTCAGCCTGGAAGTCACCGAACTCGAAGGCGCTGTCGGACTTGACCTTCTCGCTCAGGTCGGCGAGGTACTTGTTCTTGCCGAACAGCTTCCCCTCCTGCAGCGGCCGGTACATCATCACGTCGAGGTCGGTGGAGCCGGCGTTCAGCTTGACGTTGTACTGGTCGGAGAGCTGGTCCTCGCCGAGCTGGGTGACTTCGACAGTGAGGCCGGACTGCTTCTCGAACTCCGGCAGGGCCTTCTTGATGTTCTCGGTCCACACGTGGTTGACAAGTGTCACGCGAACGGTCTTCGAGCCCTCGCCGCCGCCATCGCCGCCGCACGCGGCCAGGCTCATGGCGGTGACCACAGCCAGAGAAGTGCCGATTATCGATCGACGTCGCACGCTTGTCTCTCCTTCTGTCGTGGTCGCCGCCCCGAGAGAGCCGCTACCTCGGTGTTACATCCGCTTAACATCGGGATGCTAGGCCGAAAAAGCTGATTACCTCAAGAGGTTGATGCAAATGATATGATCTTTGAGTGGAACCGTCCTCATCAGAGGTTGCAGCCGCTCCGGCCCTCCCCGCCGAGTCCGGGCTGCACGCGCGCGTCCTCGAACACCTCGGCACCGCCATCTGCGGCGGCGAGTTGGCACCCGGATCGGTCCTCAACATCGACGAGCTGGTCGACCGGTACGCCGTGTCCCGCTCGGTCGTCCGCGAGGTGCTACGGGTGCTGGCCTCGATCGGATTCATCGAGGCGCGCCGACGGGTAGGTGTGATGATCCGACCGGCGAGCGCGTGGAACGTCTTCGACCCGCAGGTGATCCGTTGGCGACTCGCCTCGGGCGGCCGGATGGCCCAGCTCCGCTCGATCACCGAGCTGCGCACCGCCGTCGAGCCGCACGCGGCCTACCTGGCCGCCAGCCGGATCGGCCGGGACGAGGCGAGCGACCTCGTCGGGCTGGCGGCGAAGATGTGGGCCGCCGGCGAGGCCGGCGACGAGGAGCGCTTCCTGCACCTCGACATCGAGTTTCACCGGCGCGTCCTGCTCGCCTCCGGCAACGAGATGTTCGTCCGGCTCCAGGAACTGGTCGCGGAGGTGCTCACCGGCCGGCACAAGCACCACCTCATGCCGCACCACCCGCACGAGCAGGCCCTCCAGATGCACGCCGACGTCGCCCAGGCGATCCAGCGGCGCGACGGGGAGCGTGCCCGGGGGGCCATGGTGCAGCTGATGGAGCAGGCCTTCGACGAGATGAAGTCGCTGTGGGAGCAGACTGCTCTACCCGACCGGAGCAAAGCCGAGTAGGTCCCGTAGTCCCCAGGAGGGCCGGCCCGTCGGGCCGGCCCTCCTGTCGTCATCCGTCACTCGGTCCTGGCACGGAGGCTCCGGGCCAGGACGGGGATCATCACCGCCGCGGCGACAAGGTGCAGCCCGAGCAGAGCGGTGATGGTGGCCGCGTTCGCCCCCGAGATGAGGGGCGGGACCAGCGAGAGCGCGGTCAGCGCCATTGCCGTCCAGGTGAACCGGTCGGCGGGTCGAGCGCTCCACCGGAGCAGAGCCACGGCGATGACGACGCCCACGACCGAGAAGAAGCCGGTCACCACGGCGAACCCGGACAACGGAATCGTCTCGCCACCGTCGGGGATCTCGAAGTCGACGCCAGCGGCCCGGGCCAACGCGGCGGCGAGGGTGGTGCTCACCATCGCCGCGAGCGTGGCAATCAGGCTGGTGCCGGCGAGCCCGCGGAATCGGTGGGTGTAGCTGGGTCGGCCCGATGCCGGGCCGGCGACAGTCTCGGTGTCCTTCATGCTGTTCATGTCGTCTCCCTCAGCTGGAGGCTGTCGTACCGGATGTGTTGACTGGCGTGTGACGGCACCGGGCGTGCAGACACGCACCCTCGCCGTGCAACGGCCGGGGTTGCGCAGCGCGCGGACGCCGGTGCCGCGCAGCCAGAACCCGGCATCGCGTCCGAGGACCGGCCCGGGCTCTCCGTCGCGCAGCTCCAGTTGCACCCGCCCACTGGTGACGACACCGAACGCGTCGTACCAATCCGCCGTGACCACCGCGGCACGCGCGCCACCGCGCAGCGTGAGCGTCCACACCGGACTACTCCGTGCCGTCCGCCGGCAGGCGCTCCGGCAGCCCGAGCCGCGGGAACTGGTCGTCGTGGAAGGTGACGATCTCGGTGATCGCGCCGCCGGTGACGCGCAGGACGTCGATCGTCAGCGGCAGGTACGCGCCCTCCTGCTTGCGCCAGTGGTAAAAGGCGACAGCGGGCTGGCGGTTCACCGAGGTGGGGATCCCGCGCAGGCCCGTCATGCCGTCGAAGCCATCCTCGACCCAGCTGTTCACCACCGCGTCGCGGCCGACGTACAGGCCGGGCGTGGGCGGCATCGAGCAGCGGACGTCGTCCCGCAGCATGCCAGCGAGCACGTCGACGTTCGTGGCCACGCTGGCGTCGGTGAAGCGGCGCACCAGCTCGCGCGTGCCGGCGTCCTCCTCGCCGCCGGTCCAGTCCTGCCGCTCGGCGGGCAGGTGCTCCCGCATGCCGGCGCGAGCCCGCTGCAGGGCACTGTTGACCGAGTTGACCGAGTCCCCGAGCAGCTCCGCGACGTCCTTCGCCGGCCAACCGAGCACGTCCCGCAGGATCAGCACGGCCCGCGGACGCGGCGCGAGATGCTGGACCGCGACCAGGTACGCCAGCTCGATCGTCTCCCGCGCGACGGCGACGGTCTCCGGCTCGTCCGCGTCGCCCGCGGGCAGCTCGTCGAGCAGCCGGTCGGGGTAGGGCTGCAACCACAGCACCTCGCCGCCGGTCGCCGGCTCCGGGCGGCGCTTGGCGAGCAGGTCCAGGCAGGCATTGGTGGCGATCCGATACAACCAGGCCCGGAACGTCGAGCGCCCCTCGAACGTCTCCCGCCGCCGCCAGGCACGCAGGAACGTCTCCTGCACGGTGTCCTCGGCGTCCTCGTACGACCCGAGCATCCGGTAGCAGTGCACGTGCAGTTCCCGCCGGTGCCGCTGCGCCAGCCCCGAGAACGCCGGCTCGTCGACCTCGCCCAGACCGCTCACGCCCAGCTCCTCCAGCCGCGTGTCCGCACTCATCACGTCATCCTTCCGCCTCGTCATGTCCTGTCGTAGGTATGACGGGCGCGGACGCGACGAGTCATCACTCGGGCGTTGGCGGTGGGCCGGCTCCGTTGCGGCCGGCGCGATGATCAGGTGATGAAAAGTAGGTCAGGAAGGGTCCGGGAGCCTGTTTCTCATCACCTGATCATGGCCAAAGTGGCTGTGTCAGCGGCCGCTGCCCGATCGGCCCGCACCGGCGGAGGGCCGGTGCGCGATGCGGGGCGCCCGCACGGCGGAGGCGTTGCCGGCGCCGGGGCGGTAGTCCCGTGCCGCGCTGGCCACCATCTCGTCGGAATCGCGAGCGAGCGCCTGCCGGATGTGCGACGGCACGAACTCGGACGTCGCCATCGCCAGTCGGACCTGCACCGCGCGGTCGTCGACCAGGCGGGTCAGATCCGCCTCGCTCAGCTCGACGGCCCGCACGAGCGCGGCACGGACGTCGACCACCGGGTCCGCGGCGAGCGCGCTGCGCTGCTCGGCGGTGGTCCGCGGGTTGCGGGCAACCCCCTTGCGTACGCGTGCGGTGCGATCGGCCAGCAGGGCGGTGATCACGTCGGGGTGGTGGGTGTGCGTGGCGAGTCGTTCCCGTACCTCGGGTGACACGTCCTCGATCAGCTTGGCGGCCAGCTCCGGCTCCAGCTCCCGACTCTCCGCGAGGAGGCCGCGAAGCTCCTTGTCCGAGGTCTCCGACATGACCTGGCGGATCGACTCGTCACAGGCCGGGTTGCCGGCGACCGCCCAGCGGACCCACCGGTCGGCGTCCTTGACCAGGCGCATGAGGTTGGCGATCGAGGTGGAGGGGTTCCTCGCCACGGCCTCCCGGACCTGACGATCATGGTCGCGAGTGAGCGGTCGCAGGGCCTGCGCGGGTGCGTCGGCACGTGAGGCGACCGCCTTGCGGACCAGGACCGACGGATCGGACGCCAGGTCGATAAGGGTCATTTGTGGCGTTGTGGGGTCCTGAGCGAGGGCGAGCCGAGCGTCAGCGCTGCCACCGATCGGACGGTGGGCGGTGGTGCCGGACCCGCTGTGACGGTCGGCCTCGCCGACGTCCTGCTGTTTCCCCATGCCGCAATCATGTCACGCGCCCGGTTCGGCAGTACCGGCCGCGGGCGGGACCGGGGCGGGCAGGCGCAGGCCGGACATGCCGCCGTCCACCGGCAGCGACGAACCGGTCACCGAACCGGTCGCGGGCGAGGCGAGGTAGACGACGGCGGCGGCCACCTCGTCGGCGGTCACCAGGCGGCCGGTCGGCTGCCGGGACGCCAGCTGCCGCTTCTCGGCCGTCGGGTCGGCCGCGCCGGCGAGCAGGCGGGCCACCCAGGGCGTGTCGACGGTGCCGGGGGCGACACAGTTGACCCGGACGCCCTCCGTCACCAGGTCGGCGGCCATGGCGAGGGTGAGGGCGTGCACGGCACCCTTCGACGCCGAGTACAGGGCGCGTTTGGGCAGGCCGACGGTCGCCGCGATCGAGGAGATGTTGACGATCGCCGCGGACGACGACCGGCGCAGGTACGGCAGGGCGACGGCGCTGGTTCGGGCCACGCCGGAGACGTTGACGTCGAGTACCCGGCTCCACTGCTCGTCGTCGTCCTCCTCGACGGTGCCCACGGCCGAGATGCCGGCGTTGTTCACCAGGATGTCGATGCCGCCGAACGCCTCCGCGACCGAGGCGACGGCCGCGCTGAGGGAGGACCGGTCGGCCACGTCCGCCCGGACGCCGAGTACGCCGGGATCCTCCGGCAGACCGGACAGCTCCAGGTCCAGGACACCCACCCGGGCACCGGCGGTGGCGAACGCCCGCACGCAAGCGAGGCCGATCCCCGATCCACCTCCGGTCACCACCGCCACGAGACCGTCACACCGCATCAGGCGTCCCGGAGCGTGTTGCGCTGCCGGCCGAGGCCGTCGATCTCGACCTCCATCACGTCGCCGACGGCCAGGTACGGGAAGCGGCCGGAGAGCGCCACTCCCTGCGGGGTGCCGGTGTTGATGACGTCGCCCGGGTCCAGGACGGTGAACTGGGACAGGTGCCAGACCAGGTACGCCACGTCGAAGATCATGTCTTTGGTGCTGGAATCCTGGCGCGGCTCGCCGTTGACCCAGGAGCGCAGCCGCAGCGCCTGCGGGTCGCCGATCTCGTCGGCGGTGACCAGCCACGGGCCGAGCGGTTGGAACGTCTCGCAGGACTTGCCCTTCGACCACTGGCCGCCGGAGACCGCGAGCTGGAAGTCCCGCTCGGAGACGTCGTTGGACAGCACGTACCCGGCGATGTGCCCGAGGGCGTCGGCCGGTGAGGCGAGGTAGCGGGCTGGTCGGCCGATCACCACAGCCAGCTCCACCTCCCAGTCGGTCTTCGTCGATCCGCGCGGGATCAGAACCTCGTCGTACGGGCCGACGACGGTGTTGGGCGCCTTGTAGAAGATGATCGGGTCGGTCGGTGGCGCGGCACCGGACTCGGCGGCGTGCGCGGCGTAGTTCTGCCCCACGCAGAGCACCACCCCCGGTCGGGCGATCGGCGCGCCGACCCGCTGACCGGTGACGTCGATCTCGGGCAGGTCGGTGGCCTCGCGGGCCCGCCGGACCCCGTCGCCGGCAAGGAACTCGCCGTCGATGTCGACGGTGAGCGACGAGAGGTCGAAGTGCCGCCCGTCGACGTACAGCACGGGGCGTTCCCGCCCCACGGGCCCGACGCGCATGAATCTCACGAACCAACCTCCAGCGCATGGGTCGCAAAAGACCCAATTTCCTATAGGATGTTGTTTGGCTCGTGTGTACTCGCTCACACCGGCACAGTCAAGGGCTTGCTGAGGAGACGAGATGGCCCAGCAGGAACCTCGCGAGGGTCGACTTCGTCCCGCCCGTCGACTCACCCTCAGCGAGGACGTCTACGAGTCGATAAAGACGCTGGTCATGGACCACATCCTTCCCCCCGGCGAGCGGGTCAACATCGACGCGCTGGCCCGGGAGCTGGACGTCTCCCCCACCCCGGTCCGCGAGGCCCTCGCCCGGCTGGAGGCCGACGCCCTGGTCCGTAAACGCCCGCTCTCCGGCTACACCACCACGCCGCTGCTGAGCCGTGCCGAGTTCGACGACCTGTTCGACGTGCGCCAACTGCTGGAGGGCGCCACCGCCGGGCGGGCCGCCACGCACGCCTCCGCCGAAGCCCGCAGGCGCATCAGCGCCGAGGCGGCGGCGAGCATCGACGTGGAGGCCGGCGACGGCTATCGCCGACACGCCGCCTTCACCGCGCTGGACGCGAGGTTCCACGACCTGATCGCCGAGGTCTCCGGCAGCCCACTGCTGCGCGACACCATCACGCGGCTGCACTCACACCTGCACCTGCACCGGCTGTACTTCCCGGTCGCCGGCGCGCCGGACACCAACACCGAGCACCAGCGCATCGCCGCCGCCATCGTCGCCGGCGACGCGGCAGCCGCCACCGAGGCGATGCGCGCCCACCTCAGCGCGGCTCGGGAGCGTCACGTGCCCGCCTTCGACCGGCTCCCCACCCTCAAAACACCGCGCGACTCGGCGTGACCCACCCCCACACACCCGAGGAGCCGCCATGCGCATCGCTCTCTTCATCACCTGCGTCAACGACCTCGCGTTCCCGGCCACCGGCATCGCGGTCACCCGCATCCTGCGGCGACTCGGCCACACCGTCGACTTCCCCGCCGACCAGACCTGCTGCGGGCAGATGCACGCCAACACGGGCTACCGGGCCGAGGCCATGCCGTTGGTGCACAACTACGTCGATGTCTTCGACTCCTACGACGCCATCGTCGCGCCGTCCGGGTCGTGCACCGCGATGATCCGCGACCAGTACCCGCGCCTGCACCCGCCCGCCACCTCGGTGGCCGCCCGCACGTACGAGCTGTCCGAGTTGCTCGTCGACGTTCTCGGCGTCACCGACGTCGGCGCCGAGTTCCCGGAGACGGTCACCTACCATCCGACCTGCCACGGCCTGCGCATGTTGCGCCTCGGCGACCGGCCGCTGACCCTGCTGCGCCAGGTGCGTGGGATCAAGCTGGTCGAGCTGGGCGACGCCGAGGAGTGCTGCGGTTTCGGCGGCACGTTCGCCCTGAAGAACCCGGACGTCTCCACCGCGATGCTCACCGACAAGTGCGCCCGGGTCCGCGACACCGGCGCACGGGTGCTCGCCGCAGCCGACAACTCCTGCCTGGCGCACATCGGCGGCGGCCTCGACCGCCACCGCTCCGGCGTACGGGCCGTGCACTACGCCGAGATTCTCGCCGAGACGGGAGCCACCTCATGAATTCACCGGTCGCACCCGCCACCGGGGGCGGGCGGATCCGCACGCCGCTGCCGTTTCCCACCGCCGCCAAGCCGGCCGTCGCCGACACGCAACTCCGGGCCAACCTGCACCGGGCCACCCGCACCATCCGGGCCAAACGAGCGCGGGTCGTCGACGAGGTACCCGACTGGGAGGCCCTGCGCGACGCTGGCTCGGCGATCAAGGCGGACGTCCAACGTCGGTTGCCGGAGCTGCTGGAGCAGTTCGAGGCGTCCGCCACCGCTGCCGGCGCCACAGTGCACTGGGCCCGCGACGCGGCCGAGGCGTGCCGGATCGTGGTCGCGTTGACCCGGGCCGCCGGGGCCGACGAGGTCGTGAAGGTCAAGTCGATGGCGACCCAGGAGATCGAGCTCAACGAGGCGCTGGAGGCCGCCGGGATCGCCGCGTACGAGACCGACCTCGCGGAACTGATCGTGCAGCTCGGCGACGACACCCCCTCGCACATCCTGGTGCCGGCGATCCACTACAACCGGGCCCAGATCCGGGAGATCTTCCAGCGTCGCATGGCCGACGCGCCGGCCGACCTGAGCGACGAACCGGCCGCGCTGGCCGAGGCGGCCCGCGCCCACCTGCGACGGCGTTTCCTCTCGGCCCGGGTCGCCGTCTCCGGCGCCAACTTCGCCGTCGCCGACACCGGCACGCTCGTGGTGGTGGAGTCCGAGGGCAACGGCCGCATGTGCCTCACCCTCCCCGAGACGCTGATCAGCGTCGTCGGCGTCGAGAAGCTGCTGCCGACCTTCACCGACCTGGAGGTCTTCCTGCAACTGCTGCCGCGATCCTCGACCGGCGAGCGGATGAACCCGTACACCTCGATGTGGACCGGAGTCACCCCCGGCGACGGCCCGCAGGACGTGCACATCGTGCTCGTCGACAATGGCCGGTCCGCTGTGCTCGCCGACCCGGTCGGGCGGCCGGCGTTGTCCTGCATCCGCTGCTCCGCGTGCCTCAACGTCTGCCCGGTGTACGAACGGGCCGGCGGGCACGCGTACGGCTCGGTGTATCCGGGGCCGATCGGGGCGATCCTCTCGCCGCAGCTGACCGGCGTGGCCGACAACGCTTCGCTGCCGTACGCGTCGACCCTCTGCGGCGCCTGCTACGACGTGTGCCCAGTGAAAATCAACATCCCGGAGATCCTGGTCCACCTCCGCCAGCAGGCACCGCACCCGCCCGCCGAACGGGCCACCATGCGCGTCCTGTCCTGGGTGATGCGCAACCCTCGGCGTTGGGCCGCCGCCCTGCGCCTGGCCCGGGCCGGCGCGGGGCCGCTCGGGGCGTACCGTGAGCGGCGCACCGGCGCTCGGACGCTGCGGCGACTGCCCTGGCCCGCCTCGGCGTGGACCCGGTCGCGCGACCTGCCGCTGCCCGCGTCGCAGACCTTCCGGGAATGGTGGGGCAAGCAGTGAGCGCACGCGACGAGATCCTGGCGCGGCTCCGGACGGCGCTGGCCGACAGCCCACCGCCGGTGCAGGTGCCCCGCGGGTACCGCCGGGTCGACGACCGCTCCGATGTGATCGAAACCCTGGTCGATCGCCTGGAGGACTACCGGGCCGTCGTCCACCGTGGCATCGACGCCCTACCCCGGCTGCTCAGCGAGGTCGACCGGCTCGCCGTCCCCATCGGCGTCCCCGCCGACTGGCTGGCCGGCTACGCCGGAGAGCTGCACCGCGACGCGCCCCCGCTGTCACCGGCCGCGCTCGACGATTTGGACGCGGTCCTGACCGGCTGCGCCGTCGTGGTCGCCGACACCGGCACCATCATCCTGGACGCCGGCCCGGCGCAGGGTCGACGCGCGCTCACCCTGGTGCCCGACCGGCACATCTGCGTCGTCCGCACCGACCAGGTCGTCGGTCTGCTGCCGGAGGCACTCACCCGACTGGACCCACGTGCCCCGCTGACCTGGATCTCCGGCCCTTCCGCGACCAGCGACATCGAGCTCAACCGCGTCGAGGGAGTGCACGGCCCGCGCCGGCTGGAGGTCGTCCTGGTCAGCTCAGGAGTCTGACGACACCTGCTCGCGGGTCTCGCCCGCCGTCGCGCGCAGCGGAATGCCGCGCACGTTGAGCAGCATGATGATGCCCACGCCGACCACCAGGGCGATGTCGGCGACGTTGCCGACGAAGAACCCGGCGTAGTCGATGAAGTCCACCACGTGCCCGCGAGCGAACCCCGGCTCCCGGAAGAGGCGGTCCAGCAGGTGCGTCACCGCGCCGCCGAGCACCAGGCCCAACGCCACCGCCCAGGCGCGCGACGCGACCCGCCACGCCACGACCGTCACCGCGACCACCGCCGCCGCCGCGAACACCGCGAAGATCCAGGTGTACGCGGCGCCGATCGAGAAGGCGGCGCCAGGGTTGTACACGAGTCGCAGTTGCAGCAGGTCGCCGACAACGGTGATGGTCTGCCCGCCGGAGAGCGTGGACTCGGCCCAGTACTTGGTGAGCTGATCCGCGGCGAGTACCACAGCAGCGATCAACACGACGGCACGGAACATCCCGGAACCCTAACCGGTCACGGGTGACCGTCACCACCGACGGATGCGTCCTGATCAACGACCTGCTGCATGCCTTTGGTAATTGCCAAAGAGTGGCAACTGTGCAACCGTGATGATCAACGGTTGCGGCGCCGCGCCCACCCGACAAACGATCCTCCCCACACCACAGGAGCCCTCTGTGCCCCGGATGCGTCCGCCCTTCCGACGCCTCGTGGCGTCGACCGCAGCGGCGGGGATGCTCGTCCTCGCCGGATGCTCGGCCCCGGCCGACCCCGACGGCTCATCCGGCGGCGCGACGCTGGTCGTCGCCACCTCCGACGAGCCGGACGCGTTGAACCCGGTGCTCAACTACGGCGTCGACGGCGCCTCGCTGATCTTCGACGGCCTCGTCAGCCGGGACGACGACAACCGCCTCGTCGCCGGTCTGGCCACGGCGTTGCCGGAGCTGTCCCCCGATGGACGCACCGTGACCGCGAAGCTCCGCGACGGCGTGCAGTTCCACGACGGCACCGCGCTGACCGCCCAGGACGTCGTCTTCACCTACCAGGCCGTGCTGGATCCGACTGTCGACTCGACGCTCCGCTCCGACCTGGACATGGTGGAGTCGGTGACAGCGCCCGACGCGGCCACCGTCGTGTTCCGGCTGCGCTACCCGTACGCGCCGTTCCTGCAGCGGCTCACCCTCGGCATCGTGCCGGCGAAGCTGCTCAGCGGGCAGGACATCAACACCGCCGGGTTCAACCGCAAGCCGATCGGGACCGGGCCGTACCGGGTCGAGTCCTGGACGCCGGGTGACCGCCTGGTGCTCACCGCCAACGAGCGCCACTTCGGTGGCCGGCCGAAGAACAACCGCGTGGTGGTCGCGTTCGTCGCCGACGACAACGTGCGCGCCCAGCGGATGCGCGCCGGCGAATTCGACGCCGCCGAGTTGCCGCCGAAGCTGGCCTCCGGTTTCGACGCCGACGCCACGTACCGGGTGCAGCGGGTGCCGACCGCCGACTACCGCGGCGTGATGCTGCCGACGGGCAACCCGGTCCTCGCCGACCCGGCGGTCCGCCGGGCACTCAACCTGGCCGTCGACCGGGCCGCGATGGTGACCGGCCTCCTCGGTGGCGCCGGCGAACCGGCGTTCGGGCCGATCCCGCCGACCTCCGAGTTCGCCGACCCGTCGATCGTCGGCAAGCCCACCGCCGACCCGACGGCGGCCGGAGCGCTGCTCGACGCGGCCGGCTGGACCCCCGGCCCCGGCGGGGTACGCGTCAAGGACGGCCGACCGGCCCGGTTCACGCTGATGTACCCGGCGAGCGACACGCTGCGCAAGGATTTGGCCCTCGCCGTCACCGCCGACGCGAAGAAGGTCGGCATCGAAGTCACTCCGGCGGGGCTCACCTGGGACGCCATCGACCCGCGGATGGAGTCCGACGCCCTGCTGATGGGCTACGGCACCCCGTACGACCCGGACTTCGTCTCGTACAAGCTGTTCGGCTCGACGTTCGCGGGGCAGGGCTACTTCAACCCCGGCTCGTACCGCTCCGAGGTGACCGACCGGGCCCTGCAGGAGGGTCGCGACCAGATCGACCCCGCCCTTCGCAAGGCCGCGTACGCGCAGTTCCAGAAGCAGTTGGCGGCCGACGTACCGTGGCTGTTCCTCACCTACCTGCGGCACACCTACGTGCTGAAGTCCTCTGTTCAGGGCGTGGCGCCGCGGGTCGAGGCGCACGAGCACGGGGTGGCGAACAGCCTCTGGTGGAACATCGACACCTGGACGCGGTCGTGACCCGCTCCGGTCGACTGGCCGGGGCCGGTGCGGTGGTCCGGCGTCGACTCCTCGTCGCCGTGCCGGTGCTCGCCGCTACCAGCGTCGGGATGTTCGCCCTCGGTGCCGCCTCGCCGGTCGACCCCGCCAAGCAGTACGCGGGCGCGGCGGCCTTCACGGCCAGCGAGGAGAACCTGGCCCAGCTGCGCGCGAACTGGGGCGTCGACGACCCCCTGCCGGTGCAGTACCTGCGCTGGATCGGCAACCTGGTCCAGGGCGACCTGGGTTGGTCGACCAGCCGCCACGAGCCGGTCGCCTCGGTGCTGACCGCCCGGGCCGGCTGGACGCTGCTCCTGATCGGTGTGGCCCTCGCCCTGGTCCTGGTCGCGAGCCTGCTGCTGGGCGCGCTGGCGGCGTACCGGCGGGGTGGGTTGTTCGACCGCGCGTTGCGGGCGGCCGCGTACGCGGTGCAGTCGATGCCGGTCTTCTGGCTGGGCCTGGCCGCGATCGCCGTGTTCGCGCTGGCCCTGGGCTGGTTGCCGGCGGGCGGGCTCACCGACGTCACAGCGACCCGCACGTCCTGGTCCGACGTGGCGCACCACCTGATCCTGCCGGTCGGGGTGTTGGCCGTGTCGCAGGCGCCGTGGTTCGTGCTGTTCGTCCGGGACGCGGTAGCGGAGAGCATGCGTGACGACCACGTGCTCGCGGCGCGGGCGCGCGGGTTGCCCGGTCGGACGGTGCTGTTCGGGCACGCGCTGCGGACCGCGCTGCTGCCGTTCCTCACCCTGGTCGGCACCCACCTGCCCGAGCTGGTCGGCGGGGCGGTGCTGGTCGAGACGGTCTTCTCGCTGCCGGGCCTCGGCGCCGTCACTGTCGCCGCCGCGCTGGGCAGCGACTTCCCGCTGCTGGCGGCGATCACGCTGATCACCACGGCGGTGGTGCTGGCCGCGAACCTCGCGACCGACCTCGCCTACGCCGCCGCGGACCCGAGGGTACGACTCGATGGCTGACCTCGCTGCCCGACCGCCGCTGCTCCGGCTGGCCCGGTCGCGGCTGCGGCCCGGCCGGGCCGGTGCCGTCGCGGCCGGCCTGATCCTGCTCGTGGCCATCGCCGGCTCGCTGCTCGCTGCGCTGGTCTGGCCGCTGGACCAGAGCGCTGTCGCGCTGGACCAGACCCGGGTGGCGCCGTCCTGGCCCCACCTCGCCGGCACCGACGACCTGGGCCGCGACGTGGCGCACCGCGCCGTCTACGGGCTGCGGGTCTCGCTGCTCGTCGGCGCGGTCGCCGCGCTCGTCGCCACAGTCCTCGGGGGCGTGGTGGGCGGGATCGCCGGCACGCTCGGCGGCCGGGTCGACCGGATCCTGATGCGGATCGTGGACACCATCGCCGCGATGCCGCACCTGCTGCTGGGCATCTTCATCGTCGCCATGCTGCGTCCCAGCCTCGGTGCCGTGATCGCCTCCGTCGGGCTCACCCACTGGCTCTCCACCGCGCGCATCGTCCGATCCGAGTTGTTGAGCCTTCGGACCCGACCGTTCATCGATGCCGCCATCAGCGGCGGAGCCGGCCGGCTCCGGGTCCTCACCCGGCACCTGCTGCCGCACGTCCTGCCCCGGCTGGCCCTGGCGACCACCCTGATGATCCCGCACGCAGTGTGGCACGAGACCGCCCTGTCGTTCCTCGGCCTCGGCCTGCCGCCGCACCTCGCCTCGCTGGGCAACATGATCAACGACGGCCGGGGGTCGCTGTTGACCGGTGCCTGGTGGGCCAGCCTGGCACCGGGCGCGGTCATCGTCGTCGTCACCCTCGCCATCGCGGTCCTCGCCGCCCGTTGGCGTGACCGTCTCGATCCCCGGGTCCGAGCGGAGCTGCACCTGTGACCACCACCGACTCCGTTCCCGCTTCGGCGCCTTCCCGCGCCATGGTGACTCGGCCGCTGCTCACCGTCGACGGCCTCGGCGTCGAGTTCCGGCTCCGCGACGCGCGCGTGCGCGCCGTCAGCGATCTCAGCCTGACCGTGCGGCCCGGCGAACTGCTGGCCATCGTCGGCGAGTCCGGCTGCGGCAAGTCCGTCCTGGCCCACGCCCTGCTCGGCCTGCTACCCGGCAACGCCACCACCACCGGCCACGCCGTGCTGCACCACCCCGGCGCCAACCCGGTCGACCTGGTCACCTGCGGCCAGCGCCAGTTGGCCCGCAGGATACGCGGGCGCCGCGTCGGGCTGGTGCCGCAGAGCCCGGCCACCGCCCTGAACCCGGTCCGCACCGGACGGCGACTGCTCGCCGAGACGCTGCGGGCGCACGGCCGCGACCGCGCCGACGCCGACCAACTCGCTGTCGATGTCGGGCTCGACCCGACGGACCTGGACCGCTACCCGCACGAGCTGTCCGGTGGCATGGCACAGCGTCTGGCCACCGCGCTGGCGCTGGCACCCGACCCGTCGCTGCTCATCGCCGACGAGCCCACCACCGGGCTGGACCGGCCGCTGGTGGACCACACCCTCGACCTGTTGCGCCGCCGCTGCGACAACGGCGCCGCAGTCATGCTCATCACGCACGACCTGGCCGCCGCACGCCGGGTCGCCGACACCGTCGCCGTGATGTACGCCAGCCGCATCGTGGAAGACCGCGACACCGACCAGCTCTTCACCGCGCCGACCCACCCGTACGCCTCGGCGCTGCTCGACGCCCTGCCCGACCGGGCCTTCCGGCCGGTGCCGGGCGACCCGCCGATGCTCACCGCGCTACCCCCCGGCTGCGCGTTCGCGCCCCGCTGCCCACGCCGCACCGGCACCTGCGCGGACCGACCAGAGCCGACACCGGTCGCCGGTGACGGCACTGTTGCCTGCCACCACCCGATCCCCACCGGAGCCACCACATGACCGACGCGCAGCACCTGCTCGCCGACGAGGTGAGCGTCGGGTACGGCCGCCAGACCGTCCTCGACGGCGTCACAGTGCGGATCGGCCGGGGAGAGACGGTCGGACTGCGCGGGCCGTCCGGCTGTGGAAAGTCGACACTGGTCCGGGTCCTGGCCCTGCTGCACCGCCCCGACCAGGGCCGGGTCAGCATCGACGGCACCGCGGTCGACGCCGTCCGGTACGCCGTGCCGGTCGCCCTACGGACCCGCGTCGCCGCCCTCTTCCAGAGCCCGCGCGCCGCCGCCGATCCTCGACTGAGCCTCGCCGACCTGATCGCCGAACCGCTGCGCGCCACCCGAACGCCCGAGGCGGCGGTCCGGGAACGGGTGGCCGAACTCGCCGACCTCGTCGGCCTCACCGCCGACCTGCGCAACCGGCGGCCACACGCCGTCTCCGACGGGCAACTGCAACGTGCCTGCCTCGCGCGGGCGCTCGTACACCGCCCGGACTACCTGCTCTGCGACGAGGCCACCGCGATGCTGGACGCCTCGACCCAGGCGCACGTCGCCGCCGTCATCCGCGACTACCAGCGGACCCAGCAGGCCGGTGTTCTGGTCATCACCCACGACCAGACCCTGCTGGCCCGCTGGAGTGACCGGATCGTCGACCTGGCCGGCACAGCGAGGGCATGGTCCTGAAATGCTCGCGGCGGATCTCCGCCTTTCGGTAGCGACGCCGGCCCGCGGTGACCCGGACCTGGGCAGGCCGCCGCTCAGTCGGCGACGTCCACGACGACCTTGCCCTCGGCGGTGCCGCCGGCGACCAGGTGGTGGGCGTCCATGACCGTGTCGAGCGTGAACCTGCGCTTGTCCAGTCGGGGGCGCAGCGCGCCGGCATCGACCAGCGTCGCGATCTCGCGCAGAATGGCGCCGTGGTGTTCGCGGCCCCGCCCGGTGAGCATCGGCAGCAGAGTGAACACGCCGGAGTAGGTCGCGCCCCGGAACGACAGCGGAGCGAGCGAGTGTGAGCCCCAGCCCAGCGCGCTGACGACATGCCCGTGGTAGGTGCGTACCGCCGCGAACGACGCGTCGAGCGTCGCGCCACCGACGTTGTCCATGACGATGTCGAACCCCTCGCCGCCGGTGTACCTCTCGACGTACTCCTCGACAGTGCTCGCGGTGTAGTCGATCGGCACGGCGCCCAGGCTCTCGATCACCCGCATGCTCGCCGGCCCGCCCGTGGCGTACGCCTCGGCGCCTCGCGCCTGGGCAAGTTGCACGCCCACGTAACCGACACCGCCGGCACCACCGTGCACCAGCACCTTCTGCCCGGCACGGACTCCAGCCCGGTCGACCAGCCCCTCCCAGGAGGTGACCGCCGCCAGTGGCAACGCGGCGGCCTCCCGCATCGAGAGGCTCCTCGGCTTGTGGGCCAGCAACCGGGCGTCCACTGCGGCGTACTCGGCAAGCGAACCCTGGAGGTCGCCCACGCCCCCGCACAGCCCGTACACCTCGTCTCCCGACTCGAAGCCGGTCACGTCCGCGCCCACCGCCGCGACGACACCGGCGAGGTCCAGGCCGAGCACCGCTGGCACCTGGACACGCGCGTGGGCGGCCTTACCTGCCTGGATCTTCGTGTCGAGCGGATTGACCCCGCTGGCGACGATCTGCACCAGCACCTGACCGCGCCCGGCGGTGGGTTGATCGATCTCCTCGACCGTCAGCGGAACGTCGAACTCCCGCAACAACGCGGCGCGCATAACCATCCACACTCTCCGTGATCGAGGCTTCACGTGGACGCTATCCGACCGGATCGGTGGCGGGGCGGGTTCCTCGCTGACCGCGCCGGTGTCCGCCGGAACTTTCGGCCGATCCGGCCGACCACCCGGATACCGGCCGTGATGGCTGGTCAGCTTTTGTCGTCTGAGGAAGAAGATTGTCACCTCTTGAAAAAAGTCTCGCGAGGGTGAGGATATCCAGATGCGTCGTCTCCCCCAGACTTGCGGGCGGGTGGTCTCGGGCCTCCTCGCGTTCCTCCTCGCCTCGGCGGTCGCCCTCCTCGCGTCCGCCCAACCCGCCGCAGCGCACGGGACCCTCGCCATGTCCACACCGGCGAGCGGCGCCACCGTGCGCGAGCCGTTGACGTCGGTGCAGCTTCACTTCACCGAGAAGGCCGCCGCCAACGCGTTCTTCACGATCACCGCCCCGGGCGGCACCCGTGTCGACAACGGCTGGTCGCAGGGGGAGCCGAAGCCACTCGACAAGCCGGTACGCGAGTACTTCCTGGTCAACGGGCAGTTCGAGCCACGGGAGTACACGACGGGGTTCCCCGCGGTGGTGGCCGTCGCCCACCTGCCCGCCAAGGGTCAGTATTCGGTGAGCTACCTGTCGGTCGCCTCGGACGGCGACACCGTGCGGGGCACCCTGACCTTCCGCTACGACGGGCGGGTGACGGCAGCGCCGAAGGGGTGGAGCCCGCCGTCGACCCAACCGGACCCGGCGCTGGTGGCCGCCACCGAGCAGCACAACACGTCCGGGCAGGCCTCGGCGGTGCCGACCACCGCGGACGATCCGACGACCCCGCCGGCTGCGGCGGCCCCGTCGACCGGGTCGACCGAGGAGAGCGGTCCCGGGGCGCTGGCCTGGGCCGGTTGGGCGGCGGCGGTCGCGGCGGTCGGGGCGGTGGCCGGGTTCATCGTCTGGCGTCGCCGATCCGCCGGAACACCCACCGGCCGGGGCCGTGCCTCGGCGGCGACCTCCGGCCGACGCGGCGGTGGCGCCCGTACCACGAACAGGACCGGCACTGGCAGGGCCGTCGGCGGCAAGGCTGCCGGGGACAAGACCGTCGGGGGCAAAGCCGGCGCTGGCAAGGTCGGCGGGGGCAAGGTCGGCGGGGGCAAGGTCGGCGGGGGCAAGGTCGGCGCGGCGACCGGCGTCGTCGCGCGTACCGCGAGCGACAAGCGGCGGCCCGCCACCGTGCCGGCGGCGCGCAAGGGCAACACGGTCGTCACCGCCCGCACGGGCGCTGCGGTCGATCCGACGCCCACCGATCAGGTGACCAAGGCCCTCGCCAGTACGGAGGGCGAGCCGACGGTCGACCCCGGACCACGGCCCGACACGGACCTCGCCGTCGCGACGCCTGGGTCCCGGTTGAGCAACACCCACCTGGCGCTGTTCGTCGGCGGTCTCGTGGTGGCCCTGCTGGCCGGGTTCGGGTTGGCCCGTATCGGCACCGCCGACGAGAGTCCGGCGACCGGCAACGCACGACCGTCAGCCGGTGGACCGCCCGCCTCGGGCCAGGTGGGCTCCGCGACCGACGGGCACCAACACTCGCCCGGTACGGGGCCGCACACGCATCGGGGTGACGACGCGACGGGCGCGACGCTGGCGACCGGCACGACGGTCAGCGCCGGTGGGTACACCCTGCAACCGCTGGAGCGGTCCCAACCCTCCGGTGTACGCGCGAACTACCGGTTCCGTATCGTCGGGACCGACCGGCAGCCGGCAACGACCTTCGCGGTCGTCCACGACAAGCCGTTGCACCTGATCGTGGTGGGCCGCGACCTGACCGGTTACCAGCACCTGCACCCGACGATGGCGCCCGACGGCACCTGGAGCGTCCCCCTGACGCTGGCCCGACCCGGCGGCTACCGCGTCTACGCCGACTTCTCCGTCACCGCGGCCGACGGCACGCAGCAGCCTCTCGTCCTGGGCGTCGACCACACAGTGCCCGGCGCGCACAGCCCGACCGCGCTGCCGCCAGCGCAGGCGCATGCGACGGCTGGTCCGTACACGGTGTCGATGACCGGCACCCCGACGGTGGGGGTGACGGCGCCGATGCACTTCCAGGTCAACGGCGCCGGCACTGCCACGCCCGCGCAGCTGGAGCGGTACCTGGGCGCGTACGGGCACCTGGTGGTGGTTCGTGAGGGTGACCTCGGCTACGTGCACGTCCACCCCGAGCCGGAGCTGGTCGACGGGACCGTCAAGTTCTGGCTGACCGCGCCGAATTCAGGCCGGTACCGGGCCTTCTTCGACTTCCAGGTCGCCGGCAAGGTGCACACCGGGGAGTTCACGATCAACGTTCAGTGAGCCCGGAACTTTCTCCCAGCTGCGGCCGACCACCCTCCCAGCCGCAACCTTCGGAGGAAGAACACATGCGCACCACCAGCCCAAACGCTTCACGCCGCCGCTCGGCAGCCATCATCGCCGCCGCGATCCTGACGGTGGGCGTCGCCGGTTGCGGCTCGTCCGACTCTCCGTCGACAGCGCAGGCAAGACCGCCGGCGTCGACCTCGGCCAACCCGGACGCTGGTGTGCTCGGCATTCGCGACCCGTGGGTGAAGGCGGCCGACAAGGGCATGACGGCCGCCTTCGGGACCCTGGTCAACGACGGCGACACCGATGTCACTCTGACGAGTGCCACGACCTCGCTGTCGCCGATGGAGCTGCACGAGATGGCCATGAAGGACGGCAAGATGGTCATGCGGCAGAAGCAGGGCGGCATCCTGATCAAGGCCAGGAGCACGCACGCCCTGGAGCCCGGCGGCGACCACCTCATGCTGATGAACCTCACCAAGCCCGTCCAGGCGGGCGACGAGCTGACCTTCACCCTGACCTTCGCCGACGGCAGGACCCAGCAGTTCCGCGCCATGGCCAAGCCGTTCACCGGCGCGCAGGAGAGCTACGCCCCCGGGCACGGCGAGCCGATGCCCGGCATGAGCGCCACGCCGGAGATGAGCATGAGCCCGGCATCGTGACGCAGACACCACAGGTCCGGCCGGTGAGCAGGCGTGGCCTGCTCACCGGCGGAGCACTGGCTGCCGGCGGAGCCCTGGCCGGCGGTGCCGCGATAGCCGCTACCAGTGTGGGGAGGGCCGGGCCACCGCCGGCGACGGTTGCCGACACGACGCCAGTGGCGTCCGTGGGCGGCCTGGTCGAGCCGTTCCACGGCGCTCGGCAGGCCGGGGTGGCCACCGAACCGCAGGCGCACGCGTCGTTCGTGGCGCTCACAGTGCGGGCCGGTGTCGACCGGGCCGCGCTGGGTCGGATGCTGCGGCTGCTCACCGACGACGCCGCCCGGCTCACCCAGGGCCGACCTGCGCTGGCCGACACCGAGGCCGAACTCGGGCTGCTGCCGGCACGGTTGACGGTGACCTTCGGCTTCGGGCCGGGCCTCTACCGGGCGGCCGGCGTCGACGACCGCCGGCCGGCATCGGTCACCGCACTGCCGTCGTTCCGCATCGACCGGCTTCAGCCGGCCTGGTCCGGTGGTGACCTGCTGCTGCAGATCTGCGCGGACGACGCGATCTCCGTCGCCCACGCCCAGCGAGTCCTGATCAAGGACAGCCGACCGTTCGCCACAGTGCGGTGGGTCCAGCAGGGCTTCCGGCGCAGCCCCGGTGTCGAGCCGGGCGGCCACACCCAACGCAACCTGTTCGGTCAGCTCGACGGCACCGCCAACCCCCGACCCGGCGCACCCATGGACACCGCCCTCTGGGTCGCGGACGGCCCGGCGTGGCTGCGCGACAGCACCACAGTGGTGCTCCGGCGGATCAGCATGAACATGGAAACCTGGGACCTGCTCGGCCGCAGCGACCGCGAGCTCGCCGTCGGGCGACGGCTCGACACCGGCGCACCGCTCACCGGCACCGCCGAACACGACGAACCCGACTTCGCCGCCACCGACGCCGACGGCCTCACCGTCATCCCCGACTTCTCCCACCTGACCCGCGCCCACGTCACCGACGACCGGCTGAAGATCCTGCGCCGGCCCTACAACTACGACGGGGTGCCGACGGCGGAGGGCCACGCGGACAGCGGCTTGATCTTCACCTCGTACCAGGCCGACATCGCCCGACAGTTCCTGCCCATCCAGCGCCGGCTGGCCGACCGGGACCTGCTCAACGAGTGGACCACGCCGATTGGGTCCGCTGTCTTCGCCATCCCGCCCGGATGTCAACCGGGCGGTTGGATCGGCGAGCAGGTGCTCGGATGACAACGCCAACCGGAGTTCCGTCATGACCGTGCCGCCGTCCCGCCGCACCTCCGTCCGGCTCGGCGCGGCGGTGCTCGCCGTCCTCGTGGCGGTGCTCATTCCGGCCGGCCCGGCCTGGGCGCACAACTCGCTCAAGACGGCCACGCCCGCTCGGGACGCGACGGTGCCGAGCGCACCGACCGAGGTCACGCTCGAATTCATGCAGCGAATCGACCCGGTGTTCACCACCATCGTGCTCACCGACGCCGCCAAACGGAAGCTTCCCACCGGCGAACCGGTGGTCACCGGAGCGAAGACCACGGTCCAGGTGACCGACACCCTGCCGAACGGGACATACACGGTCGCCTACCGGGTCGTCTCCGTGGACGGGCACCCGGTGCAGGGCTCCTATCCGTTCACTGTGGCCGATCCGACGTCCAGCGCCGCGCCGGTTGCCAACGGCAGCGCGTCAGCGCCCACCCCGTCCGTCGCCGCACAGTCCGGCGGTGGTCCGAGCGTCGCTGTACTCGTCGCGGCTTCCGCGCTGGCCCTCCTCGTCCTGCTGACGGCCGGGCTGCTGTGGCGGCGGGCGGCCCGGCGCTGATCCGACCCGCCCTCGTGCGGTCCGCCCGCCGCCCGGGTCATCGGAAACCGACTCTCGGGAACCGCCGGCGTCTCTCCCCCGACCACCAGTCAGGGCCGACGCGACACCTCACCGGGCGACCAGACCAGTACGGGAAACAGCCTCGGGTGCTTCCCGACTCTTCGATCGGATCACCATGTCTCTCACCGAACTGTCCGGCACGCCGACGCCGGAGCCCGCCACCACCACCGACAAACCGGCCCGACCCGCCCGGCGCACGTCACCGTTCGGCGCGCTGCTGCTGCGGCTGCACTTCTACGCCGGCATCCTCGTCGCCCCGTTCCTGGTGGTCGCCGCACTGACCGGTCTGGCCTACACCACAACCCCGCAACTCGACGCGATCCTCTACGGCGACCAGCTGACCGTCGCCCAGGTGGGTGACCGTCAGCTCCCGCTGGCCGAGCAGATCGGGGCCGCGCGCAACGCGCACCCCGACGGCAGCATCACCACGGTGCAACCCGGCGACGGCGACCGGACCACCAGAGTGGTGTTCTCCCTGCCCGAGCTGGGCGAGAACCAGCACACCGTCTACATCAACCAGTACACCGGCGAGCCCCAGGGGCAGCTCATGACCTGGTTCGGGTCCACGCCGGCAACGACCTGGCTGGACGACCTGCACCGCCACCTGCACCTGGGCACTGTGGGCGAGCACTACTCCGAACTGGCCGCGAGCTGGCTGTGGGTGATGGCGCTCGGCGGGGTCATCCTCTGGTGGCGTCGACGCGGCGCCGCCCGAGCCGCCGCCCGGCACCTGCTCGTGCCGGACCTGTCCACCGGCAAGGGTGTCCGCCGTACCCGGGGATGGCACGCCACCACCGGCATCTGGCTCACCGTCGGGCTGCTCTTCCTCTCGGTCACCGGCCTGACCTGGTCCCGCTACGCCGGCGCGAACTTCGCCGCCGGCCTCGACGCGCTCAGCGCCCGCACCCCGGAGATCTCCACCAGCCTCACCGCCGGTCCGCCCGCCCCTGCCGAGACCGGCGGGGGCCACGAGCACGGTGCCGCCGGGGCGGGCGGGGTCGTCGAGTCGGCGGCCTTCGACCGGGTCCTGGCGGTCGCTCGCGGCGCGGGCCTCGCCGGGCCGGTCGAGATCAGCCCTGCGCCGGAGCCGGGCTCCGCCTGGACCGTCACGCAGGTCGACAACACCTGGCCGGTAAGGAAGGACCGCATCGCCGTCGACCCGGCCTCGGACACGGTGACCGCCCGCAGCGACTTCGCCGACTGGCCAGTGCTGGCCAAACTGAGCGGCCTCGGCATCCAGGCCCACATGGGGATCCTCTTCGGCCTGGTCAACCAGATCCTGCTCGCCGCGCTCGCCCTCGGCCTGCTCTGCGTCATCTTCTGGGGCTACCGCATGTGGTGGCAACGCCGACCCACCCGCGCCGACCGCCGTGCGATCGCCGGCACGCCGCCAGCCCGCGGCGGAGTACGTGGCCTGCCGCTCTGGGCGCTGCTGATCGGGGTACCGGTGACCGTGGCGATCGGCTGGACGCTGCCCCTGTTCGGGCTCACAGTGCTCGCCTTCCTCGCCATCGACGTGGTGGTGGGTGCGGTGTCTCGACGCCGACAACCTGCCGCGGCTCCCACCTCCCCGGCACCCGCGGGGAGCTGAGTCCACCGGACCGTCCGTCCGTCCGTCGGAGGACGGACGGACGCTCCGCTCAGATCACCACCTGTTTGGTGTTCGGCAGGCTGTCGACGATCGACTTCTGCACGTTGATCGTGTCGGCGATGACCTCGTGGGGCGTGTTTGCCATCCACTGCATCACCGAGATGTCCTCGAAGCGGGGATGGCGGAACATCTCCAGGAACACCAGTGGCTCGTCGCCGGTGTTCTCGATGTAGTGGCCGTACGCGAACGGGACGTAACCCACGTCGCCGGCCTGGAAGTCGAACGTCCGGGCGGCGGCCTGCGAGGCGAAGACGCCCATCCGTCCGGTGCCGGAGATGTAGTACTGCCACTCGTCGGTGGTGGGATGCCAGTGCAACTCGCGCATCCCTCCCGGCTCGACCTCGACCAGGGCCGCTGCGGTGGTCACTGAGGCGGCGAAGTTGGTCGAGTCGGTGATCCGGACAGTTCCGCCGCGGAAACGCTGCGGGGTCTGCGCGAGCATCCGGTGCTTGAAGCTTCGTGGGATGTCGCCGGTCGGGCTGACCACCCGGTCCTGTTGCAGGGGTGGTGGGACGTCGCCCTGGAAGATGTACTTCTCCCGCTCGGGCAGGTTCTCCATCTGTTCCAACGTCCAGCCGAAGTTCTTGGCCAGCACGTGCCGAGGGGTGTGTGCGAAGAAGTCGCTGAGCAGGAACGTGTTGTTCTCCGAGAACGCCCCGTCGTCGAAGACCAGCAGAAACTGCGCGCCGTCTTCCAACGCCTGGATGTTGTGCGGCACGCCCTGCGGAAAGAACCACAGATCGCCGGCCTTCACGTCCTCGATGAAGTTGCGGCCCTCGTGGTCCACAGCGCTGATCCGGCAGCTGCCGCTGAGCATGTAGGCCCACTCCGACTGCTGGTGCCAGTGGATCTCCCGGTACGCGCCCGGCTCGAGACCGAACTGGACGCCGGACAACTGACTGGCGATCGGGAGGTCTCGGCTGGTGACCTCCCGGGTCCAGCCGCCCTTCTCCACCCGGGTGTGCGCCTGCGAGAACGAGAACTTCAGGTTGGGCACCAGCCGGCTGTCGGTCGTCGGTGGAACCAGGAGGTCCGGGTTCTGCCGTTCGAGCTCGACGTTGCGGCCCGCGAAAGGCGCGGCGCCCTGGTCGCCGCGCCGCGGTTCCGGATCGCTGTTCGCCATGGTCGCTGTCTCCTCACTCGGGTTGGATCGGAGTGGGCGCGGGAACGGATCCACCCCGCAGCCGTAGCCGGGACGAGATCCCCAGCAGGGCACGCAGTCCGGGCCAGCCGTACTGGACCGCGATCGCGACCGGAATCGCCGCGGCGGTCGCCATCAGCACCAGGCGGGTCCACGCCGGAGCGTGACCACCTGCCCCGGTGCCGGCATAGAGGACGAACATCAGCAGTACGACCCGGAGCCGACGCAGACCGGGAAGTTCGATGAGCTGGGCCATGATTCGATGATCGGCGCCGAGGACCGACCGTCGCATCACGTGATCGCGCCATTACCAGGCGCCAAATCCCGGACGGCGCAGGTCATTGGGCGCAATCCCGCCGATTGGTCGATGTGGTCGCCCGTGCCTGCCGGCCATGACTAGGCTCGGTCGCAGGACGGCATTTCGACGCGCCTGGTAACAACCGGGGAGAAGGGCATTGTCCGAATCATCCTTCAACGCCGGAATGGTCCCGGCCGACGACTTCGCCGCCGACGCCGAGCAACGACGGCATCGGCTGTTCGCCACCGCAGATCAGCTCCGGCTCGCCGGGCGCGGGATGGAGCTGATCCACGTTCTGGCGGCGGAGATCGCGACGAGTCGCGGCGGTGAGCGCCACCGCGCCCTCCTGCTCGGTCGCCTGGCGCAGATCGTGGCACTGGAGCAGCCGAGCATCGCCCTCGCCGGTCTCAGGGAGGCGCTGAACCTCCGACTGGACGCCCGCAGCCGCGGCACCCTGCTCGCCCTGGTCGCCACGATCGCGGCCCGCACGGGACATCCGGACACCGATGCCCTGCTGCGCGACGCGGGCACCGCGCACGCCGCGTCGGGTGACCCGACGTCCGCTCGCCACCTCGCCCTCGGCCGGGCCGCCCGCTCGCTCGCACACGGTGATCTGCCGGGTGCCCAGGCTGTGCTGGCGGCCCTCGACCCGGACTCCTGGGCGGCACGCGCCGACGCCCCGTCCATCCGGGCGGAACGGATCCTCGTGCAGCTCGGCCTGGGCCGACACCAGGACGCGCGGGCCGCGACCCGCCAGGCGCCCGACGCGAGCGACGTCTCACTCACCGGACTGACCGCGCTGGACTGCCTGCGCATGGTGGCTGTGGGAGAGCTGCCCGAGGCGGCCGCGCTGGCCGTCACGACACTCAGCTCCGGCTCCGCGGACGTCAGTAGAGAGGTACGTGCCCTGTTGGTCGCGGTGATCGGCGAGGTCCGCTACCGCCGTGGCGAACACGACGACGCCCGCGCCATCCTGCGCACCTGCCTCGCCGAGGACCGGTGGCCCGACCGGACGTTGTGGACGTTCGCGTTTTGTGTGGCGGTGCGCGACCCCGCCCTCAGCGCTCCGGCCGGCCTGCTCACCACTGTCGTCGCCGACCTGCACCGGTCGGTCCGGTCACTCCTGCCCGTGCCGCACTTCGGCCCACGACTGGTACGCGCGGCGGTGGCGGCCGACGACACCCGGGCCGCCCGCCGGGTCACCGAACTGGTCGAGCTGGTCTCCACCCGTACCCCGGTGCCGCTGTGGCACGCGCTGGCCGACCAGAGCCGAGGGTTGCGCGACGGCGACCCGGACGCCCTCCGTTCGGCGGTCGACCGGCTGCGCACCACCGCCGCGCGGCCGGCGCTGGCCGACGCGTTGCTCGACCTCGCGAACAGTCCCCGGGCGCGATTCGGGGAGGCGCGCGATGCCGCGCACGAGGCGGCTGCCCTCTACGCCCGGATCGGCGCTCCTGGCGACCAGGCGATCGCGGACCGGCGCTGCGCCGACCTCGCCGCCACCGGGCGCCACCGGCCGTCGATCGATGAGCCGCCAAGCCGGGGCATCGGCGCGCTCACCCCCGCCGAGGAGCGGGTGGCGGAGATGCTCGCCGCCGGTGCCACGAAGAAGGAGGCGGCCAGGAGTCTCTTCGTCTCCTTCCACACCGTGGACACCCAACTCCGCTCCATATATCACAAGCTGGGCATTCACAATCGGATGCAGCTGGTACGGGCCTGGGAACGGACCAGACGATAATCAGCCGATGACCGCGCCAGCCGACCTGACCCCGCTCGCCGAAGCCGTGGAGTGCGAATTCATGTACTCCTACGAGTCACAGGCACCCGGGCCCGCGTACACCGAACTCGGGATCGCGACCACCCGCATCGGCGGCGGTGTCGCCCTCGCCATGCGCAACGATCCCTCCGGTGGGTACTGGAACAAGGCCCTCGGCTTCGGCACCACCGAGCCGTTCACCGTGCAGACCCTGGATCGCGTCCTCGACTTCTACCGGGAGCAGCGCGTCGACCAGGCAGTCCTCCAGCTCGTTCCCTCGGTGCTGCCTGCGGGCTTCGACGAGGTCGCTGCCGCGCGCGGGCTTGAGCCGGGAAGCACCTGGGTCAAGCTCGCCGCCCGACCCGGCGACGTCGCTGCGGCGCAGACCCGTCTGCGCGTCGCCCCGGTGCCGGCCGTCGAGGCGCGGCGCTGGGCCGACGTGGTGCTCAGCGGGTTCGGCATGCCTACCGGTGGGCTCACCGACATGCTGGCCGCGACGGTCGGCCAGGCGACGTGGCGACCGTACGCGGCCTGGGACGACGGCGAACTGGTCGCGGGCGGCAACCTGTTCCTGCACGACGAGGCCGCGTCGCTCAACGCCGCCGCGACGGCCACTGGTCACCGCGGCCTCGGGGCGCAGTCGGCGCTGATCGCCGCCCGCGCCCGAGCCGCGGCCGAGGCGGGATGCCGGTGGCTGTTCGCCGAGACCGGCAAGCCCGCGCCCGGTCAGCAGAACCCGTCGCTGAACAACATGCTCCGGGCCGGGCTGGTGCCGCTCTACGAACGCCGCAACTGGGTCTGGCGAGCAGCTTCCTGAGGCCGCCCGCCGGCGTCACTTCTCGCTGTCGAGCAGCGCCATCATGGCGGTCGCGTACCGCTGGCCGGAGGCGGCGCCGGCCGGCACGGCACGCTCGATCTCGTCCAGCGCGTCCCGGTCGAGCACCAGGGCGACCGCGGCCAGCGACTCGGTCAGCCGGTCCCGCCGCCGCGCCCCGACCAACGGCACGATCTGTTCGCCCTGTGCCGCCACCCAGGCGATCGCCACCTGGCTCGTGGTCGCACCCAGCCGCTGCGCGACCCGACCGAGCGCGTCCACCAGGCGCAGGTTGGCGGCCAGGTGCTCGCCCTGGAACCGTGGGCTGTTGGCCCGGAAGTCCGTGCCGGTCAGCGCACGGTCCGCCGACCAGTGGCCGCTGAGCAGACCTCGGGACAGCACCCCGTAGGCGGTCAACCCGATGCCCAGCTCCCGCAGCGCCGGCAGAATGGTGGCCTCCGGGCCCCGGGAGAGCAGCGAGTACTCGATCTGGACATCGCTGATCGGCGCCACCGCCGCGGCCCTGCGAATGCTGTCCGCGCCCACCTCGGAAAGCCCGATGTGCCGGATGTAGCCGGCCTGCTGCATCTCCAGCAGCGCGCCCACGGTCTCCTCGACCGGCACCTGCGGGTTCAGCCGCGACGGCCGGTAGATGTCGATGTAATCGGTGCCCAACCGTCGCAGCGAGTACGCCAGCCGGTCCTTCACCGCCGCCGCCGACACATCGTACGGCGCCGCCTGGAAGCCGCCGTCGGGCGTCCGGCGTGCGCCGAACTTCACGCTGAGCACCACCTCGTCCCGGCGACGCTCCCGCAGCACCCGGCCGATCAGCATTTCGTTGTGACCCGACCCGTAGAAGTCCGCGGTGTCGATCAGGTTCACACCGGCGTCGATCGCCGCGTGCAACGTGGCGACGCTCTCCGTCTCGTCGGCCGGCCCGTACAGGTCGGACATGCCCATCGCGCCGAGCCCGATGATCGACACCTCCGGCCCGGAGGCACCCAACCGTCGCCGTCGTAGACCTGTCATGTCCCTCGTCTCCTTCGGTCGTCGTCGCGGTGCGTCGTGGTGTCCCGACACCGCTGTGTACGCTGTGTCCATATAACCAGCAAGTAGACAGCGTGTCCATATAACCGGGAGGACCAGTGGCCGAGCTCACGCCGGATGCCCAGACGCCGGCGCGCCGTGGTCGCGGCCGTCGCCCCGCCGATCAGGTACGCGCGGAGATCCTCACGGCCGCCGGAGAACTCCTGCTGGCCGAGGGCATGGCCGGCTTCACCATCGAGAAGGTCGCGGCCCACGCCGGAGCCAGCCGGATGACCATCTACAAGTGGTGGCCCTCCAAGGGAGCGCTCGCGCTGGACGGCTACTTCACCGTCGTCGCGCCAACCCTGGCCTTCACCGACACCGCCGACATCGTCGCCGACCTGACCAACCAGCTCGTCGCCTTCGTCCACCTGGTGCGGGACACCACCGCCGGGCGGGTCATCAGCCAGCTCATCGGGCAGGCGCAGACCGATCCGGAACTGGCTGCCGCGTACCGCGAGCGCTACTCCGGACCCCGTCGGGCCCTCGCCGTCGAGACCCTCACCAGGGCCATGGCCCGGGGGCAGCTACGCGCCGACATCGACCCCGAATCCGTCGTTGACCAACTCTGGGGCGCCTGCTATCACCGGCTTCTCATCGCCGACCTGCCGCTCACCGAGGACTTCGCCCGCACCCTGGTCGACAACCTCATCCGCGGACTGCGCTGAGGTCCGCCCGCGAACTCACTCGGGCGGCTTGGCCCCCGACTGCTCGCTGACCATGTACGCCGCGTACCAGTCGGGCCAGTTGTCGTCATGCTCGCCCGTACGCTTCTCGTGCTCGCCGTGCGCGGCGGCCGCGCGTCGAAGCGCGCTCGCCAGGTCGCTCGTGGAGCCGAACGACGTGAGGCCACCCTCGATGCGTCCGGGAAGCCTGGTGGTGATCTCCTGCATCAGCCAGGTGTTGCCGTCCGGGTCGCGCAGCGTGGCGCGCGAGAAGTAGCTGCGCCGCTGCGGGTCCGGCCCGTCGACCGGGCCGTCCGGGCTGACATGGAAGACGTCGCCGACCTCGACACCGGCGGCGGCGAGGGTGTCGTGGGCCGCCTCGATGTCGGACACGATCAGGTATGCCATGGCCGAGCCGGGTGCCGCCGACGTCAGCCCGGGGCCGAACTGTACGGAACACGCGGAGCCGTGCGGCGTCAACTGGACGATGCCGGGCGGGGTCTGGTCGAGCCGCCACCCGAGCCGTTCGTAGAACGCCTTCGCCCGGTCGACATCCGACACCGGGATGACGATCACCTCAAGCTTGACGTCCAGGCTCTCGATCCGCGACGTCGTACTCGCGTCGCCCTGGGCCACCTTCGGGCTCATCGCCCCTCCCTTTCTGATCATCGCGCTGCTGCTTGCGTCAGTGCTCGGCGCCGGCTTCCCGGCCTCAGCCCGGCGCCATCCTGGTGGCCCTGCGTACCCCCGACAGGGCGACCAAAGCGAGGAGGATGACCGCGACGGAGTACTCGTCGGCGGTCCTCGGCAGGCCGCCGGCGTAGACCACGAGGAAGCCGGCGATCACCGTGGGGAGACCGAAGCCGACGTAGCAGACGACGTAGAGCACGGACAGCACGCTGGCGCGTTGGTGCGCCTCGACCAGCGGCATGACCGTCTTGAGGCTGCCCTGGAAGCCGCTGCCGAAGCCGACGCCCCCGAGCGCGAGGCCGACGAAGAAGACCGGGATGGACTGCGCCATGACCGCTACCAACGTGACGATCATGCCCAGGATGAGCGCGACGATTCCGGTCAGGATCACGGTCCGCGCGGCGGTGTTGCGCTGTACCAGCACGGCGATCGACCCGAAGACGGCGAAGACGAAGAGGACCAGACCGCCGATCACGATCGACGTGTTCATGAGGCTGCGGATCAGCGCCGGGCCGAGCGCGCCGAAGAACCCGGCCAGCGCCCAGACCGCGAAGAGCACCGGGACGACGACCAGGACCGGTTGGCGCACCGAGCGGGGCAGCGTGACATCCGGGCGCAGGCTGCGTCGGGCCCCGGCCATCGGGGTGACCGTCTCCGGCATCAGCGCGACCCCGACGGCCTGGATCAGCAGGATCACGAGCAGTACGAGGTACACCAGTCGCGTCGGCGCGGGCAGGAACTGGATGAGCAGCGCCGAGAGCAGGGCACCGGTCCCGGTTCCGATGCCGGGGGCGATCGAGTTCGCGAGCGTGCCCCGGGCCCGGTCGATGTCCAGCATGGCGGCGCCCACCGCGCCGGTGGCGGCGCCGGCTGCCAGCCCCTGCACGAGGCGGGCGACCAGCAGGGCCGCAACGCCGTTGGCGAAGATGAAGACGACCAACGCGAGCATCTGCACCGCGATCGCGACGGCCAGCACCGGCCGCCGACCGACGTGGTCGGACAACCTGCCGAACGTGAGCAGCGACACCAGCACCGCTAGGGCGTAGACGGCGAACACCACGGTGGTGGTGACCGGCGAGAAGTGCCAGCGTTCCTGGTACACACCGTAGAGCGGGGTCGGGGCCGCCGATGCGGCCAGGAACGACACCAGGATCGACGCCAGCAGCACCAGGGAGACCGTCGGTGTGAGTCGGCCCCGCCCCGCGATAGGCATGTCGGTGCTCCTCGGCTGCGTGAAAAGCGGTCAGCCTGGGCGTTCCGCCGACCCCCGGGGCCACGGCGGCGTACCCGGTTGGCGCCGGCACATGCCAGCTCAGCCCTCGGTGTCCTGGCCGGTCGCCGCGAGGCTCGCCACGCCACGGGCCAGTGCGTCTCTGAAGTCGCGGTAGCGATCGGGGCCGAGCGTGTCGGCGAGCTTCTGCTCGATCAGGTGCACGAAGCCGTCGGAGGCCGCCGTGAAGCTGAGGCCCCGATCCGTCGGCACGATCAACTTTGCCCGGCGGTCGGCCGGGTCGGGCGTACGCCGGACGTAGCCGAGCCGCTCCAACTCGTCGAGGATCGCGCCCATCGTCTGCTTGTTGCGGCCGGCCAGCCGGGCCAGCTCCGGCGCCATCGCACCGGGGGGCACGCCGCGCGGTTCACCAGTCCGGCGGGCCCTCGTCGTCCGGCATCATCGCCGAGTCCCGCTCCGTCGTTCGAAATCGCTGCTGATAGGCGCGGGGCGGCACCCCCACCCGGGCGAGAAACATCCGACGCAATGTCTCCGGGCTGCCAATGCCGACCTGTTGAGCGCAAGCGGTGACCGACTTCCCCGCGTGCAGCAGCCGGATGGCCGCGTCGACCCGCACGCCCTCCACGTACTTGCTTGGGCTACTGCCAACCTCCTGCCGGAACATCCGGGAGAGGTGACGGGGGCTGACATGCGCCCGGGCGGCGAGGGCCGTCACCGAGTGGTCGTCGGCCGGGTCGGCAGCCACCGCGTCGATAACCTGTCGCAGCACCGGAGTGCGGGGTCGGGGCAGGGCAAGCGACGGCGAGAACTGCGACTGGCCGCCCGGCCGCTGCAGGAAGACAACGAGCGACTGGGCCACCGACCGGGCGATCTCCGGACCGTGGTCGCGTTCCACGAGGGCCAACGCGAGGTCGATGCCCGCGGACACGCCGGCCGAGGTGAAGACCGTCCCATCCCGTACGAAGATCGCGTCAATCTCGACACTGACCTGCGGAAAAGCGGCCGAAAGCAACCGCGCGTGCTGCCAGTGCGTGGTCGCCCGCCGACCGTCCAGCAGGCCGGCGGCGGCCAGGACGAACGCGCCGGTGCAGACCGCGGCGGTGCGGTCGGCGCCGCGCGACAGCGCTGCTGCGGCGGCGGTGAGTTCGGCACTGATCGGGCGCACCGCCAGCACGTCGCCGCCGACCACGAGGGCGGTCCCGACGTCGGTGGCCGCGTCGACCGCGCCATCCACCTGGACGCGCAGACCCGTCGAGGCACGAACGGCGGAACCATCGCTGGAGCGCACCTCCAGCTCGTACCGGGCGCCGAACTTGGCGGCCTCGGCAAAGACCTCGAACGGTCCGGCGAGGTCCAGCAACGTCATCCCGTCGAAGACGAGGGCGGTGACCCGGTGCACCCCTGCCGCCCGGCTGTCCACCGCGTCAACCCCCTCCGTTGTTGTCCTGATCTGAGGGAAGCATGGCAGATAGGACAGGGTATCCGGCGGATCGGGCGGGTGACGCTTGACGCATCGGAGCCCGGCCGGGCTCCCGAATCGACAGGACCGTGATGAGCCAGACAACGATCGCCGGCATCGAGATCCCCGACTCGCAGCTCGCCACCGACGCGACCGAACTGGTCCGCCAGGCCACCGACGACCTGCTGTTCCATCATTCGCGGCGGGTCTTCCTCTTCGGCACGCTCCAGGGTCGGCGGCTCGGCCTGAAGGCCGACCCCGAGCTGCTCTACGTGGGAGCGATGTTCCACGACCTGGGACTGACCGAACGCTACCGGCGCGACGATCAACGCTTCGAACTCGACGGCGCCGACGAGGCACGCCGCTTCCTCCGCTCGAACGGCATCGGCGAGCAGGAGGCCCGACTGGTCTGGGAAGGGATCGCCCTGCACACCACGCCCGAGATTCCGTACCGCCTGGAGCCCGAGGTGGCCCTGGTCACCGCGGGTGTCGAGACGGACGTGCTCGGGATCGGCTACCACGAGCTGTCGCCGGCCGACATCGCGGCGGTCACCACGGCACACCCGCGGCCGAACTTCAAGCGGGCCATCGTCGACGCCTTCGCAGCCGGTTTCCGGCACCGGCCGGACACCACCTTCGGGACCGTCAACGGCGACGTACTGGAGCACCGGGTGCCCGGTTACCGCCACATCGACTTCGTCCGGGTCATCGAGGGCTCTGCCTGGCCGGAATGAACCCCTACAGCTCGGGGTGGCCGAAGAGCCCCGGCAGCCCGCCGCTGTGCAGGAGGACGACCCGGTCGCCGCGCGGGAAGCTGCCGGCCAGCAGCGCCGCCATCGCCCGACCGGTGTACGTCGGGTCCAGGAAGACCCCCTCCGTACGCGCGGTCACCTCCAGCGCCGCCCGGGCGGCCTCGGTCAGCGTGCGGTACCCGGCACCCACCTGGGTGCCGTCGATCCGCAGCGCGTCCGGCTCGACCTCGCCGACGAGCAACCCGGCGACTGTCGCCCGAGGGTCCGGCACGGCGCCGACATCCACGCCGATCACCCGCTGCGGGCCCAGCTCCCGCACCAGACCGGCCATCGTCCCGCCGGAGCCGAGCGCCGTCACGACCTCGACCCCGTCGACGGTCGGCAGCTGGGCCCGCAGCTCCCGAGCGCAGTCCACGTAGCCCTGGACCGACGCGGGTGAGGTGCCGCCGAACGGGATGACGTACGCCGACCGTCGCTCCGCCTCGACCGCCACCAGCTCGGCGAGCGGACGGTCCCCGGCCCAGACGATCTCCGCCCCGGCGAGCCCGTCGAGCAGCAGGTTGCCTCGCGGGCTCTCCGGGGGCGGGCCGGCGAGCACCAGCACGCAGGAGAGGCCGAGCCGCGCGGTCGCGGCCGCGGTGAGCCGGGCGTGGTTGCTCTGCGGCGCCCCCGAGGTGATGACCGTGGTGGCGCCGGCGGCGATCGCCTGCGCGCAGGCGTACCGCAGCTTGCGGATCTTGTTGCCGCCCCCGCCGAGGCCGGTCAGATCGTCACGCTTGAACCAGAGCTCGGCCAGCCCCAGCCGGGCGGCGAGCCGGGGCGCCGCCTCCAACGGCGTCGGCCATGTACCGAGGGGAACGGGTGTGATCATCCGTGCAGCTAAACACTTCGCGGCCCCGCACGCAGCTTCGTGGCCGTCGGAGGCTCCACGCCGGCTATGCCCGATGGGCGGCTGCCCGGGGTAGCGGACCGACGTCCGAGTGCCGACCGGGACGGAGTGCCGCGTGTCGCTGCCCGGGACCCGCCCCGTCGCGGGCGGCGAGCGCGTCGGCCACCGCTCCGGTGGCGAACGCGTAGATGGACTTGTGCAACACGTCGATGGCGAGCTCGGGGCGGGGCCAGGTGAGCGGAGGCGCCCCTACGCCGGTGGCGTTCTCCAGGATCTGGTCGTTGGTCAGGCGCACCGCCGTGAACATCCCTGAAGCCCAAACGCCGCGCAGCCCGACCTGCGCCATGACACTGCGCAGCACGCCGAGCAGCGCGGCCTGGCCGTAGTGCATCGCCAGGTTCTGCCACCGGGGCTGCTGCCCGGAGGATTCCGGCAGGCCGGTCAGCCTGGCCAGAACCCGGGCCGGCACGTAGGAGTCGGGTCGTCCGGTCACCCGCTGTTCGATCTTCTCGGCGGCCGTCATCACCGCCGCTCCGGCCAGGCCCGCCACCAGTCCCTGCCACACCGCTCGCTTCAGCATGTGCGGCCCCTACCCACCGAGCGTGCACCTACACCCCGCCGGCCCACGAGCTTCCTCGGACGCCATCCCGGGTGGTGTGGTTGGTTTGCGTCCGGATCCCGCGGGTAGGGTCTCTATCGGGTCAAGACACGCGCCCTCCAGTGGTCATCCACGCCTCGGCACACACGCGGCGGGGGGCCACCCTCATCGAGGGCGGAGGCCATCGTGACCGGTCAGAATCCCCTACTCCGGTCTCCACGACCCGACCGCCGGTCCGTCCCGGGCAGGCCGATCATGTCGCTGTCGTTGAGCCGCGACGGTGCCCTCAGCCAGATCAGGGTCGTCGGCGAGATCGACATGAGCAACGCCCACCTGCTCACCGAGCTGGTGGAGTTCCTCTGCCGCTCGCCCACGCCACTGGTTGTCGTGGACCTCTCGGCGGTCCGCTTCTTCGGCGCGCACGCCGTCAGCGCCCTGCTCAACGCCGACCAACTGGCCGCCCAGGCCGGAGGTGGGCTGACGCTCCGCGATCCCTCGCCGTTCGTCCTCCGGGTCCTCGGCGTGGCCGGGGTGCTGGGACATCTCGAACTTCACGGCACGTCCACGCCGACCGGTGCTCGCGTCGTCGGCGTGGTCCCACCCCTGCCCCGCCGTGCCGCACCGTCGCGTCAGCCCCTCGGCCCTTCCGTCGCCACCACACCGTAGGCGGCACGGCCACCGTCCCCCCCCATAAGGAGAGACATGTTCAATCCGCTGGACCACAAAGGAATCCCACTCGAGAACCAGATCCGCAACTGGCGTGAACTGAACGTCGACCCGATCGATCCGGAGGCGGTCGACCCCTACACCCGGTGCCGGATCATCACGATGAACGGCATCGAGGTCGAGGCGATCAATTTCCAGCACCAGTTCGCTCGGAACTGCCCCGACCAGGAGGTCCGTCGGCAACTCGCCTACGTCCGTTACCTGGAGAGCCAACAGCAGCGGGTGGTGAACTGGTTGCTCCCCGGTGTCGCCAGCGTGCTGGAGACGACGCTCGGCTACGAGCAGGTGGCCGTCGACCTCACCGCCTGGGTGGCCCGCCACGAACCCGACCCCTACCTCAAGCAGGCGTACGAGTTCGGTGTGCTGGAGGACTTCGACCACCTGTACCGCTACGCCAACCTCTACGAGATGGTCGAGCGACGCAAGGCGGAGAAGATTGTCGACGGGCTCACCGAGGTCATGCCCGGCCGACCGACGGTCCAGGAGCACCGGCACCCCTTCGACGAGGTCCGCACCCCGTACGACCGCAACTCGGTGGACCCGCGCTCGAAGCTGCACGCGCTGACGATCCTCTCAGCGGAGCAGCAGGTGATGTTCTACTACATGAACGTCGGCCCGCAGTACATGGAGCCGATCGCGCGCCAGCTCTACCAGGAGATCAGCCTGATCGAGCAGGAGCACGTCACCCACTACGAGTCACTGCTGGACCCGGGCGAGAACTGGTGGGAGCGGCTGCTCACCCACGAGTACAACGAGTGCTGGCTCTACTACTCCTTCCTCCAGCAGGAGAGCGACCCCCGGATCAAGGCGATCTGGGAGCTGCACCTGCAGATGGAGCTGGCCCACCTCCAGCAGGCCGCCGACCTGCTACGCCGCCATGACGGCCGGGAGCCGGAGGAGATCGTCGGCAGTGTCGGCCTTCCCGAGCCGCTGACCTTCGAGCCCAACAAGGACTACCTGCGCCATCTGCTGGCCACCCAGATCGACGCGACCAAGCTCGGCGAGGGCTACGTCACCGAGGCCCACGAGCGCTTCGAGTGGATGCAGCAGCAACTGCACGACGGCCAGCAGCCCCCCAGCGAACAGGTCATCGACATGCACCGGGAACGCTTCGGCGACGAGTACCGCATCGAGACCGAGGGTCCGCACCCGATCGAGGCACTGCGCGCCGAAGGCGGCAGCCATGCCTGACACCGGCACCCCGGCCACCCCAGGGCCCGAGGAAGACGTGGTCGACCTGCTGCTCGCCCAGCACGCCCAGATCGAGCAGCTCTTCCTGCTGGTCATCGGCGGCACCGGCGACACCCGGCGCGACGCCTTCGACGATCTGGTCAAGCTCCTCGCCGCGCACGAGACCGCCGAGGAGGAGATCGTCCACCCGCTCGCCCGGACGCTGCCTGGTGGGGGTGGTGACGCGATGGTCGACGACCGGCTCGACGAGGAGCGGCAGGCGAAGGAGACCCTGCAGACCTTGATCGCCGGCGGCGTGGACGCCGACGGCTTCGAGACGGGAATCATCCTGCTGCGCGACGCTGTCCTTCTGCATGCCCGTTACGAGGAGCGCTACGAGTTCCCCCGGCTACGCCAGCATGTCCCGGCAGGCCGACTGCGCAGTCTCGCCACGGGGGTCCGGGCGGCGGAAGCGTCCGCGCCGACGCGGCCACACCCCAGCGCCCAGTCGGCCACGGCGAACCTGGCTGTCGGTCCCGCGCTGGCGGTCATCGACCGCGTTCGCGACGCGGTACGCAAGCCCTCCGACAGCTGATCCGGTACGACCGAACAGTGGCCTGATCGGCCATACGAGGGGCCGCCCGCACCGGGCGGGCGGCCCCTCGACCGATCGGTGATCATCCGGATCCTCCACTCTCATCTCACCGCCGAACTGCCTGATCGACCAGGGCCGCGGCGACGTCGTGCACCTTCCGGTTGGTGTCCTGGGAGATCTTCGACAGCAGCGCGAACGCCTCCTCCGGCGAGGAACGCCGGGCCCCCATGATGATCCCCTTGGCCTGCTCGATCACCGCCCGATTCCGCATCGCCTCCTGCATCTGCGCGGCGAGCGTGGCGGCGTTCTCGTACAGGTGCGCGTTGGCCAGTGCCACCGCCGCGTACGCGGCAAAGCCCCGCGCGGTGGCGATCGAGGACGGGTCGAAGGCGTCCGCCGAGGCGCCGTAGACGTTGAGCCCGCCCACCACCGACCGCTGGATCGGGAGCCCGATCGACAGCGAACTGCCCACTCCGGCGGCGCGCGCCCTCGCCGCCCAGGCTGGCCAACGCTGCTCGGCGGCCGTGTCCGGCACCGATATGGTGTCGCCGCTGGCGGAGGCATCCAGGCACGGGCCCCGCTGGTGCGAATACTGCCACTCGTCCATCTCACGGGCCAGGTCGGCTGTGAAGGCCACGGTCCAGTTTGCCTGACCCCGGACCAGGGTGACCGACACCTCTTTGGCGCCGTCGATGCCCTCCTTGGCAAGCTCGGCAATGCGGCGGAGCATGTCGTCGAGGTTGCTCTCGTCCAGCCTGACCCGGCCCAACTCAACCAACGCATCGATCGGGTATCTGATCGGCTGCATCGCGGTGTGTCCTTCCCGATTGGCGTCCGCCGGCCGTCTCGTTCCTACCCGGGCGCCACCCGCTCACACCCTGGCTCAGGCATGGGAGGCACACATCCCGGTGCACGCAGCACCGTGACCAGCTACCGGGTCATGCCACGGGTCATGCTGCGGTACGCGATCGAGAAGTTCGAACCGCAGCGTCGCCGCGACTACCTGTCCGGCGCCCTCTAGTCGACCGGCTCAGCCGGTGGGATGGGGAAGTTCCGGTTGAAGACGTTGTCCGGGTCGTAGCTGGCCTTGATGGCGCGCAGCCGGCCGAGGGTGGGCTCGGGCCAGGCATCCAGCAGTCGAGCCGGATCGGTGTCGCTCTCGAAGCTGAGATACAGGCCGTCGAGGTACGGGTACAGCTCGGCCCACAGTTTGTCGAGTTGGGGCCGACGGTCCGGGACCGTGGCGGCGAGCACTGAGAAGTTCTGCTCCCGGTGCGGGTAGGCGGTCGCGTCGCGGGCGACGTCGTTGACCGCCCCACCGACGGATCGCAACTGCATGATCATCACATCGCCGGAATGGATCATATTTTCCATGAGGTCGGCCGCCTGCGGTGTGACGTGGTGCAACAGACCGCTGCGGGTGTCCTTCAGCCCCTGCCCCCGATGCTGGTTGCCCGGCGGCACGACGATCGCCGGGTACGGCACGAGCTGCGCCTGCTGGTCGAGGATCGGCCCGATCCCCAGGAACGGGCTCAGGGCGGACTGCGCCGCCTCGACGTCGTCACCGGCGTAGACGAGGGTGACCTGGGCAGCCGGGGGGTTGCCACGGCGGCCGGGAAAGAGGGAGAGGAAGCTCGTCAACTCCCGTGGCGCGTCCTCGACCAGTTGGCCCCACCGGCGCAGCAGTCCGGCGGTGTCGGTCGCGTCAGCGACGAGCTGGGCGTAGACGACCTTGTCGACCTCGTACGCCTCCAGCTCCAGCGCCGTGACCACACCGAAGTTTCCACCGGCGCCGCGGATGGCCCAGAACAGGTCGGGGTGATGCTCGTCGTCGACGCGGAGCAGACGGCCATCCGCGGTGACGATCTCGACGGCGACGACGTGGTCGATGGTCAGGCCGTGCCTGCGCGCCAGGTATCCGACGCCGGCGGTGGTGGCGAGACCACCGACGCCCACGTCTCCGTAGTCGCCCGAGCTCATGGCCAGGCCGTACGGGGCGAGCGTCTGGGCCACGTCGCCCCACCGGGCACCCGGCTCCAGTCGCACCCGACGGGTCGCCCGGTCGAGCACCTCGACCTTGTTCATCCTCGACATGTCGACGACGACTCCCCCGTCGTTCGTCGACCGGCCGCTGATGCCGTGCCCGCCGCTGCGCACCGACAGCGGAACATCCTGCGTCCGGGCGTACGACACGGCGTCGACCACCTCGGCGGCGTTCTGCGGACGGATCACCAGGGCCGGCGAGCCGTGCCAGCTGTAGGTGTGGCGTACCCGGTCGTACTCCTGATCACCGGGCTCGACGGACCTGGCGGCCAGCGACGGCGGCAGCGCGTCGTAGTCGAGGCCGGGGTGCCGCTCGGCCAGCGCGACGGTCGTGCGGACCGGCCCGGTCGTCCCAGACGCCGCGCAGGACGTCGATCGCCTCCCGCAGGGCCGCGACTCCTTGCCCCGCGGTCAGCCGACGTGCCCCCATGCCCTCGATCCCGTCCCAGAACGCGCCAGCGCCGAGGCCCAGTTCGAAACGGCCGTGCGACAACCGGTCCAGGCTCGCCGCGGCCCGGGCCAGCACGGCCGGCGGGCGCAGCGGCAGGCTGAGAACGTTCCCGGAGATCCGGAGCCGCTGCGTGCGGGCGGCGACCCAGCTCAGCAGGGTCCAGGTGTCGAGGAACTCCGCGTTGTACGGGTGGTCCTGGAAGGTGACCAGGTCCAGCCCCGCCGCCTCGGTCAGCTCGGCCAGCGCCACCACCTGATCCGGGTCGTGCACGCTGGGTGTCAGGAACGACCCAAACCGGAGTTCGTGCCCGTATTCCGACATTGCCTCACCATCCACGCGATCGTTTGATCAACCTATCATATTCTTTGCCTATCGTTTGTCAGGCAACCCATCTTTGCCGCCAATCATTCCTGGGCTGCCGCGATGTCGAATCATGATCAACGCATCGGCCACTAGCATCGGGACATGTCCGTGACCGATCCGTGCGAGCTGCCGGCCGACCGCAAGCGCGGCTCGAACTTCGGTTGGTCGCTGGGCATGGTGCTGCGCCGCTGGCACGAGCGCGTCGAGGAACTGCTGAAGGATCTGCCGCACGGCAGCCGGGGATACCACATCCTGGCCGTCGTCGTGCACGAAGAGGTGCCCACGCAGGGTGCCCTGGCCGCTCGCCTGGCCATCGACCGCAGCGTGCTGACCTACGTCATCGACGACCTGGCGAACGCCGGTCTCATCGAGCGCAGGCCTGACCCCCAGGACCGCCGGGCCCGACGGGTCGTGGCCACCGAACGCGGACGCCAGACGCTCACCGAGGCCGAGCGGCGGGTCGCCCACGCCGAGGACCACGTGCTGGGTGGGTTACCCGAGGAGCAGCGCGAAGTCTTTCGCGACCTCGCCGCCCGGGCCGCCGAAGCGATCCACGCGGCCGCACCCGCCACGACCCCTGCGTGGCGGTGCAGAGCGTCCTCCCGCCAGCCGATCAGAGCAGCTGACCGTCCGTACCGCCGGCGGCGTCAGCGCTTACGGCCCACCCCGCCGAAGGCATCGATGTCGGCCGGCGTGTCGACCGCGTCGTCCGGCCGCCACTGCGGGCACGGCACGACGCCGGGCTCGACCAGCTCCAGGCCGTCGAAGAAGCCGGCGATCTCGTCGGGAGAGCGCAGGGTGTACGGAGTCGCGCCGCTGTCGTTGTAGTCGTCCTGCGCCTGCTGCATCTCGGCGCTGATCAGGCTCGTGCCGTCGTTCAGCGAGAGGTAACTGCCGCTCGGCAGTGCCGCCACCAGCTGCCGGGTGACCGAACGGGCCGCCCCGTAGTCGGGCACGTGACCCATGACGCCACTGAGGATGAGACCGATCGGCTGCGCGAAGTCCAGCGTCTTGCCAGCCTCGGCGATGACCGCGGCCGGGTCGTGCAGGTCGCCGTCGATGTAGGCGGTCCTGCCCTCGGCCGTGCCCACCAGCAACGCGCGGGCGTGCACCAGCACCAGTGGGTCGCTGTCGACGTAGACGATCCGCGCGTCCGGGGCGATCCGTTGGGCCACCTCGTGCGTATTGTTGGCGGTCGGTAGCCCGGTGCCGACGTCGAGGAACTGGCGGATGCCCGCGTCGGCAGCGAGGAACATGATCGAGCGAACCAGGAACTGCCGAGAGGCCCGGGCCACGTCGACGACGCCGGGGAAGACCTGGCGATACTGGTCCCCGGCCTCGCGGTCGACAGCGAAGTTGTCCTTGCCACCGAGCCAGTAGTTCCAGATCCGCGCCGAATGCGGCACCGACGTGTCGATCTTCTGCTGCACGTCAGCCGCACCAGCCTCGGGCCGGCCGGGCGTCGGCGATTCCTTGGTCACGACGAAACCCCCATGTCGAACGCGTAGGCGACGTCGTCACGGGACGGCCCACCCGGTCGAGGAAGTGGCCACCCGTGACCGTGCCACGGTATAGAAGGCCGAGGATTCACACCACACCCGTTCACTCCACAGAAGACCGAGTGAGGTTGACTCGCTCGCCATGCTGAAACGGGAGGCCCAGATCCCGTACCACCTGAGGAGGACCCCATGCGCAAGCCGGCCAAGACCGCAGCAGTCCTCTTCGGACTGGGCGTCGGCGTCGCGGTCGGCTCATCCCTCGGGCCGGACGCGGTCTGGCCCGGAGTCGCGGTCGCCGCGCTCGGAATCGGGCTCTCCCTGATCGGTACGACAGAGTCTGACCTGGTGGAGGACGGCCTAGCCAACCGCGACGAGCCGACCGGCGTGGCCGGCGACGGAACGGCTACGGGCACGGCGGGCGTCGCCGAGCGACAGCGGCGGAGAGCGAACAGATCCACATTCGCCCACCTGGGACCCCAGGTGGAGAAGATCCTCAAACTCGCCGAGGAGCAGGCCGACGACGTCCTCAACGCCGCGCAGCTCGACGCCGAGAAGACGGTGAGCGCCGCCCGCCGGGAGGCGGAGGCGATCGTGAACCGGGCGCACGAACAGGCAGCCGGCATCACTCACACCGCCCGTGATCCGCGTTCGACACCGCCTACCTCGGCGCTGTTCGAGTCCGACGACCCGACCCAGTCCGGATAGCCGGCGCCGCCCACGCTGATCGCCGCCCGCACCGTCGGTACCTCCCTCCTGCGAGGGAGCGCCTTCCCCTGTCAGCGGGGTCCGCCCACTGCGGGACGCCGGCAGGATCGGTGCATGACGACATCGACACGGATCGCCGAGCGGAGCCTCCACGGTCTGACGTACGCAGTGCTCGGCTGGGCCGTGGCATACGGGGGCGTGCGTCTGGCCTGGACGGTCGGTGAGGCTCCGGAGTTCGGGCGGCTCGGGCTCGACCTGCTCGGCTTCACCGGCTGGTGGTCGGTGGCGTTGTGCGCCGCCGCGGGCGGGCTGGCGGTTGCCCTGGACCGGGTGGTGGCCTGGCGGCCGGCGCTCGCGGGGCTCGCCTGGACGGTCGCCGGAGCACTGGTCGCGGCAGCCGCGATCCTGCTGCCGGAGCTGGTGGGCTTCCTGCTGTTCACCGTCGGCCCGTTCTTCGACCCGCTGGCGTTCGTCAGCCGGCTCGGTTGTGTCACCGGAGCGGTACTGCTCAGCCTGGCCACCGCGCGCTATCAGCGGCGCACCCGGGGCGACTGCCCAGACTGCTGCCGGACGGTCCGACCGGGTACGCGGCGCTCGGCACCCGCGCGGTGGGCGCGCTGGGCCGCGTGGGCCGCTGTGGGCGGTCTCGTGACCCGCTTCGCGGCCCAGTTCGTAATGGGGTTCGACCGCGTCGACCAGAGCGCCTCCCTGCTCGGGCTGGAGATCGGTCTGGTGCTGGCCGGAGTGCTGTTGCCACTGGCGCTGGTGTACCACTGGGGTGAGGTCTGGCCGGGGTGGGTTCCGCTGCTCGCCGGGCGCACCATTCCTCGTTTGCTGCTGCTGGCGCCCGGCTTCGGGCTCGGCGCGGGCATCGTGGCCTACTTCGGCATGGGGATGGTGCAGGTGACGTCGGGCTCGCACAGCGAGTTCTCCGACGCGTTCCTGTGGGTGGCGATGTCGGCGTACCTCGCCATCGGGCTGGGTCTGCTCGTCGCGTCCACCGACTACCACCTGCGCAATCGGCGGCAGTGCGGCACCTGCGGCCGGTGACGGCACCGTTGGCACCAGGTCCGATCGCATTGACAGGATTCGTTATACGAATTAGCTTTCTCGGATCAGGCATCTGGGAGCGCTCCCAACCATTCACGCCCCTACCATCGCTGAATCCGACCGCAGACGAGCCCTCCCGAGGCGTGGAATGCCACCACCGTTTCAGGAGGAGCTTCATGAGAAGAAGAAGAGTGACCAACGCCGCCCTGGTGTCGGCCGGTGCCGTCCTGCTGGCGTCGGCAGCGGTCGCCGTGGCGATGCCAGCGGGGGCCGCAGCCGCCGGCTGTGCAGTGAAGTACAGCGTGTCGTCGCAGTGGCAGGGCGGTTTCGGCGCCAACGTCACCATCACCAATCTCGGTGACGCTGTGACGAGTTGGACGCTGACCTGGAACTACAACGCCGGACAGACCGTCACGCAGGCGTGGAACACGACGCTGACGCAGAGCGGCACCACCGTCACCGCCAGGAACGTCAGCTACAACGGGGCCATCCCGACCAACGGGACTGTCTCGTTCGGTTTCAACGGCTCGTGGACCGGCAGCAACCCCGATCCGACCAGCTTCGCGTTGAACGGGGTGGGCTGCACCGGTGGCACCGAGCCGACCCCGCCGCCGACGGACCCGCCGCCCACCACCACCCCGCCGCCGAACGGGCCGGCGGACATCACTGTGAACAGCGCGACCAGGTACCAGACGGTCGACGGCTTCGGGGCCGCGCAGTCGATCTGGGGTAGCGCCTGGTCGACGACGGACACCCAGACGCTGGTCGGGATGGGTGCGAACCAGTTGGGGCTCTCCATCGTGCGGACCGGCCTGTCTCCGGAATCCAGCGAGTGGGCGACGCACGTGAACTCGTTGAAGACGGCGAAGTCGTACGGATCGAACGTGAAGATCCTCGCCTCGCCCTGGACCGCGCCGGCGGCGTGGAAGACCAACAACAGTCGGGTCAACGGCGGCAAGCTGAAGACCGACTACTACGACGACTACGCCAACCACCTGAACAGCTACGTGCAGTACATGCGCGGCCAGGGTGTACCCATCGATGTCACGTCGGTGCAGAACGAGCCGGACTGGCACCCGGACTACGACTCGATGGACTGGAGCGGCACCGAGCTGCGCACCTTCGTGCGCGACCAGGGCACCAAGGTGCAGAACACCAAGCTGATGGTGGCCGAGGCGGTCAACATGAACTACGGCTACACCGATCCGACCCTCAACGACGCGACCGCCCGCAACAACATCGGCTACGTCGGCGGGCACCTGTACGGCACCGAGGAGTCGGGCCGACTGCGGCCGTACTCGCTGGCGGAGCAGCACAACAAGCCGGTGTGGATGACCGAGTGGAACCTGCACGCCGCCGACGGTGGCGGCTCCAACATCTGGGGCAACCCCGCCAACGCGGCGGTCTGGAACGAGACCCTCGACGACATCATGCGCACCGTGCACAAGTCGATGGAGGCCAACTGGAACGCCTACATCTGGTGGTACGGCAAGCGCTACTACTCCTTCATCGGTGACGGTGAGTCGGCGTTCGGCACCGTCGCGGGCGCTCCGCTCAAGCGCGGGTACGCCTTCTCGCAGTACGCGAAGTACGTCCGCCCCGGCTACCAGCGGGTCGCCCTGACGAAGAGCTCGAAGGCCTCACCGCTGGAGGTGACGGCCTACCAGGGGGACGGGAAGATCACCCTGGTGATCCTCAACCGCTCGAACAGCGCGGTCAACAACGCCGTGATCCAGGCCCCGCAGAACGTCAGCCGGGCCGAGCACTACCTCACCTCGCAGAACGCCAACGCGGCCAGCCAGCCGACCAGCGTGAACGGCGGCCAGGCCACCATCAACGTCGGCGCCCGCAGCATCTCCACGCTCGTCTTCACCCTCTGAACACCTCGTTCGCCACGAACACCATCGACGTCGCGGGAGCCCCGGCCACACGCTGGGGCTCCCGCCCGTCGGCGGGCAACCGGTCCAGATGGTCGGCTGCTCAGGTAGCGGTCGGTGGCGCCGTGCTCTGCCGCACCACGAGCTTGGGGACGACCAGCGGCAGACGCTGCGGCACCGTGTCGTCGATGGCCTGGGTGACGGCGGTGATGGCCCGCCGACCGACCGCGTCGAAATCCTGCTGGATCGTCGTCAACGGCGGGATGAGGTAGGGCGCCTCGGGCACGTCGTCGAATCCGACGACAGAGACGTCGTGTGGCACCCGCCGTCCACGCTCGTGCAACGCGCGCAGTACACCGATGGCCATCTGGTCATTGGCGGCGAACACCGCCGTGGCCCCCCGCATCGCACCGATCCGCAGCCCGGCGGCGTAGCCGCTGTGCGCTCTCCAGTCTCCCTCGACCGGCTCCGGCGGGCGTAGGCCCGCGGAACTCATCGCCTGACGCCAACCTTCGAGGCGAGCGCGGGCCTCCGCCCAGTTGAGCGGGCCGCTCACATGCACGATCTCCCGATGCCCGAGGTCGAGGAGGTGCTCGGTGGCCATCCGGGCGCCGAGCACCTGGTCGACGCCGACGGTCACGCTGGCCCTGGACAGATCGCCCTCCACGACGACGAAGGGGACACCCGAGCGCGTCATCCGCACCACCTCGAGGGCCTCGTCGTTGCCGGCGATCATCACGACGCCCTCCACGCCGACGCGCATGAGGTGTTCGGTGGCGTCGCTGAGCGCCCGTACCGTCACCTCGGAGAGGCTCACCGAGGTGGCGAAGTAGCCGGCCGCGCGGGCGGCGTCCTCGACGCTGCGATGGATGCTCGTCGGACCGAACAGCGTCCTGGCGGTGCCGATGATGCCGATCATCCCGGACCGTCCGCGCACCAGCGCGCGGGCGGCCGTGTTGGGGCGGTAGTCGAGTCGTCGGATCGCCTCGAGGACCCGCTCCCGCGTCTCGCGCCTGATGCTGGGTGCCCCGTTGATGACCCGGGACACCGTCTGGTGTGACACGCCCGCCAGGCGAGCGACGTCGGCCATGACCGGTGGCCGGTCGGCCGCTGTCACAGCGGCCTTTGCGTGAACTCGCACTGGCGGGCCGTCCGTTCTTCCATGGAATCAGTTCCTCGTAAACCTCGGCCGATCGTGGCCGTCAGTGTGAGTGACGGGGCACGGCGCTGCCGCTGCCACCGACAAGGAAGTCGAGGTCCGCGCCGCTGTCCGCCTGTAGGACGTGCTCGCTGTAGAGCCGTACCCAACCCCTGTCGGCCACCGGTCCCGGAGGCTGCCAGGCGGTGCGGCGGTGGGCGAGTTCCGCGTCGTCGACCAGGAGGTCCAGGCGGCGCGTCGACACGTCGACGGAGATCAGGTCGCCGGTGCGTACCAGCGCGAGCGGGCCACCCACTGATGCTTCCGGCGCCACGTGCAGGATGCAGGTGCCGTAGCCGGTGCCGCTCATCCGCGCGTCGGAGATCCGCACCATGTCCGTGATGCCGTCGGCGAGCAACCGTCGTGGCATGGGCACGTTGCCCACCTCCGGGAAGCCGGGGTAACCCCGTGGCCCGGCGTTGCGGACGACGATCACCGTGTCGGGGGTGACGTCGAGGTCCGGGTCGTCGGCGGCGACGACGTACTCCTCGATCCGGTCGAAGACGAGCGCCGGGCCGGTGTGCGTGAGGAGGTGGGCGGAAGCGGCGGAGACCTTCAGCACCGCCCCGGACGGCGCGAGCGAGCCGCGCAGCACCACGGTGCCCGAGCCGGCGGGCTGGAACGGCTCCTCCAGGGTGCCGATCACGTCCCGGTTCCAGCACTGGGCGCCGTCGACGTTCTCCTCCACGCTCCTGCCGCTGACGGTGACGTGGTCCATGTGCAGCAGTGGGGCGAGTTCCTTCATCACCACCGGCAGGCCGCCCGCGTAGGCGAAGTCCTCCATCAGGTACGTCCCGGACGGCATGAGGTTGACGAGCATGGGCACGTCGGCGGTGAGGGTGTCGAAGTCCTCCAGCGACAGGGGGACGCCGAGGCGTCCGGCGATCGCGAGCAGGTGCACGACGGCGTTGGTGGAGCCACCGATGGCGGCGTTGACCCGGACGGCGTTCTCGAAGGCCTGCCGGGTGAGCACCGAGGACAACCGTTGGTCCTGTTCGACCATGGCGACGATCCGGCGTCCGGCGGCGTGCGCGAGCGCGTACCGCCGGGAGTCGACCGCCGGCACGGCGGCCGCCCCCGGCAGCTGCACGCCCAGCGCCTCGGTCACACAGGCCATCGTGGACGCAGTGCCCATGGTCATGCAGTGGCCTCGGCTGCGGGACATGCCGACCTCCGCCTCGGAGCAGTCGGCCGCGGTCATCCGACCGGCCCGCATCTCCTCGGTGAAGCGCCAGACGACGGTGCCCGAGCCGATGTCCTGGCCGCGGAACTTGCCGTTGAGCATCGGGCCGCCGGTCAGCATCAGGGTGGGCAGGTCGACGCTCGCTGCTCCCATCAGCAGGCCGGGGGTGGTCTTGTCGCAGCCGGAGAGCAGGACCACCCCGTCGAGCGGGTTGGCGCGGACCGACTCCTCCAGCTCCATCGCCAGCAGGTTGCGGTAGAGCATTGTCGTGGGTCGCATCAGCGGCTCGCCCAGGCTCATCGCCGGGAACTCCAGCGGCAGACCCCCGCTCTCCCACACGCCCCGCTTCACCGACTCGGCGAGGTCGCGCAGGTGGGCGTTGCAGGGTGTCAGCTCCGACCAGGTGGTGGCGATGCCGATCACCGGGCGACCGTCGAAGACGTCGTCCGCGAACCCCTGGTTGCGCATCCAGGACCGATGGATGAACCCGTTGCGGCCTTCCGCACCGAACCACTCCCCGCTGCGCAGCGGTCGATTCGTCGTCGACATCAGCACACCTCTCTGTCATCCGTCCGGCCGCGTCCTGCGCGGCGATCAATGCGCGTGTGGTGGATTGGCTGGTGCGTCGGCGCGGCCTACCGCAGACCTCCGACGGAGAGGCCGCCGCGCCAGTGTCGTTGCAGGCTGAAGAACGCGATGATCAGCGGGATCACGGACACCAGGGAGCCCAGGATGATGAGGCTCCACAGCGAGGTGGTTCCCGCGTTGTTCGCGGACGCGATTCCCTGCCAGAGGCCAAGACCGACGGTGACCGGGAAGAGCCGGTTGTCGGAGAGCATGGCCAGCGGCAGGAAGTAGTTGTTCCAGGACGCCACGGCCGACAGGAGCAGCACGGTGACCACCGCGGGACGCATCAGCGGAAGAGCGATCTGGATGAACGTCCGTATCTCTCCCGCGCCGTCGACCCGCGCCGCGTCCAGGAGTTCGTCGGGCACCGCGTCGCGCGCGTACACGTGCATCAGGTAGACGCCGAACGGGTTGAGCAGCGACGGCAGGATCACCGCCCAGACCGTGTTGGTCATGCCGAGCCGGGAGAACATGATGAAGGTCGGGATGACCAGGGCGGTGGCGGGCACCATCAGCGCGCCGAGCACGACGGCGAAGCTGAAGCGCCGGGCGGCGAAGCGGTACTTGGCGAAGCCGTAACCGGACATCACCGCGAGGACCGTGGCGCCCACGCCGCCGGCGATGGCGTACAGCGTGGAGTTGAGGATCCACCGCAGGTAGATGCCACCGTCGTAGGTGAAGAGCTGCCGGAGGTTGCCGAGGTAGTCGACCTGGTCGGTGAACCACATCGTGTTGCCGCCGCCGAACAGGCCGGGCGCGTCCTTGGAGCTGTTGACGATGACCCACCAGAACGGTACGAGGAAATAGATCACCAGGAAGCCGAGGAGGATCTGCATGGGGAGATAGCGCTGTGGCCGGCGGGCACCGGCGCGGACGCTCGTGGGGGCGGTCATCAGAGGAAGCTCCTCCGCTTGCGGGTCAAGAACAGGAAGGCGTACACGCAGATGAACACGACCCCGCCGAGGGCGAAGGAGATCGCCGACCCGTAGTTGAAGTTGGCGAGCGAGAACGCCTGTTGGTACGCGTACATGTTCGGGGTGAAGTCCGAGCCGATGGTGCCCGCGGCGAGGTACCGCAGGATCTGCGGTTCGTTGAAGAACTGCAGGGTGCCGATGAGCGAGAAGACCAGGATGAGGATCAGGGCGGGCGCGATCAGCGGGATCTTGATCCGCGTCGCGATCTGCCACCGCCCGGCGCCGTCCATCCGGGCCGCCTCGTAGAGCGTCGGGTCGACTCCCTGCAACGCCGCGTACAAGATGATCATGTAGTAGCCGGCCCACTGCCAGGTGACGACGTTGAGCAGCCCGTAGAAGATCAGGTCGCTGCCCAGGAAGTCGGGTGCGGTGGCGCCGAACAGCCCGAAGATGTCGGTGAGCGGGCCGAAGCCCCTGCTGTAGAGGAACCCCCACATCACGGCCCCGATCACGGTGGGGATCGCGTACGGCAGAAAGATCATGAGGCGGGAGAAGCGAGCGAACAGGGTGGTCACCGAGTCCAGGATGAGGGCCAGCGCGAGTGCGATGACGATCTGCAGCGGGATCGAGACCAGCGAGAAGCGGATGACGAACCACACCCCGGACAGGAAGCTCGGGTCGGTGAACGCCTTCATGTAGTTGTCGAAGAGGACGAAGCTGGTGCCGCCGATCAGCTTCTTCTGGAACAGGCTGAGGTACAGCGCGTATCCCAGCGGTGCGATGAGGAACGCCAGGAAGACGAGAGCGAATGGCCCGACGAAGAGCCACCCCATCAGGTGTTCGCGGAGGTGCACCTTGCCACGGATCTTGCGCGTCTCAGGCTGAGGACGCGGTGCGCGCTTCTCGGTCAGGAGTGTCATCTTGGTCTCCGGGACGTGGACGCTGAGGGGGGGCGGGTGGGCCGGCCGGCCGGTGCCGGCGCGGCCCACCCATCCGGTCACTGAACGGTGAAGCCTTGTTCCTTGGCGTACTTCGCCACGTCCTCCTGGAGCCGGTCGGCAGCCTGCGAACCGGTGACGGAGCCCTTGATGATCTCGCTGACCTGCTTCGTCATGGCGTCCAGGTAGTACTGACCGAACGGTGCGTACGCGACGCCCTTGTAGGCCTCGGCGGCGGGGAGGTAGACCTCCTTGTTCGCCTGCTGGCCGTCGAAGAACGCCACCTTCAGGTCGGCGAACGCGGGGTCCTTGAGCGCCGTGAGGTTCAACGGGAAGATGATCTGGTTGGTCCAGCCGTCGGTGAGTGACTCCTTGTCGGCGTAGAGACCGTAGGCGACCTTCGCGGCCAGCTCCGGCTTCTTCGCCTGCTTGGTCACCGAGAAGGCCGACCCTCCCCAGTTCACCTGCACCGGGTTGGCCGGGTCCCACTGCGGCAGCGGCGCCACAGCGAACTTGCCGGTGTCCTGCCCCTTACCGACGCCCGCGCCGGTGAGGTAGCCGGGTGCCCACGCCGCCGAGATGTACGTCGCGTAGTTGCCGTTGATCACGCCGGAGATGTACTCCGGGGTGAACTGGTCCTGCGTACCGACCAGGCCCTTCTTGGCAAGGCCGCCCCAGTAGTCCAGCACGTCCTTGGACGCCTGGTCGTTGAGCTTCACGCCGATCGCCTTCGGCTGCGCCGGGTCATAGGTGAAGGGCGAGGCACCCTTCTGGATCTGCAGCGCCATCAGGACCGCCGGGACGTTCGCGCCGAGATCCCCGAACAGTGGGCCACCGGCGTCCTTCACCTTCTGCGCGGCCTGCTCGTACTCGGCCCAGGTCTTCGGCGGAGTGATCTTGTACTTGTCGAAGATGTCCTTGCGGTAGATCATGCCCATCGGGCCACCGTCGACCGGGACGCCGTAGACCTTGTCGCCGACCGACACGTCCTTCCAAGCGCCCTCGCCGTAGTTGGCCTTGACCGCGTCGTAGCCGTACTGCTTGATGTCGATGAGCGCGCCCTGGATCTGGAAGGTCGGGATCCGGTCCGCCTCGACCATGATCACGTCGGGCGCGCCGGTGCCCGCCGAGATGGCGGTCTGAAACTTGTCGTATTCGTCGCCGCCCTGCCCGACGTTGGTCCAGCAGACCTGCACGTCGTCGTGCAGCTTGTTGAAGTTGTCGACGACGAGCTGGGTGTTGGGGTACCACCCCCACATCGTCACGACCGGCACGTTCTGCTTGGTGATGGTGTTCGTGCAATTGCTCGCGTCGCTGCCGCCCTCGTCGGAGGAGCAGGCGACGAGACCGGTCCCCGCCGCGAGCATGGCTACCGTGGCGAGTATTCGTCTTCTCTTCATTGAGATGGTTCCCTTCGGCGATGGCGGTGCACTGCATCCATGCGCTGGCGGACGCCACCGGGGGCAGGAAGCCCTGCTCCCGGTGGCGTCGCCAGCGACGGCTCCTAGCGCTTGAACAGACGGGGCGCCAGGTCGATGAGGTTCTTCTGCCACACGTCCCAGCCGTGCGGCCCGGGGGTGACCCCGTCGAACTCGTAGCGGATACCGAGGTTGTTCAACGTGGTCAGCGATGCCATGAAGCTCGGGTACACGAAGTCGGTCTGGTCACCGACGTAGAGGCGCAGCATCTTGGTGCCGTTGTTGATCGCCGCCACGTCGACGCCGGTGCCGCTGCCGAAACCGGCCGAGAACGCGGCGACGTAGGCGAACTCGCCCGGGTAGGTCCGCAGCACCCCGAACGCCTGCCCGCCGCCCATCGACAGGCCCGCGAGGGCCTGCTGCGACGGATCGCTGGAGATGTTGTAGCGGGCACGGGCCGTCGGGACGATGTTCTCCCGCAACTCGCTGTTGAAGTTCGACGAGTTGCCGTTGCCCATCACGACAACCATCGGCGTGAGGTCGCCGTCGAGGAACTGATTGTCGAGGATCTGCTTGGCACGGCCCATCTCGACCCAGTCCGTGTAGTTCTGGCCACCGCCGTGCTGGAGGTAGAGGACGGGGTACGGCTGCGCCCGGTTCGGGTCGTACCCGGGTGGGGTCCAGACCAGCGCGGTCCGGTCCTGGCCGGCCACCGTGCTGGTGTAGGTCATGCTCTCGACCTTCCCGCCCCGATCGGCGGGTACGTCCGAGAGCAGTCGGGCACCCGGCCCGGGGATGAAGAAGGTGCTCCACATCGGTTCGGTGGTGACAGTCGTCGGGTTGGAGGTGTCCTTGACCGCGACCCGGTCCACGATCAGCCGGTAGTAGTAGAACCAGGGCTTCAGCGGGCCCACGGTTGCCCGCCACCGGTCGCCGTCGCGGGTCAGTGGCAGTCGCAACCAGCTGCCGCCCGGCGCAACGTTCGCCCAGACCGTGACGTGCTGAGCGTCAGTGAAGTCAGTGGTGGTCTCGAAGGTGACGAACCCGTCCTCGGTGACGAAGGGCGTCGGGGTGGTGCCGGCCGGCGGCGGGGTGAACTCCCGCTTGAGCGGCTGGTGACCGGGGCTCGGCCCGTGGTCGGCCACGTGCCGGAACAACCGCGGCACGAAGTCGACGAGGTTCTCCTGCCAGGTGGTCCAGGTAGCGCCGCCGTCGGGGTTGACCCCGTCGAACTCGAACCGGACGTCGGCGCGGGCCAACGCCTTCGTCAGCCGGTAGGTGGTGTTGTACGCGGGATCGGTGACGTTGCCCGTGTACAGGCGGAGCAGCTTGACGCCGCGGTTGATCGCCTTGGCGTCCTTCCGGTCGAGCTCCGGAGCCGACGTGCCCGAGAACCAACCGACGTAACCAAACTGACCCGGCTTGGTGAGCGCTGCCTGCAACGCCTGCGTGCCGCCGTCGGACACACCCGCGATCGCCTGGTGCGCCGGATCGCGAAGGACCCGGAAGTTGTCGGTGACAGCCTTCCGGAGGTCCTTCAACTCCTTGTCGTCCGAGGCGTTGGCATTGTTGATCACCACCACCATCGGGCTCATGGCTCCCGCGGCCGAGAGGTTGTCGAGGATCTGCTTGGATCGGCCGAGGTCGAGCCAGTCGGTGGCGGCGACACCGTCACCCGACTGCAGGAAGAGCGCCGGGTATCCCTTCGGGCCCTTGGCCGCGTAACCCGGTGGCGTCCAGACCAGGGCGGAGCGCTGTGCGTTCCTGGTCCGATAGGTCAGCGTCTCGATCTTTCCGCCGGTGCCGGCTGGCGCGTCGAGCAGCCACCGTGCCGAATCACCCGCGACGAGGAAGGTGCTCAGGAGCGGGTTGGACGCGACACTGGTGCTGTTCGTCGGGTCCTTGATGGTTTTGGTGTCGTCGGCTGTGACCTGGTAGTTGTACAGCCCGGGCTCCAACGCGCCGAGAACACCCGACCACACGTCACCCCGACGGGTCAGACCGAACTCCGCCCAGCTGGCCGACGGACCGAAGTTTCCCTCGACGACGACCTGCGAGACGGTGCCCAGGTTCTCCTGGACGTACGCCGCCGGGACGGCGAACGTGGCGTAGCGGTCCGCGGAGACGTTCAGCCACGGCGTGTCCGCCGCGGCTGGTTGCGGCGCGATGAGCACCGCCGCGGTGGCGATGACCCCGGCGGTGAACGCCGCCGAGAGCCGCCGACGTACGCCCAGACGGCGTAAGCGCCCGTGATAATGTTCGGTAGTCACACTCCACTCCTTTCATGTGCCGGCAGCGGATGCGACCCGACTGACCGGCTCAACTCAACTGTGGATCTGGCCGTGTGTGCTGCGGGCGCCTCCTTCAGGCTGCTGCCACGGGCACACCAACCTGATCGCTCTGTCGGGAGCGACCAGGCTCGTGCACCAATGGGCTGATGTCATGGTCGTGGCGCGCTCTTCGGTGGTGCGGTGGAGTCGCGCACGACGAGGCTGGTCGGAAGCACTATCTGGCCCGGCTCGTCCCACTCGCCGGTCACCAGTGACTTCAGCATCCGCGCGGCTTCGTACCCGAGCTGATACATCGACTGGTCCACAGTGGTCAGACCTGGCTGGGTCAACGCCGACTCGGGAATGTTGTCGAACCCCACGACGGACAGGTCCCCCGGCACCGAGAACCCCAGCTCCCTGGCGACCTCCAGAACCTTGAAGGCCATCCCGTCGCTCGCCGCGAAGATCGCCGATGGCGGGTCCGGTCGTTGCAGCAGGACGCGCGCCAGCGGAGTCGCCGACTCGGGGTTGAAATCTCCTCGGCCGATCAGTGTCGGGTCGACCGGAACCCCGGCGGTGGTCAGCGCGGCCCGGTATCCCTCCTCCCGCGCCCAGGCCGAGGCCAGGCTGTCGCGGCCGGCGATGAACCCGATGCGCCGATGGCCCAGGCCGAGCAGGTGCTCGACCGCCGTGGTGGCGCCCGCGAGGTTGTCGGAAATCACCGAGGGCCCCGTCGAGCCCCGCACCGGGTCGATGGCCACGACCGGCGTCCGACTCCGGACCTCGCCCCAGGGCGTGACGACGATGCACCCGTCGGTGAGGGTGCCCGACAGGCGGGTCAGGTGCCGCTGCTCCCAACCCTCCGAATACGACCCGTAGAGGTCACTGTTGGCGTAGATGATCAGATCGAAGCCCGAGCGGCTCAGCGCCTTCATCACGCCCTTGAGCACTTCCGCCGTGTACGACTGGAAGCTGTGCGCCACCAGGCCCAGAACGTTGGTGCGGCTGCGCCGAAGGCTGGTGGCCACCAGGCTCGACTCGTAGCCGAGCTGCTCGATGGCGGAGCGCACCTGAGCGACCGTGCGAGCGCTGACGCCGTAATGCCCGTTGACGACGCGCGAGACCGTGGCGGTGGAAACGCCAGCAGCTCGGGCGACATCACTCATTGTTACCGGCGCATTGACTTCAATCATGCCGCTCTCTCTGGACTGCAATCGTTATCGGTTACGTTTCCAGGATGTTGCCAACGTAACTGAGAACGATTACGAACACAAGACCTCTTCGTCCTTACCCGACCATCGCGAAAAACGTCCTAACTGGACGCCACCGAGGGCGGGATTGACGCTCGGATGCCGTTGCGGATAACGCAATCGGCATCCTCCGCCGGGGGTCGAAGTGGGGCCCGGTTTACGCGCCGGTGCCACCCGTTGACAACAGGACGGCACGCTCCGTCAAGAACCATTCCCGGACCCGGGTGAACGATCACAGTTGCCGAACTTCGACGGTCCCGGTAAAGACCTTCGACGTCGGCCGGTCCGGGTCCGTACTGATGACAAAGGTGCCGGCATGGGTATGGTCGACAGCCGAGAAGCCGACGTACACCTCGATCTGCCCTACCTCCACCGCGTACGCCATGCTCCGGTCGTAGAAACCGAGCTGGCCGGTGGGGAGCGCGAACCGTACCGCCACCCGCTGGCCGGCGGCGGCCTCGACGCGGGCGAAGGCCTTCAGCTCCAGCACCGGCCGGGTGATCGTGGCCTGTGGGTCGCGGACGTAGAGCTGCACTACCTGCTCCCCCGCCCGGTGTCCGGCGTTGGTGACAGTGACCTCGACACCGACGCTGTCCCCGGCGCGGACCTCGGCGCGGACCTCGGCGCACTCCACCGTGGCGTCCTCGATCACGAACGAGGTGTACCCGAGGCCGTGGCCGAAGGCGTATCGCGGGGCGACCGGCGAGTCCACGTAGTCGCCGTGCCAGTGTGACCGCCCGCCGGACACCTTGTGGCCGTAGAAGACGGGGATCTGGCCCACGCCGCGGGGGTACGAGATCGGCAACCTTCCGCTCGGGTTCACCGCACCGAGGAGCACCTCGGCGATCGCCTGCGCCCCGGTCTCCCCCGGCAACCAGGCCATCAGCACGGCGGCGCACTCCTCGTGCAGGAAGTCACTACCGACGGGTCGGCCGGCGACGAGCACCGCCACGACGGGCGTGCCGGTGGCGACGACGGCACGCAGCAGCTCTTCCTGCACGCCCGGCAGGTCCAGACTGGACCGATCCCGCGACTCCCCCGTGGTGGCTTCGCGCGTCACTCCCGAACGGTCCCCCAGGACCAGCACCGCGACGTCGGCCGCCGCGGCGACCGCGACCGCCTCGGCGAACCCCTCGGTCGACGGATCGAGCACGTCGCAGCCCGGAGCGAAGCGCAGCCGGTCGCCCAGCCGCGCCGCGAGTTCGTCACGCACCGTCGGCACACCGTCGGTGCTCTCGTCGATCTCCAGATCATCCGGGATCGTCATCATCTCGCCGAGCAGGCCACGCCGCTCACGCGCCGCGGCCAACGCCTCGATGTGGGCCGCGAACGAGTAGTCACCGAGCAGGTGTCGGGCGTCGTCGGCGTTCGGGCCGATAAGCGCGACAGTTCCGGCTTCCCCGAGCAGCGGCAGGACGCCGTCGTTCTTGAGCAGGACGAGGCTGCGGCGGGCGATCTCCAGCGCCACGTCCCGGTGCCGCTCGGCGTTGGCCGTCGCAGCGGCCGCGTCCTCGTCGACGTACGGGTTCTCGAAGAGCCCGAGTTCGACCTTGTGCCGAAGGATCCGTGCGACAGCCTCGTCGAGCTGGGCTTCGCTGACCTCGCCGGCGTCCAGAGCGCGGGTGAGGGCATCCGCGTACGCGTCCGTCGCCGGAAGCTCGACGTCCACGCCCGCGCCGAGGCCCACCGTCGCGGCCTGCTGCTTGTCCTGTGCGAAGTGGTGGTACGAGTGGAGGTCGTTGACGGCGAAGTAGTCGGAGACCACGCTGCCCGTGAAGCCCCACTGCCCACGCAGGACGTCGGCGAGGAGCTCCTGGTTGGCATGGCACGGGACGCCGTCGAGCTCGTGGTAGCCGGCCATCACCGATTGGAGCCCGCCGTCGCGGACCGCCGCCTCGAACGGGTACAGGTACACCTCGCGCAGCAGACGCGGCGGCAGGTGGGCCGGCGCCCAGTTCAGCCCACCCTCGGACGCCCCGTAGCCGACGAAGTGCTTGGCGGTGGCGAGGACGCCGTCGGTCAGGTCGGCGCCCTGCAGGCCCCGGACGAACGCCACCCCCATCCGGGACACCAGGTACGGGTCCTCGCCGTAGGTTTCCTCCGTCCGGCCCCACCGTGGGTCGCGCACCACGTCCAGCACCGGCGAGAGCCCCTGGTGGCTTCCCATGGCGCGCATCTGTGCGCGAACGGTGTCCGCCAGCTGCCGGTTGAGCTCCGGAGCCCAGGTGCTCGCGACGCCGATCGCCTGCGGGAAGATGGTCGCCTCGCGGGCCATGACCCCCGAGCAGACCTCCTCGTGCACTATGGCCGGGATCCCCAGCCGGGTCTCGCTGACCAGGAAGCGCTGGATCGCGTTGGCGGCCCGCGCCACCTGCGCCGCCTTCAGGCTGGTCGCCCCCGCGACGCGGGTCACGTGCCCCAGGCCGTGTCGAAGGATCGGCCGGGCCCGCTCCGCCGCGAACCGTCCGCCCTCCAGCAGGGTGAACGCCCACGTGCTGCCGAGTTGCGCGAGCTTCTCCTCGCGGGTCATCCGGGCCAGCAGATCCGACACCCGTTCGTCGACGGGCGCTGTCGGATCCGCGTAGGTCGCCTCGATCTCCGGCTCAACAGTTGTCACCCGGTCACCCCAATCACCGCGACAAGCTGGTCTTTCGGCCCCGTCGGTCACCACGCCGCCGGCGCCTGGACGCGCGCTGCGGACGACGCCCGGGAAGCGGTGGCGGCGAGGCGGGCGGAAGCGGACACCCGGTCAGCTGGGGCGACACGGCCTTGGGGCCGCGCCAGCCGGACATTGATCCAGGTGCCGTGTTCCCTTACGTAAACGTAATCGGTAACGTTTACATAGATCGAGAACGTAATCGAAGACGATCACGTTGTCCAGAGCTCACACCGCCTCCACCACCCCTCGGTCCCGGCGCTCGGGCAGAGACCTTCGCGTCGGACCTGCACGAAGGGAGCCAGCCCTGAACACCCACCTCGACAGCGCGCCGGAGAACGGCGTGAACACGGCCCGCCTGACCCTGGACCCCCGCCGACGCGTCGCACCGGTGCCACGTCGACTCTTCGGCTCGTTCGTCGAGCACCTGGGTCGCTGCGTCTACACCGGAATCTACGAGCCGGGGCACCCGACGGCCGACGCCGACGGCTTCCGGGGCGACGTCCTCGCGCTGGTGCGCGAGTTGGGCGTCACCACGGTCCGCTATCCCGGCGGCAACTTCGTCTCCTCCTACCGCTGGGAGGACGGCGTCGGCCCGGTCGACAAACGACCGGCGAGGCTCGACCTCGCCTGGCACAGCCTGGAGACCAACGCGTTCGGGCTGGACGAGTTCATGCGGTGGGTCGGCAAGGCCGGTGTGGATCCGATCATGGCGGTCAACCTCGGCACCCGTGGCACCGCCGAGGCCGTCGACCTGCTCGAGTACGCCAATCACCGCGGTGGGAGCCAACTCGCCGACCAGCGCCGCGACAACGGCGCCGTCGATCCCTACGGGATCAGGCTGTGGTGCCTGGGCAACGAGATGGACGGCCCGTGGCAGGTGGGTCAGCGCAGCGCGACCGAGTACGGGCGACTCGCGGCGCAGACCGCGAAGGCCATGCGCCGCTTCGATCCCGATCTCGAACTCGTCGCCTGCGGCTCCTCACACCTCGGTATGCCGACCTTCGGCAGCTGGGAGCGTGACGTGCTGACCGAGGCGTACGACGACGTGGACCTGATCTCGCTGCACGCGTACTACCAGCCGGTCGACGACGACCTGGCCAGCTTCCTCGCCTCGGCCGAGGACATGGACAGGTACATCGACGCCGTCACCGCCATCGCCGACTCGGTCGGAGCGATCCGTCGGTCGACCAAGAAGATCATGATCGCGTTCGACGAGTGGAACGTCTGGTACCAGTCCGCCGCCCCGTCCACGCCCCCGAGCGGCGAGGACTGGCCGGTCGCGCCGCCCCTGCTGGAGGACCACTACAGCGTGGCCGACGCGGTCGTCGTCGGCGGCCTGCTCATCAGCCTGCTGCGGCACAGCGACCGGGTGAGCGCGGCGTGCCAGGCCCAACTGGTCAACGTCATCGCACCGATCATGACCGAGACGGGCGGCTCGGCCTGGCGGCAGACCATCTTCCACCCCTTCGCCCGCACCGCCCGGCACGCTCAGGGCACCGTGCTGGACGTGCTGCGCGAGGGCAGCACGACGACCACCGACCGCTACGGTGAGATCGACGCTGTCGACGCGGTCTCCACCTGGGACGACACCACCGGGGAGATGACCGTCTTCCTCGTCAACCGCGCCCTCGAAACCCCGGCCGAGGTGACCATCGACGTCGCCGGCGCGCAGGTCAGCGACATCATCGAGTGCGTCACCGTCGGCGGCACCGACCTGCACGCCAAGAACACGGCCGACGGACCGGACCACGCCGCGCCGCGCCCCAACGGCACGGCACGCGGCGCCGACGCCAGCGTCCAGCTCACTCTTCCGCCGGCGTCCTGGACCATGCTGCGCCTGCGCGCCACCGACACGACCCCGTGATCGGCTGACGAACGGTCCCGGACGTGCCCCGGCCGCGCCCACCCTGGCTCTACCAGGGGCACGCGGCCGGGGCTTCCCCACCACAGGGAGTACGGGGTTCGGCCTGGGACTACCGGGCGTCGACCGGATCGCTCCGGGAGTCGTTGAAGAGCTTGTCGCCCTGGTAGCGGGCGACCACCGGCGCGTTCAGCTCACCATGGACGGTCTTCTTCAGCCGGGCGACGCCGTGGTGCACCGGAACCGACCCGAGGTGCGTGTCACCCGCGTAGAAGTCGACAGTGCCGGAGGGCGCCGACGTGCTGGTGCTGACCGTGCCGACAGTCGCGGTGGCGGCGACCTTCGTGTGGTGCGACAGGCCCGCCGATGACGTGGTGACGTCGAGATCAGTGGTGGTGGCCCGGAACGTCAGGGTGCGCAGGTAGTGGTTCAGCAGCGGACGCCACACCTGCCAGGTGTGCACGCCCGGCACGTTGTACTCGTCCAGCCCGACGCCGGCGGCCCGCAGGGCGGCGGCGTTGCGCTGCGAGTTCTCGGCGATGTTGCCCAGGCGGTCCTGCAGCCCGGTGCCGATCATGATGCCGCCGGCCACCGCCTTCATGCTGTCGACCTGGGCCTGGGTGGCTGCCGGGCCGCCCGCGCTCCAGGCCGCGTGGTAACCGAACAGGTCGGTGTGGTTGTACATGATGGTGTACGCCCGGCTGCCGCCGGCGGAGAAGCCGGCGAACGCGCGGTCCTGCGCCCGGGTCGAGACGCGGTAGTTCTGCTCGACGAACGGGAAGATGTTGTTCCGCAGTTCGTTGACGTAGCCCTCGTTGCCACCGGGGAGGCCGTTGAAGTCGGTGGACACGATCACCATGGGCTGCGCCGCACGTTCCTTGATCGCGTTCTCCAGGATGAGGTGCGCCACGCCCTGCATCGTCCAGGCGGTCGAGTGGTCGCCGCTGCCGTGGCTCAGGCGTGGCCCGGTCGGGGTCGTAGCCGTGCGGGAGGTAGACGACGATGTCGTGGACTCCCGCCGGGTTGGTCGACAACGGCGAAATGTACCGCCGGGACTCCAGCCGGCCGACCTTGGCGACCGGCGCCTGGTAACCGGTGTCGTACGTCGGGAACTTCCGACTGGCCGGGACGTAGATCGTGCTGCCCACCGCGCCGGGTGCTCCTGGGTACTGCGGCTGGATCTGCCACCTGTTGGCCGGGTCGTCGTGCAGGGCACAGCCGGTGGCGAGCTCGTTGGCGCGGCGGCGCAGTCGTGGGTGAACGCTTGACGCCCTCCCTGCCCTGAAGGGCGGAGATTCCGGTCTGCTACGCCCCCGAAGGGGCAAGCTCCCGGCGGGTTACCGCTTCCCTGCGCGGTGCCGGCACGGGTGCCGGTCTTACCTGCGCTCCACGGTCGTTGAGGTCCGCCCGTCCGGCGGCCCTGATGTTCTTGGCGGCGTTCACGTCTCGGTCGTGCAGGCTGCCGCATGGGCAGCCCCACGTCCGGACGTTGAGCGCCAACTTGTCGTTAATCCGGCCGCAGTCCGAGCACATGCGGGTCGACGGAAAGAACCGATCTACCCGGGCGAAGGTGCGCCCGCGCCGGGCGGCCTTGTACTCCAGCATGGCCGCGAACTGCGACCACCCAGCGTCGTGCACCGACTTCGCCAACCGTGTCCGAGCGAGACCGGTCACGCACAGGTCCTCGACGAACACCGCTTGGTTGTCGCGGATGATCTGCGTCGAAAGCTTGTGCTGCCAGTCCCGCCGGGTGTCGGCCACCTTCGCGTGCGCGCGGGCGACCTTCCGGACGGCCTTCTTGCGGTTGTTGCTACCCCGCTGCTTGCGGGACAAGCCCTGCTGCAACCGGCGCAGCTTGCGGGCTGCACGGCGCGGGAACTTCGGCGCGGTCACCTTCGTCCCGTCGGACATCACGGCGAAGTGCGTCAACCCCAGGTCGATGCCGACCTCCGAGTCCAGCTCGGGCAACGACTGGTCGGCGGTCTGCACCACGAACGAGGCGAAGTGCCGACCGGCGGCGTCTCGGAGCACCGTCACCGACGTCGGCGCAGCCGGCAGCTCCCGCGACCAACGGACTTCCAGGTCGCCGATCTTCGGCAGCCGCAGTCGACCGTTGTCGAGGACCTTGAACCGGGCGTTGGCGGTGAACCGGACGGCCTGCCGGCTGTCCTTACGGGACCGGAACCGGGGAGCGGCGACCTTGCGACCCTTACGCTTACCCGACAACGAGGCGAAAAAGTTGCGGTACGCGGTGTTCAGGTCCGCGAGGGCCTGCTGCAACACCACCGACGACACATCGCCCAGCCACGCCCGCTCCGGCGTCAACTTCGCCACGGTAACCCGCTTGGACAGCTCGGCGTCTGTCGGATACGGCAGGCCAGCCTCGTGTGCTTCCTGTCGCACGCGCAGCCCGTCGTTGAACACCACCCGCGCGCACCCGAACGCCTTCGCCAGCGCCTCACGCTGGGCGCCATCCGGGTAGAGCCGGTAGTTGTACCGAAGCTGCACGGGGTCGAATCTAACACTGGTCTATGGCCGACCTCGGAGACGTCCGCACTGGTAGACGGTCCGGCCCAGGGGCGCGGGGGGTGCGGCCGAGGCGGGCGGGGCGGTGACGGCGGCGAGCAGCGCGAGCATCAGCCGGCGGGCCGATGCCGGCCTCAGGGGACGGGGAAGTGCGACGGGCATGTTCCTGCTCCCTCTTCGGCGTGTGGTTCGACCGCACCGAGCGGCGGACCGACCATTCGATGGCGAGGTGGAGGGGATACCAGTAACGAGCGATGCAGCATGCGAGCGCTAACATCGTTCCCTGTCGAAACAGAACCATGAATTGCATTGACGGTCAAGATGGGGTCTGAAAATCTGGGGCAGAGAAATTGCGTCAAAAACAATTCGGGCACGCTTCAGCGGCGCCAGAGCGACTGGCGCACGAATTCACTGTCGAGTCGATATCGTCAAGGAATTCGCGCGCCAGTCGCAGGTGCCCCGAAACGCGCCCGGGAGAGACCGGCAGACGCGGTTATTCGACCGCTGGCTGCAACCTCCCGTCGACTCGCCGGGAGATGGCGGTGTACTCGTCGCGCAACTCCTCGGGGAGGACCCAGGCCGGGGCGTCCTGCCACGCCAGCGGGCGGAGGAACCGTCGGATCGATGTGGCGCCCACCGACGTGTGCACGGCGTTGGTCGACGGCCACGGTCCACCGTGGTGCTGGGCCCACGACACCCGGACACCGGTGGGGTAGCCGTCGAAGACGATGCGACCCGCGCGGGCGGCGAGCACGTCGACCAGTCGGCGTACGACGTCGGCATCGTCGCCCGGTCCGCGGTGAAGCGAGCCGGTCAGCGACGGCGGGACGGTGGCCAGCGCGGCGTCGAGGTCGGCGGCGTCGTCGTAGCGGACCACGATCAGGAGCGGGCCGAAGCACTCGTCGGCGATCTCGGCGGTCAGGCCGGCGAGGCCGACCTCCAGCAGGGTCGGGGCCACTGTGAAGCCCGGGCCGGGTTCGACAGTGGGCCGCGCCGACACCCGGGCGCCGGCCCGCTCGAACTCGGTGGACCGGTCCTCGTACGCGTCCCGGATGCGCTCGTTGAGCAGGACCGTGCCGCCCGACGCGTCGACTCTCGCCCGCAGCGCATCGACCAGGCCGTCGCCACCCGGATCCGACGGAACGAACGCCAGGCCGGGCTTGGTGCACAACTGACCGCCCGAGTTCGTGAAGGAGCCGAACAGTCCCTCGGCGATCTGGTCTGCTCGGGCGGCGGCCGCGTCGGGCAGGACCACGATCGGGTTCACGCTGCTCAGTTCGGCGTACAGGGGAATGGGGTCGGGTCGTTCGTCGATGGCCGCCTGGATGGCGCGGGCGGCGTTGACCGAGCCGGTCAGGGCGGCCGCCCGGATCGCCGGGTGGCGCACCAGCGCGCGACCGGCCTGCTCCCCGTACACGGTCGCGACGACACCCTCGGGCCCGCCGAGGTCGCGGACGGCCGCCTCGATCGCGGCGGCGGAGGCGTGCGAGGTCAGCGGGTGGGACGGGTGGGCCTTCAGGATCGTCGGACACCCGGCGGCGAGCGCGGCGGCCGTGTCACCGCCGGCGACCGAGAAGGCGAACGGGAAGTTGCTGGCCCCGAAGACCGCGACCGGTCCGAGGGGGACGAGCATCCGCCGCAGGTCCGGGCCGCGGCCGAGCGGTGTGTCGGCGGCGTGGTCGATGGTGGCCTCGACGTACGCTCCGTCGCGCAGCACATCGCCGAACATTCGGAACTGGAGCGCCGCCCGGGTGAGTTCGCCGTCGAGTCGCGCGTGGCTCAGCCCGGTCTCCGCCTCGGCGGCAGCGACCAGATCCACCCGACGGGACTCCAGCGACGCGGCGATCGCGTCCAGCAACTCCGCGCGGCCGAGCCTCCCGCGCGCGGCCAGCCACTGCGCCGCCGGGGACGTCTGGCCGGCGATCACCTCCAGCCGAGACTCGTCGGTCTCGGTGAGCTCCGTCGCGCGACGCTGACCGTCGCGCGGATCGACAGTGATGACCACGTTCACAGCAGTCCTCTCCTTACCAGATTGCCCATGAGATCGCGGACGCCGAAGTGCCAGGGCTCGCACTCCTCCGCGTGCCGCACCCGGTTGACCAGGGTGCCGAGCGCCGGGCAGCTGATCCGTACCACGTCGTCGACCTTGTGGGTGAAGCCCTCGCCGGGGCGGTCCCGGTCCTGGATGGGCGCGAACATGGTGCCGAGCATCAGGGCGGCGCCGTCGGGATAGTGGTGGTGCGGCCCGATCAGCTGCCGGACCAGCTCCTCGGGATCACGCGACATCTGCGTCATCTCCGAGACCGCCTCCAGGTGGAAGCCGTCCTCGCCGCGAACCTCCAGGCGCACCTCGAGTTCACGTACCCGATCCATGCCGAACCGGTCGTCGAAGAGCCGGATCAGGGGGCCGAGGGCGCAGGAGGCGTTGTTGTCCTTCGCCAGGGGAAGCAGGAGCGCCGAGCGGCCCTCGATGTCGCGCAGGTTCACGTCGTTGCCGAGGGTGGCGCCGACAATTCGGCCACTCGACTGGACGATGAGCGTGACCTCGGGTTCCGGGTTGTTCCAGGTCGACGCGGCGAGCACGCCGACCGGAACGGCGGTGCCGACGGCGGAGAGGATCTGCCCCTTGGTGAAGATCTCGGCGTCCGGGCCGATGCCCACCTCCAGGTACTGGCTCCACATGCCCTCGGCGACCAGCAGACTCTTGAGCCGATCCGCCTCCGGCGAGCCCGCCTCCAGGCTGTGCAGGTCGACACCGACGTCGGCGAGCATGCGGTGCCGGATGTCCGCCGCCAGTGCCAGGTCTCCCCGCGCCCGTTCCTCGATCACCCGCTCGATCATGGAGATCGGGAAGGTCACGCCCGCGGCCTTGAGCGCCTGGAGGTCGACCGGGGCGAGCAACCAGGGCCGGCCACGGTCCCGGGTCGCGGCCCCCGTGTTGGCCAGCATCTCCCCGAAGTCGCCCACCCTCGGCCCGTCGAGCCCGGCCACCGTCGCGGCGGGATCGGGCAGCTCGCAGATGTCGCGGACGGTTGGGAACCGGTGGCTGATGTCGATGACCTCGCCGTCGCGGACTGTCACCGGTGAGGGGCCGTCGCCGGACGGGTCCCAGATCCGGCCGATGAGGACGCTGTCGGCATCGTCCGGCAACGTTTCGGCGGCGGTACCGACCCAGTCCTCGGCCGCGGCCGACCCCCGGGGCCGTGGCAGCGTCATGAGTCGCTCTCCAGGTTGAAGAAGGACCGCTCGTCGCGGGGACGGATGTCGAAGACGGCGTCCTGGAACATCCGCAGCGGGTGCGGTGTGAACGGATGCTGCTCGATCGCGGTGAGATCCAGCTCGATGCCCAGGCCGATCCCGGTCGGGATGAGGATGTCGCCGTCGTCGGTCAGCACCAACCGCTCGTTGGTGATCTCGGGACGCCAGGGCACGTCGGTCGCCATGATCTCCAGGTACCGGAAGTTGGGCAACGTCGCCCCGAGTTGCAGCGTCGCGGCGGTGCTGAGTGGACCACTCGGGTTGTGCGGTGCGAAGCCCACGTAGCTGGTCGCGGCGAGCGTGGAGATGAAGGCCAGCTCGGCGATCCCGCCGGCGTGCGTCACGTCGGGCTGGACGAAGTCGACCGCCTGGCGGGCCAGCGCCGGCGCGAAGCCCTGTCTCCCGTACCACCGCTCCCCCGCGGCGATCGGCACCGGCGACGCGCGACGGATGTCGACGAGCGCATCGAGGTTGTCCGGTGGGCAGGGCTCCTCGAACCACACCGGGTCGAACTGGGCGATCTCGTTGGCGACCTTGATGGCGTGGCGGACGTCGAAGCGGCCGTGCCCCTCGACGAACAGCTCCACCTCGCGGCCCACCGCCTGACGGACGGCGTCGATCTGGGCCAGCACCCGGTCCAACTGCGCGGTGGTGATGGTCAGGTCGTAGTTCTCGAACGGGTCCCACTTGAGGCCCCGGAAGCCCGACTCCACAGTCCGGCGCGCGGCGGCCGCGTAGTCCTCAGGCGTGACGGCACCGGAGAACCAACCATTCGCGTACGCGCGGACCCGGTCGCGGGTCGCGCCGCCGAGAAGCCGGGAGACCGGTACGCCGAGCTCGCGCGCCGAGATGTCCCACAGGGCCATCTCCAGCGAGCTCAACGCCGTCATGATCACCGGCCCGCCGCGCCAGTACCAGTCCCGCGCGGTCTCGTAGAGGATCTTCGAGATGCTGGTGGGGTCCAGGCCCACCACCGCCTCGGCCAGTTCGGCGATGGCACCCTGGACGGCACGTTCCTTGCCCTCCAGGGTGGCCTCACCGAGCCCGATGATCCCCTCGTCGGTGTGGACCCGCACGATGACGAGGTTCGTACGGTAGAAGTCGACGACCAGTGTGTCGACAGAGACGATCTTCATTTTTCGGCTCAACCCTTCACCGCACCGGCGGTCATGCCGGACACCACGTACTTCTGCACCAACAGGTAGAAGGCGACGGCGGGCAGCGTGAACAGGAAGGCGACAGCCATCACCGTCTGGATCGGTGTACCCAGTTCGCCGATGAAGTTCGCGATGCCGACGGAGGCGGGCTGCAGATCGGGGTTGAAGATGAACGTCACCGCGAACACGTACTCGTTCCAGGCGTGGAAGAAGGCGATGACCGCGGTGGCCGCGATCGACGGCGCGATGAGCGGCACGTTGATGCGGGTCAGGGTGGTGAAGGGCCGGGCGCCGTCGGCGCGCGCGGCCTCCTCCAGCTCCTTCGGGATGCCGTCGATGGCGCCCTTGAGGATCAGCGCGACGATCGGCAGGACGAAGGCGGAGTTCACCAGGACGAGGCCGGTCAGCGAGTCGAGCAGTTCGAAGCGGCGGAACAGCGCGAACAGCGGGACGACCATGAGCGCCTCGGGAAGCATCTGCGTGAACAGCAGCACGACGGTCAGCACGGCCTTGCCCCAGAACGAGAACCGGGACAGCGCGTAGCCGAGCGGGATGCCCAGGCCGACGGAGAGCACCATCGTGCCGACGGCGATGATCAGGCTGTTCAGCAGCCACCCGGCCGCCTTACCCTCGGCCAGCGCATCCACGAAGACCCCGAACTGGCCGAGGTCGGGCGTGAGGCGGGGCTGATCGGCGAAGAGGTCGCTGTTGCTGGACAGCGCCGTGACGAACATCCAGTACAGCGGGAACACCGCGACGCCCAGCACGACGAGCACGGCGACGATCCGTGCGGTGACACCGAATCGGAAGCGCCTCATCGGACGTCCCCCTTCTCCACGGCACGGGCGACCAGGCGGCTGCCGATGATGACGATGAGCGAGACGACGACGCCGACCATTCCGATGGCCGCCGCCGATCCGAGTTCCTTCGAGTCGAACGCCTGCGAGTAGAGGTCGATGACGAGCGTCTCGGTGGCGCCGACCGGTCCGCCCTTGGTCATCAGCCAGATCAGCTCGAACCGCCGCAGCGACCAGATCGTCATCAGCAGGGCCAGCAGGCCCACTGTCGGCTTGATGACCTGCCAGGTGACCGCGCGAAAGGTGGCCCATCGTCCGGCGCCGTCCACTGTCGCGGCCTCGTTGAGGTCCTGCGGAACGGATTGCAGGGCGGAGAGCAGCACCACGGAGGTGAACGGGAACAGCTGCCAGATGGTCGTGGCGAGCACCGCCGGGAGGGCGTAGCGCGAGCTGTCCAGGATGGCGCCACCCGGGACGCCGAGCCCGACCGCGTCGAGGAACCGGTTCACGATGCCGTACTGCGCGTTGAGCATCCAGGTGGCGATGAGGGCGACCGCGATGCCCGGAGCGGCCCAGGGGACGGTCACCAGCGCCCGTGCCAGGCCCCGGCCGCGGAATTTCTTGTTGAGCAGGAGCGCGACGGCGAGTCCGGCGCCGATCGCGACGACCACACAGGTGATCACGTAGACGAAGGTGATCAGCAGGGTGCGGTGGAATTCGGGGTCGCCGAAGATCCGGTTGAAGTTGTCGAGCCCGACCCACTCGCTGCGGGTGGGGTTGAGCAGCCTCGTCCTGGTGAAGCTGAGGTACACCTCCTGCACGAGGGGTACGGCCTGGAAGACGAGGATGAACAGGGCGGCGGGTGCCAGGAAGAGGTACGGCGTCCACTTGCTACCCAGCGGGCTGGGCCGACGCCGGGGTCGGCCCGGGGTTGTTGTCTTCGGTGCTCCGGTCTGCTCGACCACAGTCATCGGGTTCGATCCTTCTGGGGGAAGGACGCTGCCGACGCACGGATCGTTGCGCCGGCAGCGTCGCCGTGTCGAGCGGTCAGCGGACCAGTTCGCTCGCCTGCTGCTGGGCGCGATCCAGTGCCGACTTGAGGTCGGCCTTGCCCTGCAGTGCCGCGACCACGTTCTGCACGACCACCTTGCGGATGTCCGGCGTCTTGGCCTCGAACCCCAGCACGATCTGCGGCAGGCTGGTCTCGGTGAGTCCGTCGAAGACGGTGAGGAACGGGGTCGCCTTGAGCGCCTCCGCGCTGCGCTGCGTGGTGGTGGCCACGCTGCTCGCACCGAGAATCTCCTGCAGCTTGACCTGGTTCTGCGGCTCCAGCGCCCACTTGATGAAGGTGCCGGCCTCGTCCTTGCCCTCGCTCGCCTCGTTGATCACGATCGGTGCGAGGATCGCGCCCTGCTTGCGGACGGGGAACGGGATGGGCGCGACGTTGAAGTTCAGCTTGGCGTTCTGGCCGCGGGTGGCGGTCACGTAGCCGCCGTTGTTGAGCTCCATCCCGACCTTGCCCTCGGCGAACATCCGCCGGAAGGTGGCCGCGTCCGCTCCGCGCGGGATCACGTTCGCGTCGTACAGGTCCTTGAACGCCTGGAGGCCCTTGAGGTTCTCCGGTGAGTTGATCGTCAGGTTCTTGCCGTCGGACCACGCACCGCCGAAGCCGTAGACGTAGTTGAAGATGTCCTGCCAGACACCGGCCTCCTCGGCCTCCGTCTGACGGAACGCCAGGCCGAAGACGTCGCCCTTGGTCAGCGACTTCGCGGTGGAGCTGAACTGCTCGTAGGTGGTCGGCGGCGTCGGGATCAGATCCGCGTTGTAGAACATCGCGTAGTTCGACGCCTCGAAGATGACGCCGTGCCGGACACCGTCGTGGACCATGAACTGGTCCGGCTGCTTGAGCAGGTCGTACTTGCTGGCGTCGATCACCTTGTCCAGCGGCGCGACGAGGCCGGCGTCAGAGGCCGCCTCGAACTCGGGCATGTCGAAGCGGATCAGGTCGGGGCCCTTGCCGCTGCCCATCTGCGTGAGCACGGTCTGGCCGAAGGTCGGGTACGGCACCGCTGCGGCGGACACCTGGACCTTGGTCTGGCTCTGGTTGAACTCGTCGAGCCACTTCGTCAACAGGGGCCCGCGACCCGGGTCGCCGAAGGTCGAGGCGGCGAAGGTCAGTTTGGTGACGCCGTCGCCAGAATCGCCGTCCGAGCTGCAACCGGTCAGGAGGGTGGCGACCAGGCCGAGGGCACATGCCGCCCTGGCGATGCCGAAATGAGCGCGCTTATTACCCATCGTTACTCCACTGTTACGTGTTGGCATCGAACCGATTAAATTGCAACGATCGTAGCGCCATGTGCAACGGTGTCAAGTGTCGATTGCGCATCGCGTCATCTATATTGCATAATGTGCAACGACAGCGACGGCGCTGCCCGTCGCGCGAGGGGAGACACAGCCTTGGCGCAATCAATCCGCCGCGCGATCGACCTCATCCGTCGATCCGCGGAGCACCCGCTGTCCCTTACGGAGGCTGCGGACGTGCTCGGCGTTCACAAGTCCACAGCCCTGCGCATCCTGCAGACACTGGAGTCCGCGCGCTTCGTCCGCCGCACCGGCGCGGGCACCTACGTGCTCGGCAGCGGCCTGATCGAGCTGTCTGAGCTCGCGCTCGGCTCGATGGACCTCCGCCAGCCCGCGGCCGCGCACCTGCGTGCGCTGCAACGCGCGACCGGCCACACCGTACACCTGGCCCAACTGACCGGCGACGAGATCATCTATATCGACAAGGTGGACAGCCCGGCGTTCGACGCCGTCAAGCTGCCCTCGCGGGTGGGACGCGCGGTGTCCATCTACGCGAGCGCTGTGGGCAAGACGATCCTGGCCTACCTGCCCCGGCAGGAACGCGACCGTCTTCTATCCCACGTCGTCTTCGAGAAATTCACCGACACCACCTTCACCGACCACGACGCCCTGGAAGCCGAACTTGCCCGCATCCACGACTGCGGCTGGGCAGTGGACAACGGCGAGCACGACGCGTACGTGATGTGCGTGGCCGCGCCGATCAGGGATTCGCGGGGGCAGGTCATCGCCGCCGCCTCGATCACGGCGATCGAGGTCATCGCAAGCCTCGACCAGCTCAGGAGCAACCTTCCGCTGCTCCTGGAGACCGCCAACAAGATCTCGTACGAGCTCGGCTACGCGCCGCCCGCCTTGGCGAGCCCGGACGGTGAGAGCCGCTCCGCCACCTGAGCGTGCACGTCCCGGGCGATCACCGCGTTCTCGGCGCCGACCCGCCGGTGATGCGGTGGTGCTCGTCGGTCTCCATGTCGATGAATGCCTGGATCATGCCCCGGTAGATCCGCTCGATCAGATCGGGGTCCGCGCCGGCCTCGCTGGCCAACGTGCGGACCCGGGCCACCACCTGCGCCACCCGGTCCGGCGCACGGACCGCCTGACCGTCGCTCTTGAGCGGGGCGGCCTGCCGGACCAGCGCCTCCCGCCGGGCGAGCAGGCCGACCAGCTCCCGATCCAGTGCGTCGATCCCAGCGCGGATCTCGGTCAACGTCGCCGCAGTCTCTGCCACGCCGAAGATCGTCCCACGAACTCGAAGCATTGCGAGCCCTGCCGGCCCCAACCACTCCCTGCCAGGGGTAGGCACCGCACGGCGAGGCAGCCGGTACGGGTCGAGGCGACCCGGTGTCAGCGGGCGAGGTCGCTGCCGCTGGCGGCGCCGGCGCGAAGGCCCTGATCGATGAAGTTGATCAGCCAGGTGAAGCTGTCGTCGACGGACGCGTCGATCTGGAACCCACCGGCCACCTCCAAGGTGGCGAAGCCGTGCAGGACGCTGCGCAGCGTCCGCATGGCGTGGATCTCCTGGCCGGGGTCCAGCCCGTACCCGCTCAGCATGGCCGCCCAGGAGGCGAGCACCCGATCGCTGGCCGGGATGAACGGGTCGTCGGGGCCGGTCGGGCTGGTGGCGTTGGCGGCCGCGTACCGGCCGGGGTGTTCCCGCACGTACGTCCGCATCGCCTGAGCGCCCGCGGCGAGGGCATCGCTGCCGGACCGGCCCTGGATGGCGTCGCGGATGGCATCGCCGGCCTCGGTCATGGCCAGGACGGCGATCCGGTGCGCCAGCTCGGCCTGGCTGGTGACGTGCTTGTAGAGCGAGGGGGTCTTGACCCCGAGCCGTTCGGCGAGCAGACCCATGCTGAGGTTGTCGAAGCCGACCTCGTCGACCAGCGCGGCCGCGGCTTCGGTGACCGATGCCGGGGTGAGCCGGGCCTTAGGCATTGGTCAGCGTCCGGGCGAGGAAGGGCAGGGCCAGGGCGAGGACCTCGTCGGGCGTCTGAACGTGCGGGTAGTGGCCGGCGCCCTCGATGACAGCCAGCTCACCGAGCCCTCGCGGCAGGTCGGCGAGGATGCGCTCGCCCTCGGCCCGCGGGTCGGCCCAGTCGGGGTCGGCGCTGCCCTGGATCACCAGGACCGGGCAGGTGACGTTGGGCAGTTGCCGACCGGCGTCGCCAGGGCTGGTCTTGGCCATGGCCTGGAGGACCTTCATCCGGCCGGGCTCACTCATCTTGGCCTCGATGCGCGCCAGCTCGCCGTGCCAGTCGGCGGGCTTGGTGGGGATCGCCACGTCCAGGTACTTCTTCCAGTTCGCCAGGCTGCCCCGGATGAGTACCTGCGCCAGTTGGCGGTAGCCGGCCCGGAAGCGCTTCACCCGCACCAACCCGCCGAGGTCGAAGGACTGTGCGCGGGTGAACGGCGCCAGCTCGATGATGCCGGTGATCAGGGCGGGCGCGGTGGCGGCCGCAATGGTCGCGGCACCGCCGCTGATCGAATGGCCGATGAGCACGGCCGGACCGCCGAGGTGGCGCACGACGGCGACGAGATCACCCGCGATGTCGGTGCGGCTGTAGCCGCCCCAGCCGAGGCTGGAGTCGCCGCAGCCACGGATGTCGACGTTGGCGACCCGGTATCCGGCCGCGGCCAGGGCCGGAGCGACGAACCGGTACGAGTGCCGGTTGTCGCCCATGCCGTGCGCCAGGACGACCAGTGGGCCCTGCCCGGTGACCTCGTAGGCGATGGTGTTGCCGGCAATGCCCAGGTATTCGGTCATGACACCCTCCAAGAGGCTAACGTGGTTAGCTAAAGGCTAACCGCATTAGCCGCAGGGGGCAAACGCCGGTCGCCGCTACTTCCCTCCGCCGAGGCCGAGCTGGGGATAGAGGGCGTCGGGGGCGGCGTTTCCGTATAGTGCCGCGATGGAAACGGACACGGTACGGCAGGCTTACGCGTCCGTCGCGGAGCTCTACATCGAGCTGTTCGGCACGAGCCAGCAGGTGGACACCGACGACCTCGCCCTCATCAGACGACACCTGGGCAGCCGGCCCGGCCGGGTGCTCGATCTGGGGTGCGGGCCCGGCCACCTCACCGGCTACCTTCGTGAGCTGGGCGTCGACGCGATGGGGATCGACCTGGTCCCCGAGTTCATAGCGCATGCGCGGGCGTCCCACCCGGACGTCGAGTTTCACCTCGGTTCGATGGAACGCCTCGACGTCGCCGAGGACTCCATCGACGGCATCCTGGCCTGGTACTCGCTGATTCATCTTCCGCCGCCGGAGTTCGACGGCATGCTCAAGGAGTTCCGGCGGGTGCTGGTCCCGGCCGGGCGGTTGGTCCTGGGCGTCTTCGACGCCGAGGAGGTCGGCGCCTTCGACCACAAGGTCCTGACCGCCTACCGCTGGCCGGTCGACGAGGTCTCCGAACGACTCGGCCGGGCCGGTTTCCGGGAGGTGGAACGTCTCCGGCGGCCCGGCACCGACGAGCATCGGCCGCTTGCCGCCATCGCGGCGATCGCGGTGTGAGGACGCCGAGGGCCGGCCTCCCATAGCGGGAGACCGGCCCTCGCCTAACTGAGCACCCGCGCCGACGCGGGCGTCCGTTACGGCGCCAGCGCGATCAGGCGCTGAGCTTTCCGGCGATCTTGACGACCCGCTCGGCCATGTGGTCGAGGGCAGCGAACTGGGCGTCGCCCAGCGGGGCGTCGTTGCTGCCGCCGGTGACGTGCGAGACGCCGTACGGGTTGCCGTCGGCGAACTTCAGCGGGTCGGTGTAGCCCGGGGCGACGACCAGACCGCCGAAGTGGTGAATGGTGTTGTAGAGCGCGAGAAGGGTCGACTCCTGGCCGCCGTGCGCGGTCATGGAGGCGGTGAAGCCGGCGTACACCTTGTCGGCGAGCTGGCCCTGCGCCCACTGCGGGCCGAGGGTGTCGAGGAACTGCTTGAGCTGGCTGGCGACGTTGCCGTAGCGGGTGGGCGTCCCGAACAGCACCGCGTCCGCCCAGACGACGTCGTCGGCGGTCGCCTTCGCCTCGTTCTTGGTGGCGTCGAAGTGCTGGCTCCAGGCGGCGTTGGAGGCGATGGCCTCGGCCGGGGCGAGCTCCGGAACCTGACGCAGCCGCACCTCGGCGCCCGCCTTCTCGCCGGCCTCGGCGAGGCGCTTGGCCATGGCGTGGAGGGTACCGGTGGACGAGTAGTAGATGACGGAGAGCTTGGTCATCGGAGGCATCCTTCCCAAAGTAGTTGCCGCTGATAAATTTGCGGCCGCAACAATCCCGACTGTAGCAGCCACCTCGCGACACCCCAACGTCCTGACCATGCCCACCTCCGTGACGGAGCACACCAGGGGACGTGCACGGGCCGCGGCCGTCCAGCCGATGAGGCGGGACGGTTCGGGCCCCTACGATGAGGCGATGGACCCCGCGGGGGCGCCACCGGCGGCGCGGTACCAACCGCTCGGACCGGTCGAGGTGTGGTCGGCCCACGGGGAACGGCTGGCCCTCGGCACGCCGATGCAGGTGCGCCTCCTGGCCGTGCTGATGTCGCAGCCGGGCACCGGGTGGTCCATCGACCAACTCGTCGACGAGCTGTGGCAGGGACGCCTACCGAAGACGGCAGCCGGCAACGTGAAGACCCATGTCTGGGCGTTACGTCGGGCGTTACGGTCCCCGGGCTCCCCCGACCTCGCCATCCTCGCCGGGCCCACCGGCTACCGCCTCGCCCTGAACGGGTTGACTGTGGACAGCGTGACCTTCGACGACCTGGCCCAGCGCGGGTATTCCGCGCGACAAGGACCTGACCGAGTACGCGCTACCGGCGTTCTGCCAGGACTGGTCGCTGCCGGTCGACGGGTTCGCCGAGTGGAACCGGAATCTCGAACTGTCCCGCGCCGCGGCACCGCACCTGCGGGTCTCACCGTTGACCGTCCGCTTCGGCGCGATCTGCCTGGGCTGGACGGCGACCAACCCACAACATCAGCTACGGGTACGGACGAGCGCGCCGCTGCTGGTGCTCAACGGGCGGTACGACCCGGCCACCCCGTACGACGGGGCGCAGCGGGTGGTGCGCCAGCTCGGCAGCCGGGGCCACCTCGTCACCTACGAGGGGTCGTGCCACGCCAGCTACCCACGGACCGAGTGCACCCGTCGTCAGGTGGAGCGGTACCTCATCACCAGAACCACGCCGCCGGTCGGCGCGAACCGTCCGGCCGCCCCGGTCTGACGGGCGAGGTCGTCACTGTGACGCCCCAGCTCTCGGTAGGTAGCGCAACCGGTCCGACGTCGTGTCGGTCAGGTCTCCTACCCCGGCGGCTGGGGCGTCGCCGCAACCACTCGCGGTCAGGAGCCGTCGGGCGGATCGGCGGGTTGCTGTCCCGGCCAGAACGGCCACTCCTCGAATGAGCGGCACCGTCCGTCCTCGGCGAACCGCATGACCCACAGGTCGCGGTACTCCTGGTCGACCGGGTCGCCGTAGCGGACCTCCTGGCGCGACACGGCGGTGTCGCCCTCGACCGCGACGATCTCGGTGGTCAGCTGGAACACCTCGTCGGGGCCCTTGCGCTGCTTCTCCCACATCCGGGCGATGGCCGGCAGGCCGACGACAGGCGTCCAGTACGGCCCCTGCTGGTAGCTCGCGTCCTCGGTGAAGAGCGTGACCAGCGCATCCGTTCCCGGGGTCCGCCAGAGCCTCTCGTAGGTCGCCAGCCACTCCTCGACGTGCTTCCTGTCCATGGCCATCACCTTGCCATCCGGGTGGCGCCCAGCTGGGAAAACCCGCAGGCCGGGGGTAGTGCACCCATCGGGGCGCTCGCCAGCATCGGCCCCGGACACCCTTGACATCGAAAGGTGTAGCCAGCCACACTCCCGATGCTAATTCGATTTAGCTGCCATCGGAGCCCTCAACTCCCACCACCGGACCGAACCGCGACGAGCGACCACCACAAAGGAGTCTTCGCGCATGAGGGAAACGACCGGAAGACGCAGGCTCCGGCTTGCGGTCTCGATTCTCGCGTTCACGGCACTCGGTGCGGGGGCCGTCGTCCCCGCGCCGGCTGCGGCCGCCGGCAGGCCCTCGCCCGTGCCGGGCGCGACGGTCAAGGCGGACCGCACCTCACCGACCGGCTACACCGTCACGTTCGTCTACCGCAATCCCCACGCCACCCAGGTCCGTCTCGCCGGGGACCTGACCCTGCTCGACGTCGACACCGGCACCACGCGTTACCAGCCGGAAGAGTGGCAGCCGGGGCGCTACCACGCGGGCGGCACCGAGTTCCTCCGGGACATGACCAGGGACCCGAAGGGAAACTGGTCGGTCTCGGTCCCGCTGCACGCCGGAGGTCTCAGCTACTGGTACCGGGTCTGGGACCCGACCCAGGGCTGGGAGAACAAGCGCATCTGGGATCCGGCCTCGACGAACCCTCGGCCGCCGGGCGAGTCCTCGTTCCGGGTCAGGAACAACGACGTTCTCGACGCCGTGTACGTGCCGTACGCCAAGAAGCAGCACGACCCGGTGCTGAAGGAGCGTGCGGACTACGAGTTGCCGGTGGCCGACCGCGCGAAGCGGGGAACCGTCCGGTACGTCCCGTACACCACGATCCTGGGCGACAGTGGCCACTACCTCGGCGTCTACCTGCCGGCCAACTACGACGCCAACCGCGCGGAGCCGTACAAGGTCGCGTATCTCGCCCACGGCATCTTCGGCGACGAGACCGACTTCATGGTCCCCGCGAACGTCCCGAACATCCTGGACAACATGACGGCCAGGGGCGAGATCGAGCCGACGGTGGTCGTCACCATGGGCAACCACTTCACGGGCACCGGCCTCGGCTTCGCGTCCTACAACCAGACCAACGCGGCCAACAACCTGGTCCAGACGATCCTGCCCCTCATCGAGCGCAGCTACAACGTCTCGACCGAGCGCACCGGACGTGCCTACGCCGGGTTCTCGTACGGCGGAATGACCGGCGGCGTCGTCATCAAGAACTACCCGACCACCTTCGCGTTCTACGGACACTTCTCCGGCAACCCGTCGCTCACCATTCAGGACTACGACACCATCGCGAACGCGGTCGGGGACGACGACCTCTCCGTCTTCCTCGGCAACGGCGTCTTCGAGGGCAACCTCAACGCCCAGAACGCCATCGCGGAGAACTTCCGAGCCCGGGGATACGCCGCCGCGACCACCCAGGTCCCCGGTGCGCACGACGGGATGACGGCGGGCCAGCTGTTCACGATCTTCGCCCGGGACCACCTGTGGTCGGGGGTCGACTCCGTGTCGGTGACGCCCGCGACGGTGAACCTGACGACGGGCTGGAACTGGGCCAGGCAGTTCACCGCCCAGGTGACGACCAACGAGGGTGTGAGCCCGGCGGTGACGTGGTCGGTTCAGGGTGCGACCTCCACCGGCACCACCATCTCCGCGGAGGGTCTGCTCTCGGTCGCCGCCGCGGAGACCGCGTCGTCGCTCACCGTCGTGGCGACGTCGGTGGTCGATCCGACCAAGTCACGCTCGGCCCAGGTCACCCTGACGCCTCCGGGCCCGGCGCGAGTCGCGGTGAAGGCGAAGGCCACGCCCGCCTCGGTCGTCCGCGGTGGCACGTTCACGCTGACCGTCGACGTGCGGGCACAGCATCCGCACCGGGAGGCTCCGAAGGTGACAGGCGAGGTCGCCGTCACCTTCGGCGGAACCACCCGGGCGGTTCCGCTCCGCGGTGGCGCGGCCGTCGTCGAGCTGCCGACCGACGGGCTGCACTCCGGGTCGTATCCGTTGCACGTCGCCTACTCCGGTGACCCGGTCCACGCCCCCGCCGCAGCGGTCCACCAGCAGCTGCGGGTTCGCTGACCAGCCAGCAGGGGTGGGCCGGCGGCCTCTCGTCGTCGGCCCACCGTCAGCTGTCCGTCCGGACCGTCAGCTCACGCCCCGAACCGCCTCGATGATCGTCTCGGCCACCTCGCTCGGCCGGGCCACCGCCATCGCGTGCGAACCGCCGACGACCTCGCGCTGCCCCCGGGGGTTGGCCCGCTCGGCCATGAAGCGGTGCACGTCGGCGGGAATGTTCTTGTCAGCGTCCCCGAACACGAACCAGCTGGGCAGCGATCGCCAGGCGGGATCGCCGGTGAGCTTGCCGCCCAGGCCCTCTTCGGTGATCGGCCGTTGGGTCCGGGCCATCAGCGCTGCCACGTCGTCCGACGAGTCCGCGCAGAACTGCGCGTGGTACTGGTCCTGGCCGATGGCCACCTCGTTGCCGCCGGTCGACACGGGGTACTGCACCAGCGTGTCGGCGAGCGTGCTGCCGGGGAACTTCGCGGACAACGTCATCGCGGACTCACCGGTGTCCGGCGCGAAGGCGTTGACGTACACGAGGGCCCGCACGGAGGTGTCGCCGGCGGCGGCCTGCGTGATCACCATGCCGCCGTACGAGTGGCCGACGAGGACGACAGGACCGCCGATCCCGCGGACGACATCCCGCACGTACGCGGCGTCACCCGCCACGCTGCGCAGCGGGTTCGCGACGGCCACCGAGTCGTACCCGGCGCCCAGCCGCTCGAGCACACCGTTCCAGCTCGCCGACTCGGCGAACGCGCCGTGCACGAGCACGATGGTGGGCTGTGGATCAGGCATGATAGGTGCCCCCTCACTCCGTGAAGCTGTTCACCGCCGGTCGCACTGGTACGCCTGGATACCCGTTACGCGAGTGTGAAACGTCCGGTCCCGACGTGGTAGGAGGCTGCGATGGCTACGACGACGCTGGCCGAGGTGATGGCCGAACTGGCCGAGTTGGAGGACCCGAAGGCACGTGCGGTGAACGCCAGACACGGTGACGATCACGGTGTGCACCTCGGCGCGCTTCGGGCGCTGGCGAAGCGGCTGAAGACGCAGCACGATCTCGCGCGCCAGCTCTGGGCGACGGGCGGGGCCTCGGCGCGGCTGCTGGCAATCCTGATCTGCCGTCCCAGGGCGTTCGAGCGGGACGAGTTGGACGTCATGTTGCGCGAGGCGCGCACCCCGAAGGTGCACGACTGGCTCGTGAACTACGTGGTGAAGAAGAGCCCGTACGCCGAAGAGCTGCGGCTGGCCTGGTTCGCCGACCCGGATCCCGTGGTCGCGAGTGCCGGCTGGGCGCTGACCACCGAGCGCGTGACGAAGAAGCCCGAGAGTCTCGACCTCCCGGGGCTGCTCGATGCGATCGAGACCGAGATGAAGGACGCGCCGGATCGCCTGCAGTGGGCGATGAACCACTGCCTGGCGCAGATCGGCATCGAGCGCGCCGAGCACCGCGCCCGGGCGATCGACATCGGCGAACGGCTCGAGGTGCTCAAGGACTACCCCACCTCCCCCGGCTGTACGTCTCCGTTCGCGCCCACCTGGATCAGCGAGATGGTGCGCCGATCGCGATAGGCAGCGAATTACCGGTCGATCCCGCATCGGCGGGGTCGACGTCGTCTCCCGCGCGCCCCTATAGTGAGTTCCATTATGGGACTTACTGCATTCTGGCGGTGGTGGGTCGCCGGCACGACCAGCCAACTCGGCTCGGCGGTCGGCACGCTGGCCCTACCGCTGACCGCGTTGACAGTGCTCCACGCGTCGGCCTTCGAGATGGGTCTGATCACGGCGGCGAGCTATCTGGCGTACCTTCTGATCAGTCTGCCGGCGGGCGTGATCGTGCAGCGCCTGCCGCTGCGCGGCATGCAGGTCGCCCTGGATCTGGTCCGGGCCCTCGCCATCGCGTCGGTCCCGCTGGCCTGGTGGTTCGACATGCTGACGGTGGCCCAGCTGATCGCTGTCGCCCTGGTGGTGAGCTTCGCCAACGTGCTGTTCGACGTGGCGAACCAGACCTTCCTGCCGGAGATCGTGCCGGCCGCGCAGTTGCAGGCCCGCAACAGCCTCACCTCCGGCACGCACGCCGCCACCGCGCTGGGTGGGCCATCCCTGGGCGGTCTCGCGGTGCAGTTGCTGGGCGCGGTGCCGACGCTGTTCGTGGACGCCGTCAGCTACCTGCTCTCCGCCACGTTGCTGCGCACCCTGCCGGCCCGGCGGGTGCAGCGACCGGCCGAGCGGCCGCCGATGACCACGATGATCCGCGAGGGCTGGCACTTCGTGCTCCGGCACCCGATCATCGGCCCGGCCATGTGGGACGCCACCGCGACGAACTTCGTCAACGGCGCCATGCTCGCCCTGTTCCCGTTCTACCTGGTGCGTGAGCTGCACGCATCGCCGCTCATGGTCGGGCTGTTGATCGCCGCCGACGGCCTCGGCGCGCTCATCGGCGCGGCGTTGACTACCCGGTTCACCGATCGGTTCGGCACCGCACGCGGCCTGATCATCGCGGCCTTCGTCGGTGTGGCCGGCGCGCTCATCATCCCGCTGGGCACCGGCACCGCCGCGTTCCTGGCCTTCGCCGTCGGAAACCTCATCTTCGCGAGTTCCACTGTGGTGCTCAGCGTGACCACCCGCACCTACCGGATGCTCGCCAGCCCACCGGAACTGCTGTCCCGGGTGATCGCCACGGTCAAGTTCGTCTCCCGGGGTGCCATCCCGGTCGGCGGCCTGCTCGCCGGCATCCTGGCCGGGCCACTCGGCGCCCGTGCCACCCTGCTGATCTTCGGGGCGCTCACCGTGCTGTCCCCGATCATCTACCTGTCGACGCCGATCCGCGGGCTGCGTGACCTGCCACTCGACCCCACGCCGACACCCACCGAAGCTCGGGTGTGACCCGGCCGGGTGCGCTCCGGTCTGTCCACATCGCTCGGTCAGGATATCGATGGGAGGTGTAGCCCTCGATCTGCCGGGGCAAGAACCCGCATATGGAGGGAACGGCAGGGTGCGAGGGGCGACTGCTCGGCCGGCGGCACCGGGCCGGTGAGTCGGACCGGGCAGGCCTGGCGACCGCGCTGCCGGCGGCCTCCGTCTGATGCGGCTGAGGCACAGCCTCCCCCCGGTGGCGCTCGGCGCGGTGGCGCTCGGCGCGACTCTGGGTGCCAACCCCGCCCACGCCGACACTCCGTCGCCGTCGCGGCTCCCGCTGGGCCAGGTCGCCACCTCGCCGGAGGCCCCCAAGGTTTCGGTGGCCGACGTGGTCGAGGTGCAGCTGACCGTTCCCCTGCCGCTGCCGACCGCTGTCGTCCCCCTGACCCTGCCCGTTCCCCTACCGTCGACGGAGCCGCTGCCCCTGCCGTCGGCCGTTCCGCTGCCGACGCCGTCGGCCAAGCTCTCCACCGCCCGGCCAAGTCGGCTGGGCGGCCCCCCGTCGTCGTCGCACGCAACAGGGGCATCATCCGCCTCGGCGTCTCCGGTAGCACGGGTGGCCTCGCTGCCATCGCCGGCACCGTCGCCGCGCGCACCGGCGACGGTGACCCGGAGCGGCGCTCGCGGCTCGTCCGATGGCCGGGCGTCGGAGCAGGCGCGGGCGACGATGACCGCCGTCACCGGACAGCGGCCCAACCCGCCCGCCCGTCCCGCACCGGGGCCACCGGCGTTCGTGCTGGCGCTCGCGTCCGCACCGACCGGCGTCGGCGCCGGCGGCGCTGATCCACACACGTCAACAGCCGCAGCTTCGCCGCCCACCTCGCCGCTGCGGCCAGGGTTCACCGTCACCGCCGTCGACAGGCGCGCTACCAGCCGTCCCGTCGAGCGGGGTCCTCCCCCGCCCCAACAACTCCTGATCACCCACTCGCGTCCACGACGTTGATCAGGAGAGGTTCATGGAAATCGCCGTAATCTGGATCCCCGCCCACATCGAGCCGTCGGAGCCCGCCGTCGCGAAGTGTCTCAACCACCTTCGCCGACACTCCTACCGATTTGCAGGAATCATGCGGGCCCCGTGGGAGACCGTCGAGCAGACGATGATCGACGGAGAGGTGGATGTCGTCGTCATCGCCGACTTCGCCCACCTCCCGCCCGATCGGTCCCCCCGGATCGAGCTGGCCAGCTCGCCCGACGGCGTCGCGGACGAGGACCGAACGGTTCCAGACACACAGCACGACTGACACCACGAAGCGCCCCGTCCACACCGGACGGGGCGCTTCGTCGATCTGGCTTTCTGATCCGGACACCGTGCGTTCAGAATGTCGGGCGGTGGCATCGTGCCGCCACCACCGCGACGCGCTACCGCACACCCTCGCCCCGACGCGGTCAAGACGCCACCAGGGGTCAGGCCGCGACGGCCGCCCGGACGTCGTCGTCGGCGGCGCGCAGCCGGGCCGCGGCCTCCTCGGCGGTGCAGTTCGCCAGCAGCAGCACGATGGCCGTCTTGGCGTGCCCGTGCGCCGCCGCGAGCGCCCCCGCCGCAGTGTCGAGGTCGGTGTCGGCGGCCTCGGCGACGATCCGCCGCGCCCGGTCGACGAGCTTCTCGTTTGTGGCGTTCATGTCCACCATCAGATTGCCGTAGACCTTGCCGAGCCTGGCCATCGTGGCGGTGGAGAGCATGTTGCAGACCAGCTTCTCGGCGGTGCCGGCCTTGAGCCGGGTGGAGCCGGTGAGCACCTCGGGGCCGGTGGGCACCTCGATGGCGACGTCGGCGTGCCGGCTGGTCACCGCGTCGGTGTTACAGGCCACCGAGACGGTCGCCGCGCCGAGCGCGCGGGCGTGATCCAACCCACCGACCACGTACGGCGTACGGCCGCTGGCGGCGAGACCGACCACAGTGTCGCGGGCGGTCAGGCCGACGGCGTCGAGGTCGGCGACGGCGCGGGTCGGGTCGTCCTCCGCGCCCTCGACGGCGACGCCGAAGGCTCGTGCCCCGCCGGCGAGCAGACCGATGACCCGCTCGGGCGTCGTACCGAAGGTGGGTGGGATCTCGACGGCGTCGAGCATGCCGATCCGGCCGCTGGTGCCCGCGCCGAGGTAGATCAGCCGTCCGCCCTGACGGAGCGACGCCACGATGACGTCGACGGCGGCGGCGATGTCCGGCACGGCCCGGCGGACGGCGTCGGCGACCGTCTGGTCCTCGTCGTTCATCGCGAGAAGCAACTCGGTGGAAGACATCCGGTCGAGGTCGCCGGTCTTGTCGTTGCGGGTCTCGGTGCCGAGGGTGCTGAGGTCCACGGGGTGCTCGTTCCTCTCGCTGGTGTGCAGTCGCCGGCCAGCGGGGAGAGGTGCTCGGGTCGCCCGGTGGCGGCTCGCCGTCGAGCGCGTCCTCGCGACCCGCCGCCGCGGCCAGGCCGAGGGCGCAGCTGCGAACAATCCCCGTATCAGCAGGCTGAAACCACAGCGTAACCAGCCCGGACGGGCGGTGGCAAAAAGTTTCGCGTTAGGGTGGGTCAGCGTCATTTATTGACAACCGCTGGTTGGGAGCGAGCCGTGCGTCAACTCGACCTCGTCGTGATCGTGCTGTACCTCGTGGTGATCGCCTACGTCGGACTACGCCTGTCCGGTAAACAGAAGTCCGCCAAGGACTACTTCGTGGGCGAGGGTCGACTGCCCTGGTGGACGGTCTCGTTCTCGGTGGTCGCCACAGAGACCAGCGTCCTGACCGTGATCAGTGTTCCCGGCGGCGCCTACAGCGGTCAGGGCTTCGGCAACGTCGAGCTGGCCCTGGGCTACGTCATCGGTCGGGTCGTCGTGGCCGCGGTGCTCATCCCGCTCTACAAGCGGGGTGGGTTCGTCAGCGCCTACCAGTACCTCGGTGAGCGGTTCGGCCTGAAGCTCCAGGGCCTGGCGTCGGTGACGTTCGTCTTCACCCGGCTGCTCGCCGAGGGCGTACGGCTGTTCGCCTCGGCCATCCCCATCAAGCTTCTTCTCGACGAGTTCGGGCTGAATGTCGGTTATCAGGCCATCATCATCGTGCTGACGCTCATCACGGTGATCTACACCTACCTCGGTGGCATCAAGGCGGTCATCTGGACCGATGCCATCCAAATGGGGCTGTACCTGGGCGGGGCGATCCTGGCCATCGCGGTGCTCAGCCACGCCGTCGGCTTCAACGGCTACTCGCAGGCGCTGGACGCCGGCAAGTTCCAGCTCTTCGACACCAACTTCACCCTCGCGCACGTGCTCACCAGCCCGTTCGCCCTGCCGACCGCGATCATCGGTGGCGCGATCTTCGCGATGGCCAGCCACGGGTCGGACCAGTTGATCGTCCAGCGCATCCTGTCCACCCGCACGCTGCGCGAGGGGCAGAAGGCGATGATCTCCTCGGGCATCTTCGTGGTGATCCAGTTTGCGGCGTTCTCGCTGGTCGGGGCGCTGCTGTGGTCGTACAACGAGGGTCAGACCTTCAAGGAACTCGGCCTGGCGAGCAGCGACAACCTCTACCCGAGCTTCATCCTGCACGCCCTGCCGGTGGGCATCTCGGGTCTGCTGGTGGCCGGCATCCTCGGCGCCGCGATGGGTTCGCTGTCCTCGGCGTTGAACTCGATGTCGAACTCCACAGTCGCCGACTTCATCCACAGCTTCTTCCGCAAGGTTCCGTCCGACGACGCGATGCTCCGGCTCGCCCGGGTGATGACCCTGGTCTGGGCGGTGCTGATGGCGGTGTTCGCCTGCGCGTTCAGCTCCAGCACCGGAAACGTCTACCTGACCGGTCTGACCATCGCCGGCTACACCTACGGGGCGCTGCTCGGGGCCTTCCTGCTCGGCCGCCTCGTCAAGCGGGCCAACCAGGTCGACGCGGTGATCGCCTTCCTCGTCACCGTGGCGGTGATGACCTACATCGTCCGCTACGTCAAGATCGATGTGACGACGGCGGGGGCCACCACCGCCACCGCTATCGCCGCCCAGTGGCTGGTCCCGATCGGCGTCCTGATCACCCTGGTCGTCGGCGCGGTGTCGAGCCGGTTCCACCCGGCCCCGGAGACTCCGTACGACCATGGACGTAGCGACGAGGTCGACGACGACGCAGCGGCGGCGCCCGCCGGCCGGGCGTGAAGGAGGACGTGATGCGCGTGATCGGCCTGATGTCCGGAACCTCCTACGACGGCATCGAAGCCGCCGCGGCCGAGTTCGAGCTGAGCGGCGACACAGTGCGGATGCGAACGCTGGGCCGGCTCAGCCACCCGTACTCCGACGAGTTGCGCACCCGGATCGCCGCGGCCCTGCCGCCCGCGGCGACCACCACCGAGGCGATCTGCGTGCTGGACACCGGCATCGGCCAGGCCTTCGCCGAGGCCGGCGTGCGGGCCCTCGCCCAGCTGTGCGACGGCCAGGCCGACCTGGTGGTCTCGCACGGGCAGACCATGCACCACTGGGTCGAGGCTGGCACGGTTCGGGGCACTCTCCAGCTGGGTCAGCCAGCCTGGATCGCGGAGGCCACCGGCCTCCCGGTCGTGGCCGACCTGCGCAACCGCGACGTGGCCGCCGGCGGTCAGGGCGCTCCCCTGGTCGCCCTCTTCGACGCGCTGCTGCTGGGTGGCCTGCCCGGCGTCCCGGCCGCCCTGAACCTGGGTGGCATCGCCAACATCACCGTCGTCGCGCCGGACGCGGACCCGCTCGCCTTCGACACCGGGCCGGCCAACGCACTCCTCGACGCCGCCGCGCGCCACTTCAGCGGAGGCACCGAGGAGTACGACCGGGACGGGCGCGGCGCCGCCGCCGGGCAGGTGAACCCGGACCTGCTGCGCCGGCTGCTCGACGAGCCGTACTACCGGCTGCCCAGCCCGAAGAGCACCGGGAAGGAGCTGTTCCACAGGCCCTACCTGCTCGCCGCCCTCGCCGACGCGCCCACGCCGGACCCGCAGGACGTGTTGGCCACGCTCACCCGACTGACGGCGGTCACGGTGGCCAACGCCTGCCGCGACCACGGCGTCACCCGGCTCGTCGTCTCCGGCGGCGGCGCACACAATCCGACGCTGATGCGCATGATCGTCGACGAGCTGCCCGGCGTCGAGCTGTCCTCCAGCGACGACCTGGGCATCGCGTCGGACGCCAAGGAGGCGCTGGCCTTCGCGCTGCTGGGCTACCTGACCGTGCACGGACTGCCGGGCACCCTGCGGTCGGGCACCGGCGCACGGCACGCCTCCGTGCTCGGCAGCATCACCCCCGGCCGGCAGCCGCTGCGGCTGCCGGCGCCGGTCGAGACCGCCCCCGACCGGTTGCTGATCGTCGCCGACTGACCACCATTCCCGGGAGGATCCGCCCATGAGCACCGTCGTTCCCGCGCCGAGCGCCGCTGGCGTCCGCGCCCGCGAGGTCGCCGACCTGCTGCGCTCGCGCCTCGACGATCCGACCCGGGCCAGCGCCGAACTGCCCCGAAGACTGGCGGCGGCACACGACGCCTCGCCGTACCTGTTCGAGCCGCAGGCAGTGGTCCGCGCGGCCTCGGCGGCCGAGGTGGGCGCGTTGATGGCCGGCGCCCGGGAGGCCGGCGTGCCGCTGACCCTGCGCGGCGGCGGCACCAGCCTCGCCGGGCAGGCCGGCGGCGCGGGGGTGCTGGTCGACGTCCGCACCGACTGGCGGCACGCCGAGGTCCTCGACGACGGCCGCCGCATCCGGCTCCAGCCGGGCCTGACGATCCGGCAGGCCAACGCCCGGCTGGCCCGCTACCGACGCCGACTCGGCCCGGACCCGGCCAGCGAGGCCGCCTGCACGGTCGGTGGCATGGTGGCCAACAATTCCAGCGGGATGACCTGCGGCACCACCGACAACGCGTACCGCACCATGGAGTCGCTGCGCTTCGTGCTCCCGTCCGGCACCGTCGTCGACTCCGGCGCCCGCGACGCCGACGACCGGCTGCGGGCCGACGAGCCCGAGCTGCACGCCGGGCTGCTGCGCCTGCGCGACCGGGTGCGATCGACGCCGGGTTCGCGCGCCACCATCGAGCGGCTGTTCGCGATGAAGAACACCATGGGGTACGGGCTGAACTCGCTGCTCGACCACAGCACCCCGGTCGAGATGCTCGCCCACCTGATGATCGGCAGCGAGGGCACGCTCGGCTTCGTGGCCGAGGCGGTCTTCCGTACCGTCGAGATCCACGACCACGCTGCCACCGGCCTGCTGATCCTGCCCGGTCTCACCGACGCCACCGACGCGCTGCCGGCCCTGCTCGCCGCCGGCGCCCGTACCGCCGAGCTGCTCGACGCGGCCGCGCTGCGGGTCAGCCAGCGCGACCCGGGTGCCAGCCCGACCCTGCGCGGGCTGACGGTCACCGGCCACGCCGCGCTGCTGGTGGAGTTCGCCGAGGACAGCGCGGAGCAGTTGGCCGCGACGCTGGCCGACGCCCGACCCGTGCTCGACCGGCTGCCGGCCGTCACCGGCACCGAGCTGACCCGCGACCCGCGCGAACGGGCCAGCCTCTGGCACCTGCGCAAGGGCCTCTACACCGCCGTCGCCGGGGCCCGCCCGCCCGGCACCACGGCCCTGCTGGAGGACGTCGCGGTGCCGATGCCGCGCCTGACCGGCACCTGCGACGGACTGATCCGCCTGTTCGACAGGCACGGCTACCCGGACGCGGTGATCTTCGGACACGCCCGCGACGGCAACCTGCACTTCATGCTGACCCAGTCCTTCGACACCCCGGCCGAGATCGACCGCTACGCCCGGTTCACGGACGACATGGTCGACCTCGTGCTTGCCGAGGGGGGAACGCTCAAGGCGGAGCACGGCACGGGCCGGGCCATGGCGCCCTTCGTCCGCCGGCAGTACGGCGACGAGCTGTACGACGTGATGCGCGAACTCAAGCGGTTGTGCGACCCGAGCGGACTGCTCAACCCCGGTGTGCTGCTCAACGACGACCCGACAGTGCACCTGCGGCAGCTCAAGGCCGTCCCGACTGTCGACCCCGAGCTGGACGCCTGCGTCGAGTGTGGCTACTGCGAGCCGGTCTGCCCCACCGCCGACGTCACCACCACGCCCCGGCAGCGCATCGTGCTGCAACGGCAGATCGCCCTCGCCACCGCCGCCGGCGACGAGGAGCGCCGCCGGGAGCTGACCGCCGACTACGAGTACGCCGCGGTGGACAGCTGCGCCGCGGACAGCCTCTGCGTCACCGCCTGCCCGGTCGGTATCGACACCGGGGCGGCGATGAAACGGCTGCGCGCCGAGCGGCACAGCCCTCGCGCCCAGCGCACCGCCCGCACCGCCGCGCGGCACTGGAAGGCCGCCGTGACAGGCGTCCGGGTGGGGCTGACCGCCGCACACGCCGTGCCGACGCCGGTGACCCGCGCCGCCACCGGGGTGATCCGTGGGCTCGGCGCCACCGAACTCGTGCCGATGTGGAGCGACGACATGCCGCGCGCCGGCGCGCCCCGCCCCACCCCGCACAGCGCGCCGGACGCCCGGGCGGTGTTCTTCGCGGCCTGCGTCGGCAGCCTCTTCGCACCCGAGGACGGCTCGTCCGGCGGAACGGCTGCGGCGTTCCTGCGCCTCTGCGAACTGGCGGGGATGCCGCTCGTCGTACCGACCGGCACGGCGGGCCTGTGCTGCGGAACCCCGTGGCAGTCCAAGGGTTACCCCGCCGGTCACCGTGAGATGGCCGAGCGGACGCTGGCCGCGCTCTGGGCGGCCAGCGACGAGGGTCGCCTGCCCGTCGTGTGCGACGCGTCATCGTGCACGCACGGGCTGACGCAGCTGACCGCCGCGCTGGCCGAGGAGGACCAGGCACGGTACGGCGCACTGCGCTTCGTCGACAGCGTGACCTTCACCGCCGAGCACCTCCTGCCGGCGCTGCCGCAGCCCCGGCGACTGGGCTCGCTGGCGCTGCACCCCACCTGCTCCACAGTGCACCTGGGCGGCATCGACGACCTGCGCGCGGTGGCCGGGGCGGTCGCCGACACCGTCACCGTGCCGGACAGTTGGGGGTGCTGCGCCTTCGCCGGTGACCGGGGGCTGCTGCACCCCGAGGTCACGGCCGGCGCCACCGCGGCGCAGGCCGCCGAGATCAATCAGCGCGACCACGACGCGTACGCCTCCTGCAACCGCACCTGCGAGATGGGCATGAGCCGGGCCACCGGCCAGCCGTACCGGCATGTGCTCGAGGTGCTCGTCGAGGCGATCGAGCCGCCGGCGTAGCCGGTGCCGTAGCCACGAGCGCGCCGCCCGCCGCGATCTGCGGCGGGCGGCGCGGTTGGTGTGTGAGTTCAGGAAAGCGCGATGTCGCGGTAGTATTGACGTCCTCTCCGCCCTGAGAGGCGGAGATTCCGGTCTGCTACATCCTCGAAGGGATTAGCTCCCGGTGGGTTACCGCTTCGCTGCGCGGTGCCGGCACGGATGCCGGTCTTATCTGCGCTCGACGGTCGTTGAGGTCCGCCCGTCCGGCGGCCCTGATGTTCCTGGCGGCGTTCACGTCCCGGTCGTGGTGACTGCCACACGGGCAGACCCACGTACGAACATTGAGCGTCATCTTGTCGGTGACGCGGCCGCAGTCCGAGCACATCCGGGTGGATGGGAAGAACCGGTCCACCCGGGCGAAGGTGCGCCCGTAGCGGGCAGCCTTGTACTCCAGCATGGCCGTGAACTGCGTCCACCCGGCGTCGTGTACCGACTTTGCCAGCCGCGTGCGGCCGAGCCCGGTCACGCACAGGTCCTCGACGTACACCGCTTGGTTGTCGCGGATGATCGCCGTGGACAGCTTGTGCTGCCAGTCTCGCCGGGTGTCGGCCACCCGCGCATGGGCGCGGGCGATCTTCACCACCGTCTTCTTACGCCGGTTGCTGCCCTTGGTCTTGCGGGACAGGTCCTGCTGCAACCGCTTCAGTTTGCGTGCCGCGCGACGCAGGAACTTCGGCGCGGTGACCTTCGTGCCGTCGGACATGACCGCGAAGTGCGTCAGGCCCAGGTCGATACCCACCTCGGAGTCCGTCTCCGGCAGCGGTGCGTCGGTGGTCTGCACGACAAACGACGCGAAGTACCGACCCGCCCCGTCCCGGATCACCGTCACCGACGTCGGCATGGCGGGCAGCGTCCGCGACCAGCGCACCTGCACGTCGCCGATCTTCGGCAGCCGGAGCCGTCCGTTGTCCAGCACCTTGAACCGGGCGTTGGCCGTGAACCGGATGGCCTGCCGGTTGTCCTTGCGGGACCGAAACCGAGGCGCAGCCACCGTACGGCCCTTACGCTTGCCGGAAATTGAGGTGAAGAAGTTGCGGTACGCGGTGTTCAGGTCCGCGAGGGCCTGCTGCAACACCACCGACGACACCTCACCCAGCCACGCACGCTCCGGGATGAGTTTGGCCGCCGTGACCTGTCGGGACAGTTCCGCGTCCGTCACATACGGCAGACCAGCCTCCCGCGCCTGCTGACGTGCGCGCAGGCCATCGTTGAACACCACCCGCGCGCACCCGAACGCCCGCGCCAACGCTTCCTGCTGGCCCGAGGTCGGGTAGACGCGGAAGTTGAACCGAAGCAGCACCACCACAGTCTGCCATCGGTTCATGGCCGATCCGGGAGACATTCCGGGGCACGCTCGGGCCTTGGCGGCCCTCCGCGCGGGCTTTCACCACCGCCTGAAGGGCGGCGCACTAGCCTGCATCTCGGTAGCGCGCGCCGACCCGCCGGGATGGCGGCCCGGGCGTCACGGGCAGGGTGTTCGCGCGCAGACGTCGACGACCTTGCCGGTGAGCAGGAAGACCGCCTTCTGTTTCTGGGCCCCGGCCTGGGCGCGGGGGAACTCGTGCGGATCGTCGCCGAACTCCGGCCCGGCCGGGGCGAGGTTGGTCGGCGGTGGCGCGTGGGCCGCGCCGCTGTTCCAGATCACGATCGCCGAGCCGGTGTACGGGTAGCGGCGGATCGCCGTGATGCCCCAGTACGGCCGCACGTCGAGTGACCAGCCGTCGGCGAGCGCGGGGGTGTGCAGGCGCGCGCCGATGGTGCGTGCCTGCACCTCCGCCGCGGCCGGCGAGACCTGTTGGTCGCCGAAGGCCACGTGCATCAGCACCTGGTGCGCCGGGGTGCGCGGTAGTGGCCGGTCGGTCATGTGCTGGGCGTACCCGTTGGCCTCGGACCGGTCCCACAACATCTGCAGCAGCGCGAGGATCAGCTGTTGGTCGACAGTGTCCGGGTAGTAGCCGTCCAGCACGGTCTGGAACGGTGCGAAGTCCACACTGCGTTGCAGCAGCGTGGAGTAGTTCATCGCCGGTACGCCGAGCACCGACCGGGTCCAGTCCTGGGCGATGGCGGTGAGGGCACCTCCGTTGATGCCGCCCTGGCTGTTGCCGTCGTAGTGCAGCCCACCGACGCGATCGATCAGCGGCCGGGCGGTGGCGTCCCGGAACGCCGGGTGGGCGGCGAACCCAGCCGGGTGGATCATCGCGCGACCCAGGAAGAGGAAGTTCAGGAAGCTCTGCTGCAACCGGTCCGCCACCGCGGGGAAGACGCTGAGGTCGGTGAAGGCGCCAGCCACATAGGGGACGTCGGCGGCGGCCATGCCGATCCAACTGGTCGCGCAGAAGGTGAAGTTGTGGGTGTTCGACATCGTCTTGACGTTGCCGGCGTTGATCTCGGTTGGTCGACCGAGCAGTCCGTGGCCGTAGAGCGAGAGGTGCGCCGGCCTCGCGGCCGACGCACTGCGCGGGATGTTGCAGACAAAGTCCGCCGCCACCGTCGCGCCGGACGGCGTGGGCAGAGCGTTCGGCGTGGGCGGCGTACCGGCGCCGCCGGCCGGGCCGTAGTGCAGTCGGGAGCCGGGCCCGCCGTCGCCGGTCAGATAGGACGGTACGCCGATGGTGCCGGTCACCTGCCGAGCGATCAGCGGATCCTGCGCCGGTGCATAATCGGTCACCTGGGTGACGGTGACCGACGGCGCGGCCCGGCCGAGGTCGGCGAACGCGTCGTCCCGGACCGCCAGCATCCGGCCGGTCAGCCCCTGCCGGCTGGCCACAGTGAAGTCCCAGGCCAGGTAGAGGCTGTGCCGACTGACGCCGGTCCGGGTCAGCTCGCTGAGGATCCGCTTCAGCTGCGGCACCCGAGGGTCCCGCTGCTTGAGGCCGGCACCGGTCACGTACGCGGTGAACGCCTTCGGCGCCGGGATCAACGCCCGGTTGCCGTCCCGCAGGCCGCGCAGCCCGACGACGTAGCGGGTGCCCTCGGTCAGCGCCACCGCCGGCCGGATGATCAGCAACTGCCGGTCGGGCTGACCGGCGGCGTGCGCGTCCAGCTCGGCCCAGTACGGCGTGCGCTCACCGGTCCGGGTGTTCAGCAGCACGATCGGCGCGTCCGGCGCCAGCGAACGACCGATGTCGGTGACCGGCGCGATCCCGGTCGCCGGCGCGTCGAGGCCGGGTACCCGCACCAGGATCGGCGAGCCGGGACTGAACCCGTCCTGCCGGTTCCACTCCGTCGGGTCGATCGGGGTCCCCTGCACGTTGGCGGGCATCGCGGCGGCGGCGAACCGTACCCGCTTGCCGGTGGGGCTGCTCCGGTCCGGCACCGTGAAGTAGTCGTTCGGGAACGGCAGCAAACAGGCGGTCGGGTCGATCGGGTCGCAGGACGGCTGCCCGATCGGCGCGGTTGGCGGTGCCGCAGGGGCCGCCGTGCCGAGCAGGACGGCGCCCGCGGTCACCAGCACGGACACGGCGAGACGGAGCCCTCTGGAGGTGGTCACCCGCATCTCCTTCGACGCTGGACGGCGGATCGATGGGTGGTGTTCTTCCTACGCTTGTGAAAGAAACTCAGCAAGCGTGGATGTGTCCGTCCGCACCCGCTCGTGGGCGGCGCTGCGACAGCAGGCTGCCCACGATCCCCGCGACGATCGGGAAGGTGGCGACCAGCAGCAGTTGGGCGCTCGCCGACAGGGGGGCGGCGAGGCCCAGGAGCCCGGCGCCGATCGCCGAGGCCGCCACCTTCAACCCGGCGCCGATGGTGAAGACCTGGGTACGGATCGCCCCGGCCAGCTGATTCCGGGTCAGGAACAGCGCGGCCGCGTACGGTCCGGTGCAGAGCCCGGACAGCGCGAACAGCGCTGCGGCCAGTGCCAGGGAGTGCACAGCGGCGGCCAGCGCGAGCGGTACGCCGACCGCAGCCATGGCCCAGACCGTCACCCGGGGCGCGCGGGACGCCGGCAGCGGCCGCCATGCCCAGAGCAGCGATCCCACGAACGCGCCACCGGCGGTCACGCTGAGGAGCAGCCCAGCTCGGGTGGGTTCGTGCGCAGCGGCAGCGAGGGTGGTGGCGACGACGGCCAGACCACCAAGGCCAAGCTGGCCGAAGCTGGTGGCGAGTGTGATCGTCCGCAGGGCCGGGATCCGCGCGGGCACCGTGGAACAGGCCGGCCGATCGTGTCTGCTCCACCGTGGCGGAGGCGACCAGGCGGAGGGATGCGACACCGAGGGCGCCGAGCCCGGCTGCCACTGTGAGCGCAAAGATGCCGGCGCTCGGACTGGCGGCCGCCGCCACCAGCCCCACCGTCGCCGGCCCGAGCATGCCGGCAACGCTGTAGGTCAACGAGTCCAGCGCGAAGGCGCGAGCCTCCCGCCCGGGGCCGGCCAGTGCGGCCAGTCGGCTGGTCAGCCCGCCGGTCAGCGCAGGCCCGCAGCACCCCGCCATCGCGAGGACGAGGCAGGTCTGCCACAACGGCGCGTGACCGAGCAGGGCGACCGAGGCCGCGAGGGCAGCGGCGAAGACGGCGATCGCGCTGGCGAGCACGGCTGCCGGCCGTCGCGACCGGTCAACCAGCGCACCGGTCAGGGGCGCAGCCACGACGTGTGGGAGGAGCAGGGTGGCGACCAGCGTTCCGCCGACGGCGGCGCTGTCGGTCCGGTCCAGGGCGAGGATCACCAGCGCGACACGTGCGCCTTCGTCGCCGGTACGCGACCGCCAGCTGTGGACGACGCCGGGCTGAGCCACGTCAAGGCGCTCCGAGGGGCGATGTTCCGCCTGGTTCAAGCCCTGATCAACGGCACCGAGGCGATCACGGCGGACCGTGAGCTGGTCAATGCGGCCGCGGCGGAGCCGCTACCCGCGCTGCGCCTTGAGGCCGACGGAGTGCACCGCGACGGCGACCTGGGCGCCGTCCTGGCTGTCCTGGCCCGCGACTGCCTGGAGTTGCACGCCAGCGACGACCGTCCGGCCCTCCGCTGGTGCGCCGACGAGCACTGCACCCGAGCGTTTGTCGACCGGTCGCGCGGCGCGCGGCGGCGCTGGTGCGGCATGCGCGGCTGTGGAGACCGCGCAAAGGCGGCCGCGTACCGCCAGCGACGGCGCACCCCGGCCCCCTGAGGACACCAGACTCACGGTCGTGGCCGACAGCCCCATCGTGCTCAGGCTGCCGGCCACCGACCCCGCCAACGATGACTCACGGAAAGGTCACGCGGTGATCACCGGCCAGGCGTAGGCGAGCAGGGCGCAGGCGGCACCCAGAAGCGCGAGCGAGACACCCCTCGTGGGCAGCGGCAGGGCAGCGAGAACGATGAGGATGACGGCGACGATGTAGAGGAATGCCTGGGCAGACATGGTGCTCTCCTCGATCAGGAAATGACTGGCGAGTGAATCTCCCCGCCGAGATGCCCACGGACGTGATCACGGAAACGTCATGCTGGCCGCGGGCCGGTCCACAGTGGCGCAGGCGGTCGTCCGGTGCGGTGACTACGTCTGGAGAAGAAGCGCCTCAGCGCCCACCGGCCGGAACCCCGCCGCCTGAAAGGCGCGCACACTTCGCGCGTTCCCAGCGGCCTGCTGGGACCAGACCGGCTGGCCGTCGGGCACCAGATGTCGGGCGGCCGTCGCCAGCGCCCGTCCCAGGCCCCGGTGGCGACGCTCGTCGTCGACCTCTATCGCCGCCTCCCAACGGCCGGCCACCCCGCGGCCCAGAACGACCACCCCACCATCAGCGGCCCAGACGCGGACGTCGTCACGGCGACGACGGGCCCTGGCCTCGCGGGGATGATCGCCGTCCGCAAGCTCGGTCAGCCGCAGTGGCGGCGGCCCGGTAAGGCAACTCGCGACGGTCAGCAGATCGATCGTGTCCATGGACCGCCGGGTGCGGTCGAGCAGCGCACCCAGAAAACGCGGATTCATCGTGGCCGCCAGAGCATCGCAGTCGAGAGTCGCCAGTGTACGACTCACCCACTCGGGGTCCTCGTCGGTGAACACCACCGAGTGTCCGGTGAAGGCGATAACTCCGGCGTCACGCCGGCTCGGCTGCGACACCACTGTCGTCCTGCCGTCGGGTGGCGGGAAGTGCCCGTGCGCCACCGCGTCCAGGATGTGGGCCAACGTGCGGTCCATGATCGTTCTCCTCGGTCCCGGACGCGGTGTCTCGGCTCGGCCGCCCAAACGGGTCGATGATATGCGGCAGGGGTGTGACCAGTTGCGGGTCACACCCCTGCCGGGTTCAGCGACGTGACGGTGCTCGTCGGATTCCGACGGGTCAGCAGCCGATCCGGCTGGACCCCACCGCGACGTCGTCGTACCAGAGGGTGTCGGCCCCGCCGCCGTAGCTCTCCCAGCCCAGCTTCAGGTCGGTGAGCTGCGGCCGCCAGGTGCGGTTGTACCACTGGCCGTCGATGTCGTGCGTCGGTGCGCCATCCGCGGTCAGCCCGGGAATGGCGGTGCCGTCCACCCAGGTACGCAGCTGGCCGGCGGCGCCGTCCACCATGAACTCCACACAGGTCCACCGGTTGGTGGGTAACGGCAGGCTCTGCGCTACCCCGGCCGGGCTCTGCTCGGGCAGGGTCGCGTCGTCGGAGGCACGGTTCCACTGCAGGGCGCCGTTCTGGCCACCCAACCGCAGGTCCTTGTTGCCGTCGGCGGCGTCGGCCATCGCCATCATCGTGGTGTGCTCGGTGGGTTGGGCGGTGGTGTGCCGGACCCAGACCCGGCCGTATCGGACATTGCCCACGCTGCTGAGGTTCTTCGTGGACCTGATGAAGACGTGGTTGCAGTACCCGGCGGCGCCGTTGATCCGAACCGACCGGCTGCCGCTGTGCGTGGTCGCGGTGTCGATGGTGGCGGTACCAGCGCCGGAACAGTCCGGGCTCACCACGGCCCAGTCACCGGACGGCGTCGAACCGGTCTGGCCCTCAAAGCCGTCGCAGAGCACCGCACCGGCACACCCGGTCGGCGGCTCGGTGGTGGGCGGCGGGGTGGTCGGCGGAGGCGTGGTGGGTGGCGGGGTGGTGGGTGGCGGCGTCGTCGGCGGAGGCGTGGTCGGCGGAGGCGTGGTCGGCGGAGGCGTGGCGCCGTTGCACGGTACGCCGTTCAAGCTGAACCCGGTCGGCGCGCCACCGCTGGAGCCGTACGCGCCCTGCAACCCGAACTCGGTGGAGCCGCCGGCCGGGATACTGCCGTTGTACGACGCGTTGCGGGCGGTCACCGTCGAGCCGGACTGGCTGACCGTGGCGTTCCAGCCGTTGGTGACCCGCTCGTCCCCGGCGTACGTCCAGGTGACGGTCCAACTGGAGACGGCCGCGTCCCCCGGGGAGACCTTGACGGTGGCGGTGAATCCGCCGGGCCACTGGTTGGGCGTGTAGTCGACCCGGCAGCCCTGGGCGGCTGCGGCCGGGCCGCTGAGCAGGGCCGCTCCGGTGGTGGTCGCGGCGGCGGCCAGCGCGGCGACGACCAGCAGGGTCGCGGCGGAGCGGGCACGGAAAATCGTCATGAGGGTCCTTCTGCCATCGAGCTGAGCGGAGGCGGCACGGCGGCGCGTCCCGGACGGACGCGGCGCGACAACGTGCCCTGGATGTGGCGCGGCGGTGCGCCACAGCGACCGGTCGTGCGTACGACCGAAAAGCCCGGCTCGGGGTGGACCTGTCAGCCGCCGACAGCCCGGTCCCCCGGACCCCGGCGGCGCCCACCCTCAATCTATTGACGAACGCCTATTGAATCAAGCGTCGGTGACGCTCCTCAGCCGCGTCGATCATGCAGTTTCAGTTGTCGACTTAGATGGGATGCCCCTTATGTCGGGACAGCAAGTGCAAGACCGCGGGCAGGGACAAGGAAAATGCATGCGGGGCACCGATGAGACGAACGCGGCCATGATGGCCAACCTCGACGAGATGATGGCCGCCACCCGCCAGTTCATCGAGGACATGATGAAGGCCGACGTCCTCGTCACGGCCGAAGGACTGGACGATCTGCGCCAGGGCGTCGTGGTCGACTTCGGCGGCGAGGCACCGGTGGTCACCGACGGTCCATACGGCGAGACCAGGGAGTTGTTCGGCGGCTATTTCCTGCTCGATGTCGCCACAAAACAGGAGGCGGTCGAATGGGCCACGCGGGTCCCCGCGGTCCGCGGGTCCAAGATCGAGGTCCGGCGGGTGGCCGAGGCCGACGAGGTCCCGCAGGGCGGCGAAAGCAACGGCCAGGTCTGATGGGTACGGCCGACGTCGAGGCCGTCTGGCGGATCGAGTCGGCGCGGATCGTGGCCGCGCTGACCCGGTTCACGGGTGATTTCGGGCTGGCCGAGGACGCCGCCCAGGAAGCGGTGGCCGAGGCGCTGGTGTCCTGGCCGCGTGCCTCTCCGGCCAATCCGGCCGGCTGGCTGATGGCCACGGCCCGGCGGCGGGCGATCGACGCGATCCGCCGCCGGGTCGCCCTCCAGGAGCGATACGCCCTGTTGGCGGCCGATCCCGCACTCGATCAGGAGATCGACCCCGACCGGATCGACGACGATGTGCTGGCGCTGATGTTCGTCAGCTGCCACCCGGTGCTCTCCCGCGAGGCGCGGGTGGCGCTGACCCTGCGGGTGGTCGGCGGCCTGTCCAGCGAGGAGATCGCCCGCGCGTTCCTGGTGCCGGTGCCGACCGTGCAGGCCCGCATCACCCGGGGCAAGAAGGCGATCGCGGCGGCCGGGGTGCCGTTCGAACTGCCGCCGGCCGGCGAGCGCCGGGAGCGGCTGGGCGGTGTGCTCAGCGTCCTCTACGTGATCTTCACGGAGGGGTCGACGGCCACGTCGGGCGACCGGCTGCTCCGCCCCGACGTGGCGTACGAGGCGATCCGGCTGGCCCGCACACTTGCCGCGCTCCAGCCGGACGAGCCGGAGGTACACGGCCTGCTCGCCCTGTGCGAGCTGACGGCCGCGCGCTTCCCGGCCCGGACCGACCCGGACGGCACCCCGATCCTCCTTGAGGACCAGGACCGCAGGCTGTGGGACCTCCCGACGATCCGCCGTGGGCTGGCCGCGCTGGCCAGGGCATCGCAGCGCGGCCTCGGACCCTACGGTCTACAGGCCGCGATCGCGGCCACGCACGCGTCGACACCCTCGGTCGAGAAGACCGACTGGGCCCGGATCGTCCGGCTCTACGAGACTCTCAGCCGGATCGCGCCCTCGCCGGTGGTCGAACTCAGCCGGGCCGTCGCCATCGCCATGGCCTCAGGTCCGACGCCGGCCCTGGCCATCGTGGACGAGCTGATCGCCTCCAACCGGCTCCCCGGGTCACACCTCGTCCCGACCGTACGCGGCGAGCTGCTCACCCGCCTCGGCCGGCTTCCGGAGGCGCGCGCCGAGTTGGAACTGGCCGCTCGGCTCTGCGCCAATCGGCGCGAACGCGCGGTGCTGGTCGGCAGGGCGGCCGCGCTGAGCTGACTGCTCCAGCTCCGCCGACCGAACCCCGAAGGCCGCTCGTTCATAGATCTCTCGGGCCCGTACGATCCGATCGTCGGTGCTCATCGTCGCCCCGCTGGCATCGCCGCTACCGTCCCCGGCCCGGCAGTTCATTCGGCAGACCGCCTGGCCGGCCCGGCCGAACACCAGACCAGGAAGCCGGATGATCATCGAGAAGCTGGAGTTCCCCGCCGGTCAGCACTGTGAGACCACGACGCTCGGTGCCCTGCTGCGCCACGAGGGCCTCGACCTGTCCGAGCCCATGCTGTTCGGCCTCGGCGAAGGGCTGGGATTCGTCTACTGGGACGCCAAGAGCATGGCCTTTCCGTTCCTCGGCGGCCGTACCAAGCCGACCACGATCACCCGGACCGTCGCCGACCGGCTGAGCCTTACGTTGCAGGTCCAGGAGACTGCCTCACCTGGTAGGGCTTGGCAGAACGTCGCCGGCTCCCTCGCCGCCGGACGCCCGGTCGGCCTGCAACTGGACTCGTACCACCTGGACTACTTCACCACGAAGGTCCACTTCGGCGGCCACTTCGTCGCCATGTACGGCTACGACGACACCCACGCCTACCTGATCGACACGGCCCAGCAGGGCGGTGCCGTGACCACCACGCTCACGAGCCTGGCGCGGGCCCGCAACGAACGCGGGCCGATGACCGCCCGCCACCTCTCCTACACCGTCGCGAGCCCGAGCGGCCCGCCGGATCTGGACGCCGCCATTCGGGCCAGCATCCGCGGCAACGCCGACGCCTTCCTCAACCCGCCCATCGCCAACCTGGGCCACCGCGGCATCGCCAAGGCGGCCCGGCAGGTGACCCGATGGCTCGACCGCTCCAGCGACCCGTCGCGTGACCTCCCGCTGGCCGCGACGCTGATGGAACACGGCGGGACCGGCGGCGGGCTGTTCCGTGCCATGTACCGCGACTTTCTCGCCGAATGCGCCACCATCGTCGACGACGCCGATCTCCGCCTCGGTCACCAGATGTACGGCGAGATCGCCCCGCTCTGGACCCAGGTCTCCCACCACATCGCGGCAGCCGGACAGACGGGTGACCAGGACCAACTCACCCTCGCCTCGGCGATCCTCAGCGAGCTCGCCGACCGGGAACGCCAGGCGATGCAGATCCTGTCCGGCATCGGCAGGTGAGGCGGCGCGGGCCGTTGTCCTGCCGATATTCGGGATAATCAGGAGGGCCCAATCGCCTGAGCTGGAGGTCCCCATGCGCGTCATCCGCATCCTGCCCAACCTTCCGGTGGCTGACGTCGGCGCCGCTAAGGGCTTCTACACGGACTTTCTCGGTCTGAGCACCGAGGCATTCAACCTGGGTTGGGTGGCCCGCTACACCTCGCCCGACCCCGACGTGGCCGTGCAGTTGGTCTCCGGCGACGCGACCGCACCCGAGGACTCGGTCATCAGCGTGCAGGTGGATGACGTGGACGGCGCCTATGCCGAGGCACAGCGGCTCGGTTACGAGATCGTGCACCCGCTGACCACCGAGCCGTGGGGTGTGCGCAGGTTCTTCGTCCGCGCTCCGGACGGCAACGTCATCAACGTGGCGGCTCACCGCGCCTGAGGTGATCTCGACAATCCCGAGGGATTGACCCTCACAGACGTCCGATGTTAACTGCACATCAACGGTGTGGATCGATGCTTATCCGGTTGCCGTCAACCCGGCACGGTGGCACCGCTCCGCGTCGTCTCGACATCGCCCTCGTTTCGGCGGACGTGGGCACACCGGGGCACTCCCCGGGGTGCGAGGCCTGCATCCGCGACGATCCAGAGGAGATCGTGTCGATGAAGTTGACGCCGCCGCTACGAATCGCGCTCGCTGCCCTGCTCGCCGGGGCTGTCGACGCCGTCGGGCCGGCCGGGCCGGCGACCGCGGCCACAAGGAGCCCCGCAATGAGTAGACGCGCCATCCGCACGCTCGCCGCCGCCGTCACCGGACTCACCCTCGCCGCCGGTGCGGCGACGGTCACCTCGGCCCCGGCCGGGGCCGCACCGTTGGGCAAGGTCCTGGTCTTCTCCAAGACCGCCGGCTTCCGGCACTCCTCCATCCCGAACGGCATCGCCGCCATCCAGCAGCTCGGCGCGGCGAACGGCTTCACCGTCACCGCCACCGAGGACGCGGCGACCTTCACCACGGCGAACCTCGCCCAGTACCAGGCGGTGGTCTTCCTCAGCACCACCGGCGACGTGCTCAACGCCGGCCAGCAGGGCGCGTTCGAGGCGTACCTGGCCGCTGGCGGCGGCTTCGTCGGAGTGCACGCCGCCGCCGACACCGAGTACGACTGGCAGTGGTACGGCGGGCTGGTCGGCGGGTACTTCGCCTCGCACCCGGCCACCCAGCAGGCGACAGTGCGGGTCGAGGACCGGGCCAACGCCTCGACCGCGCACCTGCCGTCGGCCTGGACCCGCACCGACGAGTGGTACAACTACCGGACCAACCCTCGCTCGGCGGTCAAGGTGCTGGCCAGCCTCGACGAGTCGTCGTACACGGGTGGGTCGATGGGTGGTGACCACCCGATCACCTGGTGCCACAGCTATGGCGGCGGACGCTCCTGGTACACCGGCCTCGGCCACACCGAGCAGAGCTACGCCGACCCGAACTTCACCCGCATGCTGCTGGGCGGCATCCAGGTGGCAGCCGGGGCGGTGGCGGCCGACTGCCGGCCGGAGCCCGGCTACACCCCGCTGTTCGACGGCACCCAGGCCAGCCTCGGGCAGTGGCGGCAGGCGGGGCCGGGCGGGTTCACCCTGGCCGACGGCACCCTCACATCGAACGGTGGCATGGGGTTGCTCTGGTACCCGGTGCGCACCTTCGCCAACTACTCGCTGAAGGTCGACTGGATGATGCCGGGCGACGACAACGGCGGGGTCTTCATCGGCTTCCCCGATCCGCAGGACGACCCGTGGGCCCCGGTCGCCGCCGGTCACGAGATCCAGATCGACGCCACCGACGGTGACCCGACGCGCACCACCGGGAGCGTCTACAGCTTCCAGGCACCCAATCAGGCCGCCCGCGCGGCGGCGCTGAACCCACCCGGCTCCTGGAACACCTACGAGATCGGCGTGCACGGCCAGCGGGTCGAGATCTGGCTCAACGGCGTAAAGATCAACGACTACGTCAGCAGCCGGGCCATCACCAACGGCTACATCGGGTTGCAGAACGACGGCGCCGGGATGGACATCAACTACCGCAACGTGCGGATCAGGACCGACGGTCCGAGTGAGCCACCCGCCACCGACCTGGCCCAGGGCCGGCCGGTGACGGCGTCCAGCGTCGAGCCGGGCAGCGCGCACGCGGCGGGCAACGCCGTGGACGGCAACACGACCACCCGCTGGGGCAGCGCGTACGCCGACCCGCAGTGGATCACCGTCGACCTGGGTGCCACGTACGCGATCAACCGGGTGCGGTTGGCCTGGGAGACGGCCCACGCGCGGGCGTACCAGGTCCAGGTGTCGCTGGACAACGTCACCTGGTCGCCGGTGCACACCACGACCGCCGGAGACGGCGGCGTCGACGACCTCACGGTCACCGGCACCGGCCGCTACCTGCGGGTGTACGGCACCCAACGCGCCACCCAGTGGGGCTACTCGTTGTGGGACCTCAACGTCTACGGCACCGCGGCCAGCGGCACTCTGCTCTCCCGGGGCCGGCCGGTCACCACGTCCAGCGTGGAGCCGGGCAGCACACACGCGGCGGGCAACGCCGTGGACGGCAACACCGCCACCCGCTGGGGCAGTGCGTACGCCGACCCGCAGTGGATCGCGGTGGACCTCGGCGCGTCCCGCACCCTCGACCGGGTCCGGCTGACCTGGGAGGCGGCTTACGCGCGGGCGTACCAGATCCAGGTCTCCCCGGACAACGTCACCTGGTCGCCGGTGCACACCACGACCACGGGCGACGGCGGCGTGGACGACATCGCCGTCTCGGCGACCGGTCGCTACCTGCGCGTCCAGGGCACCCAGCGGGCCCTGCCCGCGTACGGCTACTCGCTGTGGGAGCTGGAGGTGCACGGCCGCTGACCGTGGGCCGGACCACGGTCTAGCGCAGTTCCACGATCCTGTCGCGGGTGTTGGCTGGAGCTTCGGGGTGCCCGCGCTCGACGTCGCCCCGGACGTCAGCAACGGTCTTCCCGGCCAACTCCCGCCGCCAGGCCAGGTCGGCGCCGCACATGGCCTGGGCGAACGCGCAAGACTGTGCCGGCCGACGAGGTTGACCGACGCGACTTCGTCGAGAAGTTGCCCCGTCGGCGCGGACGGTCCGCACCGACGGGGCAACGATTGTCGTGGGGCGCTACCTCTTGGCGATCCTGATCGTCGCGGTGCGGTAGTTGTCGCGCTTGTCGTTCTTCGTCGGGTCGTAGTTCTTCTCGATGTTGCCGGCGCTGTCGACCGAGAACCAACGGAACGTCGTCGTCTCGGTCACGTGGAACACCTGCCCCGGCTCCCGGAACTCGGTCGCCGCGTAGCGGGGCGACTCGAGCGTGGGCCGGCTGCCGTCGGTCGTGTAGTAGATGGTGGCCGGCTCGCTCGTCTCGAAGTGCACGTCGACGGGCCCGGAGTAGCGCCCCGCACCGGGGACCAATCGGGACGTCGGGTTCTTGTTGTCTCTGCCCCAGTCCGCCGCGACCCGGAACATCTCCATGATCCCGTTGGCGTACTCCATCGTCTCGGCGTGACCACTGACAAGCTCAGGGTTTCCGTCCCACTCCGGCTGGAACGAACCGCCCTGCCAGTCGCCGGTGGCCGGGTTGTAGACGGAGCCCCCGACCTCCCAGCCGAACGCGTAGATCCCGTAGGTGTGGTACAGGTCCTCACGTACGTTGCCCGCCGAGGAGTAGAGGACGTCGGACGATCCGCCGACGTTCTCCGGCGTGACGACGGTTTCCCGGTGCGCCTTGACCTGCGACAGGATCCGGGCGGCGGACTGCCAGTAGAACGCCTCGTCACCCAGTGGCGGACGCGGCGTGGTGATCCGGCCGTCCGCGATGTAGGCGCCGGGCTGCCAGAAGAGCTGGCCACCGTTGGAGTGCACCGACATCATGAACTTGATGTTCTTGTACTTCTCGACCAGCCAGATGATGTTCTTCGACTCGGGCTCGGACAGCTCCCCCGGCCCCTGGTAGGTGCCACTGACGCAGTTGGTCGACCCTCCCGCGTAGCCGTCGTGGCCCGACCCGACCCGGTAGTTCCGGTTCAGGTCGACGCCCCAGGAGTTCCGCTGCGCCGGATCGGCGCTCGCGTCCGGGCAGTGGTTCGTCATGTTCTTACGCTGCGAGGCGAAGTTGTAGAAGCTGTAGTTCGCCCCGTCGGGGTTGTTGGACAGGATGAAGAAGACGTCGGTGTTCTCGACGATCTTCTTCGTCTCCCGGTCGGACCGGTAGTTGTGCACCAGACGTTCGGCCGACTCCAGGCTGGTCGTCGCCGGCACCCACTCGCGGGCGTGGTCCTGCGCCTGGATGAGGACACCAGGCTTCTTACCGTCACGGTGCTTGCCGATCCGCAGGACCGGGATCGTCGCGGGGCCTCGCGGCACCTCGCCCTCCGGTGCTCCGACGCGCTTCTGGTCGAGGAAGTCGGTCAGCGCGACCGGGCCGGCCGTCGGAGCGACGATGCCGGTGCCCTCGTTGGTGCGGTACGGGTGCGCCCGATCGATGAGCCCCGCGGAGCGGGTCCGCAGCGCCTCGGCCACCTCGGCGGCCGTGCTCGTCGGCGCACCCGAGGAGCCCGTGGCGAGCAGGACACGAACCGCCTTGCCGGTGACCTCCACCGCCAGCGGGAGATCCGGGTCCGGCCGGTCCACGAAGTCCACTGTGATGTCGTTGCCGCCCTGGTGACCCCACGCCGCCGAGGTGACGACGACCGCCGCCTGCCCGGTACCACCGATCTGGGCCTGCGCCTTGCGTTGGTACCCGTTCGTCTGGTTCGGCAGGTAGACGATCTCGGCGATGTCCGGGTACTGGCGGGCGATTTCCTTCGCGCGACCGTAGAGCTGCTGTGGGTGCCGGTAGCCGTCCACGAAGTCCGACTTGTAGGACGGGTTCGCCGTCAGCGGCGGCGGGGCGTCCTCCAGCCAGTTGGAGACGACACCGGTCGCGACGCCACCGGTGGAACTGGTCAGCTTGATCTTGTTGGGGCGCACGTCGAGCTTGAACAGGTTCCGGTGGAACATGTACTGCCCGGAGTCGACGAACCGGCTCATCGTCCGGGCGAAGCCGAACGGCGTGCCCTTCCCCGAGTCGTTCTCCACCTGCATCTCGACGATCGGGTCCGCCTGCTGCCCCTCGGTGGTCCGCGCCTCGACGTAGAGGAAGCCCTGACCCTTTGTGGTGAACCAGTCGGCGCGGACCACGCGTACCGTCGCGTCGTGGTTCGCCGGCTGGGCCGCCCGGGCGCTGGCCGCGCCGATGCCAATGCCACCGTCGGCCTCGTTGCTCCACGCGAAGCCCGCGTCGTCGCCGAGCAACTCGACGCCCATCGCCGTGAGTTCGGTGACCTGCTCGGCGGTCACCACCGCTTCGCCCTCGATGCCGTTCGGCACGCGCCGGAGGCCGTGTTCGAGGTCGAAGCCGGCCGCGGCCACCTTGTCCAGCATGTCGGCACCGGTCAGCCTGATGTGTACGAGGCGTACCGACTCACGATCTTCAGGCTGGGATCGGCTGGCGGCGGCTGACGGCCCCGTGGGATCCGCGCCCGCAGGGCCGGTCGTCACGAGGATGCTACCCACCAGGGTGGACAGCGCGATTAGCGCGATGCGCCGTTGTGATCGCCGCATTCCCCCTCCTTCTGCCTACGACGGGTGATTGCCGGCGGACCGGTCCGGTGAGCGTATGTGCGTTCGCGGCTTCAGCGGCTGACGTCGATCGAATTTGAGCATTCCTTGAGGCGACCGTCGCCGGCCCCGCACCGCCCGCGTCCGCACCCCGGTCAGCCTGTCCCCCGGCGGAGGGAGCGCCTCCCCGTTTGTCGGGGAGGAGAATCGATCCGCAGCCGGCGATCGTAGGTCCATGGCCGTCGTTGCGAAACCGAACCGCGTCAGAGCGTGGGCGCTGGCGTGTGCCGTGTTCGGATGTACGGTCCGGTTTGCCGGCACCCGGGCGACCCTCGGTAGCTGGGCCGTAGCCGCGCTGCTCCTGGTGGTCGCGTTCCCGCTGCACCTGGTCTTCGAGATCCCCGCGGCGCTCGCGGGGCGGCCCTAAATCAGGCGTCGGTGGCCTCGTCTACGACGAGTCCGGGACACTCGGTCATCAGATCCGGTTCGGCGTCGTGGGCTGGGTCGACCGCCACGGGACAGGCCACGGCGTGTTCCGCTTCCGGCACGCGAAGCCCGACGGGAGCGTGGCCAGCGAGGGGCAGGCCGAGGTGACGTGCATCAGCGTGGTGGGCGACACCGCACTGGTGACCGCTGTCGTCCCGGCCGGCGGCAGCCCGATGGTCAACCACGTCTTCGCTATCAAGATCATTGAGGGTGGTCCGGGTCGAGCCGACCAGATCGAGACACTCCAGGCCGGCGGCGATCCGACGAGACCCGCCAAGCGCTACTGCATCGACACCGCGCCGTACAACCTTTCCCGCTACCCGGTCCGACCCGGCGGCTACGCGTTTGGCACGTGACGTTTCGCGCCTGCGGGAGCAGAACGTCCGGTCCTATTCTTGCGTGGTGTCGTACGCCGATCTCACTTATGCGCAGTGGAACGACCTCTCCGATGGTGCTGCCCACCGGCTCGCTGAGGAGATCGCCGACCGGCACGGTCTGACCGTGCCGGTCGGCCTTCAGGACACGGTGTACGCGGGGCGGTCGCACCGGGTGGCGCTGTTCGAGCGGGACGGGATGCGGTTCGCGCTGGTGCCCGGCGGCCGACCGACGCTCGGTCACGACGCGGCCCGTTTCCAGCCCACCTCGGATCAGCTGGCCAGCTACGCCGACAGCGCTGCGGAGTACGGCCTTCCACCGATGGCCGAGTACGTCGACGCGATGACCTCGTCGGTGCGCAGCGTCGAGGTGCCAGCGATGCTGGTCGCCGTGGAAGCGTTCGACCCGTGTGAGGTTCCGCTGGCGCCGGACGACCCCCGGGTGCTCAAACTCATCGCGTCGGCAGGGGATCAGCTCGACGGGGTGAGCACGTTCCGGTCTGCCGGCGGGCTGAGCGTCGAGTTCGACCAGACCGGGCGGGTGACGAGGGCCCGAGCGAGCACTGACGTGTCCCATGACGAGGCGATGGCCCAGCTCGCGAGCGCCGGCCTACGGACGACGACCGCGGATGAGTGGGAGTGGGCGTGTGGAGCGGGGGCGACGACTCTGTTCCGCTGGGGTGATGACTGCCCCAACGACGGCTACCCGTTCGACTACAAGACCGGAATACACAGCGAGACCAACCTGTGGGGGTTGGCGATCGGGCAAGATCCGTACAAGCACGAGGCGACCACCGAGCGCGCCATCGTGTGCGGCGGCGACGGCGGCAGCACCACCTGCGGCGGCAGCGGCTTCTTCCTGGGGTGGCTCGCCCTCGCGACCGCCTACCGGGACGAGGATTTCGGGCAGTGGCTCGCCTCCGACGACGGGTACGCCGAAGAGATCCTGACCCGGCCCGTCCTGGAGCTGAGCTGAGCTGAGCAGCCTAACCGGGTCGGCGTCGCCGTGTCGGTGTGAAACGACGATCACAGGGGCGGCCAGGCGTTGGCCAGCAGTTGACGGAAGTGCGCCGGGAACCACTCTCCGAGCGGCGGGGCACCGGGCATCGCACCGGTGTCGTACGCGGATCCGCGAGGCGGCAGGTAGTTCGGGTCGCACAACGGCTCGTACGGTTGGCCGGCGTTCGGGCTGCCGCTGACGCCATCGGACTCGCCAGGCGGCTTGACCCAGACGTAGGCGTCGATGCCTGGCTCCGGCTCGGCGACCGGACGCGGCCCGAGGCCGGCACCCCTCTGGTTGCACCAGTTCCCGATCGCTGCCCGCCGGTCGATCCGGCTGCCGTCGACGTAACGGTTCAGATCGCCCGAGGGCGCCGGGCCAGTGGGTCGGCTCGGGCCGCCCCAGCCGTTGCGTGAGGTGTCGACGACCACACCCGCATTCGCGGAGAAGCCCGCCCCCGTCAAGAGACCCCGCAGGTGTCGCGCGTAGGGCACCTCGTCGATGAACGGGTTCCAGTCGACCCACTTGGACTGGTACACCGGTTGGCCATTGACGACATCGTCGGCGCGGAAGTACTCCTCGTGCAGGACGGAGTAGTTGGCGGTGTTGGCCACAAAGCCATGGACATCGGCCGCCGTGCTGCCGGCGGTGGTCGCGGCCTGCGACAGCAGCGCCGTCAGCGGACCGGAGTCCTCCGGCCAGCCGACTTCGGCGTGGTGACTGATGTCCAGGTACGAGTAGACATTGGGTACGCTGCCGAGCCGGGCCAGGGCGTACCCGATCCCGTGCTGGTAGGTGCCGCGCGCCAGCGCCTCCTCGCAGGCCAGGGTGGCCGCGTACCGGTTGCCGGTGTTGACGATGAGATCCGGCAGCGAGTTCGGCTCGACGAATACGACGATCCGCAGATCGGCGTAGTCGGGAGTAGCGAGGATCTCGACAATCGGATCGACGAACTCCGCCCGGTACCGGGCGAGGTCCCCGATTGACAGCTCACCCTGCGGGGCCTGCCGGCCGCAGTCGCGGGCCGGCAGGTTGTACAGGGTCAACTGGACGAGGTCGGCGTGCTGTGCCACGGCGGCGTCCAGGTGCTCGCGCAGGCCCATCCTCCCGTCGTCTCCCTCGATCCTGGCGATGCGGTCCAGCCACACCGCTGTCGGCTGTCCGGCGACCGCGTCGCCGCCGGGCTCCGCTGTGGCGTGATCGACCCACTCGGGATTGACGTAGACCTGGGCTCCGGCATAGGGGTTGGCCGCCCGGTGCGGCGGATCGGCGGCGTTGGCTGGACCGGCGGCGGCGAGCACCCCCAGGACGAGTACGGACACGGCGGCGGCGAGGACCGGCCGAACCCAAACGGGTACGTGTTCCCGGCGTGACATGGTCATGGTGGTAGCCCTCTCGGAACTTGAACGGCGCCGGCCTGCGGCTACCGGCCCGGCCTGGTTGCTCCGACCGCATGGCACCACGGCTGACAACCCTGCCAGCAATTCATAGACTTCGATCTGTCATCGCATTATGCCGCACCGGCGTCGGCCCCGGGGGCCGGTAGCGTGGTGCGGTGGCTACCACTGCGAAGCTGGCGCCGGGCGTGCAGTTCGACCCCGTCGACCTGGCCTGGTGCCCGGCCGGCGTGGTTCCCCTGATGGTGCTGCACCACCTGGTACGCACTGCCGCCGCCGCGACGGTCAGAACGTGGCGATCGGGTTGACCGGGCTGCCGGACGTGCCGGCGAAGCGGACCGGTGCGACCGCCAGCTGAAAGTCCCACTGGCCAAGCTCCGCGGCCGTCGTCGCGCACGCCTCCAGGTCGCAGTTGTCGAGCATCCACAGACCCATCGCGACGAGACTCACGGCGTGGACCGGCATCAACACGTCGTCGTACCCCGACGGCTGAACGTCCTGGGGCGTGTCAGCGCCGATCAGCGCCGCCCCCCGTTCGTGCAGCCACGGCAGGCAGGACGCGTGCCAGCCGGCCTGCGTGAAACCGCTGGCCGCCCCGTTCTCGTGCCGGAAACGGCCATAACCGGTCCGCAGGAGCACCGCGTCGCCGGGTCGCACCTGCACCCCCTGGCGACGCTCGGCCTCCACGAGATCGTCGGGATACACGCCCTCCCCCGGCTCCAGCCACGGCACGCCGCGGGCCGCCGCAACGTCCAGCAGGACACCACGCGTGACGATCCCGTTCGCGGCCGCCGTGACGGCCGCCCATGCCGAGCCCGTCGCGGCGTCGACAAACGAGTGCGACCGCCCGTTGTACATCGTGCCGTCCCAGTAGATGTGGCACGGCGAGTCAAGGTGGGTGAGGGTGTTGCCGTGGTACGAGATGCCGAGCCGCTCGGACGAGAAACCCCAGCGCCGGTCGGCGTGGAAGGCGGGCGGCATGTTCTCCGCACCCGGCATGTCGGCGGTGCACGGGCACGTCGTCGTCGACCGCTCCATGTCTGCCGGCGCGGTGACCTCCCACGCGCAGGACACGCTCCTGCCGTGTCGCACGGCCCGCGCCGCCGCGAGCCGGACGTCGTCGGTGATGTGGTTCAGCGTTCCGCGCTCGTCGTCGTGGCCCCACCGCCCCCAGTTCGACAGCGTGTCGAAGTACGCGAGCACCTCGTCCTGGGTCGGCATGGGTCGTCCCGCCGTCATCTCAGCACCGACTCCTCTGTCACGGGGGTTCGAGTCACCACAGGTCAGGGTAGCCCGCCGCTTGATCGACGGACGGCCGCAGGCACCGCAGCGGCGCTGGTGTCCTACTCGCTGAACTCGGTCACCGAGAGCGCCAGGTCCAGCCGACCGGCCGCCAGGTCGTCGTGGCGGATGACGAAACTGCCGTAGTAGTACTCGTCGGCCGGGGAGAACCGCGCGAGCGACACCCACTCGCTCGTCAACCGGTGCTGCTCCTTCTCCAGTTGGGTGTACCACTGCGCCACCGGGACGACGATCTCACCGGCCTTCTCCCGCCCGGCGAGGGTCTGCTCCGCGATACTCCTGATCACCTCGTCGTCGGCGTAGCCACCGATTTCGGCGCTGGCGAGTCCTTCATCGGGTGGCCAGAGGTCGTCGGCCAGCGCACGGAGCTCGTCCAGGTGCGGCAGGTCAACCTCCAGGTCACGGGCCAACTGCTGCTGGAAGGGCGACAGGTCGTCCTCGTCGTCGTCCTCGTCCTCGTCGTCGGTCGCGATCCACGGGGGCAGTTCCGCGCGGAGTCTGGCGTGGAGGTCGTACTGCTCGCCGACGAACGTGGGGTCGCTGGGTTCTTCCGCCACCTCGGTAGCGGCGTCGGCCGGGACATACACGACTCGCGCGTATCTCCGGTCCCCGGTGCCACCGGCCAGGTGGTCCTCCTGGTGGTTCAGGAAGAAGAGCAGCGAGCCGTCTGCCGGCAGGCCGATACCGTCGACTCTCGGCAGCGCCGCACAGTCCACGGAGAAGACGAACGGCAACGGATCGGCTCCGGCGGTCGGCCAGCCCATGCCCACCGGCAGTCGGGGCAACCCACCGAACTGCCCGACCGGGGAGTCGCCGGAACCCCCACTCAACCGGATCGCCAGACGCAGGTGTTCGGTGAACCTGCTGATTTCGTCGTCCGGAATGCCCACCTCGAGCGCGGCACGGCGGAACTGCCCTTGATGATCCATGGCCCCGCATAATGCCATCGAGGTACGACGCGAGGACGCCCGGCGACCGGATGGACCGACTTATCGGCATTGTCGCGAGGAACATCCCGTCCTCGGGCAGGAATGTGTCAGCGGGCCACTAACCCGGCAGGGGGAAGAGATATCGCTCTGCCGAGGGAGGCTGTGCACCCTGCGGTGGTGCGATGGTCAGACCGTGACCGGTGGCCGCCAGCGGACGAGGGCATCGCGGGCGTCGGTGGTGACAGCAGTGGCCGAGCGGGGTGAAGGTGACGATGACGCAGCATGCTGTCCGGGTGGCCCGGATGTTCGACGGCGAACGGCTCGTGGACGGCGGGGTGCTGGTCCTGCTCGACGAGGGGCGCATCGCCGAGGTCCGCCGGGGTAACGCCGAGGCGCCGGAAGGCTGGCCGGTGCGGGAGGAGCCGAACGGCACGCTGCTGCCCGGTCTGGTCGACGCGCACGTGCACCTGTGCGCCGACGCCGGGCCGGACGCGCTCGGCCGGCTCGCGGAGCGGCCCGAGTCGGACCTCGACGGGGTCGTCGAGGCGTCGCTGCGTACGCACCTGGCGGCCGGCGTCACGACGGTCCGGGACCTGGGTGACCGACGCGGCGCGGTGCTGCGTTGGCGGGATCGGCGGGTGCGTGGCGACCTTCCGACGGTGGTGGGGTCGGGCGCACCGGTCACCAGCGTCGGCGGGCACTGCTGGTCGTTGGGGGGTGAGGCGAGCGGTGTCGACGGGGTTCGCGAGGCCGTACGTCTGCGGGCTGCGGCCGGCGCCGATCTGGTGAAGGTCATGGCCAGCGGTGGGGTGTTCACGCCGGGCACCGACACCACGAGGCCGCAGTTTTCCGACGAGGAGCTGACCGCCACGCTGACGCAGGCCCATGATCTGGGCCTGCCGGTGACCGCGCACGCGCACGCGCTCAGCGCGGTCGAGCAGGCGCTGCGCGTCGGCGTGGACGGCATCGAGCACTGCACCTGCGTCGCAGCGGCCGGCGCCCGTGTCCCCGCTGAACTCGCGGACCGACTGGCCGCGTCGGGGGTGGCGGTCTGTGCCACGCTCGGCACCGACCCGGCCGTGGTCACGCCACCGGACGTGGTGGAGATGGCGGCGCGGGCCGGGCTCAGCGAGGCCGCGCTGCGCGACGGCGTTGCCACCCTGCACCGGGCCGGGGTCCGCCTGGTGGCCGGTTCGGACGCGGGCCTCGGCCCCGCGAAGCCGCACGGAATCCTGCCCGAGACGCTCGTCGAGTACGTGGTCTGCGGCATTCCCGCCACCGTCGCCCTCGCCGCGGCCACCTCGGTCGGTGCCGAGGTGTGTGGCCTGGGACGACGCAAGGGCCGCGTCCACCCCGGATTCGACGCCGACCTGCTGATCGTGGACGGCGATCCGACGAGCGACATCACGGTGCTGCGCCGCCCGCTCGCGGTGTACCTCGCCGGTGACCCGGTGGTGAGATGACGATGCCACCGGGTGGAGACGTGTCGAGGCGGATTCAGGACGAGCGGAGTTGCTCGCGGAACCAGGCCCGGTCGGGGTTGACGACAGCCCGATCGCCGAGCACGACCGTGGGCACCGTCTCGTTGCCGCCGGCCACCGCCCGGACGGCGGCGGCAGCGTCGGGGTCGCGCCAGATGTCGACCCAGTGCGCCCGCCGGGCAAGCCGGCCGAGGGAGAACCGGAGCCGCAGGCAGTAGTGACAGCCGGGACGCCAGTAGACGATCGGCCGACCGTCCACCGCGCTGGCCTGTTGCGCCTCCGCGGCGCCCACCGAGCGGGGGAAGGCCCACGGCGACAGCAGCAGCGCCAACGCCAGGAAGACCAGCAACTCGACGCCGCCGACGACGGGCAGACCGGCGGTCAGTTGCGTCACCGCCACCAGCACGCCGCACGTCGCCATCAGGATCGCCAGCACCCACCGTCGCAGCACGCCGAGGACCCTACCTCCAGGTATGCGATGGCGGCTGTTCCGGCCAGTTCGGCGACCATGACGCCTTGACATGTATCGATGTTAACGCCAACATGAACTCCGCCACCCGATAGCAACGCCACCGTCACATTCCCAGCCCCTTCCCGCCTCTCCCCCGGTCCTGCCCGACGTCGCCGCGTGGCGTCGACCGGACCGGCCACGGCATCGCCGCGGTGCTACAGGTGCTGGTCAATGGCCGTTCCCAATCTCGCGGAGGACACATGCCGCTGCCATTCCCTCGAGCCGACCCGAACACCCGTCGGGCCGTCCGCCGGGGGCCTGCCGGCCACGGTGTCCCTCGGCGTCTGCGGTCGACGCTGGCCGCAGTGCTGGTGGTGCTGGCCGTGTCGGCCGGCCTGCCCCTGGCCGCGCCGGCGCAGGCCGCGCCAGCCGTCAACTACACCAACCCATTGGTGAACCAGCGGGCCGACCCGCACATCTTTCGGCACACCGACGGCTACTACTACCTGACCGCAACGGTGCCGCAGTACGACCGGATCGTGCTGCGCCGGGCGACCACCCTGCAGGGGTTGGCCACGGCCGCGGAGACGACGATCTGGAGCCGCCACACCAGCGGAGAGATGGGCGCCCACATCTGGGCGCCGGAGATCCATTTCATCAACAACCGGTGGTACGTCTACTTCGCCGCGGGCCGCACCGACGACGTGTGGCGGATCCGGATGTACGTGCTGGAGAACGCCAACGCCAATCCACTCACCGGTTCGTGGACCGAACGCGGCCGGATCACGACACCTTGGGACACCTTCAGCCTGGACGCCTCGACCTTCGTCGCCAACGGGGTGCGCTATCTGACCTGGGCACAGCAGGAGCCGTCGATCGGAAACAACTCCAACGTCTACCTCGCCCGGATGGGTGCCAACCCGTGGCAGATCACCGGCACGGTGACCCGGCTCGTCGTCCCGACGTACGACTGGGAGACCCGCGGCTACCGGGTCGCCGAGGGACCGGCGGTGATCCAACGAAACGGCCGGATCTTCCTGACCTACTCGGCCAGCGCCACGGACGCCAACTACTGCCTCGGGATGCTGAGCGCCTCCGCCAGCGCGAACCTGCTCGACGCCGCCTCCTGGAGCAAGAGCCCCAGCCCGGTGTTCGCCAGCAACGCCGCCACCGGCCAGTACGGCCCCGGCCACAACTCGTTCACCGTCTCCGAGGACGGGCAGAGCGACATCCTCGTCTACCACGACCGGAACTACCGCGACATCACCGGCGATCCGCTCAACGACCCGAACCGACGCACCCGGCTGCAGAAGGTGTACTGGAACGCCGACGGCACTCCGAACTTCGGCATCCCGGTGCCCGATGGGGCCACACCGGTGCGGCTGCGCTCACACGACCAGGCCAGCAGCTACATCCGGCACTACGACTACCGGGCACGGATCGAGCCGAACGTGACCAACCTGGCCGACACCCAGTTCCGCATCGTCACCGGCCTCGCCGGTGGCGGCTCGGTGTCGCTGGAGTCGACCAACTTCCCCGGTTACTACCTACGCCACCGGGGCTACGCCCTGTACGTGGAGAAGAACGACGGCTCGGCGCTGTTCGGCGGCGACGCGAGCTTCCGTCGTCAAGCCGGCCTCGCCGACAGCGCCGGGATCTCCCTGGAGTCGCAGAACTTCCCGGGCCGCCACGTGCGCCACCGGGACGGACTGCTCTTCATCGAGGCGGTCAGTTCGAACGCCGACCGCGCCTCGGCCACCTTCCACCTCGAGTAGGTGCCCGCGGTCGTCGACACCCGTTCAGGTTCGCCCGGAGCCCATTCCAGCCAGGAGGAGCGATGCCCTTCACCATCAGCAGAAGGCCGTCCGGCGGCGGGTCGATCCGTCGCGGCCGGCGTACGGGCCTGGTGCTCGCCATGATCACCACGCTGGTCGGCGCGGCCGGTGCCGCTCTGGTCGGCGCACCGCCGGCAGCGGCGGCGAGCATCGACACCAACGCCTACTACGTCCTGGTCAATCGGAACAGCGGCAAGGTCCTCGACGTCCGGGACACCTCGACGGCAGACGGCGCGGTGATCCAGCAGTGGTCCCGTAACGACGGCGCGTGGCAACAGTTCCAGTTCGTCTCCTCCGGCAGCGGCTACTACCGCCTCAAGGCCCGGCACAGCGGCAAGGTCGTCGACCTCTGGGAGTGGAACACCGCCGACGGCGCCGAGTACCGCCAGTGGTCCGATGTCAACGGCACCAACCAGCAGTTCCAGGTCCTCGATTCCGACGGCGGCCACGTCCGACTGATCAACCGCCACTCCGCGAAGGCACTCGAGGTCTGGGAGCGGTCCACGGCCGACGGCGGCCGGATCAGTCAGTACGCCGACCTCAACGGGACGAACCAGCAGTGGCAGCTGGTCGCGGTAGGCGGCGTCAGCACGCCACCCACCACCGGCTGTGGCAGCGGGTCGAGCAACGCCGAGGCCGTACTGAGCGGGAGCACCTGGACGGCCCGCAACGGCTCGTCGACTGTCTACTCGGGTTCGGACATGCTGTCGGCGATGCAGGCGGCGGTCAGCTCACTCTCGGCGGGTCGTACGTCGAAGCAGCGGGTGGTGGTTCGCGGCTCCGGCTCGATGAGCGCGGGCTCGCGGTTGTCGCTGCCGTCGTACACGACCCTGGCCGTGTGCGGCACGATCAACGTGACCGGGTCCGGCTCGGGCGACCAGGCGCCGGTGTACTCCCGGGGAACCACCGACGTCGAGGTGCAGAACCTCACGCTGACCGGTTCGCCGTTGTACGGGATCTTCATGCGCAACGTGAACAACCTGACTCTCGGGCAGATCGACATGCGGCTCTCGGCCGGTCTGGGCGTCCGCATCGACAACCATGGTGGGGATCGAGCGGTAAAGGTGCGCAACATCCGCATCGACAACGTGTACGTGTCGGGGACCGGCACCCACGGGGTGGAGACGTACGGCGTGGACGGTCTGACGATCGGCACGGTCACGGCCCGGAACACCCGGGATTCGGGCCTGCTGCTCAACGACACGATCAACGCCACGATCGGCACTGTCGACGCGCAGGGCGCCGGGGCGGGCACCGGGTACGCGGCGTTCCGGATGGCCAACCGCAACGGCCGGGTGGGCAACTCGTACCCGACAAACATCCGGGTCGGAACCGTGCTCGCGTCCGGCGGTGGTCGGGGGATCTTCTGCGTGTCCGAGTCGGGTGGCGCGGTCATCGACCGGGTGACCATCTCGAACACCGGCAACAACGCGATCCTGGTGGAGAACTGCTACAACGTCGTCATCGCCGGGGTGTCCGGAACGGTGACGGGCGGCGGCGAGGTGAGGATCGCGGCCCGTACCGAGTTCCCGATCTCCTCCGGCATCCGGTTCCAGAATCTGACCGTCAGCGGCACCAACATCACCCAGAGCCCCTGCGGTGGAGCGAACAACACGATCAGCAACGTCACCCGGGTCAACTCGACGCTGACCTGGTGTTGAACCGGCGAGGAGCGGCCGCCCGGGTTCGGGACGGCCGCTCCTCAGTCGGATCGTGGTGCTTCCGCCCGGACCTGTCGCGGGTTTCGCCGGCTGGCGCTTCCGGGTAGCGGATGGCCCATGAACCGCAATCTCGTCAAGGCTCTGCAGGTCGCGTGGGAGCTGCCGGAGTTCCGCTCCGGAGTGCGACACGTCGTCGATCTTGAGGAGATCGGGGGGCTGCTGGCCACCCTGTCCGTTCCCGACCATGACCACGAGGTCGAGCGCAGCCTGCTGAACCTGCTGCGGTCCGCCTTGGACACGGTCGAGATTCGGGAGGCGGTGTTGCTGCTGCTGGAGCAGGACGAGGTCCGCAGGCCGCTCGTCGCGGCGGCGGTGGAGCCGCTGGCGGACCGACCGGGTCAGGCTGCCGCCATAGCGTCGGCGGCCGAGGATCCGGCGGTGCGGCGTGAGGTGCGGGCGGTGCTGGCCAGCGCCAAGGTGCGCGAGCTGATCTGGCAGGCGATCGAGAACCAGCTGAGTGACAACCGGCTCGGTCTGATCCGCCGGGCGGCGGTGCTGTTCGTGTGGCACCCGCGCGTCCGGCGCCTCGCCTGGGCGGTACGCCGGCACGGCGTGTTGCGGGAACTACGCCGCAAGCAGTGATCCACGCTTGTCGATGCCAGAGGCGCAACAAGTCTGTTAGCGTTAACACTTACGACGATCAATCAAGGCCGGAGTGATCGTCGGGATCACGGGCAACCCCGTGTCAGTGCAGCAGACCGGTGCCGACCGGGCCAACGGCACCGAGAAGGCGCGCACCACCACCACCCAGGAGGACACGACAATGACGCAAGATCAGAATGAGCAGATGACCGGCGAACGGAAACGGCTTACCCGGCGAACCGTCCTGACGACGATGGGGGCCGTGCCGGTAGCAGCGGTCGCGACGGTCGTGGGGGCCACCGAAGCCGTTGCCGCACCTGCGAGCATCAACCCGTCCGCGACGCGACAGACGATCCGAGGCTTCGGCGCCATGGCCCACGCGGCCTGGATCGGCGACCTGACCGCCGCCCAGCGCGACACGGCGTTCGGCACCGGCGAAGGCCGGCTGGGGTTCTCCCTGCTGAGGATCCCGGTCAACGAGAACCAGGCGGACTGGAGCCGTGATCTGGCGACGGCGCAGCGTGCGGTCGCGCTCGGCGCCACCGTCTTCGCGTCGCCGTGGAACCCGCCGACCAGCATGATCGAGACCTTCACCCGCGGCAACCAGACCAACGCGAGACGGCTCCGATACAGCTCGTACGGCGCCTACGCCACGCACCTGAACGACTTCACCACCTACATGCGCAACAACGGGGTGAACCTGTACGGCATATCGGTGCAGAACGAGCCGGACTACGCGGCCGAGTGGACGTGGTGGACGTCCGCGGAGATGCTCCGGTTCCTGCGGGATAACGCTGGCTCGATCAGCACCAGGGTCATCGCGCCGGAGTCCTTCCAGTACGTGAAGTCCGTGTCGGACCCGATCCTCAACGACTCCGCGGCGCTCGCCAACGTGGACATCATCGGTGCCCACCTCTACGGCACCTCGTACGCGAACTTCCCCTACCCCCTCTTCAAGCAGAAGGGCGCGGGCAAGGAACTCTGGATGACCGAGGTCTACTACCCCAACAGCAACACCAATTCGGGCGACGCCTGGCCCGAGGCGCTCGACGTGGGGGAACACATCCACCGCGCCATGGTGGACGCCGAGTTCCAGGCGTACGTCTGGTGGTATCTCCGGCGCAGCTACGGTCCCATGCGGGAGGACGGCCAGATCAGCAAGCGCGGTGCCATGATGGCGCACTTCGCCAGGTTCGTCCGCCCCGGATACGTACGGATCGACGCAACGGCGAACCCCGCGTCGAACGTCTACGTCTCGGCGTACCGGGGTGGCGACACCGTCGTCATCGTCGCCGTCAACAAGAACACCTCGTCGGTGAGCCAGCAGTTCACACTGTCCAACGCCACCGCGTCCGGCAGTGTGTCGAACTGGCTGACCGACGGGAGCAGGACCGTGGCGCCCCAGGGCGCGCTGAACATGTCGAACGGCTCGCTCACCGTCACGCTTCCCGCCCGAAGCGTGATGACCTTCGTCACCAGCGTGAGCGCCACCAGCCCCGGGGACACCTACAAGCTGGTCAACGTCGACACCGGCCTGGTTCTCGGCGTACAGAACATGTCCACCGCCGATGGCGGTCTGGCCGTGGTGTGGGGTGACAGCGGCACCGCCGACCACAACTGGGTCCGGGTCACCGACGGCAACGCGTTCCGGTTCCGCAACGTCAACAGCGGCAAGGTCCTCGGCGTCGAGAACATGTCGACCGCCGACAACGCCCGCGTCCTGCAATGGAGCGACAACGGCACCGCGGACCACCGCTGGACTCTGGTGGCCAACAGCGACGGTTCCTACCGGATCCGTAACGTCAACAGCGGCAAGGTGCTCGCCATCCTCAACGGATCCAGCACCTGGGGCACCCAGGCCGTCCAGTACGCCGACAACGGCAGCACCAGGAACAACTGGCGCCTGACCCAGGTCAGCTGAACGTCAGCGGCTCCGGGTCGACCTCGCAGGTCGACCCGGAGCCGAACTCCCGTGTCACCGGACGTCAGATCACCGACGACGGCGGGCCATCCACTGCCAGATGTGGGTGCCGTTGAGGCTCGGGTCGTTGCGGGCGACGTAGATCCAGGACCAGTGGCCGGGGAACTGGTAGCCGTTCCAGACGACGTGGTCGTACAGACTGATCAGGGATCCCGGGATGAGGTTGTGGGCGTGGATCGTGTTGGTCTCGGGTGGCACTGTGTCGTCGTCGCGTGAGGTGACCAGCCAGGTCGGGGTCCGGATCTTCGCCAACTCGGCGTCGGAGATCAACGGCGGGCCCTCCCCGCTGAGCGGCTCGACGACCCCGCAGATCGGCACCGACGCGGCGAACAGGTCGGGATAGGTCGTGGTCATCTCCAGGGACATGTAGCCGCCGTTGCTGCACCCGACCACGTAGATCCGGTCGGGGTCGACACGCTTGCGACGTACGAGGTCCTGAATGATCTCGTGGATCAGCGGGGCGAACCGGGGGCCGCCCTCCATCCAGTAGGAGGTGCTCTGCGGAGCGACGACGTACGCGCCGGAGAAGATCCGCTGAGCCTGCGGGGTGGCGAAGCCGAGCGCCCCTCGGTTGGCGCGCAGTGTGGTCTCGTTGTCGTAGTAGTCGTCGGGCAGCGAGGCACCCTCGCCGCCACCGTGCAGCCAGACGATCAGCGGTCGCCGGCCGTGCCGGGGCGAGTGGTCGGGCGAGTACAGCCGGTATTTCAGGCCCGAGCCCGAGACGTGGTAGCTGAAGGCGTCCACCTCGGGGTTCGACAGCCCTGCCTGCATGAAGCGGCTGATGGTGACCGGTGAGCCGCGACGCCGGACGAGCGGGGTGTTCTGGGTGATGGTGTAGACGAGGTCCAGCCGGACGTTGCGGCCCCTGCTCAGGATGTAGCCGAGGGTGCCACCGCCGGGCTGACCTTCGGCGTGGCTCAGCTCCAGCACGATGTTCCCGTGCCGGTCGAGCCGGGCCGCGGTCACCGTGCGGTCCAGGTCGTACTCGCTGAAGATCTGGTCTCCGGGAGCGATCGGGATCGGGCTGGTGGCCTTGGCGTGCACGCTGAACGTGGCGGGGGTCAGCCCGGCCGGGTCGATCGGCCCGAGTCGGCCGGTGTCGAGGGTGACCGAGGTGACCTGCTCACCGCCGTCGAGCGTTCTCGCGTCGAGGGTGAAGCTCACGCTGGTGCGATGATGGCCACCGGCGTGCGCGGCGACGCCGGGCAGGGCCAGGCCGATGGCGGCACCGGCCCCACCGGCCAGAACGGTGCGACGAGTGACAGGCGACATGCGGGCCCCCGTACCTTGCGATGTAGACCTTCATCGATTGAACTTCAACGTAACGTGGTGGAGATCCGCTGGCAACCGATGCCGACACGGGTGATCAGGGCGCCCCACGAGCTACCGGGGAGACGCCCTGATCAATCATGAGAGCAACGCCGCCCCCGACACCGTCAGCTCAGCCGCTGGAACACGGAGAACGGGTAGACCCAGGCGGGGTTGAAGATGAGGCCCAGTCGGTGCAGGTACCGCTGGCAGGTGTTCGGCTGCGCCGGGTCGGTGCAGAAGGTCACCCACAGCTCGGAGTACCCGTCCTTCTCGGTCGGGCTGTAGTTGACGATCTGGTCGCGCACCACGAACTGCATCGAGGTCAGTCGGGGGTCCTGCACGTCGTTGGGGAAGGAGAGGGAGGTGTCCAGGCCGTACAACACGATCTCGTTGGAGAACAGGCAGACGCTCGCCTGGAAGTACAGCTCATAGATGGTGGTGTAGGTGGCGGTCTCGTAGACCTCCTCGGAGACCTCCTCGCGATAGCAGGGGGTGCCCGGCGGGAAGGCGGGCGGCGTGGGCACCGGGATCGCGTTGGTCGTGATGTCACCGGTGGTGCGCGCCGCCCTGCCCGACGATGTCGCTCGCAGACCACCGTCGGCGCAGGCCGCCTTCGTCTTGCAGACGGCCGCGTCGGGCGCCGCCGACGCGGCGGCCGCCGGCACGGTGAGCGTCGCCGCGAGCACGGTCAGGGCCAGGACCAGAGGCTTGAGATGTACGGACACATGACCTCCAATGGTTCGATCAGTGCGCTCTGCACCCGGGCAGGATCGCCGATCGGACCGGGCCTCTGGCCGGAATTCCGTACACCGCCGTACACTGACGAACGTCGATTGTCGACTGTGGGGGGCGGCGCGCTGGATGCTGCGGGGGCGCAAACGTCCAACGACCTCGCCGGGTTGTTGCGGGCGTTACGACGCAGGCACGCACGCCAGCAGGGCGACGGTGAGCTGACCTACCGAGAGCTGGCCGCCCGCACCGGCTGGTCGCACACCGCGATCGCGGAATACCTCACCGGCAAGACGCTGCCGCCCACCGACCGGCTCGACGCCCTGGTCCGGCTCCTCGGTGCCACGCCGGCCGAGCAGGGCGCGCTGGCCACCGCCCGGGACCGGATCGAGGAGAGCCGCCGCCGCGCGCCGCGCGCACCCGATCGGATGACGCCCCGGCAGTTGCCCGCCGACGTGGCCAGCCTCGCCGGGCGTGACGACGAGTTGGCCCTTCTGGACAAGCTCGTCGCCGCGCCCACCGCCGTCGTGGTCGCCGCGATCTCGGGCACCGCCGGGGTGGGCAAGACCGCCCTGGCCGTGCACTGGGCGCATCGCGTCGCCGACCGGTTCGACGACGGTCAGCTCTACGTCAACCTGCGCGGCTTCGACCCACGCGGGCAGGCGCTGAGCGCGGCGAAGGCGCTGCACGGCTTCCTGGACGCGCTCGGGGTGCCGGCCGCCCGGGTGCCCGCCGACCTCGACGCCCAGGCCGCCCTGTACCGCAGCGCGCTGGCCGGCAAACGGATCCTCATCGTGCTGGACAACGCCCGCGACGCCGAACAGGTCCGTCCGCTGCTGCCCGGCACACCCACCACCATGGTGCTGGTGACGAGCCGCAACCAGCTCACCTCGCTGGTCAGCCTCGACAGCGCGCACCCGATCCCGCTCGGCCTGCTCAGCCGCGACGCGGCCAGTCACCTGCTCACCCATCGGCTCGGCGCCGAACGGGTGGCCGTCGAGCCGGCGGCCGCCGAGGCGATCATCGCCGCCTGCGCCCGGCTACCGCTGGCGTTGAGCATCGCCGCCGCCCGAGCCCAGCAGTCCGGCTTCCCGCTGGCCACCCTCGCCACCGAGCTGGGGACCGCCGGTCAGCGGTTCGGCGTCCTGGACGCCGGTGATGCGGTCGGCGAGGTGCGGGCGGTGTTCTCCTGGTCGTACACCGCGCTCACCGCGCCGGCGGCCGGCCTGTTCCGCCTGCTGGGTCTGCACCCCGGCCCGGACATCACGGTGGCCGCGGCGGCGAGCCTGGCCGGCCTCCCGGCGGATGGAACCCGCCGGCTGCTGACCGAGCTGATCCGGGCGAACCTGCTCGCCGAGTACCGACCCGGCCGGTTCACGGCGCACGACCTGTTGCGGGCGTACGCCGCCGAACTCAACGACGGCACCGATCCCGAGGCGGACCGCCGGGCGGCCACGACCCGGCTTCTCGACCACTACACCCACACCGCCCACACCGCCGATGCCCTGCTGCGCCCGCACAGCGACCCGGTCGACCACCTCGTCACCCCGCCCGCGCCCGGTGTGCGGCCGGAGCAGCCCGCCACCCACGCGGAGGCGATGGCCTGGTTGACCGCCGAGCATCCGGTCCTACTCGCCGCGCTCCGCCAGGCCGCCGGTGCCGGATTCGACGCGCACACATGGCGGCTGGGGCGGGCCCTCGACACGTTCCTGGACCGGCAGGGGCACTGGCAGGACCGCGTCGAAACCTGCCGGGCGGCCCTGCGCGCCGCCGAGCGTCTCGGCGACCCGGTCGCGCAGGCCGTAGCACACCGCTTCCTCGCCGGCGCCCACACCGTGGTCAACCAGTACGCCGACGCGCTGGGCCACCTCGAAAGGGCCCTCGACCTGTACGTCCGCGGCGGAGACCCCGAGGGCGAGGCGCGTACGCACCAGAACCTCGCCTCGCTGTGGGACCGGCAGGGCGAGCCGCGGAAGGCGCTGGAGCACTCGAAGCGGACCCTCGTCCTGGCCCGGGCCACCGGCCACCGTAGGGCCCAGGCCGACGCGCTCAACGCGGTCGGCTGGTGCCATGCCCAACTCGGCGAGCACCTCGCGGCGTTGGCGTACTGCGAGCAGGCGCTCGCACTCCTCCAGCAGCTCGACGACCGCGCCGGCGAGGCCGCCACCTGGGACAGCCTCGGCTTCGCGCACCACCACCTCGGCCGGTACGGCCGGGCCGTGGAGTGCTACCAACGCACGCTCGAGCTGACCCGCGACCTCGGGGACCGCTGGGGTGAGGCGGACACCCTCAGCCGGCTCGGCGACACCCGGCACGCGCTCGGCGACCCCACCTCCGGTCGGGCCGACTGGCAGCGGGCACTGGACATCCTCACAGCCCTCGACCACCCGGACGCCGCCGCCGTCCGCGCCAAACTCCACCCCGCCTGATCCACCAGCAACCAGGCCACCCGAGTCGTACTTTGGGACGATCTGGAGTGGCACCACCGTTCGTACCATGAGTCCCATGCACCCTCGCCTGCACGCGGTGTTGGCCGAGCCGCGGGTCTCCCCCGCCCCGTCGCGGACGTGGCGCGACTGGGCGGTGATCGCGGTCCTCGCGCCGGCGATCGTGGTGGAAGGAATCCTCCGACCCGATCTGCCCTGGCGGGTGGGCTGCGTCGTCGTCGCGCTCGCGCTGCTGCCCACGATCCTGTGGCGGCGGACCAAACCACTCGCGATGGTGGTGATCGCGTTCGGCTGCACGACGGTCGCCCCGTACGTGCTGCCCGGTGATCCCTGCCAGCTCGTCACGGCGAGCTTCCTGGTCCTGCTGGCCTACGCGCTGTTCCGCTGGGGCTCCGGCCGGGACGCCGTGCTCGGTTCGTTCTTCGTGGTGGCCAAGGTGACCGCCGCCGGCCTGGTCGGCTCGATCGACGGTGGCGAACTGGTCGCCGGCTTCGCGGTGATGTTCGCCGCCGCCACGCTGGGTGTCGCGATCCGTTTCCGCGCCGCCGCCCGGCTGCGCGAGCTCGACCAGGTGAAGCTGTTGGAGCGGGAACGGCTCGCCCGTGACCTGCACGACACGGTGGCCCACCACGTGTCGGCGATGGCGATCCGCGCCCAGGCCGGCATCGCCGCGTCGACGAGCCAGCCGGGTGCCGCCGTCGAGGCGCTGCACACCATTGAGGCCGAGGCGTCCCGGGCGCTTGCCGAGATGCGCGCGATGGTGCGTGTCCTGCGCCGCGACGAGCCCGCCGACCTGGGGCCCAACCCGCAGGTCGCCGACATCGAGCGGCTCGCCGGCCAGTTCCGCACCGGGCCGACCGTCGACGTGGATCTGCGCGGCGACCTCGGCGACCTGCCACCCACTGTCGGCTCGGCGCTCTACCGGCTGGCCCAGGAGTCGGTCACCAACGCCCGTCGCCACGCTCGCCACGCCACGCGCATCGAGGTCAGCGTCGCGGCCGACGACACGTCCGTGCGGCTGCGGGTCAGCGACGACGGCGAAACCGGTGCCGCCCGCCCGACCGGCTTCCCCGGGTTCGGCCTGGTGGGCATGATGGAGCGCGCCGACCTGCTCGGCGGCACCTGCGAGGCCGGCCCCAACCCCGACCGCGGCTGGACCGTCACGGCCGTGCTCCCCCGCGAGGGGGTCGGCGCGTGACGGTTCGCGTGCTGGTGGCGGACGACCAGGAGATCGTCCGCACCGGCCTCACCATCATCCTTAACACGCAGCCGGGCATCGAGGTCGTCGGTGGGGCTGGCGACGGCCGGCAGGCGGTCGAGCTCGCCCGGCGGCTCCGCCCCGACGTGTGCCTGTTCGACATCCGGATGCCGGGCATGGATGGCATCGAAGCCACCCGGGCGCTCGCCGGGCCGACGGTCCCGGAGCCGCTCGCGGTGGTCGTCATCACGACCTTCGACCTCGATGAGTACGTGTACGCGGCGCTGCGGGCCGGCGCTCGCGGCTTCCTACTCAAGGAGGCCGGTCCCGACCTGCTCAGCCAGGCCGTGCACGCCGCCGCCAACGGGGACGCGCTGATCGCGCCGAGCGTCACCACGCGGCTGCTGAAGGCGTTCGCCGACGCGGATCCAGCCGTGCCGCGCCAGCAGCCCATCGAGGCGCTCACCGACCGGGAGGAGCAGGTCCTGGTCGCCGTCGCGCGGGGACGCACCAACCAGGAGATCGCCGACGAGCTGTACATCACTTTGAGCACGGTCAAGTCGCACGTCACCAGCCTGATGACCAAGCTGCGGGTGCGTAACCGGGTCGAGGTGGCGATGTGGGCGTACGAGACCAACCGCCGCCGACGGCACTGGTGACCGGCGAAAGTACGACGACGGCGTCCGACCATGGGCCGACCCGGTCGCGGCCCATGTGCCGATGAACGGGAGCGGGTGCGGCGTCCACCATCGGTGGCATGACGATGCGCGAGTGGCGGCTACCGGCCGCGGTGATCCTGCTGGGCCTGATACCGATGCTCGCCGGCGCGGGGCGGCTCACCGAGCTGGGCAGCGGACCGGAGGTCACCGCGGCGAACGCACGCTTCGTCGCCGATCCGCTGCCGGTGGTGCTGCACATCGTCGGCGCGGTGGTGTACACGATCCTCGGCGCGTTCCAGTTCGTACCCCGTCTGCGCCGGCACGCCTGGCACCGCCGGGCCGGCCGGGTGCTCGTCCCCTGTGGGCTGACGGTCGCGTTCACCGGGCTGTGGATGGCCTTCGCGTACGACCTGCCGGCCCATGACAACGACGTGCTCGCCGGTATGCGGCTCGTCTTCGGCTCGGCCATGGCCGGCTCGATCCTGGTCGGTTTCGGTGCCGTGCTCCGCCGGGACATCGCCCGGCACCGCAGGTGGATGGTGCGCGGCTACGCGATCGGCCTCGGAGCCGGCACCCAGGCGTTCACCCACGCGCCGTACCTCATCGCGACCGGCGAGCAGCCCGACGGGAACCTCCGGGCCGGGCTGGTGGTCGCCGGCTGGTTGATCAACCTGGCGGTGGCCGAGTGGTACCTGCGCCGTCCGGCGCGGGTCGTCACCGCGCCGGCCCTCAAGCTGAGCTGAGCCCGTCGGCCGTCGGTGACCGGCTCAGGCCGCCCCGGATGTCCTCCTCGATCCGCTTCGCGGCGGCCAGCAGCGGCGGGAGCAGCTCTCGACGGATCATCTCGAAGGACCCCCGGCTGGCGTGCGCGGAGACGTTCACCGAGGCGATCACCGACCCGTTCTCGCCGTGGATCGGCGCGGCCACCGAACGCAGCCCCTCCTCCAACTCCTGGTCCACGATGGCGTACCCCTGAGCGGCGATCTTCGTCAGGACGGCGCGCAGCTTGACCGGGTCGGTGACGGTGCGCCGGGTCAGCGGCCGCAGCTGCGCGGTGGCGAGGTAGTCGTCCAGCCACTCCACCGGTTGCGCGGCGAGCAGCACCCGGCCCATGGAGGTGGCATACGCGGGGAACCGGGTGCCGACGCTGATCCCCACGGTCATGATCCGCTTGGTGGGCACGCGGGCGACGTAGACCACCTCGTCGCCGTCGAGCACCGACACCGAGCAGGACTCGTGCACCTGCGCGACCAGCGCCTCCATGTGCCGCTGCGCGACCTCGGGCAGGCTCAGGCTGGACAGGTAGGCATAGCCGAGTTCGAGGATCCGGGCCCGCAGCGAGAAGAGCCGGCCGTCGGTGTGCACGTAGCCCAACTCGACCAGGGTGAGCAGGAACCGGCGCGCCGCAGCCCGGGTCAGCCCGGTCCGTCTGGCCACCTCGCTGAGCGTGAGCTGCGGATGTTCGCCGTCGAACGCCCGGATCACCGCGAGGCCGCGCTCCAGCGACTGAACGAACTCCGGCGACCTCGTCGCCTCCTCGCTCACGCTCACCCGGCCTCCTGCCGCAGGGCCTCCCGGGCCACCTTGAACGCCCGGTTCGCCGCCGGTACACCAGCGTAGACGCCGACCTGGAGCAGGACCTCCGCCACCTCCTCCGGGCTGAGCCCGTTGCGCAGCGCGGCCCGGACATGCATCGCCAACTCCTCGTCGTGGTGCAGGGTGGCGAGCACGGCGAGGGTGACGCAACTGCGGGTCCGCCGGTCGAGGCCCGGCCGGCTCCACACCTCCCCCCAGGCGTAGCGGGTGATGAAGTCCTGGAAGTCGGCGGTGAACTCTTCCGTGCCGGCGATCGCCCGGTCCACGTGCGCGTCACCCAGCACCTGTCGACGTACCGTCATGCCCGCCTCGTGCCGCTCGCGGTCGTTCATCCGTCACCACGTCCCTCGTGGAAGTGCTCCAACAGGAGTCGGCACACCTGCTCGGGTTGCTCGACGTTGGCCAGGTGCGCCGCCGCGTCGATCACCGCCAACCGGGCCAGTGGGATGCGCCCCACGATCTCGCGGGCGTGCTCCACCGGGGTGGCCGGGTCGTCCGCGCCGGCGATCACCAGCGTCGGCGCGGCGACCCGCCCGAGGTCGGGTCGGAGGTCCATCGCGGCTATCGCCTCGCAGCAGGCTGCGTATCCGGCCGGCGACGTCGCGGTCAGCATGGCGCGGTGGGTGGCGACCACCTCCGGCCGGGCTGCGGCGAAGGCCGGAGTGAACCAGCGGGCCACCACCGCGTCGGTGATCGCCGGCAGACCATCGGCTCGAACCGTCGCGGCTCGTGCCCGCCACTGCTCGGGTGGGCCGAGCGACGCCGACGTGCAGAGCAGCGCCAGCCGCCGCACCCGGTCGGGCGAGTACGTGGCGAGCCACATGCCCACCATGCCCCCGAGGGACAACCCCGCGTAGTGGACCCGCGGCACGTCGAGGTCGTCCAGCGTCCGCAGCAGCTCCCGGCCCAGCAGGTCCAGCGTGTACGGCCCGGGCGGCACCGCCGAGCGCCCGTGGCCCAGGTGGTCGTATCGGATGACCCGGAACCGTTGGGCGAGCGCCGACAGCTGGGGTTCCCACATCGCGGCGGCGGTGCCGAGGGAACTGCCCAGCAGCAGCACCGGCGCGGCGGCCGGGCCGTCGACGGTGAGATGCAACCGGGTGGTCATCCGCCCGCTCCCCGGACGGCGGCCAGGGCACTGTCGACGAATTGGCCGGCCGAGCCGAGCCAGCGGTACGGGTCGAGTGCCTCGGCCAGCTCCGTGTCGGACAGGTGGGCACGGACCTCGGGGTCGGCGAGCAGCGCGGCGCGGAACGAGGGTTCGGCGGCGGCGCGGGTCACCAGGTCGTGTGCGACGCGGCGGCCGACGGCGGGCGCCAGGCGCGCGGCGACCGCCTCGGCGAGCAGGAGGCCGCCGGTCGCGTCGAGGTTCTCCCGCATCCGCTCCGGGCGGACCTGTAGCCCGGCCAGCATCCGGGCGCACCGGGCGGTGGCGCCACCGGCCACGTGCAGCAGATCGAGGAGCGGCTCCCACTCGGCGTGCCAGCCGCCCGCGGCCCGCTCGTGCTCCTGCACCGCCGTGGCGAACAGGGTGGCGACGAGACCCGGACCGCGTCGCGCCGCGGCGGTGACGAGGATCGAGTCCACCGGGTTGCGCTTGTGCGGCATGGCCGAGGAGCCGCCTCGTCCGGCGCCGCCCTCGGCGACCTCGCCCACCTCGTTCTGGGCGAGCAACCCGACGTCGAGCGCGATCTTGCCGGCGGCCACCAGGAGCCCACCGAGGGCGGCGGCCAGATCGAGCCAGGGTTGACGGCGGGTGTGCCAGGGCAGCGGGCTGGGCGGGAGGCCCAGGTGCGCAGCGAACCGCTCGGTGACCTCGGCGCCGGCCGGCCCGAACGCGGCAAGGGTGCCGGCCGCGCCGCCGAGTTGCGCGGGCTGTGCGGCGCGGACCTGACGCAGTCGGTCCCGGGCCTGGACCAGACCGGTCAACCAGCCGGCGGCCTTGAGCCCGAAGGTGCTGGGTGCCGCCTGCTGCCCGAGTGTCCGGGCGACCATCACGGTGTCCCGGTGGGCGTCGGCCAGCCGGGCGGCGGCGTCCACTGCCACGTCGAGCTGAGCCAGCAGCGGCCCGAGCGCCCGCACCGCCACCAGGACCAGCGCGGTGTCCAGCACATCCTGGCTGGTCGCTCCGGAATGCACCCAGGCTCGGGCGTGCTCCGGCACGGCGGCGGTCAGCTCTCGCACGAGCGGGACGACCGGGTTGCCGGTGGCGTCGGCGGCCCGGCCCAGCGCCGCCGGGTCGTACCGCTCGGCGCGGCACCACTCGGCGATCGCCTCCGCCGCCGGTACGGGCAGGATGCCGGCGTCCGCCGCGGCCCGGGCGAGCGCGGCCTCCACGTCGAGCATCGCCTGGAGCAGGGCCAGGTCGCTGAGTTCCGCGTCGACGTCCGGGGCGCCGGAGAGGCCGCCGAGCAGTCCGTCAGAGGGCGAAGAAGACGGTCTCATGGTCGCCCTGAAGGTGGATGTCGAACCGGAACCCGTCCGCGGCGGGCCTCGCCAGCAGGGTGCCACGGCGGTCGGCGTCGACGCTGCTCAGCACGGGGTCGGCGGCGTTCGCCGTCGACTCGTCGGGGAAGTAGAGCCGGGTGACGAGGCGGTGCAGCAGCCCGCGCCCGAAGACCGACAGGGTCAGGTGGGGGGCTTCGGTGCCGCCGTCCGGCTCGGGCAGCGCACCGGGCTTGACGGTCAGCAGCCGGTACCACCCCTGCCCGTCGGTCTCGCTCCGCCCGAATCCGCGAAAACCCGCGAGCGCGGGCGGCCGGGCCCCCCGGGGGTCGTCCGGATGGTCGAACCGGCCCTCCGGGTCGGCCTGCCAGCTCTCCACCATCGCGTCGATCACCGGCGTCCCGGTGCCGTCGACGATCCGACCGCTGATCCAGAATGCGCCCGGCGTGCCCTCGGGCACCACGTACGGGCCGTCGGGCCAGCGCAGACCGATGTGCAGGTACGGCCCGACGGTCTGCGCGGGCATGACGCCCAACTGCTCACTCATCATCGTCCTCGTCCTCGAAAGGGGTGCTCTCCCGGCCGCGCAGCACGATGTCGAATTCGTACGCCAACGCCCACTCCGGTGCGGTGCTGGCGTGGTCGTACCGGGCGATCATCCGTTCCCGGGCCTTCGGGTCGCGGACCGAGTTGAAGATCGGGTCCTGGAAGAAGAGCGGATCGCCCGGGAAGTACATCTGCGTCACCAGCCGCTGGGTGAACGCGCGGCCGAAGAGGGAGAAGTGGATGTGCGCCGGCCGCCAGGCGTTGTCGTGGTTACGCCAGGGGTAGGCGCCGGGCTGCACGGTGATGAACCGGTAGCGCCCCTGGTCGTCGGTGAGCGCCCGGCCCACCCCCTCGAAGTGGGGATCGAGCGGCGCCGGCCAGGTGTCCCGTGCGTCGCGGTACCGACCGGCGGCGTTGGCCTGCCAGATCTCGACCAGCGTGTGGGGTACCGGTCGGCCGTCACCGTCGCGGACCCGCCCGTGCACGATGATCCGCTGTCCCTGCGGCTCACCGTCGTGCTGGCGGGTCAGGTCGTGGTCGAGCGCACCGAGCCGCTCCTCCCCCAGCAACGGCCCGGTGACCTCGGTCAGCCGCTGCGGCAGGTGGACCAGTGGGTGTCTCGGCGCCCGCGCCACTGTCGACTTGTAGCCGGGGCTGAGCAGGGGTGGGTGGGCGTCGACGTCGTCGCGCCGGTACTGCGGTAGCACCAACCCGCTGCTGGCCTGGGTGTCCTGAGTGGTCATTGTCGTCTCCCGTCGGACTTCGTCGCCTCCAGCGCCCGCAGCACCGCGAGTTCCCGTGCCGTCGGTGGCTCACCCGTGGCCAGTCCCTCGGCGACGGCGAGGTCCCAGCCGGTGGCCGCCCGCGCCTGCTCCCGGGTCACGCCGGGGTGCAGGTGGGTCAGTGTGAGCTCGCAGGTGACCGGGTCGGGCTCGAGGACGCCGAGGTCGGTGATCACCACTCGGGGGCCAGCGCCCCGCAGGCCGAGTCGCTCCCGGTCGCCCGGGCCCGTCCCGTACCCGACCGAGGTGACGAAGTCGACCCGTTCGGTGAACGTCCGGAGGTCCTGCCGGACGATCACCACGACCTCGCCGCAGGAGGCGGCGATCTCCGGGGCGCCACCGGCGCCGGGCAGCCGGACCGTCGGGGCGTCGTAGTCGCCGCCGACGACAGTGGTGTTGATGTTGCCGTAGCGATCGAGTTGCGCGGCGCCGAGGAAGCCCACGTCGATCCGGCCGGGCTGGAGCCAGTAGTTGAACACCTCGGGCACCGAGACGACCGCGTCAGCGGTGTCGGCGAGGATCCCGTCTCCGATGGAGAGCGGAAGCCGGTCCGGCTTCGCGCCGAGGCACCCGGATTCGTAGATGAGCACCAGGTTCGGGGCGTGGGTCGCCCGGGCGAGATTCGCCGCGGTGCTGGGCAACCCGATCCCGACGAAGCAGGCCGCGCCGTCGCGTAGTTGCCGTGCTGCGGCGACGGTCATCATCTCGTCCGCGGTCCAGTCCGCCATCGCGTTCCCCTCGCTCGCTGCGCTGACTCATGCCGCCGCGTCGGCCTTGTGCACGTGCTCGTCCAGCCAGGCCCGGAAGGTGTCGCGGTGCCGGCTGACGGCGTCCCAGTCCCGGTAGAAGTCGTTGTCCCGCACCGAGTAGCCGTGGGCGTAGGAGGGGTGCGCGCCTCCGGGCACCTCGGCCACCGCGGTGACCGCCCAGCCGGGCAGGATCACCTGCCCGGGTACGGGTTCCAACTCGTCCACGATCTCCTCGACGGTGACCAGTGACCGGTGGGCGGCGAGCACCGCCTCCTTCTGCACCCCGGTGATGCCCCACATCTGCACGTTGCCGTTCCGGTCGGCGCGCTGGGCGTGCACCACCGTCACGTCCGGACGCAGGGCGGGGACGGCGGTCAGCGTCTCGCCGGTGAACGGGCAGGTGATGGGCCGGATGTTGGTGGTGTGCCCGGGCAGGTCGGTGCCGGTGTAGCCGCGCAGGACGGCGAACGGCAGCCCGGACGCCCCGGCGACGTACCGGTTGGCCATGCCCGCGTGACTGTGCTCCTCCAGGTCGAGTGGACGTGGCCAGGCGTGCTGCACGGCGTCCCGGAAGCGGTGCAGCGAGCCGACGCCCGGGTTGCCACCCCAGGAGAAGACCAGGCGACGGGCGCAGCCCGCCCCGATCAGCTGGTCGTAGATGACGTCGGGGGTCATCCGCACGAGGGTCAGATCCTGCCGTCCCTGGCGGATGATCTCGTGACCTGCGGCGAACGGAATGAGGTGCGTGAACCCTTCCAGGGCCACCACGTCGCCGTCACGGACCAGGTGCGCCACGCCGTCGGTCAGCGAGACGAGCTTCGCCATGGGCCTCCCCGCCTCCTGGGTGAACCGCGCTGCCCGCCAGCCGTTCGCTATGCGGACTGCCGTACTCATCTCGAACGTACGACGGGGAACGACATCCGTCAACGACAGGCCGGACCGCCGTCCACAGTGCGCGGCAATCACGCCGGGCGATGCGTTGACGCGAGCCGGACCACGTGCCAACGTTCATGCAGAGAACGGCCGTTCGGTAAGCGAACACCTCCGGGCCCTTCGTGAGCGGAAGTCCGCCCGGTCACCCCGGGACCAGCCCACCGGCCCCACGCTCCGAGGAGGACCGCCATGACACTGCTGGACGTCACGACCTGGCAGGGCACCCTGCACAGCGACGGCTGGGTGGAACCGGCCGGCGGCACGGCACCCGTGCGCTCCCCCGCCACCGGCGAGGAGATCGGCCAGGTCGGCGTGGCGAACGCCGAGGACGTGACGCGCGCCTGCGCTCGCGCCGCTGCCGCTCAGCGCGCCTGGGCCGCCACCGGCTACGCCGAGCGGGCCGCGGTGCTGCGCCGGGCCGGGCAGCTGTTCGAGCGGCACGCCGCCGAGATCGGCGATTGGATCGTGCGGGAGTCCGGGTCCATCCCACCCAAGGCCGGCGTCGAGACCGACACTGCGGCGCAGGAATGTTACGAGGCGGCGGCGCTGGCCTCGCACCCGCTCGGCGAGATCATCCCGAGCGCGCAACCGCGGCTCAGCCTGGCTCGCCGGTTGCCCGTCGGCGTCGTCGGGGTCATCGCGCCGTTCAACTTCCCGCTCATCCTGGCCACCCGTTCCGTCGCCCCGGCCCTGGCGCTGGGCAACGCCGTGGTGCTCAAGCCCGATCCGCGCACGGCGGTCTGCGGCGGTGTCTCGATCGCCCGGGTCTTCGAGGAGGCCGGCCTGCCCGACGGGCTGCTGCACGTCCTTCCCGGCGGGGTCGAGGTCGGCGAGGCGCTGGTGGCCGACCCGAACGTACGGGTGATCAGCTTCACCGGGTCGACCGCTGCCGGCCGCAAGGTCGGCGAGGCGGCAGCACGCCACCTCAAACGCGCACACCTCGAACTCGGTGGCAACTCGGCGCTGATCGTGCTCGACGACGCCGATCTGGACCTCGCGGTCTCCGCCGGCGCCTGGGGGTCGTTCCTGCACCAGGGCCAGATCTGCATGACCACCGGCCGGCACCTGGTGCACGAGAGTCTGTCCGAGCGGTACGTCGAGCGGCTGGCGGAAAAGGCGAACCACCTGCCGGTCGGCGACCCGGCGAAGGAGCAGGTGGCGCTCGGGCCGATCATCGACGAGCGCCAGCGCGACAAGGTCCACGCACTGGTCACGGCGAGCGTCGACGCGGGTGCCCGACTGGCCGCCGGGGGCACGTACGAGGGGCTGTTCTATCGGCCGACGGTGCTCACCGACGTCACCCCCGCGACCCCGGCGTACGCCCAGGAGGTCTTCGGCCCGGTCGCGCCGGTGATCACCTTCGCCGACCAGGACGAGGCCGTGCGGTTGGCCCGGCAGACCGAGTACGGCCTGTCGCTGGGCATCCTGGGCCGCGACGTGATGAGGGCGATGGCCCTCGCCGACCGGATCCCCAGCGGGATCGTGCACATCAACGATCAGACGGTGAGCGACGAGGCGGTGGCGCCGTTCGGTGGGGTGGGGGCGTCGGGCACCGGCTCCCGGTTCGGTGGGGCCGCAGCGAACGTCGAGGCGTTCACCGAGACCCAGTGGCTCACCGTGCAGGGCGCCATCACGCGGTACCCGTTCTGACGCCGGGAGGAGAGGGGCATGCCGGGAATGCGTACCCAGGTCGGCATCGTCGGCGCCGGGCCGGCGGGGCTCATGCTGTCGCACCTGCTGCACCTGCGCGGAATCGAGTCGGTGGTGCTGGAGAGCCGCAGCCGCGACCACGTCGAGCACCGGCTCCGGGCCGGGGTCCTCGAACAGGGCTCGGTCGACCTGCTCTGCCGCAGCGGCGTCGGTGAGCGGCTGCGACGGGAGGGGCTGCGCCACGAGGGCATCGAGCTGCGCTTCGCCGGGGAGTCGCACCGGGTACCGATGGCGGATCTGACCGGGCGGGCGATCACCGTCTACGGGCAGCAGGAGGTGGTCAAGGACCTGATCGCCGCCCGGCTCGCGGCCGGCGGCGCGATCCTCTTCGAGGCCGACGCGGTAGGCCTGGACGGTCTCGACTCGGACTCACCGGTCGTCCACTTTCGACGGGACGGGCGGGCCGAGGAGCTGCACTGCGATTTCGTGGCCGGCTGCGACGGGTTCCACGGGGTGAGCCGCGGCGCGGTGCCCGAGGGGGTGCTGACCACCTACGAGCGGGCGTACCCCTTTGCCTGGTTGGGCGTCCTCGCCGCAGCGGCCCCGGCGGTGGACGAACTCATCTACGCCAACCACGAACGGGGCTTCGCCCTCTACAGCATGCGCTCCCCCGAGATCTCTCGGCTGTACCTACAGGTCGCACCGGACGAGGACATCGCCGCGTGGCCGGACGAGCGGATCTGGACGGAGCTGCGGGCCCGGTTGGAGACGGTGCCGGGATGGTCGCTCAACGAGGGGCCGATCCTGGAGAAGTCCATCACCCCGATGCGCAGCTTCGTGGTCGAGCCGATGCGGTGGGAGCGGTTGTTCCTGGCCGGGGACGCCGTGCACATCGTCCCACCCACCGGCGCGAAGGGCATGAACCTTGCCCTCGCCGACGTCGCGCTTCTCGGGGACGCGTTCGCCGCGTGGTACGACGGGGGCCGCACCGATCTGCTGGATGCCTACTCGGCCACGGCGTTGCGCCGGGTCTGGCGGGCCCAGCACTTCTCCTGGTGGATGACCTCGATGCTGCACCGGCTGGAGCGCGACGACCCGTACGAGACGAAGCTGCAGACCGCCACGCTGAGGTACGTCGCCACCTCCGAGGCGTACGCCAGGAGCCTGTCCGAGAACTACGTGGGCCTGCCCGAGGTCTGAGCGCGAGCCGGTGCGACGCCTCCACAGCAGAGCGTTGTTCAACTTAATTATGACGGGCGTCAGAAATTATTGACTTTCAATGCCGGGGTGACTGACCATGGCCAACACAGCGGCGTGCGCCCCCACGCAGCGGTAGTTCACCTGCAGATCCGAGGCATCCGCCGACTTCCGACGCACCCACCACCCCGCCCAGGAAGGGCCTCGTCAATGAAGAAGGTCATGGCTCTCGGGCTGATCGCCGCTACCGCGATCGCCCTCACCGGATGTACCGACTCCGACGCGTCCACACCGTCCGCACAGCCCTCGGGCGACCTGCGCAAGGTCCGGGTCGCGGCGCTGCCCATCACCGAGACCGCCGCGCTCTGGGGCGGCGTCAAGGCGGGCATCTTCGCCGAGCGCGGGCTCCAGGTCGAGGTGCTGCCCGCCCAGGGCGGCGCGCAGGCCATTCCGGCACTCATGAACGGCGACATCGACTTCGCGATCGGCCAGCCCTTCGGCCCGTTCCGGGCCGACCTGCGGGATCTCGGCGTCGTCATCATCGGCAACTACGCCTCCTCGTACGCCGACGGCGACGACATCAACGCCGTGGTCGCCTCGGCGAAGTCCGGCATCAAACGACCGGCCGACCTCGCCGGCAAACGGGTCTCGGTCAACAGCCTGGGCGCGGCCGGCGACGTGACGATCATGGCGGCGGTCGAGAAGGACGGCGGTGACCCGTCGACAATCAAGTTCGTCGAGGTCGCCTTCCCGGACGCCCCGGCCCAACTCGAATCCGGCAACATCGACGCCGCCTGGGTGCCGGAGCCCTTCGTCACCCAACTGAAGACCCGCGGCGACACTTTCATCGTCGCGCCCTACCAGGCGGTGGTGCCCGGCCTGACCACGCTCACCACCATCACCACCAAGGAACGCACCGAGAAGGACGCCAAGCTGGTCGAGGACTTCACCGCAGCGATGAAGAAGACGCTGGAGTGGGCCAAGGACCCCGCCAACGAGGCATCATTGCGGCAGGCCATCAAGGACAACCTGGAGCTGCCACCGCCGGTGGCCGAGTCGGTGCGGCTGCCGGCCTTCGGTTGGGAGGTCGACCGGTCGAGCCTGCAGACGCTCGCCGAGCTCGCGCAGAAGTACAAGGTTCTCGACAAGCAACCCAACTTCGACCGTCTCATCCAGCAGCAGTAGCTGGCGCGATCCCGCCCTCCCCGACCCCCGGACCGGGGAGGGCCTCGCCGCCCGCCTGACGACGGGAGTGACATGCGCGTGTTCCCCACCCGACGCCTGCGCGCGTTACGCACAGCGATGCTGGGCGTCGTCGGCCTGACCGGGTTCCTCGTCGTCTGGCAGCTGATCCCGACGCTGGGCCTGATCAACCCGCTGTATCTGCCGTACGTGACGGACGTGCTGGCGCGGCTGTTCGAGCAGCTCGTCGACCTCGCGTTCTGGCGGCGGCTGGGCAGCACCATGACGTCCTGGGCGATCGGCCTGACGGTGGCGACGGTCGCCGCCGTCGTCCTCGGCACGGTCGTCGGGCTGGTGCCGTTCCTACGGCGCGCGACCCACACCATTGTCGAGTTCCTGCGACCGATCCCATCGGTCGCCCTCATCCCGCTCGCCGTGCTGATGTTCGGCATCCAGCGGCAGGCCGCCCTCGTCATCATCATCTACGCGTCGTTCTGGCAGGTGTTCGTGCAGGTGATCTACGGCGTCGCCGACGTCGACGCGGTGGCTCGCGACACCGCCCGCAGTTTCGGTCTGACCCGGCGGGAGCAGTTGTCGCACCTGGTCCTGCCCACCACCCTGCCGTACCTCATGACGGGCCTGCGCCTCGCGGCGGCGGTGGGGCTCATCCTCGCCATCACCGCGGAGATGGTGATCGGTAACCCCGGCCTCGGGCGCATGATCGAGCTTTCCCGCTCCGCCGGAGACGCCGCCGGCCTGTACGCGCTGGTCGTGGTCACCGGCCTGCTCGGGCTCATGGTGAACATCGTCTTCCGGTTCATCGAGCGTCGGGTGCTGTCGTGGCACCAGTCGGTACGAGGAGAGGAGCCGTTGTGACCCCGTACACCGGGCGGATCGCCACCACGGCACGCAGCCGGACGGTCGGATTCCGGATCGCGGCGAGCCTGCTCTACCCGTTGGGGTTGCCGACGCTGCTGCTGGTGCTCTGGGGTCTGGTGGCGACGAGGACGACGAGTCGGTTCTTCCCCGACCCGTTGACGATCGCCGAGGCTTTCAGGGAGACCTGGATCGGCCCGGCGTTCGTCGAGGACGTGCTGCCCAGCCTCGCCCGCCTCGGCCTCGGTGTCGCGGCGTCGATCGTGCTCGGCATCGCCGCCGGCACCGTCATCGGCCTGACCCGCTGGTTGCGCGAACTCCTCGAACCGCTGCTGGAGTTCCTCCGGGCCATCCCGCCACCGGTGCTGATTCCGGTGATGATGCTCCTGCTCGGGATCACCGACACCATGAAGGTCGTCGTGATCGTCTCCGGCGCGATCTGGCCGATCCTGCTGAACACGATCGAGGGTGTCCGGGGGACGGACAGCGTCATGACGGAGACCGCGGAATCATTTCAGGTCACCTGGTGGGAGCGGCTCTGGTTCCTCGTGCTCCCGGCCGCCAGCCCACGGGTCATGGCCGGGGTCCGGCAGGCCCTCTCGGTAGCGCTGATCCTGATGGTCATCTCCGAGATGTTCGCCTCCTCCTCCGGCCTCGGCTACCGGATCGCCTACTTCCAGCGCAACTACCTGATCGCCGAGATGTGGAGTGGCATCCTCCTCCTCGGTCTCGTCGGCGTCTTCCTCGCCGTAGCTTTCGGTCTCGTCGAACGGCGTGTTCTGCGCTGGTACCACGGAATCAGGGAGGTCAACCGTGCCTGATCGGAGCACCCTGCTGCGGGTGGAGCACCTGCGGAAGGTCTACGAGTCGGCGACGGGCACCGTCGAGGCGATCGGGGACATCAGCTTCACCATGGACGCCGGTGAGCTCGTCTGCATCGTCGGGCCGTCCGGTTGTGGCAAGACCACCCTGCTGAAGTGCCTCGCCGGCCTGCTGCGGCCCACCAGCGGCGTGGTCGAGATGGACGGCTCGCCGGTGACCGGGCCCAGCCCGGCCATGGCCGTCGTGTTCCAGGAGTACGGTCGCAGCCTCTACCCCTGGCTGACGGTGCGCGGGAACGTCGAGCTGCCACTGCGGCACAAGAAGCTCACCCGCGCGGCCCGGGACAAGCTGGTCGTCGACGCCCTTGAGGCGGTGGGCCTCGCGCACGCCGCGCGAAGCCACCCGTGGCAGCTCTCCGGGGGGATGCAACAGCGGGTGGCGATCGCGCGGGCGATCGCCTACCAGCCCGACGTCCTGATCATGGACGAACCGTTCGCCGCCGTCGACGCGCAGACCCGGGCCGACCTGGAGGACCTGGTCCGCGAGCTGCACGCCAGCCGCACCATCTCGGTTGTCTTCGTCACCCACGACATCGACGAGTCGGTGTATCTCGGTCAGCGGGTTCTAGTATTGTCCACGTCGCCGACCTGGGTCCAGGAGGACCTCGCGATCGACCTGCCGCCGGAGCGCGATCAGATCACGACCCGCGCTCTGCCCCGTTTCACGGAATTGCGGACGCACGTCTACGACCAGATCCAGCGGGCCAAGCGCGGGCAGGCTGTGGCCCCGCGATCCGCCCGGTGATCGGCGGCCAGGCCAACGAGTTCGCCGAAGGGAAGCGCTGTGGGTAGTCGTCAGCCGAAGCAGTTGTTGCTCGCCTTCTTCGGCGAACACGTCGTCGACGCCGCCACGGGGCCCATCCGGGCAAGCGCTCTGATCACCGTGTTGGAAGGCGCGGACGTCGCCGCGCCGGCCACCCGCGCGACCCTCGACCGTCTCGTGCACAGCGGCATCCTCGCGCGCAGCAGGAGCGGCCGGGAGACGCTGTTCTCACTGACCGAGCACGGGGCGGCGGTGTTGCGCGAGGCGAAGGACCGCGTTCGCGGGCCGCGGCCGTTCGACCCGCAGGGCAGCGGCTGGACCCTGGTCACCTTCTCGATCCCGGAGGGTCAGCGGATGCTGCGGCACCGGCTGCGCTCAACCCTCACCTGGGAGGGCTTCGCGCCGATCCGGGACGGGCTCTGGCTCGCGCCCGGCGAGGTCGACCTCGCCGGGTCGTTGGAGCCGCTGCGCCAAGACCTCGCACCCAACACCGTGGTCGCCTTCCACGCCCGCGAACTCGCCGGCTTCCCGATCGGCGAGAGCGTGCGCGCGGCCTGGGACATCGAGGCGATCCGACGCGCGCACCTCGCCTTCATCGAGGTGTGGGACGACAGGTCCGCGCTGGCGATGGCGCCGAGCGCCCTCACCGTACGGACGATGCTCGTAGCGGACTGGCTCGCCCTGCTGCGCGCCGACCCGAGGCTGCCGGCCGAGTTCATGGACGCGGAATGGCCCGCCGCGAGATCGGTGCGGACCTACCGCCGGATGCACGACAAGCTGGCCGAGGCGTCCGCGGCGGAGTTCGCCGAACTCGTCGCGACCCGGCCCGCGACTAGGCGCCGAATCGGGTCCGCAGATCGGCCTTCCGCACCTTCCCCGACGCCGTCCGCGGCAGCTCGTCCACGATGACGACGTTCTTCGGGAGCTTGTAGCGCGCGATCCTGCCGTCCAGGCGGGCCCGGACGGTGGCGGTGTCCACGGACGCGCCCTCCCGTACGGTCACGATCGCCCACGGCACCTCCCCCCAACGCTCGTCCGGCACGCCGATGACCGCCGCCGAGGTCACCCCGTCGACCTCGGTGAGCAGCTGCTCGAGTTCGAGCGGGTAGATGTTCTCGCCCCCCGAAATGATCATGTCCTTGAGGCGGCCGGAGATGTGGAGGTAGCCGTCGGCGTCCAGGTGGCCGAGGTCGCCGGAGCGGAACCACCCGTCGGCAGTGAACGCCTCGGCGGTCGCCTTCGGCAGCCCGTGGTAGCCGGGAAAGACGTTGGGACCGGCCACCTCGATCTCACCGACAGCGCCGGCGGGCAGCACCGCACCGGCCGGATCGGTGATCCGTACGTCGGTGAAGAAGTGCGGCAGGCCGACACTGCCCTGCTTGACGCGGGTCATCGTGGGCGGCAGCGCGGTGGCGCCCGGCGCGGCCTCGGTCATTCCGTAGCCCTGGGAGAACGACAGGCCCCGCGCCTCGTACGCGTTGAGGATGCGGGCCGGCACCGCCGAACCTCCGCAGGTGAGCTTCGTCAACGTCGACAGGTCGGTTGACGCCCAGGCGGGGTGGTCGGCCATCAGCTGGTAGGTGGTCGGCACACCGCTGAGCATGGTGACCCCGTGCCGCTCGATCTGCGCGAGCGCGCGGCCCGGCTCGAAGCCCCTCTCGATGACCATCGTGGCGCCCTTGAGGATGACGGGCAGGGCGCCCATCCCGAGCGAGGCGACGTGGAACAGCGGCGAGATCATGAGGGCGACGTCGGTGGAGACGACGTCATAGTCGACCACACAGTTGAGCGCCACCCAGGTGAGGTTGCCGTGGGTCAGCACCGCGCCCTTGGCCCGGCCGGTCGTGCCCGAGGTGTAGACGATCGCCGCCGGATCCTCGTGGGCGGTGTCGGCGTGGCCGGTGAACGGGGTGACGGCGGCCCGGGCCAGGTGGGCCAGCCCGGGCCGGTCCGCGCTGCCCGCACCGTTGACGATGACGTACGGGGTCCGGACGGTCGACACGGCGGAGGCCACCGGCACCGCGAAGTCCGGGTCGTGGATCAGCACCCGCGCACCGCAGTCGGCGAGGACGTAGGCGATCTCGGGTGCGGCGAGCCGGGTGTTGACCGGCACGAAGACCGCCCCGACCTGCGCTGCCCCGAACATCACCTGGAGGAGTTCGGGGCTGTTCTCGCCCAGGTAGGCGACGGAGTCGCCGTTGCCGACGCCCCGCTCCCGCAGCACCGCCGAGATCCGGTCGACGGCGTCGGCGAACTGGCGGTACGTCATGGGTGGCCGGTCGCCGTGGATGATCGCGATCTGGTCCGGGGACTTGAGCCGGCGCTTGGCCAGCCAGGCGCCGATTCCGTGCTGGTGCATCATCATTCTCCTGGGGGTGGAGGTGGTGTGCTCGCCCGGCTCGACGGATGCCCCCGGGCTCAGGCGTAGAAGCGGTACAGCCCTCGCGCGACGACCGCCGGCTTGGTCCCGCCCTCGATCTCAATCGTCTGGTCGACGGTGAGCTGGTAGCCGCCGCGGACCTCGACGACCTCGACGACGGTGGCCCGCATGCGCACCCGCGCCCCGACCACGACCGGCGCGGGGAAGCGCACCTTGTCGAGGCCGTAGTTCACCTTCGTGGTCACCCCCTTGACCTCGAGCAGCTCGGTCCAGAAGGGAACCGCCAGGGAGAGGGTGAGGAACCCGTGCGCGATCGGCGCGCCGAACGGACCGGTCTTCGCCCGTTCCGGGTCGACGTGGATCCACTGGTGGTCGTCCGTGGCGTCCGCGAACAGGTCCACCTGGTCCTGGGTGACAGTGCGGTACCCGGTGTGGCCGAGATCGGTGCCGGCGAGGTCGCCGAGCCGGTCGTAGGTGATGGTCGTCGTCATGGCGTTTCCTCTCGTCGTCACCGGGCCAGGCCCAGCAGTCGGGCCGCGTTGTCCTTCAGGATCCCCGGAAGCACGTCCGGCTTGAGGTCGGTCGACTGCACGTCGCGAAGCCACCGGTCCGGGGTGAGCATCGGGTAGTCGGTGCCGAAGAGCACCCGTCGCTTCAGCAGCGAGTTCGCGTAGCGCACCAGCTCGGGCGGGAAGTACTTCGGGCTCCAGCCGGACAGGTCGATCCAGGTGTTGTGCTTGTGCGTGGCCACCGACAACGCCTCGTCCTGCCAGGGCACCGACGGGTGGGCCATGATGATCTGAAGGTCGGGGAAGTCGGCCGCGATCGGATCGAGCAGAATCGGGTTCGACCGGCCGAGGCGCAGACCGTAGCCGCCCGGCGTACCCGCGCCGATGCCGGTCTGCCCGGTGTGGAAGAGCGCCGGGACGCCAGCCCGCTCCAGGAGGCCCCACAGCGGCGCGTACTCGTCGTGGCTGGGGTCGAAGCCCTGCACGGTGGGGTGGAACTTGAAGCCGCGAACGCCCTCCTCCCGGATCAACCGGTCGGCGAGTTCGAGGGCCGCTCCCCCGGTGCGCGGGTCGACCGACCCGAACGGGATGAGCACGTCGGCGTGCTCGGCCGCCGCGCGGGCGATGTCGCTGCTCGACAGTGGCTGATGCTTCAGTTGGGTACGCGCGTCCACCGTGAAGACGACGGCAGCCATGTGCCGCTCGCGGTAGTACTGCGCCACCGCGTCGACGGCGGGCCGTGGGCCGTCCGTCCTGAAGTACGCCGACGCCGCTGCCACGAGCGGTTCGGGCAGAGAGGCGTGACCCTGGTCGTCGACCTCGATGTGCACGTGCATGTCGATCGCCGTGACGTCGTCGAGGTCGATCGCGGGCTGGTACATGGGGCCAACCTTCGTCGGGCGGGTCGGTGCGGGCAGGTCTGCTCGGGCCGGTCAGGACGGCGCGGGCTCGAACTCCTCGGGGAGTTTCGGGAAGCGTTCGCCGACACTCTGCGCGGCACCGGCGAACGTCGTCGGCCAGGCCTCCACCAGCGCGTCGTACGTCCAACCGCCCTCGCGGTGCGCGGTCAGCGCCGCCTCCGGGTGGGTCCAGATCTGCAGGCGGTCCCCGCCGACACCTATCACCTGCCCGGTCACCGAGGCTGCCGCGTCGGAGCCGAGGAACGCGACCAGCCCGGCCACGTCGTCCGCCGTGCCGAATCCCAGCTCGTGTCGGAAGAACGCGGGCATCGGCTCGCCGTTCGCCTCGGCCCGCACCGCCGCGGCGAAGTAGGGAACGGTGGCTGTCATCGCGGTCGCGGCGACCGGGACGACGGTGTTGGCGGTGATGCCGGCCCGCTTGAGCTCCAGCGCCCAGGTCCGGACCATGCCGACGATGCCCGCCTTGGCGGCGGCGTAGTTGGTCTGGCCGAAATTGCCCCGCTGCCCGGTGGGTGACCCGACGCAGATGATCCGCCCGCCCTCGCCGGCCTGCCGCATGTGCTGCACCGCCTCGCGCACTGTGGTGAACGTGCCGCGCAGGTGCACGTTGATGACGGTGTCGAAGTCGTCGTCGCTCATCTTCCACAGCACCGTGTCGCGCAGCACGCCGGCGTTGGTGACGAGGATGTCCAGCCGTCCGAAGTGCTCGACCGCCGTGCTGACGAGCTCCTTCGCGGTCTCGGTCGGTCCGACCGGTGCGACCACCGCGACGGCCCGACCGCCGGACGTCTCGATCGTCGCCACGGCGTCGGCGGTGGCCTCGGCGTCGACGTCGTTGACCACGACCGAGGCGCCCCGCCGCGCCAACTCCTGCGCGTAGGCGAGGCCGAGACCCCGCCCGGCGCCGGTGACGATGGCGACTTTGCCGTCCAGTGACATGAGTGCTCCCTTTCGTCGATGCCGATCCGCGCACGAAGGTGGGGAGTAACACGCGCACCGGCAACGTAATGCAGAATTTGACCGGGCGTCAACGATTCGCAGTCTGTCTACATCAGACGGCAGGGCGGGTGGAGTTGTTCAGCGCCCGGGAGACCACCCGGCCGGCGGCCTGGACCAGCGGTGCCAACGCCACCGCGTCCGCGCGGTCGTGGGCGACCACCAGCGAGATCGCCGCCACCACACCATCCGGTACGCGGATCGGCGCGGCCACCGAGAGGGCGTCCATGGTGACCTGACGGTCGCTGACCGCGTACCCGACCCGGCGTACCTCGGCGAGGCAGCGACGCAGCCGCTTCGGGTCGGTGATGGTCAGTTCGGTGTACCGCTCCAGCGGAGCGGCCAGCACCTGCTCCTGAACCTCGGCGGGCGCGTGGGCGAGCAGGACCAGCCCGACGCCGGTGGCGTGCAGCGCGAAGCGACCCCCCACCCGGGTGAGCACGGGCACCGCGTGTCGCCCGGCGATCCGTTCGATGAAGACGAGTTCGAGATCCTGCCGGACGGCGAGCTGGACGTTCTCGTGGGTCACCTCGTACAGGTCCTCCATCACCGGCAGGGCCAGCTCCCGCAGCCCCAGGCCCCTGGGGGCGAGCGAGCCCACCTCCCACAGCCGCAGACCGATCCGGTACCGCCCGTCGTCGCCGCGCTCAAGTGCCCCCCACGCGACCAGCTCCGCGGCCCGCCGGTACACGGTGGGCAGTGGCATCCCGGTGCGACGCGCCAACTCGCTCAGGGTCAACGCCGGGGTGGCCGGGCTGAACGCGTCGAGCAACGCCAGCACCTTGCTCGTCACCGACCGTCCCGGTTCTGCGCGCACCCCGTCATCATCCCCGCCCACGCCGGGCGCTCACAGCTCCAGCACGAGGCGGGGCGTACGGGCCCGGGAGACGCAGATCATCATGGTGTCCCCGGCGGCCCGCTCCTCGGCGGTGAGCAGGCTGTCGCGGTGCTCCGGCACACCGGCGAGCACCGGCGTCTCGCAGGTGCCGCAGGTGCCCTCCCGGCAGGACGAGAGGACCTGGACCCCGGCCTCCTCCACCGCCCGCAGGATCGGCGTGCCCGGCGGCACTGTCACCGTCCGCCCGGAGAGCGCGAGTTCGACCTCGATCGTCGTCTCCGGCGCGCCGGTGTCGCCTCGGGCGGTGAAACGCTCGACGTGCAGGCAGCCGGGTGGCCAGCCACGGCAGTGCTCCTCGACCGCGGCGATCAGTGGTTCCGGGCCGCAGCAGTAGACGAGCCCGGTGCCGGGCCGGCCCAGCAACCCGGCCAGATCAAGCAGCCCGGTCTCGTCCTGCGGGTGCAGGCTCACCCGGTCGCCGTACTTCTCCCGCAGGGTGGTGGCGAAGACCATGGTGGCGCGGCTGCGTCCGCCGTACACCAGCCGCCAGTCGGCGCCTGCGGCGTCGGCTGCGGCGACCATCGGTGCGATGGGGGTGATGCCGATACCGCCGGCAATGAAGAGGTAGCGGCGTGCCGCGACCAGCGGGAAGGTGTTGCGCGGTCCGCTCACCCGGACGGTCGCGCCGACGGTGAGCCGCTCGTGCGCCAGCTGGGAGCCGCCGCGCCCGTTCGGTTCGCGCTGCACGGCGATCCGCAGGACGGACCGCTCCGCCGGGTCGCCGCAGAGGGAGTACTGCCGGGCCAGCCCGGCGCCCAACTCCAGGTCAATGTGCGCGCCCGGCGTCCACTCGGGCAGGTCACCGCCGTCCGCCCGACAAAGGCGAATCGCCACCACCTCGGCCGCCACCTGATCGCGGCCGGCGACCACCAGCTCGACACCGGTCAGCACGTCCACAGTCACTCGCGCATCGCCGGCCGCCTCGGCGGCCCGGGCACCGGCACGGCTGCACCCTGGTGGCCCTGCGGGTGGCCGAGCAGCCACTCCCACAACTCGACCGGTTCCTCGGTGCGGCGCTCGGCCCCGCAGTGGCAGATCCCGCGCAGGGTGTCGGTGCCCGGCACCCAGTGGATCCGGTAGACCCGGTCCCCGGTGAGGGAGCCTGCCCGGGACCTCATCGCGCCGCTCCCACCGTCCCCGACCCGACCATCCGAGCCAGCAGCCGCCGGGCGGCCAGTCCACCGGTGTCGATGTTGATGCTCAACTCCTGGTACCTGTCCGGCTCGGTCGCGATCACCTGCTCCAGGATGTTGAGCGCTGTCACGTCCTGCATGACAACTGTGTGATTGCTGTGGTGGAGGTACTCGCTGACCGACTCGTCGTCGATGGCGAAGTCGCGCGCCACCGCCCAGAAGTCGTAGGTGGTGTGCTCCGTCGACGGGGTGATGGCGTACACGATCTCGGCGTGGAACGCTTCGCGGTCCTCGCCCTCCGCGGGCGGGTAGACACCCTGCGGTGCGATCCGGCTGTGCAGCAGGTAGAGGCAGGGCGGGTGGTACTCGATGTCCTGCCACCGGGTGATCCGGCCCTGGATGCCGGTGGAGCGCGCGTAGAACGGGGGGCACTCGGCGTCGTCCATGTGCCGACTGACGTAGACGATCCCCCGGTCCTCGTCCACTTCGGTGGTGATCGGGGTGTCCGCCACCTCCGGCGTGCCGATGTAACCGCCGTGCAGATAGGTCTCGTGGGACAGGTCCAGGAGGTTGTCGACCAGCAGGCCGTACCGTGCGTTCAGTGGCGCCATGCCCCGCACCACCGCGTAGCGCGGGTGGGCCAGCCACGGTGCGCGGGGAATCGCAGCCGGTTCGGCCCGGTCGAGGTCGCCGATCCAGACCCAGATGAAGGAGTCCTGTTCGACCACCGGGAACGAGACCACCCGCGCGGTGCGCGGGATGCGCTGTTGACCGGGTACGAAGACGCAGGCGCCGGTCGGATCGTAGGTGAAGCCGTGGTAGCCGCAGACGATCGTGTCGCCGTCGAGCCGGCTCTCCGACAGCGGGAAGCGCCGGTGTACGCACCGGTCGGCGAGCGCCACCGCCTGCCCGGCACCGGTGCGGTACAGCACCAGCGGCTCACCGAGCACCGTCCGGGCGAGCAGGTTTCGCCCCACCTCACTGCCGTAGGCCGCCACATACCACTGGTTACGCGCGAATGTCATGCGACCGGACCTCCATGCCGACGGACGTCGATGGAGCCGGATCGTCCCGTGCGGTGTCCCCGCTGGGGAACCGGAGCTTTCACTGAATGAAAGGCCGGGCTCTCGCACGTGACGGTGTGGCTGCCGTGCCGGCGGCGCGGCAGCCACACCGGGCGTCACCTGTTCTGCTTCTCCTGGCACGGCACGCAGAAGCGGGCGTGCGGGAGAATTTCGAGCCGCTCGGCCGGGATGCTCCGGTGGCACCTCTGGCAGGCACCGTAGGTGCCGTCACTGATGCGGCTCAGCGCACCGGTGATCTGCTCGATGGTCTGACGGGTGGCTGCCAGCAGCGCGGCCTGATTGTGGGCCTCGCCCGGGTCGCCGGTGTCGGCGTTGAGTTCGGTCAGTTCCCGCAGGCGAGCCGTCTGGGTGGCGAAGTCGTCCGCCAGGGACGCTCGCACATCAGCCAGCCAACTCTGATCGAGGGTACGACGATGATCGACGGTCATGGTCTGCCTTTCCAGGGGATTGGGCGGGAAAAACAAAAAGGGCCGAAGCTGGATAGCTTCGCCCTGGCGGTCGTTCTGGGTATGCAACGATTCCGCAGGTGGGCCTCGGCCGGTTCGCGTGGGGCTCGACATCTTGTGCGTGGGCGCGGTGTGCGGCGCGCGGACAACCGGCACCCGCATGTCGGCCTTGAGGCGTGTCGCCGTCGGCACCTGGACAGCACCGCCTACCGCCACCTCGGTGGCGGCGGGCGAGCGGAAGGTCACCGGCGGCATGCCCCCACCATAGATCGGTGTCTGCCGTAAAGCCAACGTCCGCGGTGGGACCTCACGTCGGCCACGAACTGCCACTTTCGCCGCAACCGGGCCGTTGCCCGACCCGGTGGGCGCCCTTCGACATCCGCCGCAGAATGGCGGCACCCCGTGATCGGTCAGCTCGGGGTGAGGAGGCAGAACTCGTTGCCCTCCGGGTCGGCGAACACCCGCCACCGGACGGTCTGGCCCAGCTCGATCGGGGTCGCGCCGAGACTCCGCAGCCTGACCGCCTCGGTCTCCAGGTCGTCACCGGGGTACGGGCGGACGTCGAGGTGGACGCGGTTCCACCCGTTCTTCACGTCAGGTGTACGGACGAACTCCAGGTAGGGGCCGACGCCCTTGGCGGAGCGCAGTCTCGCCCCCTGGTCGGTCACCTCGTGCAGCGTCCAGTCCGTGGCCTCGCTCCAGAACCGGGCCATGGCTCGCGGGTCCGCGCAGTCGACCACGACGGCGGCGATCGGCCCGGTGTCCTGGTAGAGCGGCCGGGGGTCCAGCACGCAGAACTCGTTGCCCTCCGGGTCGGCCAGGACCGTCCACGGCACGTCACCCTGGCCCACGTCGGCGGTTGTCGCGCCGAGATCCTTCAGCCGCGCGACCACCTCCGCCTGATGCTCCGCCGAGGTGGTGGCGAGGTCCAGGTGCACGCGGTTCTTCACCGTCTTGGGCTCCGGGGAGACGATGAGGTCGATGCAGACAGCTACGGGGTCGGGGTAGACGAAACCCTCGGGTTCGAGGTTCGTCACGCCGGGTCCCTCACTGGAGATTTCCCAACCGAGCGCCTGCGCCCAGAAACCGCCCAGCGCGGCGTCGTCCTGAGCCTTCATGTTGATCTGTACAAGCCGCGTTGCCATGCCGGCGATGCTAGGGCCTGTGACGCAGTCCCGCTGCCCACCATCGCCGTCTTCGTCGGCTACCGTCCGCGCTCGTCCGGAGGCTGCTCCTTCGTCAGGTGGAGCAGCCACCCCTCGCCGGTGCGGATGAGCGCGTACCGCCGACGGCCGGTGCGGCCGTGCAAGGTGAACAGCATCCGGCGGTCGGTGCGGTCGTGCTCCTCCCAGGTGCCGATGTCGGCGATCGACTTGTCGGCGTCCTCGTAGGTGAGGTGATCCAGGTCGTGGTCGGGTACGGCGATCGCGAGCCGGTTGTCGCTGGGGCTGTCCGGCAGGCCGCGCGGCACCGCCCACGAGCGCAGCACACCGTCTTCTTCGAGCCGCAGGTCGAAGTGCGGTCGTGGTTTGCGGTGGTCGTGCAGGACGAAGGCGGGTGCCACTCCCCCATTGTCGGCGCCGGCCGGCCCTTCCGCCTGTCAACGCGACCACCTCACGAGGCCTGATACGCCTGCCAGTCCCCGATCGGAGTGAGCGGAACCGGCGCGGGTCGCTCTACCACCGTCGTCAGCTCGACCCGCTGGCCTTCCGCCGCGGACCTGAGCAGGCTGGTCATCGTTTCGAGCACGTGCAGTGCAACGTCGCCGCCGGCGCGCGACGGACGCTCATCGTCGGCCCTGACCAGGTCGATCAGACCGATGCCCCGGGAACCCTCGGCGTAACCGGCCCGCGGTTCGAGGGGGCGCCATTCGGTGCCGCCGAGCGCGAAGAGGCGGACCTCACCGTCGAAGTAGTTCGGGTCGGGTACGGCGAGCGTGCCGGCCTCCCCGTGCACCTCGATCGGTGCGGCAGTCGTCCGGACGCCGTCGAAGCTCGTCGTGATGGTGGAGAGCGCACCGTTGGCGTGCTCCAGGACGCCGGTGAGGTGGGTGTCCACCCTCACCGGGATCCGGTGGCCGGCGCGCGGACCCGAGCCGATGACGCGCTCGGCGCGCAGGCGGCTGGCGGCTCCGGTCACCGCCCGGACCGGCCCGAGCAGGTGGATGAGCGCCGAGATGTAGTACGGCCCCATGTCCAGCAACGGGCCGCCGCCCGGGGCGTAGTAGAAGTCGGGGTTGGGATGCCAGCGTTCGTGCCCGGGAGTGACCATGACGGCCGACGCGGACATCGGGCGGCCGATGAGCCCGCCGTCGATCGCCGCCCGCGCCGTCTGCGTACCCGTACCCAGAACGGTGTCCGGCGCGCACCCGACGCGGACGCCTGCCGACGTGGCCCGTTCGATGATCGAGCGGCCGTCCGGGAACGTCACGGCGAGCGGCTTCTCGCCGTACACGTTCTTGCCGGCGTCGATCGTGGCCAGCGCGATGCCGGCATGCGCCGCGGGGATGGTGAGGTTGAGCACCGTCTGCACGTCCGGGCGGGCGAGCAGGCCCTCGACGCTCATCGCCTCGGCTCCAGGAATCGTGGCCGCGACCTCGGCCGACCGGGAGGCGTCGAGGTCAGCCACCGCGACGATGTCGACCTCAGGGTGGTCCGCGAGTGTGTCGAGGTACGCGCGGGAGATGACCCCGAGACCTATGACGCCGACGCGGTGCGGGTCGCCCACACCATCCCCCTCTCGATCACGGTGCGGACATCAGCGTGCTCCAGCACGTCGAGGCTGTGCCCCGGGGTCGTCACGACGATGCGCCCGGCACCCCACTGTCGGGTCCAGATCGCCGGTGAGGTGACCGGCCGATGCCACGGATGCCACGCCTGCGTCGGGTGGGTGGTCACGGCCAGCACGTCGATCAGGTCATCGTGCAGCACCCAGTACTGTTCGGTGACCAGGTCGAAGTCCTCGATGCCCGCAGTGATCGGGTGCCCCCGCCCGAGGTCGGTGACGCGCACCGTGTGCGGCAGGAAGTTGTCCTCCGGGCCACCGTGACGCTCACACGGCTCCCGGCCCGGATGGGTCGCGAACTGGCCGCCCACCAGGTGCAGGTATTCGGATGACGCGCGGAACGAGTCCACGATGCCGCCGTGCCAGCCGGTGAAGCCCGTGCCGGCGATGACCGCCGCGCTGAGGCCCGCCACCTGGTCCGCGGTGATCTGGGACATCGTCATGCACTGCACGACGAGGTCGGTCTCGGCCATCTCGGCGGCGTCGGCGTAGATCTCCGTCGACTCCTCGACCCGTACGGCATAGCCGCTTCGTTCGAGGAAGGGGAGGAACAACTCCGTCGCCTTGACCGGCTGGTGCCCCTCCCAACCGCCCCGAACCACCAATGCTCTCCGCTGCGCCACCGTCGCTCCCTCCCACGGTCCGTCGCCACCGGGCTGGCCGCTCCCGCCCCGACGACGTGCCGCCGATACCCGTACGTGTCGAGCACCGAAACCGTACCCGTGGGCGCCGACAAAGCCGACGTACGCCGGCTTCCAAATTCCACTTTGCCCGGTCGGCATTCGCCGCGCCACTGACGGAACCGGTGCTGGACCGGCGCAGAGGGTCGGGGCGGGTCGGGTTGGATCACAAGCGTCGCGGCGGGGACGCCACAGCGCACGGCCGGCGTCGGCATGAGCTGACGACCGTGTTGATCCCAGGGTTTGCGCTGACAGAGCGCCCATCGCGGATCAGCCGCTACGGCGGTTACCCCACTGGCGAGGGCTCTGGACCGAGCCCCGGCCGCCGAGGTGCTGACCCTTTCCGTGTGGTTGGGGCGAGGCCACCTTGCCCTTCGCGCGTCGGGCAGCCCGATTCGCCGGAACGGCAGGCGGCTCGGTCTCGGTCTCGGTTTCGGCCGTTGGTGAGGTCTCGGCAGCCACCGCGGGGGCGTCCTGGGCGGGCTCAGGCTCCGGCATCGGGTTCTCCTTGAATGTGATGGGTTCTGCGGGCCATCGACGGCCGGCGGACGCGGACTGTCGACGCCGGGGCGCGCGCCTTGACGGTAGCGCAACGCCAGGCCCAGCTGACTGCTCCCCCACTCCGACGGGACAGTCGTCACCTGCTGGCTGCCGGCGCAGACGGCGTCTTCAGCGCCCAGGACGATGGTGGGCTGCTCTGGCAGGTGGACGAGGTCGAGGCGAGGTACGCCGTCAGCTGCTGAACGAGTGCGCGCCCAATTGCCAGCGCGGGGTCGGTCGCCCTGGCGGCGACGACGCGGTGATGCTGGCCGGTTCGGCCGGATGGCCCGGAGCACCGGCCGCCGGTACGAGATGGCGGTGGCCGTGCATTTCCGGGTGCATGGTGATCAGATCGTCAAGCTCCGACTCTACGAGGACTCATTCCTGGTGGCCAACGCCTACGCCGGATGACCGGCGTCAGAGGGCCTCGCTCCGGCCCGCACATCCCGAGTACCGGTTATGCGGGCCGGAGCGTGGCTCAGTGGCTCCGTCGAGACGACAATTCAGACCGCAGTGCGGGACCACTGCTGGTTGGTGCCGGAGTTGCACGAATACTGCTTGAGGACCACTCCGTCCGCGGTCGACGCGGCCGGTACGTCCACGCACTTGTTGCTGTGTCGTGCCCGCAGCTGGAAGTAGTTGCCGTTGGTGAGCATCTGGAACTGCTGGTTGGTGCCGCTGCCGCAGGTGTACTGGACGAGCTCGGCGCCGTCGGCGGTCGACGCGCTCACCACGTCGAGGCACTTTCCGCTGTGCCGGCTGACAATGCGCCAGTAGCCGCTGCCGGCGTCCTGGAACTGCCACTGCTGCCACGCACTACCGCCGTACGTGTACTGACCCACGCGCGCACCGTTGTCGGCGTTCGGCTGCTGGACGTCCATGGCCTTGCCGCTGTGCCGCACATCGATCCGGTAGAACGTCCCCGTCGATGGCGGAGGTGTCGTCGGGCCACCGCCGACGGTGTCGCCCCACGCGTACCGGATCCGGTCCGCGCCCGAGGTGTTACGGACAGTCAGGTTGAGGTCGGTGCCGCTGCCGGTGAGAGCGAACATCGAGTACCAGTCGTAGCCGATGCTGCCGGTCTTGCCGCCGAGGGCGGGCCAGTAGGTGCCACCCATCTGGTTGTCCCGCATCACCTGGGCCATGGCCCGGATGTAGCGCACGAAGTTGTCGCTGCTGTTCGCGTCGGCGTAGTTGCGACCGTCGTTCATCGGCGCGCCGAACTCGGTCGCGACCGCGCGGGAGGCACAGTTGCCGAGGCGAGCCTGGATGTGGCTGCGGAAGGCGTCGTAGGTCATCGCGCCGTAGAAGAAGGCGTAGTAGTGGAAGGACAGCAGCGTCGAGTTGAAGCGGCTGTCGTTGCAGATGTCGCGCAGGTCCTGGCTGAAGCCGGTGCCGCCGATCAGCACCCGGCCGGGCACCGCCGAGTAGTGGTAGCTGAGCCAGTTGGCGGCGACGTTGCGCCACTCCGCCGAGCTGTAGCCGTGCGGCTCGTTCATCGGCTCGAAGTAGACGTTGGTGTTCGTGCCGTACGTGTTGGTCACCGTGGACCACATCGCGTTCCACGCGGCGAGGTTCGTGATCCTGCCGCCGGAGGCGGCGCCGTCCTCCCAGTAGGCGAGGATGACCTTGAAGCCGCGGGCGGTGGCCGCGTCGATGGCGCCTCGGTACGCCTCCCACCAGGCCGTCCCCACCGTGTGGGTGTTGATGGGCAGTCGGATGGTGTTGACCCCCATGGTGGACGCCATGTCGTCGTAGAGGGCATTGGCCTTCGCCCGCACGGTTGCGTTGCTGTCGGACATGCTCAGGCCCTGCACGACGAGCGGGCTGGTCTTGAAGTTGTCACCCAACATGGCCCAGTTCATGCCGCGGAACTGGTTGGTGGCGGCGGTGGCCGGCGACGACGCGACGGCGACGACGCCAACCATCGCCGTCAACGCGGCCACCAGGGCGCAGAGCACCCGTCGATGTAGTGCCACAGTCGGAACTCCTTGAAGAGGGACCAGGTTCAGCTGGTCACGCGGAAGGTGGCGTCGGCACGGCTCTGCGCGTCGGCCACCGGGTCGAGCCGGAGCAAGTAGGCGTAGTGCCGGAGGTAGCGGTCCGGGTGGCTGTAGGACTGGAACGACGTCCACGACGAGTTGGCGAGGCCGGCGACCTGCCGGAAGGTGGCGTCGGCGGCGAAGGTGGCGGTGCCGTCGTTAGCTTCCAGCCGGAAGTCGTATCCGTAGTGGCGCAGGTAGTGGCCCGGGTAGTTGACCGACTGGATGGAGACGGTGCCGGAGCCGACCAGGCCGGGCACCAGCCGCCACTGGCCGTCCTGGGCAGGGCTGATGTTCGGGTCGATGCGGACGTCGTAGTCGTGGTGCCGCACGTACCGGTCCTGGAAGTTGTACGACTGGATCCGGTTGACCGCGGTGGCGGGCCAGCGGGCGAGCACCCGGTTCTGTTCGGCAGCGGTCAGGTTGAGGATCGAACCGTGCCGTTTCTTGGTGCCGCCCATCGCGTACGAGCCGGACGCCGGCAGTCGGTAGCTGCCCGGGCTCGACGGATCGGTGGTCAGGACCGGCAGGTAGCCGCGCCCGCTGGCGTACTGGTCTAGGTAGAGAACCCATTCGTTACGGTTGTTGTACTTCATCCACATCGGGCCTTCGACCTGGGCACCGGTCAGCCCGATGCCGGAGAGGTTCCCGAGGCTGGTCCAGGTGCCGAGGATGGAGTTGCTGCCCTCAATGGCGATCTGGCCGTCCCGGGAGGCCCGGACGTAGCGGTAGGCGCCGACGCCGGCCGGCACCTCGACGATCTGGGTGTCGATGATCTCCTGGTTACCGGGTCGGTTGACGTAGACCTGCGGTGTGGTGACGCTGCGGAAGTTCGCCGTTCGCGCGGAGTAGATGCGGTGCTTGGTCGCGCCGTTGAGCGGGACGTTCGTCGCCCAGTAGAGAACGTAGTCACCGGTGGCCGGGTTCCAGATCGCCTCCGGAGCCCAGGCGTTGCGCCCGTCTGGAATTGCGCCGGCGACGTTCAGCAGCCACGGCGCCGACCAGTTGACCAGGTCGGTGGATTCCCACACGACGAGGTTGCGGCTGCCGTTGTTGATCGCGGTCGACCAGTCCTGACCGCAGCCGATGCACAGGTCGGTGGCGATGATCCAGTACCGGTCGCCGGCCGGCGAGCGCACCAGGGCGGGGTCGCGGACGCCACGGGTGCCGACGGTGGACCGCAGCACGAGACCACCGTTGTTGAGGTCGGTCCAGCGTAAACCGTCGGTGCTGTGGGCGAAGTAGATCTGCTGGTCGGTCGACGACTCGCCGGTGAAGTGCGCCATCAGGTAGCCGACGGTCGGGTCGAGCGCGGCCGCCTCCTTCGGTGTCGCCGCCGACCAGGTGGCGAACAGCAGGCTCGTGGCCACCGCAACCGCGCAGAGCCGGGCGAGAACTCTCGGCATGTGTCTCTCCTTCGCGCAGGGGCTTGTCAGTCGACTAGAGCGTCGGCACGACGGGCCGGATGGTGCCGTCGATGCTGAACTCCATCCGGTCGATGGCGGTCTCGCGGTTGGTGCCGTTGCCGGTCGGTACGGCGAAGCGGTGGTAGGCGATGTACCAGGTGTCGCTGCCAGGTGCCCGGACCACAGAGTGGTGACCGGTGCCCTTGATGCCGACGTCGAGGCGCTTCTGCAGCACCACGCCGCGCCTTGTCCACGGCCCGAGGGGTGAGGAGCCGGTGGCGTAGGCGACCCGGTAGTCCTCGCTGCGCGTGTCGTTCTCCGACCACATGAAGTAGTAGAGACCGTTGCGCTTGAACACGAACGGCGCCTCGTTGTAGCCCGACGGGGTGATGACCCGCGCCTGCGTCGCGTCGAAGGACACCATGTCGGCGTTCAACCGCACCGCCCGCGCGACGCCCTGCCCCCAGTACAGGTAGGACTGCCCGTCGTCGGTGAACACCATGGGGTCGATCGTCTGCCCGCCGGAAAACTGGTCGCTGCGGATCAGCGGCCGGCCCAGCGCGTCACGGAACGGTCCAGTGGGGCTGTCGGCCACCGCCACACCCAGCTGTTTGGCGGTGTTGCCGCTGGCCGCGCCGCCGCTGAAGTACAGGTAGTAGCGGCCGTTGGCGCTGGCCACCGCCGGCGCCCAGGCCGAGTTGTCCGCCCAGGAGACGTCCGGACCGTGGTCGAGGACCACGCCGTGGTCGGTCCAGTTGACCAGGTCCGCCGAGGAGAACGCCTTGTAGTAGGTGCCGGCCCAACTCGCGTAACCGTCGGTGGTCGGGTACAGGTAGTAGCGGCCGTTGAACACGGCAAGGTGCGGGTCGGCGAAGAGACCCGGGATCACCGGCCCCTTGCTGGTCCTGGGTGCCCAGGGCGCGACGAGGCGGAAGGCGCTGTCCGCCCGGAACGCGGCCGTGTCCTGGTAGGCGTCGAGCCAGAGCGCGAAGTCCCGGTGCCGGATCCGCCGGTTCGGATAGTTGTACGAGACGAGCGCCACCGACCCGCTGACCGAGCCCTCCACGGCACAGAAGGTGGCGTCGGCCCGGAACGCCGCGTCGCCGGTGTTCGGGTCGACCCGGAGCCGGTAGTCGCGGTGCCGCAGGAACATGCCTGTCCTGGTCTGGAACGAGTAGCACGTCGGCGACGCGAGACCGTTTACCGCTGTGAAGGTGGCATCCAGCTTGGTCTGGTTGGCGCTGCTGGAGGTGACCGGGTCGAGTTGACCGAGATAATCGATGTGCCGCACGTACCGTCCGGCCTGGTTGACAGCTTCCAGCGAGACGGCGCCGGTCGGCAGCGTGGCGGCATCCGCCGGCCCGTCGGCCACCACCACGACAGCCGCGGCGGCCACGGCGGACAGCACGAGCAGGGCACGTAGACGCGTCGTCGATGCTCCCGACAAAATCACCATCCCGGCCCCTCCGGTAAGATCATCTATGTTAGCGTTAACAAGAGCTGGCGGTATCCGGGCCCAGGCTTGGGCGGCCCTGGCGACAGGTAAGGTGTTCGCACGCGATGCCTTTGGCCGTCACACGACCACAGACACAATGTGTTCGGCTCGTTAAGTTCGCGTTGCGGACAAGTGTTAGCGATCGCATCTACGGGTGTCAAGGGATCGACGGTTGCCGCTCCCCCACGGCTCCGGTCACGTCACCCATCATCGACACCCTCGGTCAGACCGTGCCGTGGCCCTCCTGAAGCCATCGATGGACGGCGACAAAGTCCGCCTCGGTCAGGCCCGTAACGCCCGACGGACGTCTCTGGCCAGCCGGTCGGGTCTTGAACGGAATCAGCGGTCCGTCCACATCGAGGAAGATCACCGGACGTCCGGCGAAGCTGGGAGTCACGCCGGAACCGTCCCCTGACGCCCTTGATCCTCGAGCGTCTCTCGCACCTGCATGAGCGCGAAGCCGAGCAGGTTGAGTCCTCGCCAACAGGCGGGGTCGCCAGCAGCCTGATCGTCGCGGTTGGGGCCGATGCCCCAGATCCGGTCGACCGGGCTGGCCTCCACCAGGACTCGCTGCCCGGTAGCCAGCAGAAACGCCCGGAGCGCGGGATGCTGATCGAACTTCGCACGGTTGCCGGCCACCACGATCGCGAAGCGGTGTTCGCTCCACGTCTGCTGATCGAAACCCGCGACGCGTCCCCAGCACCTTCGCGGCGTGGGGATGCGGCGCGGCGAGGATCTGTTCCGCCATCGTGCGGTCGCCGAACAGGATGGCCTTGCGCCACATCATGTAGTGCTCCGCAGTGGCGAACCGCAGCTTGTCGGCGGTGAACGGCGCTGGCCACCACTGGCTCAAGCAGCCTGCGGCACCAGCGTTCCGCGTACCCCGCATTTTCGACCGCGTCGACGTGCTCGCGGCCGCCGCGTCGCCAGACGTGCCCACGGCGCTGTGACGAATTGCCCACGTCAGGCGGCCATCAAATCCGACGGCCGGTACCTACAGTCGGACCATGAGCACCGACGACGGCGTGCGGGTCTGGCTCCGCCGGCAGGGAGCTGAGCAGATCGCCCATCCCGGAGGCAACCTGTACGCCCACCTCTGTCGAGTCAGCGAACGACTCGCCGCACTCGGCTGCGCGCGTGACGTGCAGGCCGCAGGTCTCACCCACGCCGGTCTACGGCACTGACGGGTTCGACCTCACCCTGCTTGGTCGGACCGATCGTGCCGTGCTGCGCGATCTCGTTGGCGCCGACGCCGAGGAACTCGTCTATCTGTACGGCGGCTGCGACCGTGGACGCAGCTGGCGGGAGTTGGCAACGACCGGCGAGGTGTTCGACCGCTTCGCCGGTCAGGTGCGGACGCCCGACGAGACTCAACTTCGGTCGCTCGTGGACCTGAGCATCGTCAACGAACTGGACGTCGTCGAGCACGATCCTGCGATGGCGGACCGGCACGGGGCCTACTTCCGGGAGCTGTTCGCCTCGTGGGCCCCGATCGCCTCGGAGCAGGTCATCCGCGATGCGCAGCGGGTCCTGCGGCAGTGACACCCGAATCGCCGCGTCCGACAGCACGGACGCCCGGCCACGTACGGGTGCGAGCCGTCTACCCCGGCAGCTTCCATCCCTTCACCCCGGGGCATGTGAATGTGGTGAGCCGGGCACGCGCTCTCTTCGACGAAGTGGTCGTGCTCGTCGCCGTCAACAGCATCAAGCATCCGGGCAGCGACGAAGAGGAGCGGGCGGCCGCAGTCCGGGCGGTGCTGCCGGTGGAGTGGACCTCGGTCACCGTCGCGGCCTGGAGCGGGTTGACCGCCACCTACTGTCGTCTCCGGGAAGTAGGAGTGATCGTCCGCGGAGTGCGTAACACCACCGACCTCCGGGCTGAGTACCAGCTCGCGGCGATGAACCAGTCGCTGGGCGTACCTACGGTGTTTCTGCCGGCGCAGCCCGAACTGGCCGCTGTGTCGTCGACAGCGGTGCGCACGCTAGGGGCGTGGCGGGTCGAGTAGGGCGGCGACCATCGCTTCGGGCTCCATGGTGGTCGGCCTATCGCTGACCTGCCCGTCGCCGAGTTCGATGACCCGCCACACGTCGTCGGCGCGTAGGGCGAGGTCCACGGTGACGAAGGGCAGACCGAGCCCGGCGATCATCGGGGCGACCGGCTCCAAATCGATCTCGACCGAAGGGCGGTCGTTCGGGGTGTCCGGATGCGGGCCGATCAGGACGCAGTGGCCGTTGACCCACCAGGTGCGTACCTCGGCGGAGGTGAACCGCTCGAAGCGGCGCAGCACGAACCCGCCCACGAAGTCGTCCTCGCGCAACTCCAGGAACCGGCTCGCCACTCTCCAGACGGCCACCGCGTCGTCGAGCTCGGGGATGAAGGCCGCGTCGTCCCAGTAGTGCTTCATCGACTTGGTGTAGTCACGCAGGACCGCCGGCCCCGCCCCGAGCGCGACGCGCGCACGGTCAAGATCTGCCTGATCCGAGCCGCGGGTCCACACCGACGCGGGAGTGACCGCCGCCAGCGCCGCGTACCAGCCGGGCAGCTCATGTGCCCGCCGATACTGCTCACCACTGGTCCTCAACACCACACCGCGCTCGGCGAGAGCCTCGGCGAACGCCGCGTACCGCTCACTGCGCAGCATCCAACCGCGATAGACCGCCGCACCGCTGCCCGAGACCGAGGCCACCGCCCGACGTACGTCATCGCCCCGCGCCAACGCGTCGTGGTCGACCACCGCCACCTGGAACCCGGCGGCACGGGCCGCGTCAGCCTCGGCAGTGAAGTGCTCGTCCGGATGGCGTGGACGCAGCGGGTTCGCGGGAACGATCAGGATCACCCTCGTATCCTGCCCCCGGAAACTGGTTGCCCGTCGCCGGGGTCGCGCCGACGATCAGTCGATGCCCAGTGACCAGGCGACCCCCCGGCGGGTGTACGAGAAGGGTGGACCGAAGGCGTCAGCTCTGGATGGAGAACGTAAAGACGACGCCGCTGTGGTCGGACCTGGTGCCACCGACAATGTCGTAGTCGGTCATCCACATCAGCTGGTGTTCGGGCAGCCGCTTCCCTTGTGCCGGTACTTGACCCAGTTGTTGTACCGCGCGGGCGGCACTTCGCCCGGGCCGTTGGTGTCACAGACGAAGATCGATCCCTTGTCGAGTACGTCGAACATGCTCCGCCGGTGGCCGGGAGGGAGTTACGCGAACGTGAGGCCGTCGGACCGGGCGCGTTTGAGCTCGGAGAAAGCCCGGCAGCCGGCGAGCAGGCGAGCGCCGTCGAAGATGCGGACGGCCTCCTCGCCACGAGGGATCGAGGTCAGTACGGGGCCGAAGAAAGCCACGTCGTTGACGACGACCGTCGGGGTGCCGAGGTCCTCGCCCACCAGTTGCTGTGCGTGGGCGGTGCTCGCCCGCATCTGCGGGTCGAGGTCGCTGCGGTGGGCGGCGTCGGCCAGGTCGGCGGGGAGGCCGGCCTCGGCCAGGGCCAGCGGGACGACGGTGTCGAAGTCCTTGTCGCCGGCGTCGTGGATCCGGCGGCCGAGCGCCGGGTACAGCCGTGCGAGGGCGGCGGAGCCGTGTTGCGCGGCGGCCGCCACACACACCCTGGCCGGACCCCACGCCCGGTCGTTGAATTCGCGGTACCAGGGCTCCAGGTCACGATGCTCGTTGATCACCGCGAGGCTCATCACCTCGAACCGCAGGGTGAGCGGCCGCATCTTCGCGACCTCCATGAGCCAGCGGGAGGTGATCCAGGCGAACGGGCAAGACGGGTCCACGTACGCCGTGACCACCGGAGCTGACATTCGAGCCGAATTGTCTTCCATGGAAGACAATTTATCTTCCCCGGAAGGTAAGATGCAACAGTGGAAGACGACCGCATCGCCGACATCGTTGGGCAGTGGGGTCGCGAGCGACCAGACCTCGACCCCACTCCATTGCTGATCATCGGTCGCATCCAACAGTTGGCCGCCGTACTCGATGAGGTCCTGCGACCGCCGTTCGCCGCCGCGGACCTCGGCAACGGCGACTTCGACGTGCTCGCGGCGCTGCGCCGCGAGGGCGAGCCCTACACGCTCACGGCGGGCCAGCTGAGCCAACGGATGCTTGTGACCACGGGAGCGGTGACCAAACGGGTGGACCGACTGATCGCCCGCGGCCTCGTGTCGCGCTCGGTCTCCGCAGCCGACGCGCGCGGCAGGGTGGTCGGGCTGACTTCGACCGGCGTGGCGTTGACCGACCGGCTCATCGAGGAACATCTGGCCAACGAGGCGGCCATCCTTCGCGGCCTCACCGACAGCGACCGCAGAACACTTGAGCGCCTACTGGCGGCGATGAATCGGACCCTGGCCTCCGGAGATTTTGGACCCGGGGGCGGGGGCCACGAGGGGTGATGCCCCCGGCATGATCGACCGATCCTCGGATTACCATTCGGGCATGGACGACACCACCCGCGGCGTACGCATCAGACGCGGTGGCCCGGCCGACGCACCCGCCGTCTTGGACATGCTCGACTCCGCAGTGGTCTGGATGAACGATCGCGGCAACACCGAGCAGTGGGGCACGAGGCCGTTCTCGGAGAAACCCGAAAGGGCCGAACAGGTCGATCGGTACCTGACCGAGAGTCTCCCCTTCATCGCGGAAGTGGACGGGACGCCGGCCGCAGCCCTGGTGTTGGATTCCGGGCCCGACCCCCGGGCACCGATCGCGCCTGCGGAAGAACCCGAGCGCTTCGTCCGCCTACTGGTCTCCGACCGACGATTCGCCGGCCGGAAACTCGGGTCGGCCCTGTTGGCACACGCGGTGGAGGAAACCCGGCGAGCCGGCGTGCGATTGCTACGGGTCGACTGCTGGGCGGGCGGCGGCGGCGAATTGGTGGCGTACTACGAGCGCCACGGGTTCACTCCCACCGAGACCTTCCTGGCGGGATCCTGGCCGGGGCAGGTGCTGGCCCAGCGGGTCGACTGAGCCGTGCGCCCTGTGCCAGTGAGGATGGGGCGGGGGCATCGGACTGATATTCGGGCGTCTCGCCGGGGTGCGTCCACTAGCGTCCCGCCTCATGGAGAACACCACCGTACGCACTGAACGCCTCGAGCTTCGCCCGGTGCGGGACGAGGACGTCGACCGGATCCTGGAGTACCGCAATCTGCCGCAGGTCACGCGCTGGCTACTCCGCACGCAGGTCGACCCTGCCTCCTACCGCGCGGCATGGCGACGCGCGGCCGCAGACCCCGACGACCACAGCATGGCGGCCACGCTCGACGGCGTGGTGATCGGAACCGTCTCGCTCGACGTCGTCGACGGCATGGGTCAACCCGGCATGCCACCACGGACCGAGGCCCAGCTCGGCTACATCTTCGATCCAGCCTACGGCGGACGTGGGTACGCAACCGAGGCGGTGACCGCGGTGGTGGCGCACGCATTCAACCGGCTGGGCATTCGGAGAATCACCGCTGGCTGCTTCGCTGACAACCTCGCCTCGGTGCGCATCCTCGAAAAGGTCGGCATGCGTCGTGAGCAGCACGGCGTCGGCGATTCCTGGCACACCGATCTGGGCTGGGTCGACGGTTACACCTACGCCATCCTCGCCGAGGCATGGCATCGAGAGACAGCACCGTCGGAGCAGCCGGTCGCGTCCATATCGGTGCCGCGAGCGCGGTGAACCAACAGCGCAGACTCGACGGCGCCTGTCCTATCCCGGCCGGGCCGGCCGCGGCGAGGCTAGCCGCTGGTGGACTCCAGCTGATCGAAGGCCATGCTCCACCAGGACTTCGGGTCGGCGAACGCAGACGGGTCGACGCCCATCAGTTCCTCGCGGATCGCGGCAGCTCGCGCGGCGCGGGCCCGACCGCCCGGGTCCGTGGCGATGAGCTGCCCGAGCCGGTAGAGGAACTCGACGAACGCGGCGAAGGTCGCGTTGACCGCCTCGAAGTTCGGGGTTTCCAGGTCCAGCAACACGACGGCTCCGGTCAGCGCGTCGAGGCAGAAGAGCAGCTGCGGGTCCTCGGGTGAGCTGCCGAGGACGATGTGGATGCGCGGGCTGGCCTCGCCGATCTCGATCTTCAGCTTGGAGAACAACTCCATGCCGGAGATGTCGACGTCGACAGTGAACAGGATAGGCACGTCGACCGGGATGGCCCCGAACGGCGGGAAGACCTCTGGCGTCAGCGGGCCGAGGACGTCGTCGAACCGGTCGACCGGGAAGTAGATCATCCCATCGGCGCCCCAGAGCGCCGTGAGCTCCTCATGTGTCGCGGTCAATCGTCCGCCTCCTCGTCATCGTCACCGGGCGTGGTCAGACCGCGCTCGTCGAGGAAGCCCCACCACTCGTCGTCGTCGAAGCCGACCTCCCCGTACCCGGCGCCGAAGACGTAGTAGGCGAGGAACGAGTCGAGGTCCGGCGCGACGTCGAGAAACAGCTCACGCATGAACCACTCGTCGGTGGTCTCCGCCGGGAAGTACCAGACCGCGCCGGTGTCGCGTCGGATCAGCAGCGGTTCGTCGTTCCGCGTGCCGATGACCAGCCACTCGGCGGGCTCGTCGGCGACGCCGGTGAACTCGGGCATCTGCTCGATGTAGTACTGGATGTCGTCGAGATCCGCGACTGCGGGCAGGTCGAACGCGCCGGCCAGGATGCCGTTGGCGGTCTCCAGCAGCTCCCGGACCGGCTGCGGCAGCTCGGCGGGAATCTGGTCGGCCGGAGCGCCCTCGTTGATCTGGGCCCATGCCAGCGTCGCCGGCTGGTCCGCCTCCAGGTCGGTACGCAGCTCCGCGATGAGCTCCCGCAACTCGGGATTCAATCCACCACCTCTATTCGGATCGGTGTGCCATCGGGCAGGTGCATGATCTGCCGCCAAATTTGCCCGCCGACATCCCAGTTCGTTTTACCGTGCAGGAGCTTCAGATTACTAACGTCGTCTGCGCCGCCGAGTTGCAGCTCCCACACATGGTCGGGCTGCTGCTTACGGAGTCGGGCGGCGAGGGCGTTCGCCATCTTCTTGTCGTGGGGCCAGTACTTGTCGAAGATCTTCTGCCGGATGCGCTTCTTGTAGGCCTTCGTGATTGTCTCGTCCCGGGCGACCGGGTTCGCCTGTTTGAACAGCTTGCCCTCGTCGCTGAGCTTCTTCAGTGCGTTCATCTTTCGGTCGAACTGGCCGCGCGCGTGGAACGGCCTGCGCTGCACCTTGATCGTGACCTCGGGCAGGTCGTTGTTGCGCACCACCGGCTTGGCGGCGGCCTTCTTCACCGCCGCGCGGACGCCCTTGCCAACCCTCGGCTTGCCCGCGCCGCCGCGCTTCTTCGAGCTCTTCGGTGCCCTGCTAGGCATCGAGGAGCTCCTGGATCACCTGGTCGATCAGCAGACCGACGATCTCTCGCGTGATCATCTGGAAGATCGGGACCTCGGCCAGCGACGCGCCGAACGTGACGACGGCGGTGGCGATCGCCTGAGCCACCGCGAAGGCGAGGATCGCGAGCTGCACTATCACTTGGATCTTCAGCGCGAGCACGATCGCGGCGGCGATGATCAGACCGGTCCCGATCAACATCGCGGCCTGGGAGTAGTCCGACAGGGTTCCCGGGCCGCTCTCCGGGTTGGACCACCACTTCTGAAACGCCTGCATCGACTCGCCCTGGTGCTGCGACCAGATCGCCGCCGCAGCCGAACCGGCCTCCCCGGAGGCGTCAGCGACCGTGCCGGAGAAGTCCAGCCAGGCCTGGCCCATCTCGAACAGCTTTTCCTCGTCGGCCTCGGGCCAGGTGTAGCCGATCCAGCCGAGTGCCGTGATCAGCTCACCCGGCAGTTGGAGTCCCATGCCGTCACCCCAGCATTCCCTGGATGTCCCGCAGCGCGCCCGCGGCGGCTTCCTCGACCAGCTCGAAGTTGTCGGCCATCTTCGTCAGGTCGCTGCCGGCCGAGCCGATCTCCTCGGCGGCCACGCCGATGCAGTCCAGGACCCAGGTGGACGCCTCCGTGTACGCGATGCCGATCAGCGAGCCGATGTCGTCGGCACCCCACGGCTCGCCGTACCCCTGCATCTTCGCCTCGAAGCTCTCCAACTGCCCGATGAAGCGTTCGGCGGCGCCGATGACCTCGTCGCCGCCGGAACGCAGCAGCGCGGGCTCGACCTCGAAGCCGTTCACCGGGAACCTCCTCGGGCCATCCGCTCCTGCGCGTCCGTGAGCGCCTGCAAAAAGGCACCGAGCCGCGGCACGGCCGTGTCACGAACCTGCTCCAACTGCTCGGTGAGCTGCGAGAGGTCGCCGGAGGCCACCGCCGGACCGCCGCCGCGCATCGAGTCGATCGCCGCATTCACTGCCGCGATCACGTGGTCGCAGACCTCGGCCGCGCCGAGCCGCATCATCCGTGGGTCCAGCGTCAGCGACTCCAACCGGCCATCAGCGCCAAACTCGGCACGGACCTGCCCCTCGGCGGACTCACCGACCCGACGCAGGCGCGCGGCCTCCTCGTCCTCCGGCGCAGCGCCGGCGGCGCGCAACGCGCCAACCGTCGCGTCCAGCATGCGAGCGAACTCCCCGCTCGCCGGCTCGTTCACCGACATGCGCCCTCCATCGATCGCGTCCGAGACAGTGGAGAGCGTAGTCAGACCCGGCAAACGGTGTGGTCCCGCGAGGCGGACACCCCATCGACCGGCGCACCTGACAGCGGCTGGGTACCGCTCAAGGCTGGAAGTACTCCGACATCAGGCGGCTGACCCATTCCGGCTGCTCGACGTTCACCGCGACGAACTCCATCATCGTCGGCTTCAGGTCGACGACCGGGGTGCCCGAGACCGCGTCGAGACCCACCACCGTCAATTCGCGGCCGTGGACGGATTCGATGGCGCAGCACGTCACTCCGATGCGGTCTGGTCTGCGAGGGCCACGGCCGGCGAACACACCAACGGGCGGAAGGTCGGAGCGACCACGGTAGGGACGGGGTTCGCGGTGATCGCCGTGTGCTGGGAACTGGTCGACGATGTTGCGCTGGCGGCGGTCCTGGCGAAGCGGCGGGCCAGGTGGCCAAAGGCGTCGACAAGCTCGGCGGGGCCGACAACGTCGATCTCGGTGTCGAACCGGGCGATGGCGGCGGCCAGGCTGGGCCAGGACCACGAGCCGAGAGTGAGCCGGCAGCGGTCCGAACCAAGGTCCTCGACGGTCCCGTCGCGCGTGTAGAGGGCCACGGTGGCGGCCGGCAGGTCGAGGATGGCGGTGCCCTGGCAGGGCCAGCCGATGACGCCGTCGTCGGCACCGCGGAACCTGCCGGTGACGAAGCTGGTCACGTCGCCGCCGGGCAGTTCCCTCGGCGTGAAGCGCGGTCCGTTCGGGATGCGCAGGGTGATCCGGTCGGCGCGGAAGGTACGCCAGGCTGACCGGTCGAGGTCCCACGCGACGAGGTACCAGCGTCCGTCCCAGGTGATGAGGTGGTGCGGCTCGACGCGGCGCGGAGGCATGTCCAGAGTCTCGGAGCCGTAGCCGAAGCGGAGGGTCTCGTGGGCTTGCACGGCGGAGCTCATCGCCAGGAGCACGTCGTCGTCGATGGGGGCGGCCGGTAGGGTGACGGGCCGCTCGACGGCGGTGACCTGGAGGGCGTTGACGCGGTGCCGGAGCCGGGACGGCATGACCTGCCGGATCGTGGTCAACGCGCGTGCTGCCGCTTCGCCGGTGCCGTCGCCCAGGGTGGTGACGGCGATCTGCAGCGCGAGGGTGAGAGCGACGGCCTGCTCGTCGTCGAAGAGCAGAGGCGGTAGTTCGGTGCCGGCGCTGAGCCGGTAGCCACCGTCGGGACCCTTCGCTGCCGCGATGGGGTAGCCGAGCTCGCGCAGCCGGTCGACGTCACGGCGCACCGTCCGCAGGCTGATGTCGAGCCGCTCGGCCAGGAGCGTTCCCGGCCAGTCGCGGCGCGCCTGGAGGAGCGACAACAGGGCCAACAGTCGACCCGAGGTCTTCGGCATGAATGGAATCTATCCGCAGTAGGTGACACATCCTGTCACCTACGTCGTCAACCCTTGGTGCTGACGCCGGCCGGACACCGTGACCGGAAACAACTTTCACCAGGAGTCTTGATGAGCATCACCACGACTGCCCACCTCAACTTCCGGGGCAATGCCCGGGAGGCGCTGGAGTTCTACCACTCGGTGTTCGGCGGCGAGATCATGGTGATCACGTACGGCGATTTCGGGATGCCGAAGGAGCTGCCCGACGCCGGCAAGGCCGTTTGGGGCCAGGTCGCCACCGACGACGGATTCCGCGTCATGGCCTACGACGTGCCCAGCCAGGCCGGAGCCGGCATCGCCCCGCCGCCCTCCACGCGGCGCGAGCACGGCGTGACGCTGACCAGCGAGCCGTTCTTCCTGTCCGTCCGCGGCGAGAGTGTCGAAGAGGTTGGCGCACTGTGGGAGAAGCTGGCCGATGGCGCCACCGTGGTCGAGGCGTACGGCTCGACGCAGTGGGCACCGGCGTTCGGGATGCTGACCGACCGCTTCGGCATCACCTGGATCCTCGACGTCGCCGCCCAGCACGCCGACGCCTGATCCTCGCCCTCTGACAACGGGATGGGGCCGGCGCAGACCGACGGCCTCATCCCGCCACTTCGAGCGTTCGTGCCCTCAGGCGGTCGCCAGGCGGACCATGAACTGGCAGCCGTCGGGGGTGTTGCGCACCTCGACCCGACCGCCGTGCGCCTCCACCAGGCCATGGACGATGGCCAGGCCGAGCCCTCCGGACGCCCCACCGTCGCCGGGGCCAGGGGTCCGGGCTGGTTCACCACGGAACGCGATGTCGAACACCCGGGGAAGGTCGGCCGGGGGAATGCCGCCACAGGTGTCGGCAACCGACAGCCAGGCGTGGTCGTCCTCCCGGCCGGCTTCGATGCGTACGGTGCCGTCCTCCGGGGTGTAACGGACCGCGTTGAGCAGCAGGTTGGCCACGACCCGAGCCAGCTCCGGCTCGCTCGCGGCAACTGTGGGCCACCCCGACTCGCTGGCGATCAGCTTGATCCGGCGAGCGTCGGCCAGGGGGATGGTGCTGGCCAGCGCGTCCGAGACCACCTCTCCGAGCGGCACCGCGGTCAGCGACAACCGCAGCGCTCCCGCGTTGATCCGGGACAGCTCGAACAGGTCGTCGACGAGTCGGGTCATCCGGTCGGTCTCCAGTCGGATGCGCCGGTGGTACTCGTCGACCGTGTCCGGATCACGCACCACCCGGTCCTCCAGCGCCTCCGCCATGGCCCGCAGCCCGGCGAGCGGGGTCCGCAGGTCGTGGGAGACCCAGGCGACCAGGTCGCGCCGGCCCTTCTCCAGTTGCCGTTCCCGCTCCCGGGCCTGGTCGCGCCAGACCGCGGCGCGGGCCAGTCGCCGGCCGAAGTGCCCGCCGACGGCGAGGCTGACCACAGCTGCCGCCGCGACGGTGATCAGGACCACCTCACTGTCGTGCGCGGAGAGGAACATCGCTTCCGCGACCGCCATCACCCCGACGGCGACAGCGACCACAGTGGTGGTGAGCAGCACGTTGAGGTGCACGGTGATCGAGCTGCGTCGAAGCGCGCGGAGCAGCACCGCACCGGCGAGCCCGATGCCGAGTGCCGCGCCGAGGGCGATCGCGAAGATCAGGAGTACGTCACGCATTGGCCGGCTCGTAGCGGTAGCCGACGCCCCAGACGGTCACGATCCGCTGCGGATCGGCCGGGTTGGCCTCGATCTTCTCTCGCAGCCGGCGTACGTGCACTGTCACCGTCGAGTGGTCCCCGAAGTTCCAGCCCCAGACCTGCTCCAGAAGTTCGGCCCGGCCGAAGACCCGGGACGGATGCCGCATGAGGTGGACGAGCAGGTCGAATTCGCGCAGCGTCAGCGCCAGATCGGCACCGGCGAGGCGGGCGGTTCGGGAGGCAGTGTGCACCACCAGATTGCCGTCGGTGAGCGCCTCCGGCCGCTCGGGCGGTGCCCCACCGCCGGCCCGACGGAGCACCGAACGGACCCGCAGCACCAGTTCCCGGGGTGAGAAGGGCTTGGTCAGGTAGTCGTCCGCGCCGAGTTGCAGCCCGAGGATCCGGTCGGCCTCGTCACCGCGTGCGGTCAGCATGACGATCGGTACGCCGTCCGGCCGTACCCGCAGCGCCCGGCACACCTCCAGGCCGTTGACCCGGGGCAGCATCAGATCGAGCACGACCAGGTGTGGCGCCTGACGCTCAACCGCCGCCAGTGCCGCCGCGCCGTCCGCCGCGAGGCTGACCTGGAAGCCGTCGTTCTCGAGGTAACGACGGATGACATCGCTCACTGTCTGGTCGTCGTCGACCACCAGCACGCGCTGCGTCACGGACCTTCCCCGTCCCGCGCCGTCAACGTCTCCCCCAGATGTCCATCGGCCCAGCGTAGCCACGCACCGGGGTCCGCCAGCCCCGGCAAAGCTTGCGAGGTTCTTACGGCTGCGTGCGAAAACCCGAGCGGGCGTACGCGACGTCATACGGTGACCGGAATGCGGATACTTGTCACCGGTGCGGCCGGGTTCATCGGCTCCCACGTCGCCGACCTGCTCACCGAAGACGGGCACGAGGTGGTGGCCGTGGACGCGCTCCTGCCGGAGGCGCACGGCGCAACAGCACCGCCCTGGACCGAGCGGCACGACCTGGTGGTCGGCGACGTACGCGACAGCGATCTGCTGACCCGGCTACTCGCCGGGGTCGACGCGGTCTGCCATCAGGCAGCCATGGTCGGCCATGGCATCGACCCGGCCGACGCCCCCCGGTACGCCGCGCACAACGACCTCGGTACGGCCACCGTCCTCGCGGCGATGCACGCCACCGGGGTACGCCGACTGGTGCTGGCCAGCTCGATGGTGGTCTACGGCGAGGGCCGCTACCACTGCCCGACCCACGGGATCGTCCGGCCCGCCGGCCGCCGTGCCGTCGACCTGGCCGAGGGCCGGTACGAGCCGACCTGCCCTCGCTGCGACCAGGCACTCTCCCCCGGTCTCGTGCCCGAGGACGCACCGCTGGAGCCGCACAGCACGTACGCCGCCACGAAGCTGGCCCAGGAACACCTCGCCGGCGCCTGGGCCCGGCAGACCGGCGGGTCGGTCTGGGCCCTGCGCTACCACAACGTTTACGGTCCGCGAATGCCTCGTGACACTCCGTACTCGGGGGTCGCGTCGATCTTCCGGTCCGCCCTGGCCGCCGGGCGATCGCCCCGGGTGCTGGAGGACGGCCGGCAACGGCGCGACTTCGTGCACGTGACCGACGTGGCCATGGCCAACCTGCTGGCCCTGACGACACCGGCACCGGATCCCCTGACCCCGGTCAACGTCTGCTCGGGTGAGCCGCACACCGTCGGCGAGTTGGCCCACGAGCTGGCGTCGGCGATGGGCGGGCCGGCGCCGGTCACGGTCGGGGGCGGGCGGACGGCGGACGTACGGCACGTCGTGGCCGATCCGGCGCGCGCCACCCGGGCGCTCGGTTTCACCGCCCGAGTCGGCTTCACCGCTGGCATCGCCGACTTCACCACCGCCGTGATGCGGGATTCGGCATCGGTCACGACACCGTCCAGAGTAGGTGGTTGACGGCGAGAGCCGTGGCGGCCTGGGCCGCCAACCACCACCGTCGGTGACCGTGGGGCAGGTGCGCGGTGGCGACCAGCAGCCAGACGGCGAACGGTAGCCAGATCCGCTCCACCTCGGCCTTGCTGAGCCCGGACAGGTCCGCCGCGAGCACCGCCGCCGTCGCCGCGATGGGCAACCACACAGTGGGCCCGGCGCTGGCGATCCGCTGCCGGAGGGCCGGCGCGAGTGGTGGGTGCGGTGCTCGGATCGACACGGCGGACACCACCCGCCGCAGCGCCGGCCCGATCACCGGACCGGCCGAGAGCAGCAGGGCGGCGAGATTCGCCCAGACCCAGTAGCCGTACGGACGTTCCGCCGCCCAACCCTGGTAGTAACGACGCGCCACCAGGTGGTAGCCGTCCAGCCACCAGAAGCCGGCGAGGGTGAACACGGCGGCGACAGCCGTGACCGCCGCCGCCGCGACCAGGAGCACGCCGAGGCGGTCCCGCGCCCGGAGCAGCACCACTGTCAACGCGAGCAACCCGACCAGGACGAACCCGTACGACAGGTAGAGCGCGAAGCCGAGGAGCAACCCGCCCAGTGCGGCCCCCGGTCGGCCACCCACCGCCAGCAACGCCAGCCCGGCCGCGACCACCGCTGCGAAGATCCCGTCCGCGGACGCGCCCACCCAGACCGCCCCCGGCAGGAGCACCAGGAACGGCCACACCGCCCGGGCGGCGTCCTCGGCGCCGAGTGCCCGCAGTGTCACCGGAACCGACACCGACACCGTGGCGCCGAGCAGCACGCAGGCGAGCCCGGCGGCGGTCCCGCCGCCCAGGCCGATCCGCTCCAGCCAGACGAAGAACAGCAACGCGCCCGGTGGGTGAGCGGCGGCGTGGGTGGACCACGAATCGGGCTGGAAGTCGAGAATCCGGTCGGCGAAGCCGGACACCATGATGCCGACGTCCGTCACCCGGGGCAACTCGTGCAGGTACTCGGCCTGCACGGTGAGCCGCTCGGTCAACCCCGCGGACCAGCCGTCCACCAGGGCCAACGACAGCGTCCAGAGCAGCGAGGCGAGATAGCCGACCGCCAGCAGCCGCGGCCACGGCGTGTCGGTCCCCCAGCGCGTGCCCCGCCAGACGAACAGCGCCGCGACGAGCAGCGCCACGGGGGTGCCGGGCCCCAGATGGGGCTGCCAGGAGGCGTAGATCGGCGCCGCGTCAGCATGAAGCCGCACACCCTGCCGGTTGAGCAGTGCGCCGACGGCGACGGCGACGGCGAGCAGTGCCACCTCGGCACCGAGGACGATCAGGTCAGCGGACCGGGGTCGTCCCGGCCGGGTCATCATGGTCATGGTGACGGCCGACGCTACGACCTCCGACCAGGGATTCGATGGCCGCACGGTGAGACGTCAGCGAGTCGTAAGATCCGTTGCCGTGTAAGCGATTCGTAAGGAGAAACCGCGGTCCGGACGGCCGGTGGCGGGCCTAGCGTCGCCGGTATGCACACAACGATCGACGTGGTGCTGCCGTGTCTGGACGAGGCGGCCGCACTGCCTGCCGTACTGAGCGGACTTCCGCCCGGCTACCGCGCCATCGTGGTCGACAACGGCTCCACCGACGGTTCGCCGGTCGTCGCGGCCGAGTACGGGGCCCGGGTCGTCCACGAGCCGCGACGCGGGTACGGCGCGGCCGTGCACGCCGGCCTGCTGGCGGCGGAGGCGGATCTGGTCTGCGTGCTCGACGCGGACGGCTCGTTCGACCCGGCCGAGTTGCCCAGGCTCGTCTCGGCGGTGCTCGACGGGCGGGCCGATCTCGCCGTCGGGCGGCGTCGGCCGGTCTCGGCAGATGCCTGGCCGTGGCATGCCCGCGCCGGGAACGCGCTGGTCGCGGCCCTGCTGCGGCGGCGCGGCGTGCCGGTGTACGACATCAGCCCGATCCGGGTGGCCCACCGGGCGGAGCTGCTGGGCCTCGGTGTCAACGACCGCGCGTTCGGCTACCCCCTGGAGTTGCTGCTGCGCGCGGCCGGAGCGGGCTGGCGGATCCTCGAACTGGACGTCGCGTACGCGCCCCGGGCCGCCGGCACCAGCTCGAAGGTCTCCGGGTCGGTCCGGGGCACGTGGCGGGCGACCCGGGACTTCGCCGGAGTGCTGCGCGCCGACGCCGGTGGTGTCCGGTGAACGTTCTGCTCCTGGTCGCGAAGGCACCGGTCCCCGGGCAGGCCAAGACGCGCCTCTGCCCGCCCGCCGATCCCACCCAGGCGGCCCGGATAGCGGCGGCGTCGCTGTTGGACACCCTCGCGGCGGTGCGCGCCACCGCCTCGGCCATTCCGGTGCTGGCCCATGCCGGTCGGTTCGCCGATGCCGAGTTCGGCGCTGAGCTGACCGCCGCGTTGGCGGGCTGGCACCTGCTTCCGCAGCGCGGCGGCACGTTCGCCGACCGCCTCGCGAACGCCCACGCCGACTCCGCTGCGGCATTTCCCGGCCGGCCGGTGCTGCAGATCGGCATGGACACCCCGCAGATCCGGCCGGCAGTGCTCACCAGCGCACTGGATCGGCTCGCCGAACACGAGGCGGTGTTCGGACCGGCGCTGGATGGCGGCTGGTGGGCACTCGGGTTACGCGATCCAAGGTACGCGAGCGCGTTACGCGACGTACCCATGTCGACCGACGACACCGGGCGCCGCACCCTGGCCGCGCTGCGCGGGCACGGCGTACAACCGGCGATCCTGCCCGTGCTGCGGGATGTCGACGACTGGTCGTCGGCGCTGGCGGTCGGAGCTGACCTACCCGGCACCCGGTTCGCGGACGCCGTCGCGTCGGTGGGCGGCCATCTGCTGAGCGGACGCCCCCGGTGAATTCGACGATCAGTCTCGACGGTTTCGACGTGGTGCTGGGCAGACTCGGCGGGTGGTCCGCCGATCAGGACGCCTACGGCACGCCGGTCACCTCGAGACCTGCGACCCAACCCGACCATTGGCTGGTGCACACCGACGGGCGACGTGACCTGTTGCCGGTACGGCGCTGGCACGGCCCGCCCGAGCCGGAAATCGAGTCCGTCGCCGCACGCTGCACGGGGCCCACGATCGATCTCGGCTGCGGCCCCGGCCGGCTGACCAGGGCACTCGCCCAGCGCGGCCTCGTCGCACTGGGAGTGGACATCTCCGCCGAGGCGGTACGTCTGACCCAGGGCCGGGGTGTGGTGGCCCTACGACGCGACGTCTTCGAACCCCTTCCCGGCGAGGGTAGGTGGGCGCACGCCCTGCTCATCGACGGCAACATCGGCATCGGCGGCGACCCGGTCCGCCTGCTGCACCGGTGCAGCGCCCTGATCGCGGCCGACGGAACGCTGGTGGTCGAGGTGGAACCCCCGGGTGCCGGGCTGTGGCAGGGGCAGGCGTACGTCCTGTCCGGAGCGTCCGCCGATCGGGAACTGCGCGGGCCGGTGTTTCGCTGGGCGCGGGTCGGGGCGGAGGCGGTGGCCGGTGCCGCCGCCGCTGCCGGCCTGCGGGTCGTCGACCGTTTCCGGCTCGGTCCACGCTGGTTCGCCGAGTTGGCGCGTTCATGATCCGCCGGCCACGCGTCCCCGTACCCGAGGACTTCACCGCGCCCTCGCACTCACCGCTGGTCACCGCACGGCTCGGTCTCTGGCTCGCTGTGGCGTTCGGGCTGTGTTTCGGCACCGGGCTGCTCAGTCACTACATCCAGCACCCGCCGGGCTGGTTCACCTGGCCGACCCGACCGGTGAGCCTGTACCGGGTCACCCAGGGCGTCCACGTGCTCTCCGGTGTCGCGGCGATCCCGTTGCTACTGGCCAAGCTGTGGAGTGTCTACCCCCGGCTGTTTGTCCGTCCGCCCCTACGTCAGCCGATCCGGTTGTCCGCACACGCCCTCGAACGGATCTCCGTCCTGGTGCTGGTCTGCGCCGCGTTCTTCGAACTGGTCACGGGCCTGTTCAACGTCGCCCAGTCGTACCCGTGGGGGTTCTTCTTCCCGACGGCGCACTACGCGGTCGCCTGGCTGGTGGTCGGGGCGATGCTGCTGCACGTCGCGGTGAAGCTCCCGGTCGCTCGCGCGGCGCTGAGCACGCCACTGCGACCCAGGAGAGCGGTGCGGGCCGCGACGCCGAGGGCTGACGATCGGGACTCGTCCGAGCGACGCGCGTTCCTGCGTACCTCGGCGGGCGTCGCCGGCATCGCCGTGCTGGCCACCGCCGGGGTCACCGTGCCGTGGCTACGTCGGGTGTCGCCGCTGGCGTGGCGCTCCGCGTCCGGGCCGCAGGGCGTACCGATCAACCGTACGGCGGCTGCCGCGCGCATCGCCGTTCCACCCGACTGGCGACTGGAGATCGTCTGGCCGGGCGGGCGGGACACCCTGTCCCTGGCCGACCTGGCGGCTCTGCCGCAACGTACGGCGGAACTGCCGATCGCCTGCGTCGAGGGCTGGAGCGCCTCGGCCCACTGGACCGGCGTGCCCGTCGTTCAGTTGCTCCGACGGGCCGGCGCACCGACCGGCCGACCGGTTCGGGTCACCTCACTGGAGACCGACGGCCTGTACGCGGCGAGCACACTCCCTGCGGCCCATGTCCGCGACCCGCTGACCCTGCTCGCCCTGCGGATCAATGGCGAGCAGCTGTCGCCCGACCACGGTTACCCCTGTCGACTCATCGCGCCGAGCCGGCCGGGCGTCCTGCAGACCAAGTGGGTGGCCCGGCTGGAGGTGCTGCGGTGAGAACCGTCCGGCTGCTCCTGCTCGTGGTCGGTGCCGCGGCCACCGCGTACGGCGGTTGGCTGCTCCTCCCCCAGCTTGGCGCCGCCCTGCCGTGGCTGATCGGCGGCCCGGTGCTGCACGACGTCCTGGTGGCACCGCTGGTCGGACTGGTCGGGTTGACGCTGGGTCGACTGGTGACGAACCGGTCACGTCTGGCCTGGATCGCCGCGGGCCTGACGGCCAGCGCCACGTTGCTGCTGATCGCGGTGCCCCTGCTGTGGCGACCACCCTCGGCGCCTCCGAACCCGGGTCTACCGGACCGCGACTACCCGCTGGGGCTCGCTGTCGGGCTGGCTGTCCTCTGGGCCGCGATCGGGGTCGTCCTGGTCGTCGCCACCGCTGTCGACCGACGCGTCGCGGATCGACGAGCCAACCGTCGCTGAGTCGACCCCACCCGTTCTTCACTGTTCGCCCAGGAGGGGTACATATGTCAGCAGGAGACATCAGCACTACCGATCGCCCGCAGATCGCCGTGATCGGCGGATCGGGGTTCTACGAGTTCCTCGACGACGTCACCGAGGTCACCGTCGACACACCGTACGGACCGCCGAGCGACGCGCTGTCAGTCGGGAGTGTCGCCGGGCGGCCGGTGGTGTTCCTGCCCCGCCACGGACGTCGACACACCCTCCCCCCACACCGCATCAACTACCGGGCCAACCTGTGGGCGCTGCGCGCACTCGGCGTCCGCCAGGTGCTCGCACCGGGCGCCGTGGGCGGCCTGCGACCGGATCTGGGCCCGGGGACCCTCGTCGTACCGGACCAACTTGTCGACCGGACCAGCGGCCGGGAGCAGACCTACCACGACGGACAGCCACGCGCGGACGGGAAACTCCCCCAGGTCGTCCATGTGCCCTTCGCCGACCCCTACTGTCCGGTCGGACGAGCCACGGTCCTCGATGCCGCCCGATCCGCCGGTTGGCAGCCGGTCGACGGCGGAACCATGGTCGTCATCGAAGGGCCCCGATTCTCCACCCGTGCCGAATCACTGTGGTACGGCCGGGAGGGCTGGTCGGTCGTCGGCATGACCGGCCACCCGGAAGCGGTGTTGGCCCGCGAACTGGCACTGTGTTACACCGCGCTGTCAGTGGTGACCGACCTCGACTCGGGCGTCGAGGTTGGTCAGGGCGTGACCCAGCAGGAGGTGTTCACGGTCTTCGCCCGGAACATCGATCGGCTGCGCCTCCTGCTCGGCGACGCGGTGAAGACGTTGCCGGAGGACCAGGGAGCCTGCCCGTGCGGACAGGCGCTGTCAGAGACGGAGCGGTGACGGTCGTAAGGGTTCCGAAAGGGTTCGCGAACAGTTCGACGGCGGCGACGGCCGTACGCTGCGGGGGTGGGAAAACGGATGTTCCGGTCGCCGGTGGTCCGAGCCGGTCTCGCCGCCGCTGTCGTCGTGGCGATGCTGGCCCTCTACTGGTTCCAGCCGTGGAAGCTGTTCACCGACACCTACGTCGACGAAGCGATTCCCCGCGTAGGGACGACCTCGACCGCCCCGATCCCGGCGTCTCCGACCCCGGGATCCTCGACACCGGCCCCCGCGACCTCGGCAGCCACCCCAGGGGCGAACGAGATCCTGACCACCGGCGAGTTCGTCACCCATGAGCACCGGACGACCGGCAGTGCCGAGATCCACCGGCTCGCCGACGGGCGCCACCAGCTCGTCATCCGAGACCTGAACACGTCGAACGGTCCGGACCTGCGGGTGTGGCTGACCGACCAACCGGTAGTCCGGGGTACGGCCGGCTGGCGGGTGTTCGACGACGGCAAATGGGTCGAGCTGGCGAAGCTCAAGGGCAACAAGGGCAACCAGGTGTACGAGCTACCGGCATCGGTGGAGCCAGGCGACTTCCGCAGCGTCTCCATCTGGTGCAAGCGGTTCGCGGTTTCGTTCGGCGCGGCAGAACTCACGAGCGCCTGACCGGCTTGTCCGGGGCGCAACCCGCCGGGCATGGCATTGACATCTTTCACTGCGGGATCTAGCGTCGGAGCGAATCGATTCGACGCCGAGCCAGGTGCTCCGGCACCGTCGGGCGAACGGTCACGTGGTGTTCGGGCGCACGGTGTGGCCACCATCGATTCGACGACCGACTGGTCCTGCGTGGGCGGCGAGACCAGTGGCGGAAACCTGTGTCGATGAGCCGGCCGGGCGCCGTCGGCACATCGCGTCTTCTGGGGTTCGTCCGCGGCGAACGTGGTCGATGGGGGTGAACCGCAGCGGCGCGTCGTGGCGGCGTGCGGGTTGCCGTGGACCCCTTTCAACCAGTTCGTGCCGAGTGGCGGGAGCCCCTTCATGACAAGACGTAGACCCATCCTTGGACTGCTTGCGACGGCGGCGGCCGTCGTCGTGACAGTGAGCGCGGGGGCACTGGCCGGTGGTTCGATCACCACCGCGTCGGCCGCGAACATCGGAGCGGCCGCAGCGACCGCCGGGTGTGGCAAGGCACCCACGTTGACCAGCGGCCAACGGTCCATCCCGAGCAGCGGCCAGAACCGCAGTTTCATCCTGAGGATTCCTGACAACTACGACAGGAACCACGCCTACCGGTTGATCTTCGGATTCCACTGGAACGGCGGCACCGCCAACGACGTCGACGGCGGTGGGTCCGACGGGGCGGCCTGGTCCTACTACGGGCTGCGGCAGCAGGCGAACAACAGCACCATCTTCGTCGCCCCCCAGGGCAACGGCAACGGCTGGGCCAACCCCGGCGGCCAGGACGTCACCTTCGTCGACGACATGATCAGGGTGATCGAGGCAGACCTCTGCGTCGACACCACGCAACGCTTCGCGCTCGGCTTCAGCTACGGCGGCGGAATGAGCTACTCGCTGGCCTGTTCCCGGCCAAGCGTCTTCCGCGCTGTCGCCGTCTACTCCGGTGGGCAGCTCAGCGGATGCAGCGGCGGCACCCAGCCGGTCGCGTACATGGGGATCCATGGCATCGGAGACCCGGTGCTCAACGTCTCCGCCGGACGGTCCCTGCGCGACACGTTCGTGCGGAACAACGGGTGCACCGCACAGAGCCCACCGGAGCCGAGGGCGGGCAGCCTGACCCACATCACCACCACCTACTCCGGCTGCCGATCCGGCTATCCGGTGGTCTGGGCCGCCTTCGACGGCGGGCACACGCCCGGCCCGGTGGACGGCGGCGGGGACAGCGGAGCCAGGACCTGGACCAAGGGCGAGGTGTGGAAGTTCTTCACCCAGTTCGGTAGCACCGACCCGACGACGCCGCCACCGACCACCCCGCCACCGAGCGGCACATCGGCCCTGCGCAGCACGTCCTCCGGACGGTGCCTCGACGTCAACGGCGCCTCGCAGACCAACGGCGCGGCGGCGATCATCTGGGACTGCCACGGCCAGAGCAACCAGAGCTGGACCTCGACCGCCGCCCAGGAGCTGCGCGTCTTCGGCGGCAAGTGCCTCGACGTCAACGGCGCCGGCACCGCGAACGGCAGCTCGGTGATCATCTGGGACTGCAACGGCCAGTCCAACCAGAAGTGGCGGCTCAACGCCGACGGCTCGATCACCGGAGTTGGTTCGGGCCGGTGCCTGGACATGGTCGGCAACGGCACGGCCAACGGCACGCGCGTCCAGATCTGGGACTGCACCGGCGCGGCCAACCAACGCTGGAGCCGGAGCTGAGCCCGACGAGGTTCCCGGAGAGGGGACCGGTCCAACGAATGTTCAACCACCCACAGGGAGGCTCTGCCGTGCCACTTCGCAAACTCTCCGCCCCCTGGCTGGGGGCAGCCATGGCGGTGCTGGTCCTGATCGCCGTCGGAATGTACGTCCTCACGACCGTCGCGCCGGCGGCCGCGGCCACCACTGCCGGCTGCGGCAGGGCGCCCGGACTGAACAGCGGCACCCACACCATCCAGAGCAGCGGAAAGAGCCGCAGCTTCATCCTTCGGCTGCCCGACAGCTACAACAACACCTACGCCCATCGGCTGGCCTTCGGGTTCCACTGGCTGGGCGGCACCGCCAGTCAGGTCGCGTCAGGCGGAACCGACGGAGCCGCGTGGGCCTACTACGGCATGCAATCGCAGGCGAACAACAGCACGATCTTCGTCGCCCCGCAGGGCCTCAACAACGGCTGGGGCAACTCCAACGGTGAAGACGTCACCTTCACCGACGACATGATCCGCGTGATCGAGAACGCTCTCTGCGTCGACACCACACAACGTTTCTCGGTCGGGTTTAGCTACGGCGGCGCGATGAGCTACTCATTGGCGTGTTCCCGGCCGACGGTGTTCCGTGCGGTCGCGGCAATCGCGGCCCCGGGGGCGATCAGCGGATGCAGCGGTGGCACCCAGCCCGTGGCGTACCTGGGCATCCACGGCATCAACGACAACATCCCCAGCGGACGGTCGCTGCGCGACAGGTTCGTCCGCAACAACGGATGCGCCGCACAGAGCCCGCCCGAGCCGAGGGCTGGCAGCCTGACCCACATCACCACCGCGTACTCCTGCCAGCCCGGATACCCGGTGCTCTGGGCCGCGTTCGACGGCGGCCACCAGCAGGGTCCGGTGGACGGGTGCGCCGGCTGTGAGAGCGGCGCGCGGAGCTGGGTCAAGCAGGAAGTGTGGCGGTTCTTCACCCAGTTCGGGTCGGACGTGCCACCCACCACTCCCCCGCCGACGACCCCGCCGCCCGGCCAGCAGAACGTGCTGATCGTGGGGAGCCAGTCCGGGCGGTGCATCGACATCCCCAACTCCAGCACCACCAACGGCGCCCGCCCGCAGCTGTGGGACTGTCACGGTGGCACCAACCAGCGCTGGACCCACACCGCCAACCGCACCCTGACCGTCTACGGCAACAAGTGCCTGGACGCCAGCGGGGCGGGCAGCAGCAACGGCACCGCGGTCCTCATCTGGGACTGCAACGGCCAGGCCAACCAACAGTGGAACCTGAACCCCAACGGCACCATCACCGGCGCCCAATCGGGGCTGTGCCTCGACGCCGTCGCATCCGGCACGGCCAATGGGACGCAGCTTCACCTCTGGGCCTGCCACGGCGGCGCCAACCAGCAGTGGGCCAGGCGCGCCTAGTACCACACCAGGCAACGCGCCGCTCGGGTCCTTTCCCGGGCGGCGCGTGCGTCTGGCAGTGGGAGCCACCACCGCGCGGTCAACCAGGATCGCCTCCGAGCACGGCTTGTCCGCGGACTGCTCGAGGTCACCGAGGGCGTCGGGTGCCATGTAGGGCTACTCCCCCGATCGGCGCTGCCGAATCGAAATGGGATCACCTACTCGCGTTGATCACCGGGATATCCAGGTCTATTCCGGTGCTCGTCACGGCCAGCAGGTAGGTGACGCACGGAGCTGCGGCGCGCAGGGTCAACGTCACCTCGGCAGACTCGGCCGCGCGCTGTGTTCGCAGCAGAGCGCTGATGCCGTGAGCGCTGAAGAAGGTCACCCCGGAGAGGTCGAGCACCAGACGTGCGGGTCGCCGGGTGATCACGTGTTCGGCCAGCTCACTGATGAGATGAGCGGTGCTCATGTCGACCTCGCCGGAAACGGCGATCAGTGGCGCATGCCGATCATTGCGCAGGTCGAGCGTCATGATCGGTTTGGCGGGCTGAGCGTGCTGCCGAGCGGGCTGAGCGGGCTGAGCGGGCTGAGCGTGCTGCCGAGTGGGCTGTTCGAGGATGGACATGACGCCTCCCGATCTGGTGCATCGGTGAGTCGGACCCTCCCGCGGCGACGAGACGCGGGCGGCGGACCTGGGCGCATGTCTTGACCCGCTGACCACCCTACCCACCATGTTCGCCGCCGACACCATTCGCGCCGTGGACGAGTCCCGATCCAGCAGTGATGGCGAGAATCCCCGAAGAGGTGCTGCCCGTCCGGTTCAGCCGCCGGCGTGGGGGTAGGGCCACATGCTGGAAGGCGGTCGAGGCGAGGAGGCGACGGTGGCGGACGCGACGGTGGCGGACCTGGTGGTGGCTCGGTTGGCCGACTGGGGCGTGGACCGGGTCTTCGGCTACTCCGGGGACGGTATCGATGGGGTGATGGGGGCCCTGCGTCGGGCCGGCCGGCCGGAGTTCGTGCAGGCCCGGCACGAGGAGACGGCGGCGTTCATGGCCTGCGGGCACGCCAAGTACACCGGTGGGCTGGGGGTGTGCCTGTCGACCCAGGGACCGGGCGCGGTGCATCTGCTCAACGGCCTCTACGACGCGCGGCTCGACTCCCAGCCGGTGCTCGCCCTGGTCGGTCAGCAGGTGACGTCCGTGCTGGGTAGCGGCTACCAGCAGGAGATCGACCTGGTACGCCTCTACGGCGATGTGTGCGCACAGTTCGTGCAGACCGCCTACACCCCGGAGCAGCTGCCGATGCTGCTCGACCGGGCGATCCGCACCGCCCTGGCGACCCGCAGCCCGACCTGTGTGATCCTGCCGCACGACGTGCAGACCGCCCCGGCCCCGGACCTCGGCGCACAGGAGCACGGGATCATGGTGACCAACCCCGGGTTGCCGGTGCCCGAGCTGCGGCCCCGCGCCGGTGATCTGCGGGCAGCCGCGGACCTGCTCGACGCCGGGGAGCGGGTGGCGATCCTGGTGGGGCAGGGTGCCCGAGCCGCCGCCGGCGAGGTGGTCGAGCTGGCCGAGACCCTCGGCGCCGGCGTGACGGCGTCGCTGCTGGGCAAGCCGGTGCTGGACGAGGCGCTGCCCTTTCACACCGGCGTGATGGGCCACCTGGGCAGCACCGCCAGCAGCACGCTGATGAACGAGTGCGACACCCTGCTGATTGTCGGCAGCAACGATCCCTGGTCGGAGTTCTACCCGGCACCAGGGCAGGCCCGGGCGGTGCAGATCGACATCGACGGTCGACGCCTGGGGATGCGCTACCCCGTGGAGGTGCCGCTGCTCGGCGACGCCGCCGAGACCATCCGGGCGCTGCTGCCGCTGCTCACCGCGCGGTCCGACCGGAGTTGGCGTCGGCGCGTCGAGGGCGAGGTGACCCGCTGGCGAGACATCGCCCGAGAGCGGGCGACGGCCACGGCAGAGCCGGTGAACCCGCAGTACCTCCTGCACGCCCTTACCGACCGGCTACCCGCAGACGCGCAGGTGGCCGTCGATGTCGGGTCGGTGACCTACTGGTACGCCCGACACCTGCGGCTGCCGGTCGGTGTGGACGCGCACCTGTCCAGCACCCTGGCCTCGATGGGTTCGGCGCTGCCATACGGGCTGGCCGCGAAGCTCGCCACCCCGCACCGACCGGTGGTGGCGCTGGCCGGGGACGGGGCGATGCAGATGAACGGGCTGGCCGAGTTGCTCACGGTGGCGCACCGCTGGCGGGACTGGGCGGACCCCCGGTTCGTGGTGCTGGTGCTGCACAACCGCGACCTGGCCGAGGTGAGCTGGGAGCAGCGGGAGATGGAGGGCGATCCCCGCTTCGTCGACTCCCAGCGCCTGCCCGACGCGCCGTACGCCCGGTGGGCCGAGTTGCTGGGGCTGCGCGGCGTTCGGGTCACCACCCCGACCGAGGTCGACACCGCCTGGGACGAGGCCCTGTCGGCGGACCGGCCGACACTGATCGAAGCGATCGTGGACCCGGCGATCCCGCTGCTGCCGCCCGCGCAGCCCTACCAGAAGGTCGCCACCATGTACGAGGCGCTCGGTCGGGAGGACACCGCCCTGGGCCGGCGGGCGCTGGCGCATTTGCGCCGCGAACGGGCCACCGAAGGCTTCGACGATCCGCAGTGAGACCGGGCAGGCGTGACGAACAAGATTCGGCAGAAGAGGGGTGACCCGGTTGAGGATCGTGGCGGTGGCCGGGTCGCTGGCGGTGGCCGCAGAGGTGCTGGTGCTGCTGAAGGCGGCGCCCGCGCCGTCATCCGAAGGAGGACATCGTGGTGGACCGGATCGCCGACCCATGGGGTGAGCGGACCCCGTACGGGCCGGGACAGCAGTGGCCGGTGCGGGTGGACCGGTACCTGGCCGACAGCCGGACCGATGCCGACGTGGACCGGTGGGTGCAGTCGGCGTCGGTGCTGCACTCCAACGGCGACGCGCTGGACATCGCGGTCGCCGACGCACGGATCGTCGGGGTGCGCGGACGGGTTGTGGACCGGATCAACCGGGGTCGGGTCGACCCGAAGGACCTGTACGGCTGGCAGGCCAACCACAGCCCGGACCGCTTGACCCGACCGCTGGTCCGCGACGGCGGCCGCCTGGTCGAGACGGACTGGGACACGGCGATGGGCCGGATCGTGGCCAGGTCGAAGGAACTCCTCGACGGCCCGGGTGGGTGGGGGCACTTCGGCTTCCACACCAGCGGGCAACTGTTCCTGGAGGAGTACTACACGCTGGGTGTGATCGGTAAGGCCGGTCTGGGCACCCCGCACATGGACGGCAACACCCGGCTGTGCACGGCCACCGCGGCGGCGGCGATGAAGGCGAGCTTCGGCACCGACGGGCAGCCCGGCTCGTACACCGACGTGGACCACTGCGACGCGATCGCGCTGTGGGGTCACAACGTCGCCGAGACCCAGACGGTGCTCTGGATGCGGATGCTGGACCGACGCCGTGGCACCAACCCCCCGGCAATGCTGGCGGTGGACCCGCGCGCCACCCCGGTCGCCCGGGAGGCCGATCTGCACCTGGCGGTGCGTAACGGCACCAACGTGGCCCTGATGAACGGCCTGCTCCGGGAGATCATCCGGCGCGGCTGGTACGACCATGACTACGTCGACGCGCACACAGTGGGTTTCGAGGAGCTGCGTCGGATCGTCGACGGCTACCCGCCGTCGCGGGTCGCTGTCATCTGCGACGTGCCGGCCGTCGATGTGGAGCGCGCCGCCGAACTGCTCGGTACCTCGCAGCGGTTGCTGTCGACCGTGTTGCAGGGCTTCTACCAGTCGAACCAGGCCACCGCCGCCGCCTGCGCCGTCAACAACCTGCACCTGATTCGCGGCATGATCGGCCGGCCCGGCGCCGGGATCTACCAGATGAACGGCCAGCCCACCGCCCAGAACACCCGGGAGACCGGCGCCGACGGTGACCTGCCCGGCCTGCGCAACTGGGACAACGAGCGGCACATCGAGGAGTTGGCCCGGCTGTGGAACGTGGACGTGGACACCATCCCGCACTGGGCGCCGCCGACGCACGCCATGCAGATCTTCCGGTACGCCGAGCAGGGCTCGATCAAACTGCTCTGGATCTCCGCCACCAACCCGGCCGTCTCACTGCCGGAGCTGCACCGGATCCGGCAGATCCTGACCCGGCCGGAGCTGTTCGTGGTGGTCCAGGACCTCTTCCTCACCGAGACCGCTGAGCTGGCCGACGTCGTGCTGCCCGCTGCCACCTGGGGCGAGAAGACCGGCACGTTCACCAGCGTCGACCGGACCGTGCACATCTCCGACAAGGCCGTCGACCCGCCCGGGGAGGCCCGCCCGGACCTGGACATCTTCCTCGACTACGCCCACCGGATGGACTTCCGTAACCGCGACGGCCAGCCGCTGATCGACTGGAGCGGGCCGGAGGAGGTGTTCGAGGCGTGGAAGGAGTGTTCGCGGGGCCGGCCGTGCGACTACACCGGCATCACCTACGAGAAGCTGCGCGGCGGCTCCGGCATCCAGTGGCCCTGCACCGACGAGCATCCCGACGGCACGGAGCGCCTCTACACCGACGGACATTTCCACACCGACCCCGACTACTGCGAGACGTACGGTCATGACCTGGCCACCGGCGCGGAGTTCACCGAGGCGGAATACCGGGCCAAGGAACCGGACGGGAGGGCGTTCCTGCACACCGTCGACTACCAACCCTCACCTGAGGTGCCCGACGACGAGCATCCGTTGCTCCTCACCACCGGCCGCACCGTCTACCACTTCCACACCCGCACCAAGACCGGCCGCGCCCCGCAACTCAACCAGGCGGCACCGGACGTGTGGGTCGAGCTGAACCCCGCCGACGCGGCCCGGTTCGGCATCGTCGAAGGCGATTTGGTGGGCATCTCCTCGGCCCGCGGCGCCATCCAGGCCCGCGCCCGGCTCTGCGGCATCCGCCCGGGCGTCGTCTTCCTGCCGTTCCACTACGGCTACTTCGACCAGGACCCCACCGACCGCACCCCGCGGGCGGCGAACGAACTGACCATCACCGCCTGGGACCCGGTGTCCAAGCAGCCCCTCTTCAAGGTCGCCGCCGTCGCGGTGGCGAAACTCGCCGACGGGTGGGGGGCGCCTTCGCCGGCGCCGACCGTCGGCGGCAGCGCACCACCAGCGGACGCTGACGTGCCGCCCACCGTTGGTGGACCGGCAGCCGACGCCACCAGCGGGAAGGAGTGAGCCGTGCACCTCGCCCACTACCTCGGTCTCCTGCACCGCGCGCAGGTCAACCTGGCCAACGCGTTCCGGCAGGTCGCCGACGCGCACGCCGAAGAACCGGACATCGAGCACCTCTGCCAGCAACAGGCGAAGCGCTGCGACGCACACGCTGAACAGCTACACCCGTTCGTGGTCCGCTACTCCGAGGACGCCCCCGACGAACCCGACCGGCTGCACTCGCAACTGTTCACCGGCGCCCGCACCGGCGGCATCGGCCTCCTGCGGGACCTCCAGGACCTCTACCTGATGGCCGCCGAGTGCGACATCACCTGGACGGTCGTCGGTCAGGCCGCCTACGGTGCCCGCGACAAAGAACTGCTCGCGGTCGTGCGGCGCTGCGAGGGAGAAACGGCGATCCAGCTCAAGTGGCTGCGTACCCGGATGAAGGCCGCCGCGCCCCAGGCGCTCGTCGTCGCCGACTGACGGCGCCGACCGGGGCAGGCGGTCGCTTCGGTCCGCTGGTCCGGCCGGGCGGGCCGCCGGCGTCCACCCGGTGTGTCCCGGGGCTCTTCGGGTAGGGCAGCAGGAACCGAGAGGAAGGAATTCCTGATGCCGAGCACCACCATGGCAATGCTGGAGACGTACCCCAGATCGATCAACCTGGACCGCGCGAAACTGGCCGCGGCGATCGACGCGCTCAACGACTGCGCCCAGGCCTGCACTGCGTGCGCGGACGCCTGCCTGAGCGAAGACATGGTCGCCGAGCTGACCAAGTGCATTCGCACGGACCTGGACTGTGCCGACATCTGCACCACCACCGCTCGAGTGCTGTCCCGACACACCGGCTACGACGCGAACATCAGCCGCAGTCTGCTGGAGGCGTGCGCAACCGCCTGCAAGTCGTGTGGGGACGAGTGCGCCGCTCACGCCGACAAGCACGAACACTGCCGGGTCTGCGCCGAGGCGTGTCGGGCGTGCGAGCGGGCCTGCCGGGACCTGCTCGCCACCATGAGCTGAGCAACAGGCAGGGGGTGTCGGCAACCCTGGGGTTGCCGCAGCACCTCGACGCTGCGGCCGGTGGGGGCAGTCAGCTGGTACCTACGGCGAGGGCTGCCGGTCGATCGGTCTGCAACGCGGGCCGTCCCGCCGCCGAGAGGCGGCGGGGCGGACCAATTGGCGCCTCGTCGGGTCACTCGCCGCCGGCGCCTCTGTCACGGTCAGCTTCGGCGTCCGCCGCGCCGGTCGGGGTGCCGTCGCCGTCGCGGACCGCGTGGGACAGGTCCACGTCGGCACCGGTCCGGGCAGCGTCCGCCTTCGCGTCGTCAGCGCCGACGATCTTCCCGGCGGAACCGGCGTCCGCGCCGTCGTCGTCGATCAGCCGTCCGGCGGCGGCCAGTCCGACCGGTACGTACCTGGGATCGGTCATCTCGTCCTCCTCGGGGGTTTCTGCTCGCCCCTACCGCTACCCCCAGGTGGTTTCCGCACACCCCGGCCCGCTACTCCTCCGGGACGCGCGGCCCGACCTCGCCCCGCCTCAGGTGCTCTGCGTTGCGGTCGGCCTCGCTGTCGGCGTTCGCGGCCCCGGAGCCGGGATCCGTCGTTCGGCGCCCCTCGGCGTCCTGATACACCGCGCCGGTCTCGAGGGCTCTCTCCTGCTGACTCTGCTCAGGCGTAGACATGAATTCCCACCTACCCTCCGGCTCCACCAGCAAACGGTCCCGCCGGTGCTGCCATTGGCCGAATCTCGCAGGCCTTCCGGACGGTGGTGCCATATATCGGGCGCATCGTCAACGGTCTGCTGTGGCTGTGAGCGGCGTGCGTGCTCGACCATCGCCGAGGCGACGTCGCGCACCTTGCGATTGCCTCGCAGCCTCGACATGGGCCCTGATCATGGCATCACGCGACGCAGAACTCGTTGCCCTCGGGATCACGCATGACGACGTGCCCGAGGACGTCGCCGTACCACTCCTCGCGAACCACCGTCGCGCCGGCGGCAACCAGGTCGGGCACCTTCTGCCGGATCAACCGGGCGCGCTCCGCCATGTCCGTGGAGCCTGGACCCGCCACCCGGATGTCGATGTGCATACGGTTCTTGGCGGACTTTCCCTCGGGAACCTTGAGGAAGCCGATGGCCGGGCCCCGACCATCCGGATCGACGATGGACGCGTTGTCGGGCTCGTCGAAACCGGGCTCCTTGACGTAGCCGAGGGCCAGTGCCCAGAAAGCAGCGATCCGCTGGGGATCGTCGGCATCGCATCCCAGGGTCCAAGAAGTGGCCACCGCGCCAACGTACGTTAGCTGTGACACCCTGTCACCGACCTGACCGGGCGTTGCCCGGCTGACACGCGGCGGCGTTGACGCCTGGCCTCTGGCACGGCGGTGGTGGCTCAGTGGCCTCGGAACGCCTCCTCCAACCACCATGAGCCGCGCGCTGCGTAGACCTTGGCGTCGATCACCAGCGGCCGGGTACGGGGGCCGGCGAGCCAGTGGCGTACCGGCCCGAGATCGTCGACGGTCCGGACGGTCAACCCGTCGCAGCCGTAACCGCTGGCGATCGCGGCCAGGTCGGTCTCGGGGAAGGTGACCGTCTCCAACGGGTGCCCGTCCGGGCCGAAGTGGTGCACCTCGGCCCCGTACGCCGCGTCGTCGTAGATCACCACGAGCAGGGGTAGCGCCAGCCGGACGGCGGTGACCAGTTCGGTCGCGGACATGACGAAGCCACCGTCGCCGACCGCGGCGACGGTGAGCCGGTCCGGGCGGGCGACGGCCGCGCCGAGCGCGCTGGCCAGGCCGAGCCCGACCGACTGGAACGCCTGGGTGAAACAGAACCCGGCCACGTCAGGTACGTCGAGCCACATCGAGGGGTAGCCCATGAAGTTGCCGGAGTCGACCACCACCGTCCGGTCGGGCGGCAGCAGGTCGTCCAGGGCGGTCGAGAGCGTCCTCGGGTCGATCGTCGCCGGTGCACCGCCGCCCTCGTCCTGGTACGGAACGGTCCGCCACCGGCCGTGGTCGCGAATCCGTCGGGCCAGCTCCGGCGTACGCCACCCGCCGGTGGTGGTGTCCACCGGCGCGGTGGAGCCGGCGCCCAGCCGGGCGAGCAACGCCTCGGCGACCGCCGTCACGTCGCCGGCCACCGTCAGGTCGACCGGGCGGTTGACCCCGAACGCGGCCGGGTCGTGGTCCACCTGGACGACGACGGCGGAGGGTGGGATCAGTTCGCCGTGCCGCGTGGCCCACATGTTCAGCGTGCTGCCCCACGCGACGACCAGGTCCGCCGTGCCGATCAACTCGGCGGCGAGCGGTGTGGCGAAGCCGCCGGCGACGTCGAGGTTCCACGGGTTCCCGGCGAACAAACCCTTCGCCGCAGCCGAGACCGCGAGCAGCGCGCCGCACGCGTCGGCGAGCCCGGTCAGCGGTTCCCGGGCCGCCCGGGCGCCCCGACCGGCGATGAAGACCGGTCGACGTGCGGCCTGGAGCGCGGCCAGCAACGGCTCGACCTGCGGGGCGGTGGCCGGGGTCGGCGCGGCCGCCGGGACCGGGCCGAACCACGGTTCGGTCACCGCTTGCTGCACCTCCAACGGGAGGCCCAACACCACAGTCGCGCCCCGGGCGGCGGCCCGGTACGCCGCGCCAGTGTCCTCGGCCGCGTGCGTCGCGCGTACCCGGTAAAAGTCGGCCCCGACCGCGGCGGCGAGTGCCGGCAGGTCGATGAAGAAGTTCGACCGCGGCGCGGTCGCCTCCGGGGCCAGGACCACCATCGGGGTACGGCTCTTGGCGGCCTCGGTGAGGCCGGTCAGCGCGTTGGTGACGCCTGGACCCTGGTGCACCGAGAGCAGTCCCACAGTCCCGGCGGTGCGGGCGTACCCGTCGGCCATGCTCGCCGCGCCGCCCTCGTGAGCCGCCGCCACGAACCGGGCGCCGGCCGCGATGAGCGCGTTCGTGACATGGAAGTTGCCGCTGCCGACCACCCCGAAGACGTGCCGCGCGCCGTGTCCGTACAGGGCCCTCCCGACCACCTCGGCTACCCGCATCGGTGGTCGGCCTACTGTTCGACCAGCGCGAGGACCCGACACGGGCTGCCGGACCCGGAGACGATCGGCAGCGGTCCGGCGATCACCACCGCGCCGGTCGCCGGCAACCGCGCCAGGTTACGGAGCTGGGTCAGGCCGTACCTGTCCTGGCCGAGCAGGAACGAGTGGCACGGGAACGGCGGGTCGAACGAATGCGCGGCACCCGCGTCGGTCCCGACCGTCTCCACCCCGACGCCCTGGATTGGCGACTCCTCGGCCAGCCAGCGGGCGCACTCCACGGAGATCCCCGGGGTGCGCCCGGCGTTGGCGTACCGCTCCGGGTCGTCACCGTAGGCGTCCCAGCCGGTGCGGTAGAGCAATCAGCCACCGGTGGGCAGGGCGCCATGTTCCGCCTCCCATGCCTTGACGTGGTCGACCTCCAGCAGGAAGTCGGGGTCGTCGGCGGCGTCGGCGGCGTGGTCGATCACCACCGCCGGGGCGATCAACTGGCTCACCGGGACCTGCGACACGTCAGCGCCCTGCTGACCGGTGACCCAGTGCACCGGGGCGTCGAAGTGGGTGCCGGTGTGCTCGCCGGTGGAGAAGTTGTTCCAGTACCAGGCCGGACCCCGGTCGTCGTACCGGCTGATCTCGCTGAGCCGGAACGGCCAGGTCTGGCCGAACTGCTCGGGCAGGCCCAGGATCGGGGTCTGGTCCGAGAGCGGAGCGGTGAGGTCGACAACCTGGATCCGGCCGCTGGAAAGAGCGGCGACAAACTCCTGGAGCACCGTCATGCGGCGACGGTACACCCGCCCTTCCTCCACGTTGGATCGTCGGAACGGTGCCACTTGGCGTTGCCCGCCGCGGCGACATGGCGCCTCAGCTCTACCGCTGATCGTTCCGTTCGCCCCGTTCGTCGGCGGCCGAGCGGTGACTCACCGTGGCCCTGCTCGCGGCGACGACCACCCTGACCCAGTTCTGGTCCCGCTTGGCGGGCACGGACCAGACCACACCTCCTGACCTGGGGACGCACCCTCCCCTTACCGCCGCTCACCCAGCCGCCACGCCCGGAACATCGGCACCAGGCCAACCGGTCCGAGCAGTGGGGCTGACGGTCGGATCTGGTAACGGCGGCGGGGGTTGATCTCGGGCGCACAGGGCGGTGGCGGTCGATGACCCGGTGGGGCCACGACGCGGCACCAGGGGGCCGTCGGGCTGGGAAAAGGAACCCCAGCGCCGCGCAGGGCGGCGCTGGGGACGATCGGAGAACGCAGTGTTCCGCCATGACCAGCATCTGCAGTTCCAGGCCAAGCCCGAGAAGCCCGACGCCTTGTTCGCCATGAAACTTCAGGAGATTCTCGGCGGACAGTTCGGCGAGATGACCGTGATGATGCAGTACCTGTGGCAGGGCTGGACCTGCCGGGTGCCCGGCAAGTACAAAGACATGATCATGGACATCGGGACCGAGGAGATCGGTCACGTCGAGATGCTCACCACGATGCTGGCCCGGCTGCTCGAAGGCGCCCCCGCCGAGACCACCGAGAAGGCCGTGGCCGCCAATCCGGTGCTCGCGGCCGTCATCGGCGGCATGAACCCGCAGCACGCGATTGTCGGTGGGGGCGGTCCGCTGCCGCGCGACAGCCAGGGCGTGCCGTGGAACGCCGGCTACATCGTCGCCAGTGGCAACCTGCTCGCCGACTTCCGCTCCAACGTCGCCGCCGAGGCGCAGAGCCGGCTGCAGACCAGCCGGGTGATGGGCATGACGGACGACCCGGGTGTGAAGGAGATGCTGCGCTTCAACCTCGCCCGCGACACCTACCACCAGCAGCAGTGGCTGCTCGGCATCGAGCAGCTCATCGCCGACGGCTACGTCGAGCACGGCATCGAGAATTCCAACGGCGACCAGGAGAACGCCGATCACAACCACACCTTCTGGAGCTTCGGCACCGACAGCCGCGCCTGCGAAGGCCGGTGGGCGCAGGGCCCCAGCCTCATCGGCGGACCGGACCTGGACTGCCGGCCCGAAGCGGTCGCGTTGACCGACGACACCCCGCTCCCCCCACCGCCGGACCCGAAGCTGTTCGTCACCTACGACGGCTCGCAGGGGCCGGGCAAACCGGGCGACGCCGTTGGCGCCCACCAGCAGGGGCTCACCAACGTCGTGAAGAAGGTCAAGGACGCTCTCGAGTAACCCCGCGCGCCGGTCTCCGTCCGGAGGACGGGACTGGGCGTTCACGGTGATCGACCCGTCGGTGGGCGTGGATCGCCGTACCGTTGAAGCAGGCCAGCTCGGGCGCCCCGGGCCGGATCGAGGCCGAGGACCAGTCGACCACCGGCGGTCACGAGGGGAGAGATTTCGGTGCCGAGCCAGGTGACCCCGGCCAGCCCGGGAGTACGTCCGTACCCCGTGGCCGGGGCCCCACCCCGATCCGCCCCGGCAGCGCCAACAGTTGGAGTGCCGACACGCCGCCGCCCGGCACACCGTACGAACTGCCGGCCGCTCCCAACAGCCGGACCGGCATCATGATCAATGCCGCCGCCGACTCGGTCACCATCCGGGGCAATCTGATCCGCGACACCAAGTCCCACACCCAGACCCACGGAATCCTGATCACCGATCGGGGTGACTGCGTCAACTGCCGCGTCGTGGAGAACGACCTCGACGGCAACCGGTTCGCCATCCAGACCGACACGCCCCCAGGGGGTGGCCACTGGGAGGGCAACCACGGAGACCAGTGATCTTAAGATCCGGCCGGGCGGCACCCTGAACACAGGCCGCCGAATCCCGTTCACGGGACGCCAACGGGCAAGCCGAACAAACGACGGCGCGCGCGGCCGCCGCCGTTTACGGTCGAGGCGGGGTGTGCCGACCAGGTCGGGCACTCCCACCGCACCGGGCCATGATCAGATCACGCCTTCCGGGGGACTGATGTTCGCCAATTCCGAGGAACTGCTGCGATACCTCAAGAACGAGGACGTGAAGTTCGTCGACGTTCGTTTCTGTGACCTGCCCGGCGTGATGCAGCACTTCAATCTG